>CAYZZU010000014.1:0-63539 GCA_964483105.1 uncultured Nitrospirota bacterium
CTCTCCGCCATTTTGTCTCGAAGTGACAAAATAAGCAATTTGCAACGCAAATTGCTATTAAAATTTTTCAAAAAACTTTAGCGCCCATAGCTCAGTTGGATAGAGCGTTGGACTACGAATCCAAAGGCCGCAGGTTCGAATCCTGCTGGGCGCACCATGAATTTTGACGCCAATGAAGATGGAGAGAAATGGAACAAAGCGGACTCTCCCATGACCGGAGCTACATGGTTCTGGCACTGGAACAGGCGCGCAAGGCGTTTTCCTTAAAGGAAATCCCGGTCGGAGCCGTGGCGGTGATTGGTGACCGGGTGATCGGAAGAGGGTACAATCAGAAAGAGTCTGCCAAGGACCCAACGGCACACGCGGAAATCATTGCCCTGCGGGAGGCTTCCGCTACGCTTGAAAGATGGAGACTTCCGGATGTTACCTTATATGTCACCCTGGAACCCTGCGTCATGTGTGCCGGGGCCATGGTACAGGCCCGGCTTGGCCGGCTGGTCTTCGGTGTCAGAGATCCCAAGGGAGGCGCCTGCGGTTCCGAATACCACCTCCTGCAGGATTTTCGTCTGAACCACCAGTTGCCGGTGACCGGAGGGGTCCTGAAGGAAGAGGCGGAATTTTTGTTGCAGGATTTTTTTGGAAGACTCCGCAATCCTTTTTCTCCCGCGGCAAGAAAATAAAAAAATTTTCAGAAGTAAAACATCAGGAGAGGTGACCGAGAGGCCGAAGGTGCACGACTGGAAATCGTGTGTAGTGAAAGCTACCGGGGGTTCGAATCCCCCCCTCTCCGCCATGTTTTCGCAAAGCGAAAACATATGGCAATTCGCGATGCGAATTGAAAAATAAGCAATTCGCAAAGCAAATTGCAATGATAATTTTACGAAGTAAAGTGATCAGGAGAGATGGCCGAGCTGGTCGAAGGCGCCTGACTCGAAATCAGGTGTGGGGCAACTCACCGGGGGTTCGAATCCCTCTCTCTCCGCCATTTTGTCGCTTCGCGACAAAAGAAGCAATTTGCAACGCAAATTGCGAAAGAAAATAAAAATCATCGTGTTTTTGTGAAAGGAAAAATTTTTGCTGCCCCTCTTCGGGCGAAGAATTTCGGGTCCCGCGCAACAAAAGGATGTGAACCGGGTCAGGCCGTGACTGGAGCAGCCCTAAGCATTCTCTTTTGTGTGCCGCGGGGAAGCCTGAAGTTTCTTCGCCCGAAGAGGGGCAGCAAAGAGAGACCGACCGATGTCTTACCAAGTTCTGGCCAGGAAATACCGCCCTCAAACCTTCGAAGATGTGGTCGGGCAGGATCACATCACACGGACCCTGAAAAATGCGATTCAGGCGAAACGGATTGCTCATGGATTTCTCTTTTCCGGGATGCGGGGAGTCGGAAAGACTACCATGGCCCGGATTCTGGCCAAAGCATTAAACTGTGAGAGGGGTCCGACTCCCTCGCCCTGCAACGAATGTCAAAACTGCCTTGAGATTACCCGAGGCTCTTCTGTTGATGTTATTGAAATTGATGGGGCCTCCAATACCGGTGTGGATGATATCCGGGAACTGCGCGAAAATGTGCTCTACGCGCCCGCGCGGACGCGGTACAAGGTCTATATCATCGATGAAGTCCACATGTTGTCCAAAAGTGCCTTCAACGCCCTGCTCAAAACCCTGGAAGAGCCTCCCCCCCATGTGATCTTTGTCTTTGCCACGACGGAGTCTCATAGGGTTCCGATTACCATTCAATCCCGTTGCCAGTGTTTTGACTTTCGAAGGATTTCAGTTCGGGAGGTGGCGGATCTTCTCCTTTCTCTTGCCGGCCGGGAAGGGTTTTCCCTGGACGCGGATGCCGCGCGGATCATCGCCCGGGCATCGGAAGGAAGCATGCGGGACGCGCAGAGCCTTTTGGATCAAGCGATTTCCTTCTGTGGATCCCGGATCAGCCCGGAAGAGGTTCGCCTCGTCCTCGGGCTGGTGGACCGGGAGGTACTGGAAGGATGTGTGGAGGCCCTGATCGACCAGAATGCGGAGCAGGTTTTGAATATTGTGAATACACTAAGTGCCCGGGGGCAGGATCTGATGGAGTTTGTGAACGCTCTCTTGGCTTATCTCCGGGACCTGCTGATGATCAAGGTTCTGAAAGACCCCGATCCGGTGGTTTCCCTTTCCCGAGAGGAGACCGACGATCTTCAGAAGGTTTGTGACAGGATTGAGGAGGATAGACTGCTCGGCTTTATGGAGGAGCTTACCCGTGCAGGGGAGCAGATCCGGAACTCCTCTCATCCGAGGTTTGCTCTGGAGATGACGCTGATTCGGATGACCCGGATTGAATCGCTGTTGGGATTTCAGCAGATTCTCGTAAGACTGGAAGAGCTGGAAAAAAGAATCTCTTCCGGTGATTCCGTGAAGATGTCACAAAAAGATTCCGCGAAAGGAAAAATGTCCGGGAAGGGGACCGCCTCAGGAACGGAAAAGGACCGTCCATTCAGCTCCGTGAGCGAGCCGCCCATAGAGGTTGAGTCTGACTGGGAGGCGATCGTGAATTGCGCGAATCAGGCTTCTCCGGTTGCAGGCTCCATTCTGGAGCAGGGCTTTCTGGAAAAGGAGGAGACCGGTCTTTTGGTGATCGGTTTTAAGAAGAAGATTTATTACGATATGGCCGTTGAGAAAAAAGATCGGATCCGGGGGGTCTTAAGACGTTGTCTGAACAGAGAGCTGACGATCCGATTTGCCCACCATGATGGAAAGGAAACGGCATCGAAAACTCTCACGGAAAAGAAAAAAGAAAAACGCCATCAGGAGAAAGAGAAAATCCGGAAGGAAAGTCTGGAAAATTACGTGGTTCAGGAGGCACTGAAGGTTTTTCAGGGAAAGATCCTGGAAGTCCGGGACTACAGTGGTTCCTGATGATGGTTGTTGCGGATCCTACGATCTTCCGGATTGCGAAGGGACGGGATTGTAATGGAGGGAATGGGTGATGTCCCAGAACATGCTTGGCGAACTGATGCGCAAGGCGCAGCAGATGCAGGATCGGATGAAACAGCTTCAGGAGGAAGCAGGGGATAAAGTGGTAGAAGCCTCTTCCGGAGGAGGAATGGTGACGGTCCGGATGAATGGACGACAGGAGGTTCTTGCAATCCGAATCGAACCGGATTTACTGGATTCCGAAGAATTGGAAATGCTTCAGGACTTGATCGTTGCCGCGGTAAACGAGGGCATTCGGAAATCGAAAAACCTCATGGAAGAAGAGATCAAGAATCTGACCGGGGGGATGAACTTTAAAATTCCAGGACTGTTCTGATTTCGGGTGGAACGCACCCCCTGATACTTCAATATTTTTAAGGCGGCAGCGATGGAAGCTTCGGCCTTGCAGCGACTGATCGAGGAATTCAGAAAACTTCCGGGTATCGGTATCAAAACCGCCCAAAGACTCGCTTTCTTTATTCTGAAGATGGACCGGGACGAGGCCTTGGGAATTGCCCGGGCCATTGAGGGGCTGATCGAGAAAGTCCGTTTCTGTTCACGATGTGGGAATCTGTCCGAATCGGAACTGTGTGAAATCTGTTCCGACCCGAGACGGGATTCTTCCCTGATCTGTGTGGTACAGGAGGCCATGGACGTGATCGCCATTGAAAAGACCGGGGAATACCGGGGGGGGTACCATGTGCTGCATGGGGCACTCTCCCCCATTGACGCTATCGGACCGGACGAGCTGAACATCTCTTCACTCCTCACTCGCCTGAAGGCCGAACCGATCCGGGAGGTCATCCTGGCCACCAATCCCACCATTGAAGGAGAGGCGACCTCTATGTATCTTGTCCAGATGATTCGATCACAGACAAAGAGCAGAATCACGCGGATCGCACACGGTATTCCGATCGGAGGACATCTGGAATACGCAGACGAAGTGACGCTGGGGAAGGCCATGACAGGCAGGAGAGAGATCGTGGAGTAGAGAATTATCGATTGTAATTTCCCTAACTCTATGTTATATATATAAATACCAGCTTCCGTTTTGACGAGTATCATATCTTTCGAGCCCGTTTATGGGTCCGCGCAAGAGGTTCTAAGATGTCCACACCACTCTCCAATCTAGTCCTCTTTGAGGAAGATTTCGTCAAGATCAATGAGGAAATCAATCGGTTGTACCACCAAACCAACGCCAAGTTGATCTTTCTGGTGGATCGTGACGGTCAATTGATCGCAAGTTGCGGGGAAAAAACGGATCTCGATACCACATCCCTTGCCTCACTCACGGCAGGGAATATCGCCGCAACCGGAGGGATGGCCAAACTGATTGGAGAGAAGGAATTCACGATTCTCTTCCATGAGGGGGAGAAGGATAACATACACATCTCCATCATTGCCAAACGGGTCATTCTGGTGATTATCTTTGATCATCGTTCCTCCCTGGGGCTTGTTCGTCTTCGGGTCAAGAAAAGCTCCGAGCTTTTATCCCGCATCTTTGATGAAATCCAGCAAAAAAAGGAACGGGAGGGACAGGAGACCGACGGTCTGGGCTCACCTTTAGAAGAAATTACAGACGAAGACATAGACAAGCTGTTCGGGTAGGCAACTCATCAACCCATTGATCAGGGAGAAGGCATGTCTTTTATCAACTACTCTTCCAGGGAGATTAACTGTAAAATCGTTTATTACGGTCCCGGGCTCGGAGGAAAGACTACCAACCTTCAATATATCTACGACAAAACCAATCCGGATTCCAAGGGAAAAATGATTTCCCTGGCCACGGAAACGGAGAGGACCCTTTTCTTTGATTTTTTACCGTTGGCGCTGGGGACCATCCGCGGGTTTAAGACCCGCTTCCATCTTTATACCGTTCCCGGTCAGGTTTTCTACGATGCCAGTCGAAAGCTGATCCTGAAAGGGGTGGATGGTGTTGTTTTCGTGGCGGACTCACAGGTCGAGAGGATGGACGCCAACATGGAAAGTGTGGAAAACCTGAAGGAAAACCTGATGGAGCAAGGGTACGATCTCGCGAAGATTCCCTATGTCATTCAGTTCAACAAGCGGGACCTGGATAATATCTCGACCGTGGAGGAGTTACGGGAAGCCTTGAATCCCATGAACGTCCCGTGGTTTGAGGCGATCGCTCCCCAAGGGAACGGCGTTTTTGAGACCCTCAAGTCTGTTGCCAAACAGATTCTTCTGCAGCTTAAAAGGGGAGGTGGGTAGCTTGTTCAACGGATCCGGGCGCGTAGCCGATAGAAGGCGATGATCTTTTTGATCAGAATCGGAAACGTCCCAAGGATCACAAAGGAAAGGATCAAACCGGGAGAGAGAATCCCCCCCAGGGAATTGATTTTCGCCAATTCTTTCCCGGCATTTACATAAACCACGGTTCCCGGAAGCATTCCCACCTGAGAGACCCAGAAAAAAGTAGTGAGCGGCATTTTGGTCAATCCCATGACCAGATTGATCACGAAAAAAGGAAAGATCGGGATCAGCCGCATCGTAAACAGATAAAAGGCTCCTTCCTTCTGAATCCCGTCATTGATCGTGACCAGTTTATCCCCGAAGTGATTCTGTACCCAGTCCCGAAGCAGGAAGCGGGATACCAGACACGCCAGGGTCGCTCCGATCGTGCTGGCGAAGGAGACCACCACCGTACCGGTGATCAGCCCGAACAGGCCGCCTCCCGCGAGGGTCAAAACCGCGGCTCCGGGCAGCGAAAGGGCCGTGACCAGCATGTAGATCAGCATATACAGAAAGAGGGTCAGGAATCGGTGTTCAAGATAAACTCCCAAAAGCCGGTCTCTTGAGGCCTTGATGTAAGAAAGCGAGAGGTATCGTCCCAGATCAAAATACCGGAACAGGAAGATCAAGGCGATTACGCAGGTTACCAGAAGAATTTTCTTGATCACCTTCCTCTTCATTGGGCTCCCTTCCTGAAGGTGCCTCTGATCCGAATCGTCTCGTTGCAACGGACCCCCATAAGATACCCGAAATGTTTCAGAAGATCCACCGGTAATCAAGGACCATGCGCCACGGACCGGCCCCGAGGAAAATCCTCCGGGGCCGGTCCGTGGCCTTGGTTTAGGAAAGTCTTTTTTGAGAAGCCCCGAGAAGTCCCGCCAGACCGGAACCGATCAGGATCCAGGAGCCCGGTTCCGGAACGGTCGTGGTGTTCGCTTTTCCTGGGGTCCCGAAATCACCGTCACCGTATGACAGTCCTGTTGCGCTTGAGTCTGTCCAGTTCGCCCCGTTCCCGTTGTCGCCTGTGCCGCTGAAGGCGATCGAAGCTCCGTTCACGGATGGAAAGCCGGCGCCGTAGGATACGGTGTCGACGATCGATCCGTCCGGCGCGTAAATGGAGAGAGTGTCCCCGTCGTTATTCAACGGAAAAGAAAAAAGAGAGTCCACGGCCACCCCCCCGTTTTCCTGGAGATTCTGCTTCCTGCCGAAGACCAGGTAGCCGTGGGAAGGGATCGGCAGCGGGGAGGAGATGAGAACCTTGTTGCCGGGATCGGAGTCGGAAACGGCGTAACCCTGCAGATCCATCGCTGCGTCCGGGTTGTAGATCTCGAACCACTCCCCATTGGAGTCACTCACCGCGTTGGGATTGTACATGATCTCGTTGATGATCAGCCCCGATGCCGCGGGCGGAATCCACGCGGCAAGCATCAAAACGGCAGTCACCAAAAAAGAGGTAAAGAAAGTATCATTTTTCATCATGTGCCTCCTTTGAATGAAAAGAGAATCAAAAACAAGAAACCGGATGGATATCACCTTCTCTTCCCGTTTCCTCCGGTTACAGAGCGGGTGATTTCAGGTGGGTGGTCAGAGGTTTTCGGGTACGTTCTGGAAAAAACAGAGAAGGAAAGTCAGGCCTTAGAGGAAAGAATGGAAGCGAATGCCCGACAGAAAGACGAGTTTTGATTCACCTCCTTTCCATGGATAGTTAGAATCGATTGTTGATTGTAGTAACATGGATTGCACAAAAGTTGCAAAATATTTTTCAGCTTTCCATTTCCTGATCAATCTGTGTTATGATCAATGGGGCAGAAAACAACCGCAACACAACCACTCCGAAAACAGACTACGGATCGTGCCTGGAGATTGTGGACCATGAGAATTCTTCTCATCGAGGATGACCGGAGAACAGCCTCGTTCATTCTGAAAGGGCTGCGGCAGGAAGGATTTGCGGTGGATCATGCACCCGACGGCGAAGAGGGATTGCATTTGGGTTCAACCGAGCCGTATGATGTCGCCGTCATCGACGTCATGTTGCCGAAGATGGACGGACTGGCCTTGATCGAAGATCTTCGGAAACAGGGCATCCGGACGCCGGTACTCGTGCTCAGCGCGAAGAGCTCCGTGGACGACCGGATCAAAGGGCTGTACGCCGGTGGGGACGACTATCTGGTCAAGCCCTTCGCCTTTTCGGAGCTTCTGGCGAGGATACATGCCCTCATCCGACGGGCGCACTCCGTGTCCGATCCGACCCGACTCACGCTCGGTGATCTCAGTATGGATCTTTTCAGGAGAAAGGTCTTTCGGGGGGGGAAGGAAATCATACTCCAGGCAAAGGAGTTCGCTCTGCTCGAGTATCTGATGCGGAATCCGGGGCGTGTGGTGTCGAAGACGATGATTATGGAACACGTATGGGACTACAACTTCGATCCGCAGACCAATGTCGTCGAGGCGCGGATCTGCCGTCTCCGGGACAAGATTGATCGTCCGTTTGCGAAAAAACTGATTCACACCATTCGAGGCGCGGGCTATGTCCTGGAAGAAAAAGAATAGCTTTTCCCGAACCGTGACATTCCGCATCACCCTCTGGTATGCGGGCCTGTTCGGGACACTCTCCCTGGCGGCTTTTGCCTGGGTCTACCTGGATTTTACCTCCGCTCTCAACCGGGAAGTGGACCGGGAACTTTTCGATGATGCGGTTGAATTTGAAACCCTTTACGACCAACACGGCCTGAAGGCGTTACAGCATGAATTGAACCGGGAGGCGGAATCGGACGGGATCGGCCGTGTTTTCATGAGGTTTCTTTCTCCAGGAGGGAAAATCCTTGCGTCTTCCGATTTGAGCGTCTGGAGCGGCCTTAAGCTACCGTTGCGGCTCCCAAGCCGGGAATCCGTCGGTTATGAAACCTTGTTCCTGCCCGGCCGTTCGCATGGGGTTCGGACGATCCTCAGGCCCGTATCGGACGGGAATGTTCTGCAGATCGGGATTACCCTGCAGGAAAATGAGGCGCTCATGAAACGGTACCGGCATACATCGGGGGCCGCGCTGGCGATGATGCTGCTTTGCGGCGGTCTGGTCGGGTGGATGGTCTCCAGGCGCGCCATGTCAGGTGTGGCGCGGGTCACACAAACGGCCGTACGGATCGGTCAGGGGGACCTTTCCCGTCGCGTCCCACCCGGGAAAGAGGGACGGGAGATCAATGATCTGGCGCAGGCTTTTAATGAGATGCTGGACCGGATCCAATCCCTCGTCCGGGAACTGGAAGAGGTAACCCATAATATCGCGCACGACTTGCGCGGTCCCCTGACCCGGATTCGCGGTATCGCCGAGACGACGTTGACCGGTGACCGGGACCTTGTCGCCTGGCGTGAAATGGCCGGGGCGGTTATTGAAGAGAGCGACCGGCTCGTGGAGATGATCAACACCATGCTGGAGATTGCACGGACCGATTCCGGTGTTGCGCAACTCTTAAAAACCGATGTGGACATCCGGGCCGTTCTGCAGGAGGCGGTGGATCTCTTCCAGCCCCTGGCGGAGGATCGGGGGATTACCCTGCAGACCGACTCCCCGGACGTTCCTCTCGCGGTCCGGGGGAACAGGAGCCGGCTTCAGCGTGCCGTGGCGAACGTTCTGGACAATGCGATCAAGTACACCGGTTCCGGAGGGAAGATCCGTGTGTCCGCGAAGAAGAGCGCCTCGCGGATCCTGCTCGAAATCTCCGACACCGGTACCGGGATCAACGAAACCGACCTGCCGCATATCTTTGATCGCTTCTACCGGGGCGACCGGAGCCGTTCCACGCCCGGAAACGGGTTGGGCCTCAGCCTTGCCCGTTCCATTGTCCGGGCCCATGGCGGAGAGATCACCGCCAGGAGTTCACCAGGACAGGGCAGTCTCTTCACAATTTTTCTCCCCTCTTTCCCTGTTTTACCAGGGAGTCCTCCTGGTGAGTTAACCGAACGGTAATTTTGGCGTCAGGCTGCGGTCACCGCAAAGGGATAGTTTCCGGGAGCATCATCTGATCCTGGGAACCGGTCGGGTCCGCTACTCCCTTTCTTTGTTGAAAAGGGGGAGGGAATCATCCGGGATCCGGCGCTCATCACACATAGGGAAAGGATCTTCTTGTGAAACAACCTGTTGGCACGATACAACCCGGAGAGCGGCCGGCCGTTTTCTTTTTCTGGGCCACGGCCTGTTTCCTCCTTTTATGGGCGCTGGGGGTCCGGGCAATCTGGGGACCGGAAGGCCGCTGGGCCGAGATCACCAGAGAAATGATGGCAACCCGTGACTTTTTCCATCCTGCCCAAAACGGCAATCCTTACTTTGACAAACCCCTTTTGTCATACTGGTTCATCACGTTCACTTCCATCCTGTTCGGCAGACTCAATGAATGGACCCTGCGAATCCCGAGTGCCCTCTCCGCCCTGGCCGGGCTCTGGGCTACCATCGACATCGGCCGGAGGCTCTGGTCGGAAAGGGTGGGACGGATGGCGGGCTGGCTGCTTTTGACTACCTACGGTGTGCTCTTCTGGGGGAGGGTGGGTACCGCCGAGATGGAGAATCTCGCCGCGGCGGTCCTGGCCGTGGCCTGGTACTGGAGGCGGAGGAAACATCTCAACTTTTTCACCTTTCTGGTCTTCTACCTGATCTGTTTTTCGGGTGCGAATACCAAGGGACTTGCGGCGCTCATCATTCCGGCACTGGCCGTTTTCCCGGATATGATCCGGAACCGCCGCTTAAAGCACCTTGTGAAACCCCCACACCTCCTGGCCCTAATCATCGGGATCACGGTCTATCTGGCGCCGTTCCTCTACGCCGATGCCACCCGGCATGGATATGGGGAAAGCGGGCTTTTTCTGGTCTTCCGTGAGAATTTTCAGCGATATTTCAGTCCCTTCGACCACGTGAAACCCTTTTATGTCTACCTGTACTATCTCCCACTCTTTTTTCTCCCCTGGACGCCGATGTTTTTGACGGCGCTGTTCGGGGTGTTCCCCTCTATCAGGGACCTGGGGTCCAGCTCCCGCTGGCTTCTGGAGGCTTCTCTCCTGATTTTTCTCTTCTTTTCGGGATCCGGTTCGAGGAGAAGCTATTATATCCTCCCCCTTCTCCCCTACTGTGCCCTCGGGACCGCCGTCTTTTTCCATTCCGAAGGAAGGGAGAGCCTCAAACGATTCGGACTCTCTCTTCAGGAAGGCCTTCTGATACTGCTTGCCGTGATTGAGGTTGCAAGCCCTCTGCTGGGGCACATGATCCGGGCACACACCGGTTTTGTTCCCTCCCGGGAACTGGTGTGGATGACGTTCGGGATCGGGGTGATTACCCTGCTTTTCCGGTTCTTCGGGCGCCGTGCGTCCGCTTTTTTCTCCATCCTGACCGGAACGGCGCCCCGGGTCGCCGTTCCGGTTCTTATGGCTTCTGTTCTGATGGGCGGTTTTTTCTGCGGGCAGCAGGTCGTTCTGGAGGGGTATCGTACCGAAAGGCCCTTTGTGCAAGCGCTGAAGAAACGGATTTCAGGGCCGCCGCGAAAAGAGATCGCTTTCTACAAGGTGGTTTCCCCCAAGATCCTCTTTTACCTGGACCATTCCGGCCCGGTCCGTGTTCTGCCGGACACGGCAGCCGTCCTGTCCTATCTCCGGTCCGGTCCGGGGGAGAAGATCCTTGTGGCGCGCCGTACCTATCTTCCGGAGCTTTCACCCCTGCTCCCGGCCGGCGTCGGTGAACATCCGGCCCTGAGCGAAAGGACCCTGTCCGATCGGTGGGCATCGGAGAAAAAACCGGGGAATTTGATTGCGTGGGTACTTCCATGATCCTGTCGGAACCTACGGAGAGGAGGACGGCCCTCGTTATCGTGGGCCTGTTCCTGCTGGTTTACCTCGCCCCCCTCGGGGTCCGGCCGCTGCTGGTTCCCGACGAGATCCGATACGCTGAGATCCCCAGAGAAATGCTGGCTACCGGAGATTGGATGGTCCCTCACCTGGACGGGGTCCGTTATTTCGAGAAACCGGTCCTGGGGTACTGGGCCGTTGCGGGCGCCGTGTCCCTCCTGGGTCAGAACCATTTCGCCGTTCGATTCTCCTCCGCTCTCGCCGCCGCGGTTTCCGCCTGGATGCTCTTCCTGATGATGCGCAGATTCTTTCCCGGATCCGGTGCCGGTCTGCCGGCTCCGGTCATCTACCTGACGTTTCTGGAGGTCTTCGTCCTGGGAGTGTTCAACGTCCCGGATGGGATCTTTTCCCTGTTCTTGACGGGGGCATTGGTCTCTTTTTTCTATGCCGACCGGGAGGTTCGAAAAAAGAAGAGACTCGGATTTCTGATTTTGAGCGGGTTCTTCTGCGGGGCGGCCTTCCTGACCAAGGGGTTTTTAGCCTTTGCCCTCCCGCTTGCCGTCATTGTTCCGTACCTGCTCTGGGAGAAGCGGGGAGGCGCCCTCTTTCCGACTCTTCCGATTCTGTTGTTATCGGCCGTGTTGGTCGCGCTTCCCTGGTCTCTGGGCATCTACAGGCGGGCGCCCGATTTCTGGCACTATTTTTTCTGGGTCGAGCATATCCGTCGCTTCTTTTCCAGTGACCCTCAACATCCTCAGCCTTTCTGGTTTTTTGTGCCGGTCCTGCTGGCCGGCACTTTCCCCTGGACACTACTCGCCCCCGCCGTCCTCTCGGGTCTGAGAAAGAGAGGGCCTGTCGATCCTCTCATCCGTTATGCCATCTGCTGGTTCCTGTTCCCCTTCCTGCTTCTCTCGGCTTCACATGGGAAACTCTTGACGTATATTCTTCCCTGTTTTCCTCCGCTCGCCGTCCTGGTTTCCGTGGGCTTACGGCAATATCTCCTGGAGGGAAAGTCGCGCGCCGTTTCATCCGGCATTTCGTTCCTGGCCGTCGTGACAGGATTGATGCTGCTCCTGCTCGTACTCAACCATGCGGACGGCGTGCTATTCGCGCCGTTGTACGGAAGCGGGGAACAATGGAAATGGTGGGCGGGTGTCTCTGCTCTTCTCGGGTCAATCGTCGTTCTTGCCTTCGCGAAAAGAACGGGAGATGCCGGGAAAAGTCTTCTCTTCTTCGCGCTGGCCGCGGCCCTCTTCCTGGGGGGGGTCCATGTCGCGTTTCCAGGTAGGATCCTGAAGACCAAAACTCCGGTTCCTTCCCTGATGAGGCACGCCGCACTGGCCGGTTCGCACACGCTCCTGGTTTCCGAGGAGTCCCTCGCGGCATCCGTCTGCTGGTCTTTCAAGAGATCGGATGTCCGGATCATCGGGCCTGCCGGGGAGTTACGCTACGGGCTCGGTTACAGCGATTCCCGTTTCATGCACCTTTCACCGGTCGGATTCGGAACCCTGGTCCGCCGGCGTGGCGGACGCATTCTCCTGATCGTGGAGTCGGATACATACAACCGATACAGAGACAAGATCCCAAGACCGGACCGGCTGGAGCGCGACGGCGCGCTGGTGTTCGCCCTCTTCGACCGGGGGGAATCGGTGCCCCGGATGACCGTACGGTAATCTTCCGGTGATCGCGGGATTATCGCGGCTGGGGTATTCTGTAAAAATAGAATGGAGTCACCGGTCAAACGGGAGAAAAATCCCATGAAACGAACCCGGAAAATCATGCATCCGGTGATCGTTGTGGTCACCATACTGTTGTGTGGATGCGCCCATTATCATCCCCTGCCTTTGACTTCCGAGAGAATGACCTCGGAACTCAGACCGCCGGAGTTGGCGGCGGTCCGCGTCCTCGCGAAGACCCTGAAACACCCCCTCCTTCCGCCGCTCTCCTTTGATGAGCGGGACGGGCTCTCCCCCGATGAGGCCGCTGTCCTGGCCGTGATCGGGAATCCAAGACTCCGTGCCGTCCGGGATGAACGCGGGGTCGCCCGGGCCCAGCTTCTGCAGGCCGGGATCCTGCCCAATCCCGTTCTTTCCGTTAGCCTGGAGCGCCCCACCGGGGGACTGACCGCGGGTACCGTCAACGCATACGGCACGCAACTGGATTGGGAAATTACTTCGCTGATTACCCGGGACTCCAGGGAAAGGGCCGCGGCCGCCCAGGTGAAAGCGATCGATCTGTCGGTGGCATGGCGGGAATGGCAGGTCGCCCAGGAGGCAAGGATTCACTGCCTGAGACTCTTCTGGACCGGAAAGAAGATCTCCCTGCTGGAACAATCCCGGGAGGATCTTTGCAACAACCTGAAGAGGATCGAACAGGCGGTAGCGTCCGGGGAAAAGACCGCCGTGGATCTCGCCGCGGCGAAAGCCTCCCTGAGCCGGGTCCGGGAGGACCTGGCACGGACGCAGTGGGAGCGGGAACAGGAACGGCTCGCGCTGAACCGGGCCATGGGGTTTCCGCCGGATCGGATCTTTCCCATTCAAAAAATTTCCCCCTCCCGGGATTGGTTGGAACGGGTTGAAAAAGATCCGCAAACTCACCCGGAGGAGAGGCGGCTTGACCTCCTCGCGCTGAGGATGGGGTATCAGAGCCGGGAAGCGGATCTGCGGACTGCGGTCCTTGCGCAGTTCCCGAAGATCGGGATCGGCCTGATCCACGCGCGGGATACCGGGGACGTGATCACCACCGGTCCGGCCGTCACCCTGGAGTTCCCCCTGTTCGATCGGAACCAGGGGCGCATCGCCCTGGAAAGGGCGACCCGGAAGAAGCTCTTCGATGAATACACGGCTCGCGTTTTCGAGGCCCGGTCGCAGATCGCCGGTATTCTTCAACAGGCGGAGGCGATACGGTCCAGGATCCGGTTGGCGGCGGATGCGGTGCAGACGCAGAGACATCTTGTCAAGACCTACGGGCTTGCCCTCGGCCGGGGAAATGCCGACATCTTAAGTTATGTCCGGGCCGAAAATGACTGGAGGGGAAAAAAGATCGATTTGCTGAACCTGCGGGAGGCACTGACGGACCTTGGGGTCGCCTTTGAATCGGCATCGGGACGATATATCCCCCTGTCCGGGAGAGGAGGAACGGAATGATGCGACGCACCGTCGGGTTCATTGAATTCATGGCCGTGATCGCAGTGATCGGCAGCCTGGCATGGTACGCGGGAAACCGGTCGGGCCGCGAACGGAATTCCCCTGCAACACCGCCCATGGTGGAGCAGATCCAGACCGGCACCCCGGAACGGAGGGATTTCGCGGTCCGGATCCGCTGGCTCGGGAAAGTGGAGAGTACGGGATCCGTCTCCCTGATTGCGCTGGAACCGGGCCGGATCGTTTCCGTGACCTCACCGGACGAGACAGCAGTCAGGAAAGGGGCGCTTCTCTTTACCCTGGGCGGTCCCCGGGTTCAGAGACGTTCCGGGATCCTCCGGGCAAGGATCGTCTCTCTCCGTGAACGAGTGGCCCTGGTCCGGCAAACCACGGCCCTGAAACAGGAGGCGGTGGCGCAGAGGATCTCGAAAAGGGAGGAGCTTTTATCGGCGAAAAACAGCCTGTCCCGCCTCCGCACGAAGCTCGGGGATGCCGAGCGGGCCTTCTCTTCCTTTCAGGAGAATCTCCGGGTTCGGGCGCCGCGGGACGGCGTGGTGACGGGGCGTCGCGTCAACGTGGGCCAGGAGGTTGAAAAAGGCGATGTCCTGGCCGAACTGGTCCCGCCGAAATCCCTGAGAATCGTCGCAACCCTCTACCCGCCTGGAAACATCCCGCTTGTGGGACTTCCTGCCGCGGTGGAGACCCCGGACGGCAAGGAGGTCTTTGCAACCGTGACAAAAGTACGGCCCCGGCGCACACCGGAAGGCGCCTCCACGGTTTGGCTTGAGGGTGGAGAGATTCACAGGCACTTCGCCCCGGGGGAAACCGTGTCGGGTCGGCTGGTCCTGTCCCGTCACGAAAATGCCCTGGCCCTTCCCCTGTCGGCCATTGTCCGTGATGAACAGGAACGGGCCTTTGTCTTCGTAAAGGGACCCGGCGGTTACCATCAGCGGTCCGTGAAAACCGGCGAGGTCTCCGATGGATGGGTGGAGATCAAAGAAGGGGTCGGAGAAGGGGACAGCGTGGTGGTGCGCGGGGCCTATGAACTCTTCTACCGGGACTTTAACCGGATCTACAAGGTCGAGGACTGACGGTTTCGTAACAAGTCCGTCTGCCGGGAGTAATCGATGCGGAGTTTCCTGCGATTTGTGATCCAGTATCCCATGGCCACCGTCCTGGTGGTCGTGGCCATGGGCCTCGGCGGCATTTATTCGGTCCGGCACATGCCGGTCGACCTGTTCCCGAACCTTGAACTCCCGCTCGTCAATATCATCACCCACTATCCCGGAGCGGCGCCCGGTGAGATGGAACGCCTTGTCTCAAGGCCGATCGAGGACGCGGTCCGCACCCTCCCCGGTGTCAAGCGTGTGGCCTCCACATCCGTGCAGGGGATCTCGCAGGTCACGGTGGAATTCACCTGGGAGACCACGGTTCGCGACGCCCGGCAACTGATTCAGGCCCGTCTGGGGCGGGTCGGCGGAATTCTTCCGGCAGGCATTATCCCGCGGCTCGAAAGCATCGGCACCACACTGCAGGAGGTCTGCGGCTACGTCATCTATGGGGCCGACGACCCTGTCGTCCTTCGCAATATCGTTCGACACGATCTGTCAAACCGTATCATGGGTGTGGACGGGGTCTCCTGGGTGCAAGTGTTGGGGGGGGACCGGCGGGCCTTCGACGTGGAGATCCGCCCCGAAACACTGACCCGTCTGAATTGGACCGTCGATGATGTCGTCTCTGTTTTGAAAAGAGCGAACGTCTCGGCGGTGGCCGGTATTCTCGACGAATCCGGGCGGGAGTATTTGATCCGCGGCGACGCTCGCCTGAGGACGCTCGAAGATATCCGTTCCCTGCCGATCCGGACATCCGGGGGAAAATCCATTCTGCTCGGGTCTGTAGCGAAGGTCCATGAAGGCCGCGTCCCGAGGTATTACACGGTCCACGGAGACGGAGTCCCCGCGGTGGCGATGATTGTGCGCAAGCAGCCGGGGGCGAGCACGGTCCGTGTGGTTCAGGGGGTCGAAGAGGCGCTCTTAAACCTTTCGGGACTTCTCCCGCCGGGTACGCAGGTCAAGAAGTTCTACGATCAATCGGAGATCATCCGGGAGTCGCAGGCGGAGATCCTCTGGGATCTCCTGATCGGGGCGGGGCTGGTAATCCTGGTCCTCTACTTCTTCCTCGGAGCGTTCCGGCCGACCTGGATCGTGGCCCTGACCATACCGGTTACCTTTCTTGCCACCCTCGCCATCCTGAAAGTAGCGGGCCAGGGGCTCAACATGATCACCATGACGGCGCTGGCGCTCGTCATCGGGATGATCGTGGACGACGCCATTGTCGTCATGGAGAACATCTACCGGCACAGCCGTATGACGTCATCGGCCCGGGAGGCGAGTATCGAGGGGGCGCTTCAGATCACCGGTCCGGATGCCTCGGGGACACTGACCACCGTGGCGGCCTTTCTGCCGCTGGTGATCGTCACCGGGATCGCGGCGCTTTTCCTGAGGCCTTTCGGAATCACGGTCAGCGCCGCCCTCCTCGTTTCCCTCGCTTTATCACTGACGCTGGTCCCCCTGCTCTCCAGCCGGGGCGGACCGCCGGTCCATTCTGTCGATTTCCCAGGCGCCCGTCTTCTCGCTTTTCTGGAGAGGCTGCTCCAAAGGACCTTGAAATTTTCCTTCCGGCACAGGCGGATGGTCCCGGCCCTGGCCGCCCTTGCTCTCGGCCTCGCGGGATGGATCGCCTACCAAAGCAAGGTATCCGTTCTGCCGTCCGTCGACGAGGGGGCCATCCTGGTCGAATATGTCATGCCTCCCGGCACATCGCTGTCGGAAAGCAACCGGATCGGAGGGATCGTTGAACGGTTCGCCCTGGCGGATCCGGACGTATCGTCCGTCTACCGGAGAACGGGTTCTCCCGGAATCGGTTACCAGATTGAAGGGGTCAACAAGGGGGAGTTGTTGATCAAGCTGAAGCCCAAGTCCGTTCGGAGCCGGCAGGTCACGGAAATTACCCGCGCCCTGAAGGCATCCTATTCCAAATTGAACGGAGTCGTCTTTCTCTACCACCAGCCGACACAGGAAAAGATCGACGAAAGCTTTTCCGGCCTGCCGGCCCTGTTCGGCGTCACGATCTACGGCACCGATATGGAGACCCTGACCGCCCTGGCCGGCCGGGTTGAAACCGCGCTCTCTCAGGAACCCGGCATCTCGAACATCGTGAACAATACGAAGGTGAAGGTCCCCGAGATCGATATCCGGATTCACTATCCCCGTCTCGCGCAATACGGGGTGGAGGTCACGAGTCTGCTGAACACGATCCGGGCGGCCCGTCTCGGCGTCGAGGGGACACGGATACTCCGGCAGAAGGAAGAGGTTTCCGTGCGGGTCCGGATCAAAACGGGTGGTCGTTTCGATCTTCAGGGTCTTCGGAATCTGCCGGTCGGGACAGCGGACGGAGGATGGGTTCCATTGGAACGCCTGGCCGCAATCACCATTCGTTACGCACCGTCCGCGATCACCCGCTTGAACGGCCAACGTGAAATCACGCTCCTGGCCGAGGTGGGAGGCGGCATCCCTTCGGCGGTCAAGCGGCTGCGGAAAAGGTTTCAATCGATCCCCCTTCCGAAAGGGTACAGCATTCACTTCACGGGTCAGTACAAGGTCCTCATGGATACGGTCCATGAGATGTTCGTGGCGTTCCTGGCCGCCGTTCTCCTGATCTACCTGGTTTTGGTAACGCAGTTCAAATCCCGGCTCCAGCCGTTGATTCTCCTGGTGACCATTCCCCTGACCTTGGTGGGCGCGTTGATCGCACTCTTCATCACCCGCCGGGGGATCGATCTCTCCGTTGGAATGGGGATCCTCACCCTCGTGGGGATTGCCGTCAACAATGCCATTGTCCTGATCGACACCGCCAACCGGGAGCGGGCCTTGGGCAAGACCATGGCCGAGGCCTTTCTTGCCTCCGCCTCCATACGCCTGCGGCCGATCCTCTTGACGAGCCTGACCACCATCGCAGCGCTGATTCCCGCCGCCATCGGGATCACCGTCGGCTCCCGGATCTTTCAACCCTTTGCGATCACCGTAATCGGTGGGCTGGTCAGCGGGATCTTCGCCACCCTGGTGGTGATCCCGACGCTTTCGCTCTGTATGCAGAGGCGCGGATGATCCGGATCTCCGGCGGGTTCCCCCTAATTTTATTTATGCTTTCCAAAGAATTACTTAATTGATTTCAGCCTCCCCATTCCATTAGGCTTGGTGATACCGTACAGCAGTTTCGCAACTCTCACATCTCCCACTGGGTTGGAGAGCGAGTGTCTCTTCCACGGCGGTGTCGGCAAGTGAAAGACCACAGTGCAGGACCCCTTGCCCCATGGATCAAACAGGACAAAAAGGAGGCGCCAAGATGAAAAGTGAAGCCGTTGAAATCAGGATTATCAACAAACAGCCCCCTGCCGGGCGGTGCCGTATCTATATGGATATGGCCCTTGTCTTGATGGAGGCCTATCGAAACGTGAGGATGGTCACGGTCCCTGATGACCAACGGGGACCGGATGATCCGGCGCCTGCCGCGGTTTTGGTCAACCAGCGCCTGATCGAACCGGAAGATACCGTCATTGTCAGCGGCAGGGAGTTCATTCAGGCCGTCGAAGAGGCGGGCGGGATCCTTTACGAGGGGACCAAGCCTCCTCTGGAGAAACTGGACGCGGTGATCGAGCGTTACACAATGAACCGTGGTTAATGGGCTACGCCCTGTCAGAGCAGGCCGTCTCAGGGTGATCACTCCATAGGAGGGCGATATGAAGCACGCAAAATACCTGCTCTTTTTTTCGCTTGTTGCGGGGATGATCCTGTGGCCGCTGACCCGGGCAGCGGTTGCGGTTCCGGGAATCACGGCCGAATTATCCACACAGAACCTGAAGGCCGGAGATCCGATTACCATTCAAGGCCGGATTTCTCCTGCAGAGAATCTTCTCGTTGTTATCTGCAGCAGAAACGTTTTCCGCGCCGCGAACGCTCCGGGTTCCCGGGAGAAGGAGAAGCTGGTCAAAAAATTCGGGGAGACCGGGGTCCCTCCGGTCTATTATGTTTTGACCAATGTCCCTGACAAGCTGGCTTCCCCCGAGCCGATCTCCAGGGGGAAATGGTTTCCGCCGTTTCAGTACGATGTCCGGGTCAACAAGATCAGACGATGGTCGGAAATCCCCACGGAACTCCGTTCCATGCTGGGTCCCGTCCAAACTGCCGCCCAGTGGAACATGCTGATCTTTTCCCATGAAGACAAGTTCGGCATCAACACGGTTTCCAAGGAGAAACCGATCGGAGGCGGAAACGCCCGCATGATCCTGAGCGATGCTTCAACCCATCCGGAACGATGGAACCGGAATGTCCGCCTTGCACTGGACAAGTCCACCGGAGAATATTCCGTTACAATGACTCCGAACAGGAATCTGGCTCCCGGAACCGTGATGTCGGTTTATGTCAACGGACACAAGGTCGGCAATTTTGAGATCGTCAAAAACGGCTATTACTTTGCCTCCGGGGCAACGTACATGAACCCGATTGTAGTCTTTCTGGGGTCCCTTCTGATCGGGATCCTGTTTGTCATCGTCGGCGCAGCCGGTGGCCTTTTTACCGCCGCATTTCAGATTATTGTGATCGGGACACAGGGCGTTGTCGGTGTCAACGCGGCCAATGTGGTCAAACCGACCAACCTTTTTCTGACCATCTGTTCTCCCGTCACCGGTGTCTGGACCTACTTCAGGGAGAGGCGGCTGGCCTGGCCCGTGGCCGTCTGCTTTGTCGCCGGCATCCTGATCGGTTCCTTTTGGATCGGTCCGACCTATTCGGCCCGTTATCTTCCCATGAAGGCCTACAAGTTTTACCTCGGGCTTTTCTGCCTGATCCTGTGCGTGAAACTCTGGCTCGAGTCCACTCAACGGGGGATCAACAAGAAAAAAGGGATCAAGGCGATCGTTCAAAAATACAACGAGGCGGTGAAAAAGGCCCGGTCCGAGGGACGGGTGGCGGAGATGGGGACGGTTCGGATCGACCGGTTCAGGGTCGGCGGGATCGATTTTACCTTCTGGGGGGAGAGGTTCAGGGCCAACCCGCTTGTACTTTTTTTAGGAGGAATCCTGATCGGTTGTATCGCCTCCGCCTTTGGTGTCGGCGGTGGCTTCATGCTGGTCCCCTTCATGACCAGCATCATGAACTTTCCCATGTATCTGGCGGTTCCAATCTCCCTGTGCGGCACTTTCGCCACATCCCTTGGAGGCGTCGCACGGTACGCGCTCATGGGCTATCAGCCCGATTGGGTCATGGCCGGCCTGATCGCCGCGGGCGCGATTATCGGGGGCAAGATCGGCCCCAGGATTCAGAAAATGCTTCCCGAGATCTTTCTCAAACGCTGCCTGGCGCTGCTGCTTTTTCTCGTTTTTCTGAAATTTACCAATGTATTGCCTTTCCTGAGATAACCGGAGGGCCGTCATACTGTGGTCCTGGTGCGTCACGACTCGGCAGAAAGCCCCACCCTCCCCTCTTCCACAGTGGAAAAGGGGAGGTGGGGAAGGTGGCGGGAATGGGTGTATCCTTTGTAAATCGATTCTTTTTTAAGAAATCTATTGACATTTATGGACAACCAGTCTAATATAAGGACCATTTTGACGGGGAGGGGTTCTCACCGATTCATT
The DNA here is from genome assembly GCA_964483105.1 of uncultured Nitrospirota bacterium. Lineage (GTDB taxonomy): Bacteria > CG2-30-53-67 > CG2-30-53-67 > CG2-30-53-67 > CG2-30-53-67 > CAYZZU01. Next base: position 20,869 of record CAYZZU010000014.1, read on the forward strand.
GTATGCGGTTTGAAGAGCAAGAATGAATTTAACGGTACGTGATGCAGCGCGGGTTTTAAATGTTTCAGAAAAATCCATCTATCGATGGATTCATAAGGGAATTGTGCCGGCATACAGGGTGAATGATCAATACCGGCTGAATCGGGCCGAACTCCTGGAATGGGCTACCTCGCGCAATATGGAAGTCTCCCCGGAGATTTTCCGTGAACCCGAAAGTGCGGAGATCCCCATGCCGACCCTGCTGGAGGCCCTTCAAACCGGCGGGATCTTTTATCGGATTGAAGGTTCCACAAAGGAATCGGTACTGCATTCCATTGTCGACCATATCTGGCTGCCCGATGAGGTGGACCGGGAGTTTTTGCTTCAGGTTCTGCTGGCGCGTGAGGAACTGGGATCCACGGGAATCGGCGATGGAATTGCGATTCCTCATGTACGGAATCCAGTGGTGCTGCATATCACAAGACCCTTCGTCTGTCTTTGTTTCCTCGAAAACCCGATTGAGTTCGGCGCGTTGGACGGCAAGCCGGTTCACGCCCTTTTCACGATCATGAGCCCAACGGTCCGCGCTCATCTCCATATGCTTTCCCGGATTTCTTTCGCCTTGCGGGACGAAAAACTCAAATCCGCAATGGAACACCAAGCCTCCCGGCGAGAAATCCTGTCTGAAATCCGCCGGATCGAAGAAACCTTCCACAGTGTCTGAGCATCACAAAGAATGAGAGGGACGGGAAGTTGAATATCCTGTTGGGAAGTTTTTGCCTTTTGATTCTGAGCGGATTGGCGGCCAGGGTTGCCGCCAAATCCTTTGGCTGGTCCACGGCCTTCGGCGCCGGTGGAGCGGTCACCGCCTGTGCCGCCGGACTCTATCCGGTCGGATATACCCTGTTGACGGGGAAGACCCAGACACTGCACGTCCCATGGAATATCCCCTTCGGTTCCTTTTTCGTGCAGATCGACCCTCTTTCGGGCTTTTTCCTCCTGCCGGTATTGGTTCTTTCCGGACTGTCCGCCATCTATGGCGCCCAATACCTGAAGACTTATCGGGACGTCCGGGAAATGGGCTCCCACTGGTTTTTTTTCAATCTGCTGGTTGCCGGAATGCTTCTGGTTCTGCTGGCCCGAAACGGAATGCTTTTTCTGATTGCCTGGGAAGTCATGTCTCTCGCCCCATTCTTCCTGGTCCTTTTCGAAGGCCAAAAGAAATCCGCGCAGAAGGCTGCCTGGACCTATCTGGTGGCGGCACACCTGGGGGGAATCGCCCTCATTCTCCTTTTCATCCTGATGGGCTGGGGTGCGGGGACGCTGGATTTTGACCGATTGTCCTTCCCGGGAGGGGCCTCTGTCGTCAGCGCCGGTTGGTTGTTTCTTCTGGCGGTGATCGGCTTCGGAGCCAAGGCGGGGTTTATCCCGTTGCATGTATGGCTGCCGGAGGCTCATCCCGCGGCGCCGAGCCATGTCTCCGCCGTGATGTCCGGTGTCATGATCAAGATGGGAATTTACGGTTTGCTCCGTACCCTCACCCTGCTCGGCCGTCCGCCGGCATGGTGGGGGTATCTGTTGATCTGCATCGGATTAACGTCCGGAATCCTCGGGGTCTTGTTCGCCCTGGCTCAACACGACCTGAAGCGTCTTCTTGCCTATCACAGCGTGGAAAATATCGGGATCATCACCCTCGGGCTGGGGGTCGGTGTCCTGGGCGTCAGCATGGGATCTCCCGTCCTTGCGGTCCTTGGTTTCGGGGGAGGGTTGCTGCATGTCATCAATCACGCCCTCTTCAAGGGGCTCCTCTTCCTGGGCGCGGGCTCCGTGCTTCATGGCGCCCATACCATGGAGATCGACCATCTCGGAGGATTGATGAAGCGCATGCCCTGGACGGGAACTCTTTTCCTGATCGGGGCCGCGGCAATCTGCGGCTTGCCGCCGCTGAATGGATTCGTGAGTGAATTCCTGATCTACCAGGGTGCCTTTCACGGAGTCCTTTCTTTATCCGCCCTTCCGGCCGGTACGCTGGTCGGCTCCATTGCAGGTCTGGCCATGATCGGTGGGCTCGCCGCAGCCTGCTTCACGAAGGCGTTCGGCATTGTTTTTCTCGGAGAGCCGAGGAGTGGACAAGCCTGTCGATCGCGGGAGACCGGCATGGCCATGCGGATTCCGATGCTCTTCCTGGCGGGAGGATGCATCTTCATCGGATTGGCCGCCCCATGGGCCGCTGCGTCCATGGGCCGGATCATACAAGGAGTCACCTCCCTCCCTTCGGACACTGTGTTCCAGGGGCTTGCCCTGGCACAGAGCCCCCTGACACGAATCGTTCATGTTGCACAGTGGCTCCTGTTGTCGTGGATCGTCCTGTTCTTGGCGCGCCGGTTCCTGCTTTCGTCGCGTCCGATCGGCAAAACCGTCACCTGGAATTGCGGCTACACGACCTCTTCGCCACGGATGCAATACACGGCATCCTCTTTCGCCCGGCCGCTGACAGACCTCTTTAAGATGTTGCTCCAGACGCGGAAGGAAGAAGATGCCCCGCAGGGTCTGTTCCCGGGCGTCGCCTCTCTTTCCACGGAAACACCGGATCTCTTCCGACGGTTCTTCTATGAACCGGTTTTTTCCTCCGCCAACCGTTTGTTGTCCGGTCTGAAATGGCTCCAACATGGACGGGTACAACTCTATATACTGTATATCGTGGTGACTCTCTTCGTGGTTTTCATATGGAAATTCATTTAGGCGGATACGAGATGGCAAAAACCGCATACACTCTGTTTCCACCGATCCTGGCGTTCCTGCTGGCCCCTCTGATGGTGTCCGTCATCAACAAGGTGAAGGCCGTCTCCGCGGGACGTAAGGGACCGCCGGTGTTGCAGCCCTATTATGACCTCATCCGGTTGTTGAAGAAAGGCGCGATCTACAGTGAGACAACCACCTGGGTCTTCCGCGCGGGACCGGTTGTGAGCCTGGCCTGCATCCTGGTTGCGCTGTGGATGGTCCCGCTGGGGTCCAATCCCGCCCCGCTGGCCTTTCCGGGGGACTTCATTCTGCTCGCTTACCTGTTCGGGCTGGTCCGTTTCTTCACGGTCCTTGCGGCCCTGGATACCGGATCCAGTTTCGAAGGCATGGGGGCAAGCCGGGAGGTGACGTTTTCCGCTCTGGCGGAGCCGGTGCTCTTTCTTGGCTTGGCGACGATAGCGCGCCTGACGGGTCACCTTTCGCTCACGGGGATGTTTTCCGCCCTTCCCCGGCATGACTGGCACTCCGCCGCGCCCCTTCTTCTCCTGGTGGCCGCGGCCCTGTTTGTGGTCTTTCTGGCGGAGAATTCCAGGCTTCCCGTTGATGATCCCAACACGCATCTGGAGCTGACCATGATCCATGAGGTAATGGTTCTGGATCACAGCGGTCCGGATTTTGGAGGAATCCTTTACGGTTCGGCGCTGAAACTGTGGATTCTGGGGTCCATTCTTGCGGGTATCCTGGTTCCGGTTCACAGCGGGAATCCACTGTTGAATCTGGTGATTCCGGTTCTGTGTATCCTGGCTCTTGCCGTTTCCGTGGGGGTTATCGAATCGTCCATGGCCCGGTTGCGACTGCTACGGGTTCCCCAATTGCTGACGGGTGCCGCGGGTCTCGCGGTTCTCGCCCTGATTCTGGTTTTGAGGTGAGCGATGAGCAACTGGATTGACATGGTCATGATTCTCCTGATTTTAACGAATTTCCTGCTACTGGGATCGAGCCGTCTGGGCATGTGTATTCATGTCGTGGCGGTTCAGGGAGTTCTTCTGGGGATATTGCCCCTGGTTTCGAATGTGCCGACTCATGAACCGCATATCTTGATCACAGCGATCGGCGCCATGATCCTCAAGGGTGGGGTCTTCCCATGGCTCCTGTTCCGCACTCTGCGGCAGGCCGACGTCCGGCGTGAAGTGGAACCCTTTGTCGGTTACTCCTCCTCTCTCCTGGCCGGCGTGGTAGCGCTGCTGATCTCCCTTTGGGTGGATACGCGTCTTTCAATAGCCGCGGTGTCCGCGGCTCCCCTGGCGGTTCCCGTCTCCTTCTTTACCATTCTGGTGGGGCTTTTCCTCCTCATGGCCCGCAAGAAGGCGCTCACCCAGGTTCTCGGATACCTGGTCCTGGAAAACGGCATCTACGCCTTTGGAACCACGGCCGCGCCTCATCTCCCCTTTTCCGTGGAGATCGGTGTGCTGCTCGATGTCTGGGTAGCGGTTTTTGCGATGGGAATTGCCACCTATCATATCAACCATGAATTCGACCACACCGACGTGGATCAACTGAACAGACTGAAAGGTTGAAGACTCATGAATTCCGGCATACTTCTCTGGCTGATTCTTCTTTTACCGGTGACAGGTTCCGGCTTCGCTCAGCTCTTTCGCTCCGGCCGGGGTATCCTCTCTTTCATGAATATCGGTGTGCTGGCGGACGGAGTCCTGAGCGTTCTCGCCGCGAAACGGGTTTTCACCTCCGGTCCCCTGACCGCCCTCCATGGATGGCTTTACCTGGATGCCCTCTCCGCTTATCACCTCATCGTCATGATGCTGGTCTTTGTCATGAGCTCACTCTACGGACGGCGTTACTTCGACGAGGAACTCCGAACGGGAGACTTCCCCCCCGCCGCGGCACGCCGCTACGGATCACTCTGGTTCGCCTCCATCGTGGCCATGACCCTTGTCCTGATTTCCAATAACCTCGGGGTGATGTGGGTCGGCATGGAGGCGACGACGCTGGTCACGGCATTTCTGATCTGTGTCCACTCGGACAAGGACGCCATTGAGGCGATGTGGAAATACCTGATCGTCTGTTCTGTGGGGATCGCATTCGCCTTCATGGGGACCATTCTGGTCGCGGCCTCCACTTCCGGTCTTCCGGGGGGAATGATGGACTCGCTTCTCTGGACCCGTCTGCGCGCGACCGGCGGGTTGCTGAATCCGACCTTGATGAAGGCCGGTTTTCTCTTCGCCGTCGTGGGGTACGGCACCAAGGCCGGTCTCGCCCCCATGCATACGTGGCTTCCCGATGCGCACAGTCAAGCGCCCGCCCCGGTCTCGGCGATTTTTTCCGGTTTCATGCTCAATGCCGCTCTGTATTGCATCATGCGGTATATCTCTTTGCTGAATTGCGTTTTGGGGAGTTCCCGTTTCACCAGTGATCTCGTTCTCTTTTTCGGTGTGGTCTCCATCACGGTGGCGGCGGCCTTCATCCTGAGCCAGCATGACTTGAAACGGCTCCTGGCCTATCACAGCGTGGAACACCTGGGAATTATCACGCTGGGGTTGGGACTGGGCCACGTCGGTGTTTTCGCCGCCCTGTTTCATACCCTGAACCACTCGGTCTGCAAGTCTCTGGGATTCTTCTGTGCCGGGAGCCTCGGGAAAATCTATCAAACGTACGACATGCGGAAGATCACAGGAGTATTACATATCTCGCCGACCTGGGGCGCAGGCCTTTTGGGGAGTCTGCTGGCGCTCATCGGGATCGCCCCATTCGCCTTTTTCATCAGCGAATTTCTGATCGTGAAGGCGGCCATCCAGGCACATGCCATCCTGGTTCTCGGTTTCTTCCTGATCGGAAGCAGCGCGGTCTTTGTCGGTGCGCTGCAACACGTGATCCCGATTGGCTGGGGAACTTCCAGTGTTCCGGACGCGGTCCGATCCGATGCGGGTCCGACGGGGAACCTGCTGGTTTTTGCTTCCCTCGGCCTGCTTCTGGTCCTGGGGCTCTGGATGCCTGACGGGCTTCGGGTCGTGCTGGACCGGGCCGCGCGTATTGTGGGAGGATTAGGATGACCGGTGTTTCCCATCTGAACTTTCGCAACGGTGAACGGATTGATCTGGAGGAAATTCCATGGGTTGATATCGATACCTTCCGGACCACAATCCTCCGGACCCTTGCGGATGGAGGGCGTATTCTGAGCTTTTTTATGTGGCCCCGTGAAGGGGAGTCGGCCCTGGTGGCTGTCATCGGACTCGCGAATTCCGGGAGTTTCCTTCCCCTCCTTGCCCGGGTCGAAGAAAGCTATCCTGCGTTAACGCCGGAATGTCCGCAAGCGCACCTGTTCGAAAGGGAAATCTTTGAGCAGTGGGGCGTCCATCCGGAGGGGCATCCGTGGCTCAAGCCGGTCCGTTTCCAGGCCCGGAACCATCCTGGAAAGAGACTCCCGGAACGGTGTGCGCGCGCTGCGACTGATTTTTTCCAGGTCCGGGGAGAGGAAGTCCATGAGGTTGCGGTGGGGCCTGTCCATGCCGGCATCATCGAACCGGGCCATTTCCGATTCCAGTGCTTTGGGGAAGAGGTTCTCCATCTTGAAATCTCCCTCGGATTCCAGCACAGAGGCGTGGAGTCGGCGCTTCCGGGCGGACCCGACAAACGGACCCTCCATTATATGGAGACCCTTGCCGGAGACACGACCATCGGACATGCCCTGGCCTATGCACAGGTCGTGGAGTCTCTTTCCGGTTGCATTCCGTCGGCACGTGTTCAGGCCGTCCGCGGAATTGCGCTTGAACTGGAGCGGCTTGCCAATCACATCGGAGACTTGGGAGCCATGGCGGGGGATATCGGATATCTCCCCACGGCCTCCTTCTGTGGGCGGATCCGCGGCGAATTTCTGAACATGACGGCACTCTTCTGTGGAAACCGGTTTGGAAGAGGCTGGGTGAAACCCGGAGGACTCGGATTCGACCTGGACAATGCGCGCGCGCGGGAGCTGACACGCCGTATCGAGACGGTTTTTCCGGATCTTATCGACTCCGTGAGTTTACTCTGGCACACCCCGTCCGTCCTGGCGCGTTTTGAAGATACCGGCCGGATATCGCGGGAAACCGCTGAAGCACTCGGTCTGGTCGGCCCCGCGGCCCGTGCCTGCGGACTTCAGCGGGATGTTCGCTTCGAATTTCCAGACGGAATCTATACCATGACGCACCTTCCCCTCTCGACATGGGACACCGGTGATGTCTTCGCGCGGGCCTACGTCCGCTGGCTGGAAATCCAGCGGTCCAAAGAGTTCATCCTGGAGCAGTTGAAATCTCTTCCCGGCGGGAAGATGTTCAGAACTCCGGAGGCACCGGCCCCCAATCAGATGGCGGTCTCTCTGGTGGAAGGATGGCGCGGGGAAATCTGCCATGTGGCCCTGACGGATGCGGAGGGACGATTTTCCAGGTACAAGATTGTAGACCCATCGTTTCACAACTGGATGGGGCTCGCCATGGCGCTCCGGGGAGAGCAGATCTCGGATTTCCCGATCTGCAACAAGAGCTTCAACCTGTCCTACTGCGGACACGACCTGTAAGGAGAGGACCATGTTCAGCGCACTGCTCACACGATTCAAACAGGGCTCCCGGACTCTTCCATTCCCGCCGGAGGGATCGAATCTCCCCGATCGCTTTCTTGGCCGCCCCGAGATCGAAGCCATTCCCTGTGATCCCGGTTGCAGCGCCTGCGAGGAAATTTGTCCGACGGGCGCCCTCTCCCTGCACGATACCGGTCCTTATCTCGACCTGGGACGCTGTCTTTTCTGTGGGGATTGCAGGAAGGTGTGCCCGACCCACGCCATTCGTTTTACCCGCGACTACCGGCTTTCCGTGTGGGACCGGAAGGACCTGGTACTTCCAGGAGAGAATCCCGCCCCGGTGGAGAAACCAGGGGGAGTCGTTCAACGGATATTCGGCCGTTCGTTGAAGCTGCGACAGGTCTGCGCCGGGGGATGCGGGGCCTGTGAGGCGGACGTCAATGTCCTGGGGACCGTTACCTATGACCTGGGGCGTTTCGGGATCCAGTTTGTGGCATCCCCCCGCCATGCGGACGGATTGCTGATCACCGGACCGGTCACACAGAACATGGTCCGTGCCCTCGAAGAGACCTACGCGGCGGTCCCCTCGCCGAAGATCGTGATCGCCTCCGGCACCTGCGCCATTTCCGGCGGGCCTTACCGGGATCACCCTGAGGTGAAAAACGGTTGCACCGGAATCGTTCCGGTGGATCTTTCTATCCCCGGATGTCCTCCCCATCCCTTTACGATCCTGGACGGGCTTCTGCGCCTGATCGGCCGGATCCGATAACGTCAGGTCCGTTGTTGCAATCCGGCACAAACCCGGATTTTCGCCGGCGTGAGCGGAGGGGGAGGCAACTCCCCCCTCCGACTCGATGTCCATTAACCCTGGGCGCAGACCTTTTCCTCCAGGATCTCCGCCAGATCCAGGCAGGGGGTCTGGATCGGCCGGAGATCGAAATTCTCCGTCAGGAAGTTGACCACATTGGGTGAGAGGAAGGCCGGCAGGCTGGGGCCGATCCGAATCCCCTGAACCCCGAGGGAAAGGAGGGACAAGAGGATCGCCACCGCCTTCTGCTCGTACCAGGAGAGGATCAGGGTCAGGGGCAGGTCGTTGATGCCGCAGTTGAAGGCCGAGGCCAGGGCCTCCGCGATCTTCACGGCTGAGTAGGCGTCGTTGCATTGGCCGATGTCGAGCAACCTCGGGATCCCTTCGATCTCACCTAAATCGAGATGGTTGAAGCGGAACTTCCCGCAGGCGAGTGTCAGGATGACGGTGTCCTTCGGGGCCTTCTCGACGAACTCGGTGTAGTAGTTCCGGCCCGGCTTGGCGCCGTCGCAACCGCCCACGAGAAAGAAATGCCGGATCGCGCCGTTCTTCACGGCCCCGATCACCTGATCGGCGACACGGAGGACGGCGTTCCGGGCGAAACCGGTCGTGAGGGTTTCCCCTTCCCGCTCCTCGAATCCCGCCAGCTCCTTAGCCTTTTCGATGACGGCGGAAAAATCGCGGTCCTTTACATGGGGAACCTCCGGCCAGGCGACGAGACCGCAGGTAAAGACCCGGTCCCGGTAGGAATCTTTCGGTTTCTGGATGCAGTTGGTCGTGAAGAGGATCGCTGCGGGGATTCCATCGAACTCAATCCGCTGATTCTGCCAGGCCGTGCCGAAGTGACCGGCCAGGTGTTTGTACTTTTTCAGTTCGGGGTAACCATGGGCCGGAAGCATCTCCCCGTGGGTGTAAACGTTCACCCCCGTGCCTTCCGTCTGTTTGAGGAGTTCTTCCAGGTCGAGCAGGTCGTGACCGGAGATGATGATGGCCGGGCCTTTCTTCAAGCCGGTTGTAACCGGAGTCGGCTCGGGGTCTCCGAACCGCTCTGTGTTGGCGGCGTCGAGGAGTTCCATGGCACGGAGGTTGACACGGCCGCACTCCATGTTGAGACCGAGCAGGGCGTCCATGGAGGGCGCGGGATGGGTCAGGGCCGAAAGGGCCTGGTGAAAAAAGGCGTACATCTCATCCTCTTCCCTGCCGAGGATTCCGGCATGGTCCACATAGGCCGCCATTCCCTTCAGTCCGTACGTCAGGAGTTCCTTCAGGGAACGAATATCCTCATTTTCCGGTTCACGGACCACTCCGATTCCGTCCCGGGTTTTGTTCCCGTCCGGAAGATCGGCCGTTGTTTCCGCCGGATTGTATTTTGCGCACGCCGGCCACTCCTCCCGGTTCGGTTCTCCGCCCGCCTTTTTTTCTGCCTCACAGTACAGATTCTCGGCAACCTTCCGGATTCTTCCCCCCTCCCGGATCCAATCAATCAGGCGTTCCGGATCGAAATCGACATTGGTAACGGTGGTGAAGAGGGCCTTCACGGTGAAACGGTTGATTTTGTCGTCCGTTTTTCCCAGTCCCCTTGCGTGATGAGCGAGCCAGCCGATTCCCTTGAGCTGGTAGATCAGGATGTCCTGCAGGGCCGCGACCCGCGGGTCCTTTCCGCATACTCCCATCTTTTCGCAACCTGTTCCACGCGCGGCCTGTTCACATTGGTAACAAAACATACTCATTGAAACCCTCCTTTTTGAAATGAACTCTCTGACAAAAAACCATCACAAGATGTGATGGAATTCACTGTACGGGAAAGAAAGGGGAAAAGATGTAATCTGTGTCACAAAGATTCAGGAAAAAAGAAAATGACTCAGCTCTTCCGGTTGAAATCCGGTGGAGAGAGGCCGTCCACGGAGATGTTTCGAAGTGTGAAGCCCTATTGCCTGCCCGGGTCATGCCCCGCTGATCCTTCCGGAATCGCCCATCCCTCGGCCCGTCCGACGGCCCGTTTCCAGGAGAAGTAGAGCGCTTCCCTTTTCTCCGCCGGCATGGATGGCCCGAACCTCCGCCCGACCCGGCGATGGGTGGCGATTTCCTCCCGGTTACTCCAGAACCCTACGGCGAGACCTGCGAGACAGGCGGCCCCCAGGGCGGTGGTCTCCACCACCGAGGGTCGTACCACCGGGAGACCGAGCAGATCGGCCTGGAACTGCATCAGGAAATTATTGGAGGCGGCGCCGCCGTCCACACGAAGCTCATGGAGCGTGATTCCGCTGTCCTTCTCGATGCAGGAGAGGACGTCCCGGGTCTGGTAGGCCATCGACTCGAGGGCGGCGCGGATGACGTGACTCCGCCTCGTCCCCCGCGTCATCCCGACGATCGTCCCCCGCGCGTAAGAATCCCAGTAAGGCGCCCCGAGTCCCACAAAGGCGGGCACCAGGAAGACCCCGCCCGTATCCGGGAGCCGAGCGGCGATCTCCTCCGATTCCGCAGCATCGCGGATCAGCCCCATCTCGTCCCGCAGCCACTGGATTGTGGCGCCGCCCATGAAGATACTCCCCTCGAGGGCGTATTCGACCCTCCCACCGATCCCGCAGGCGATCGTGGTCAGAAGTCCCGTTCCGGATGAAACAGCCCGTTCCCCCGTGTTCATCAGGAGAAAACAACCCGTTCCGTAAGTGTTCTTGGCCACGCCCGGCGCGTAACACCCCTGCCCGAAGAGGGCCGCCTGCTGGTCTCCCGCGATTCCGGCGATCGGGATCGGGACTCCCCCGAATAACCCGGGCTCTGTTTCCGCATACACCTCGCTGGAGGATCGTACCTCGGGAAGGATGGATCGGGGGATCCGGAACTCTGAAAGAATCTCGTCGTCCCAGTCCAGGGTATGGATATTGAAAAGGAGAGTCCGGGAGGCATTGGTGTAGTCGGTTATGTGCATCTTCCCGCCGGTCAGACGGTAGACCAGCCAGGTATCCACGGTGCCGAAAAGAAGCTCCCCCTTCTCCGCCCGCGCCCTGGCGCCGGGGATGTTCTCGAGGATCCAGCGCACCTTGGTTCCGGAGAAATAGGCATCGGTGACAAGACCGGTCTTTTCTTTCAGTCTCTGATCCCATCCCCGGGCCCTCAACCCGTCACAAATCGGGGTCGTTCTTCGGCACTGCCAGACGATGGCGTTCGTGAGAGGCTTCCCGGAATGGTCCCAGACCAGCGTGGTCTCCCGCTGGTTGGTGATTCCGATCGCCTGCACCGCACCCGGAGCGATGCCGCTTTCTTCCAGGACCCGCCGTGCCGAACGGAGCTGGCTCTCCCAGATCTCTTCGGGATCGTGCTCGACCCAGCCCGGCCTCGGATAGATCTGCCGCAACTCCTCTCCCGCCGAGGCGGCCGCAGCGCCGGAGCGGTCGAAGAGGATTGCCCGTGAACTGCTCGTACCCTGGTCCAACGCCAGGATATATCCGTCCATGATTTGCTCTCCCGTCGACAAAGAAAAGGGTCAAAGCCGTCCCCTGACCTTCCCCCTTCACTTTCCAAAGTGGACCCAAAAGTTGATGTATCAACATACTGTAAAAGCCTGAGAGTATCAAGTTGGAACATTTCCCCAAATCCAGCGATAGAAATGTTCAGATCGTTTTGTTGAGGAAGCTCGTTTTGAAAAGTGTCCGGAGTGTTTTTTTGTACCATTCAGGGAAGTCCTGATCAAATTCCTGTTGACGGGGGGCCACACAATCCCGGACGTTTCTCTTCCTGGAATTTTGTAACCAATTGTTTTTGTTCATTTTATTTGCTCGTCCAAAGAAAACGAACCCATGATCCGACGCCCCGGTCACTGGATCCCGCTTACGCGGGACAACGCTTCGCTTCTCGAAAGCCTGCCCTGAGCATGCCGAAGGGGGGTATGCCTCGCTCGCAAGCCTTGACGAGACAGCCCTGCATCCCTCTCGGTGCGGCGCTCCGTTTACGAAAAGGACCACTGAACATGCTGCGCAGGGTCGCCCCTGAACGGTCTATCTCTTTGGATTTCCGGGCATGGTGAGCCCAGTCGAACCACACGATCTCGCGCTCTTCCCCTCCTGATTCTCCGATGCTCGGCTGCGTGACAGGGGGGATGCTCCCCCTTTGGGGGAGTCGGGTTTGCCGATCCTGTCGATCCGGTTCATCCTGTCAAAAAGGCGGGGTTGTGGAGAGCGCATCACCCTTCCCGGTCTTCGGTTTTCACCTTCGAGGTGAGTCGTATACGCACCATAAACCTTTAAACCAAGAGGGTTTTGTGTCTTTATTGATCTCCTATCGCTCATTTAGGGATTTCTGACGCTGGATTTGGGAGAGAAAGATAACATCCTGATTATCGCGCAGGATCCTCTGAGCACCCCAGAATCCTGACAAAGACGGGAAGAATCACCAGGACCAGGACCATCTGTATCATCAGCCCTGAAATAATCGCAATGGCCAGGGGTTTGAGCATGGCGGCGCCCTGGCCGATCCCCAGGCCCAGCGGCATCAGGGCCAGTATGGCGGCCACGGTGGTCATGGCGATGGGCCGCATCCGGTTTCGGCCCGCCTGGATCAGGGCCTCCTCCATCGGGACTCCCCGGGGGAGTGAGCGATACTCCGAGAGGTAAAAAATGGCCGTTTCTGTGACAATCCCCACGATCATGATCATGCCCATCATGGAGGAGATGTTGATCTTGCTTCCGGTTACCCAGAGACCGAAGAAAACGGCGGAGAGGGCCAACAGCGTATTGGCCATGACGGCTCCTGCCATGCGGAAGCTCTCGTACAGAAAGACAAGCAGAAGGAATACAAGGACCACCGCCGATACAAAAACGTTGACGAGACCGGAAAAGGCAATCCGCTGCTGCCTGTATAGACCTCCAAGCTGGTAGTAAACCCCTTTGGGGAAAAGTCCCGGAGCGGCGGACAAGGTTTTCTTGATATCCCGGATCACGGAGCCCATGTCTCTCCCGGAGATCCGTCCCGTGACGGCGATCATCCGTTTCAGATCATCGCGCATGATCTGAGGCTGGCCCGTGACAACCTCTACCTGGGCGATCCGTTTCAGGGGGAAGATGTGTCCGTCCCGTGACCGGATGCGCAGTGCCTCCATATCCTTTGCCGTTGCCCGGAGTTTACCGGGGATCCATACTCTGACCCCCATCATCTTGGGGCCCTGTCGGATTTCCGTGGTCACCACTCCACTCATGTAGTGGGAGAGCATGCGGGTTACGGCCTCCGGATCCACCCCTTCGAGGGCCGCGCGATCCCGATCCAGGTGGATCATCAGGGCGTCACCGGCTGGGACGATGCCGTCCTTGACGTCCACGACCCCGGGAATAGTTTTGATCAGGGCCGCCACCCTCGGCCCCGACCTTCTCAGAACATGCTCGTCGTCTGCAAAGATCTTGATCTCAATCGGCTGGGGCACGGAGGTGAGATCCCCGATCAGGTCTTCCATGAGCTGGGCCATCTCAATCTCAAGGCCCGGGACCTCCCGTTCCACGCGGGTCCTCACGTCATCCATAATGGCCTCGATGGATCTTCGGGGCGGGGGTTGAAGACGAACAAAGAAGTCTCCTTCGTTGGCCTCGGTAAGGCTTCCTCCAAGTTGCAGTCCGGTCCTCCGGGAATAGGTCTTCACCTCGGGAGTCGTCCGCAGGATCGTCTCAACCCTGCGGAGCAGACGGTCCGTCTCGCTCAGCGAGGTTCCCGATGGAGCCCGGTAGTCCAGGATGAATCCTCCCTCATCCATGTGGGGCATGAAGCCTGAACCGAGACGCTGATAAGAAAACCATCCTGTGGCAATCAGTGCCAAGAGGCCGAAAAGAACCAGGATAGGCCTTTTTAGAAGAGGTTCCATGGCCTTTTGGTACCCGGCATAACAGAACCGACTTATCCTTCCTCCCTCCTCTTTTTCTCCGTCTTTCCCTGAGAGCAGATGGCCTGCCAGGATCGGAACACCCAGCCATGCCACCAGGAAAGAGACGACCAGGCTGGATGCCATGCTGAGGGAGAGCGCCTTGAAAAAGGCACCGGTCACACCACCGAGAAAGGCCAGGGGCGCGAAAATAATGGTGGTAGAGGCGGAAGATCCGGCCAGTGGTCTTGTGATCTCCTCTACGGCCTTCATGATATTTCGGCTCTTGTTGTTCCCACGCTCCCGGAGTCTCCGGACGATCTGTTCCTCCATGACGATCATATCATCGATGATGAGACCCACCGCCGCGGCCAGCCCCCCAAGAGTCATGATGTTGAACCGCATATGGAAGACATAGAGGAGGAGGAGGGTGGCGGAAAGTATGCTGGGAACCATGACCGCCGCAACCAGCGTCATCTTCGCATTTCTGAGGAACAGGTAAAGGATCACCACGGCAAAAAGAATGCCGATCAGGACGGCGTCCCTGACACTCGCGGCCGAGGAGAGAATCAGCGTACTCTGGTCGTACCAGTTTGCGATCCGGATGCCTCCGGGAAGGTGGGGGCGGAAACCGTCCAGTTTCTGCTTGACCTCCCTTGCGATCCGGACGGTGTTGCCCCCCGGTTGCTGAAAAACCTGGAGGACTACGGCGTCATGTCCATCCGCGGTCACCCGGGTCCACTGAGGCGTCACTCCCATTCTGACGGTTGCGATGTCATCCAGGCGGACCAGGCCGTTCTGCCCGGACCGAATGATTGTATTCCGGATCTCGTCAAGGTTTTTTAAACGTGTATCGGAGATGTCCAGATAGAGCTTGTAATGGTCTTCAAGGCGTCCTACGGCCTGGAGGACGTTGGATGCGGAAAGTGCCTGTGCCACATCTTCGAGGGCAAGGCCCAGACTGTCCAGGCGGGCGGGATCCACCACCACCTGGTATTCGGCGGCGGCACCCCCCTGCACCCCCACCCGGGCCACCCCCTTTACGGTGGTCAGGAGCGGCCGCAACTGAAACAGGGCGATCTCCCTCAATTCCACCAGGGAATGTGTATCCGAGGTCAGGCTGTAGGCCAGCACCGGGAAAACAGTTGGATCCATACGCTTCACGGAGAAGGTTGTCCCCGCCGGGAGAGAAGCCAGCACTTGGTTGATTTTGGACTCCACCTGGAGCATGGCTGCCACCATGTTCTCCCCCCAGTCGAAATTGATGGAGATATCCGCGCTCCCCCGGGTCGTGGTGGAACGGATTTCCCGTACACCGGGTACCGCCCGCACGGCTTCCTCCACGGGCCGGGTTACCTCGACGGTCATGCGTTCCGCCGGCCGGTCGCCGGCCTCCAGGCTGATGACCACCCGGGGAAAGTTTACGCGTGGGAAGAGAGCCACGGGGAGCTTGAAGGCAGCCACCATGCCACCGATGGCCAGCACCGCGATCAGGAACAGGATGGAACGGTGATGTCGCTGCATCCATTCGGTACCATTCACGGCCTTCCCTCCACCCTGACCGCCATGCCGTCCTTCAATTCGTAATTCCCAAGGGTTACGACAAGACCGCCCGGGGCAAGGTCCTTTGCCATGATCTCGATTTCGTCCCCGTTTTCCAGGCCGACGGAAACCTGGTGTTTTACGGCCCGGTGATTCGCCACCGTGAACAGAAAGGATTGATCCCCTTCTCTGAGGACCGCGCTGCGGGGTACGACAAGCCCCTCCTCTGTTTTCATTCTGATCCGGCCCCGTACATATTCATTCAACAAAAGGGGCGAAGACGGGGGAACGGTTACAAAGACATCCAGCAAACGGGTGGAGGGGTTGATGATTCTGGAAACCGATCGCACCGTCCCGGATATCTCATGGATCCCCGGCCTGTTCACCGGTGTGATCACGACGGGATACCCAGGATGAATGAAGGGAAAGTCCTCCGGTTCTCCTCCCAACCTCACTTCAACCGCACCCCGTGGTGTCACTTCCAGGATGGACGCTCCGGCAGAAAGCCGGTCTCCACTTTTAACGAGAACATGGGAAACAATACCGTCTGCAGGAGAGTGTATGACGACCCGTTCTGCGATCCCCCTCTTCTCGAGACTCTTCAAGCGGAACTTTGCCTCCTCGAAGGCCTGTCTTGCATGGATCAGATCCTCACGCGTCGCGAGTTTGAGCCGGACCTGTTCTTCGGTTTTTTGAAGAAGTTTCTCGGCGGTTTTGTATGCCGCCCCGGCTGTTTTTATCCCGAGCATTTCACCGGGGCTCGGGCGTACCTCAAAAAGGTTTTCGCCCCGTAAAATCCGCCGCCCCTCCCGGACATAAATGGCCAGGATCTCGGCCTTGAACGGAACGGACAGGATTCGGACCCCAGCGGGCGCCGGGAGAACCGTACCGTATGCCGCGATCTCCCTGGAGATCTGTTTCCTCCGGACAGGGACGGTTTGAACAATAGCCAGGGGGGTATCCGGAGTGGATACGGCCTGGGCGGATCCGGACGCATCGGACGCCATGGTTTCGTGCCCCCGAAGAGCGAAACCTCCGGCAATTCCAACCAAAGCGGTCAGGAAAAGGATGCCGATCTTCGTAACCAACTTTCCAGAGATCTTTTTCATTTGTTCCTTCCGCCGCCCGGATCCCGGCTCCGGATTGTCTCCGCCGGTTGAAGAATACCGGCGATCTGCAATCAGGCCTCGGAGACTCGAGCCGTCTTCCTTCTTGTCTTATACAAAACAACCGTCTCTTTGATCTTTTTCAGGATAAAGCAGGGGTGTGATTTCGACATAACCGGAAAATTACTGTTTGGTTAACTATGGGGCCTTTTTCGAAATGTTTGCTTCATGGCGTGCGGCAGTTGCCCGGTGAAGTGCCGTGCTTGACCCCGTTCGTCCGGTGCAGTACATTCGGAAGGTGTGGCACGGAAACGGGAGGTCGGCACGGCATGACGGAACCGCAGGAGTCCAGGATGCTCGTTTTCGCTCACCGGGGGGCGAGCGGACACGAGCCGGAGAACACCCTCCGGGCCATTCGGAGGGCTCTTGCCCTCGGTGCGGAGTGGGTGGAGGTCGATGTCCATGCCGTGGAGGGCCGGCTGGTGGTGATCCATGACGACCGTCTCGAACGCACGACCAACGGCACGGGACGAGTGATGGAAAGGCCTCTCTCCTATCTCCGTTCACTCGACGCGGGCCGCGGGGAGAGGATTCCTCTGTTCGGGGAGGTCTTCGATCTCCTTGGGGAGAAGGCCGGGATCAACGTGGAGCTGAAGGGACCCGGCACGGTCCCGATCATGGTCGATTTTCTTCGCGAGCGGGTCGAGAGGGAGGGGCTCCGCCTGGAACGGGTGATTGTCTCCTCTCTGAATCCGGAGTATCTGAGGCAATGCAGGAAGCTCGATCCACGGATTCGTATCGGGGCGCTCTTTGACGGAAGGCTGGACGAGGCCCTTTCGCGGGCCTGTGAGATCGGGGCCGGATCGATTCATGTCCCTCTTCCCCGCGTCACCCGTTTCTTTGTCGGCGAGGCGCACCGGCGCGGGTTGCGGGTCCATGTCTTTACCGTGAACAATCTGGAAGACGTCGCCCGGATGAAGGCCATCGGGGTCGACGGGATTTTCACGGATTACCCCGGCCGTATCCTCCGGGCGGGTCTGTGAACCTCGTGCCGGGGAGAAAATTGAGAAGGGAGGGCGGGATCGAGAACGTGAATCTTTTTTCAACAAGGGAGGAGCTTTTAGCCTCTCTCAGAAAACGCCCCACCTGCGACATCCTGATCGTGGGCGGCGGCATCCACGGAGCCGCCTTCGCGAGGCTTTCCGCCCTGAACGGTCTTTCCACGATCCTGCTGGAACGGGACGATTACGCATCAGCGACATCGAGCCGTTCCTCCAAGATGGCCCACGGCGGGCTCCGTTACCTCGAAATGTTCGACTTCAAACAGGTCTTCGAAGGGATCCGGGCGCGTGAGGATCTCTTCGGGGCCGCGCCCCATATCGTTCACCCGCATCCGTTTCTCATCCCGGTTCCGAAGGATGCCCCCTTCTTCCGGTGGAAACTGGCCGCCGGGCTTTCCCTCTATGACCTCTTCGTCCGGAAGAAGGAACGGCGGCACCGGTGGCTCCGGACCGGAGAGGCAGGGATCCCGTCCCGCTTCAGGGAGGAGCAGAAAGGGTACTTCCTCTATTACGACGGGCTCATGAGCGACGTCCGGCTGGTCCTGGAGAACATCCTTGCGGCCAGGGGGGCCGGGGCGAGATGCCTGAATTACGCGAGGGTCGAGACGATACGGCGGATCGGCGGGGGAAAGGTCCGGGTCGAATGGTCCGACCTTGCGGGTGGGGAACGACTGGAAACCGAGGCCAGGACCGTTGTGAACTGCGCCGGACCCTGGGTCGCGGAGTTGGGAAGAGAATCCGCCTTCCTGTCGGAAAGAATCCGGTACAGCCAGGGCGCGCATCTTCTCTTCCACCGGCCATGGGACGGCCCCGCCCTCTTTCTCCCGATGGAGGGAAAGAGCCGTTACTACTTCGTCTGGCCCCATTTCTCCGGGGCCATGGTGGGGACCACGGAAAGGGAGATCGCCGGACCCGTGATGCAGGATCCCGTCCCCTTCCCGGATGAAATAGACGAGATCCTGGCCCGCATTGACAAGGACCTTCCGGGGAGCGGGCTTGACCGCTCGACTCTCCACTATGCCTTCGCCGGTGTCCGGACGCTTCCCCTGCGCGGAAGCCGGAGTGGGACGGCGAGGCTGTCGCGGCGCCATATCTGGAACCGCTCAGGCAGGGTCTTCACATTGATCGGGGGAAAATTCACCACCGCGGCCTGGACCGTCTATGAAGGGCTGAACCGGCTTTGCGGGGTCCTGGAGACGCGGATAAAACCGGAACGGTTCCGAGAGACAAGGCTGCCCGGCGCCGTCGGGCTGGAGGAGACCGCCGCGATCTTCCGGGAGGAAGGAAGGCGGCGGGGGATCGATTCTTCCCTGCTCGACCGAACCCTTTCCCGCTTGGGCTCCCGTGCCGGGCTTCTTCTCCGCAGGAAGGGTTGGATGGAACCGATCGAGGGGGGGCTTCTCCGCGGCGAGGTGGAACTCGCGCTCGAAGGGGAGCAGGCCGAAACCCTGGAGGACCTGATGCGCAGGCGGCTTGAACTGGAATACCTGGAGACGCACGGGTTTTCCTCCCTTCCCGCCATCCTGCGGATCCTTGCGGAAAGGCGCCCCCGGCTCAACGTCTGTGATGAAGAACAGTGCTACCGCGACCGCCTGGACCGTATCCGTGAATTGATCGGCATCACGCCGCTCCCGGACCGGGAGACGACCGCTTCCGGACGGAGCCAGGATCCATCATCCTCTTCTACTCCGAATGAAATAAAATAATCCATTCCGATTGTTTTCCTCTTCATGTTCGTTTTTTGTTGACAATGATTTTCATTTTCACCATAATCCACCCGTTTATGAGAATGATTCTCATTTTCTTCTTCTCTATATGGATGCCTGATGAGTGATTTTACGGAAAAAGGAGGTTTGTTATGGAAAAAGGGGTGATCCTCTGGTTGGCGATTTTTCTCTTTTTCTTTTCGGTTCCGGTCCATGCGGACCGGATCGATGACCTGGAGAAGAGGATTCAGCAACTCCAGGGGGAGTTGGAACGGCTCAAAGAGGAAAAGAACCGGGATTTTCAGGATCAACAGGACCGAATCAGCCGAATTCAGGAGAAGCTCGACTCCGGCGGTTTATTTTCCGGGACCGATATCGGAGGCTATATGGAGCTTCATTATAATGACACAATCAACGGAAACAACAGCGGCCTGGATGAAACCCTCGATTTCCACCGCTTCGTCCTCTTCTTCAACCATGAACTGACGGACTGGATCCAGTTCTATTCCGAATTGGAAATTGAGCACGCGTTCGTCGAAGGGAACGGGAAAAGCGGGGAGATTGAACTGGAGCAGGCCTATCTCGATTTCCTGACGGGGAAACACCTGAATTACCGGGCCGGTATTCTTCTCACTCCGCTCGGAATCATCAACCAGTACCATGAGCCACCCACCTTCAACGGTGTGGAAAGGCCCTTCGTGGATACAGTCATTATTCCCACCACATGGAGTGAATCCGGCGTGGGGGTCTTCGGGAATCTGTCCCACGGTTTTTCCTATCAGTTGAATGTGATGGGTGGACTGAAAGCGGAGAAATTCTCCGCGAAGAAGGGGATCCGGGGAGGCAGGCAGAAGGCCTTCAAAACCAATGTTGAGGATCTGGCCCTTGTGGGAAGGCTGGATTACAAAGGGGTACCCGGTCTGGCGTTGGGGGCTTCCTATTACCGGGGGGATTCGGCCCAGGATCTCTTGATTGATTCCGGTGTCCGGGTGGACATCCTGGAGGCGGATTTCAAGTACAGCATCGCGAATCTTGATTTACGGGGTGAGCTGGCCCAGGTGCGAATCGGCGATGCCGCGAGGCTCAATACCGTCCTGGGAAAAACCTCCGGGAAGGACGCCATCGCCAGCGATCTCTTCGGTTGGTACGTGGAGGGAGCCTACCATTTTCTCCCCCTGATTCAGGTGGAGACGTCACAGGATGTCGCCCTGTTCCTGCGTTATGAAGATTACGATACGCAGAAAGAGATGCCTTCCGGTTTCACCGCGAATCCGGCCTATGACCGAAAGGCCTGGACGGTTGGACTGACCTACCGGCCCATCGATAATCTGGCCATCAAGATGGATTACCAGGACCTCAGCAACAAGGCCGGAACGGCCGGGGATCTCATCAACCTGGGGATTGGATGGCAGTTTTGAAGGATCAAAAAGATGCAACGGTTACTACGACTCCTGATCGCCACCTTCTACCTCGTCGCGGTCACCCCGGGCCTCCCACACGCGGAGGCCGGGGTCTACCTGACCCCCGGGGAGGCACTGAATCGCGTTTTTCCGGGTGCGGAACGGATCCGGACCGTTGTCCTCCGTCTGAATCCGGAACAGCGGAAAAGGATCGAAAAGCATGCGAGGGCGCGCGTTTCCTTCACCAGGATGGATGTCCATATCGGAATTTTTGAGGGCAAACCGATAGGGTACGCCATGGTCCATGATGTCAAAGGGAAATCCCGCCCCATCACCTTCATGGTGCTGATTACCCCCCGGGGTCGGGTGAGACAGGTAGAGGTGCTGGCCTATCGGGAGTCCCACGGAGGCGAGATCCGGTATCCGTCCTTTCTCAGGCAGTTCGTCGGGAAGAGTCTCCTCGATCCGATCCGGAACAGGAGGGACATCCGGAATATCAGTGGAGCTACGATCTCCTGCCGGGCCATATCGGACGGTGTGAGAACTCTCCTCTCCCTGTGGGAGGAGTTTTACGGAAAAGAGGAACGGCATGAAAGCGATGAATAAAACGAATGGGAACAGTCAAGCGCTCAGGATGGCGGCCCTCCTCCTTCTATTCTTCCTCTTTCTGGGGGTTCTTTTCTCGATCCTGTACGGTATCCTCCGTGTCGGTGCTTCACCGGAGACGGTGTCAACCTATTACAACGGCTCAAAGGCTGCCCTGGCCTATCCGAAAGAACTGCCGGAACTGATGGCCTCCACCCATATCCATCTCTTTATGATTCCACTGATCTTCTATGTCCTCTGCCATCTCTTTGCCCAGACCCCCCTTCCCGCGGCATGGAAAGCCGCCGTGATCGGGCTGACTTATGTGAATATCACCGGATTTCTTGCCGCTCCCTACCTGGTTCGATTCGTTTCCCCCGGTTTCGCGCTGTTTTTCCCCCTCCACGAGGGTTTGTTTGTCATCACCGCCGCTATCCTTGTCTACTTTCCGATCCGGGAGATTCTCCACAGACGACATACAAACACGACGACATCTCATGAAGAAACCTTTCGTTAAACCCGCATGTGTCAATTTGCAGACCATAAAAATCCGGCACTTTTTTTATTGCGATCTTGAGTATTCTTGATTATAATTAAAGATAACTTTTAACGAAAAAGGCAACCGGTACCGAAAGGGCCGGGCGCAAAATCAGCGACCCCCCGGGGTTGGCTGACTACCGAACGAAAAGTGAAAAATTCTTCGAAATCCGCCAATAGATCCTGCCTGCATGCCCACTCCAGAGAATGGCGCGGTTTCCTGTTCAAACGTCCCTCACATCGAACTGCTGGAGAGGTCATATGTCGGCTCCCGTAAAAATCCTGATAGTGGACGACGATCAGACGTTCCGTATGCTCTTAAGAGAGGCCCTGTCTGCTCCCCAGTATCTGACCGAAGAGGCCGTGGACGGAGTGGATGCGTTGAAAAAAGTCTCCCGGTTCCGTCCGGATCTGATCCTGCTGGATATCCAGATGCCGAGGATGGATGGAGTGAAAGTCTGCGAATACCTGAAACAGAAACCGGAAACCCGGGATATTCCGGTCATCATGCTGAGCGCCTACGGCACCCAGGAGAACTCCCTCCGGTGCCTGGAGGGGGGGCCGAACGATTTTATCCGAAAACCCTTCGAAACGAGCGATCTTCTTGCGCGCATTACCCGCCAACTGAAAATCCGGAAAAAGCTCGAACGCCTGGTCCGGGAGCGGGAAGATCTTCGCCTGATCCAGGAGATCCTCCACACCCTTTACGAAAAAGACTCCATGTACGAACTCCTCTATACCCTGGTCCGGAAGATTTCGGAAATCATCCAGGTGGAACGTTGCTCATTCGTTCGGATCCGGGAAGACGGCAAAACGGGTGTGGTCGAAGCCTCCAGCGACGACCGAAAGATTCGGAACCTGGAAATCGATCTTGGAAAATATCCGGAGATTTTAGAGGTACAAAAAAACCGGGAGATACTGATTCTGCAGGATATTCTGAGCTCCCCCCTGATGACTCCGGTGCGGGATCGTCTGAAAAACCTGAACTTCCGTTCCCTGGTGCTGGTGCCCGTGACGTCGGAAGGAAGAATCGCGGGGACCTTTCTTCTCCGTATGGCCAGAGGGGGGGCTCCTTTTTCCGAACGGGAGATTTCTTTCCTCAAGACCATTGCCGAAGCCGCGCGACCCGTCATTCAGAATGCCCAGCGTTTTGAGGAAGTGGAAAACCGGCTCCTTACCGCGCCGGTTAAAGACCCCTCACCTCTGGATAGTCCGATCCAGTTTAATCTGCCTCCGGAAGATCAAAGCGGAAAAATGCTCGATGAGGTGTTCCGGCTTCAGGGGGGTATACGTTATTTGAAAAAGCTCCGGGAGAAAACCCGGAACCAAAAACCTCTCCCGCCTCCGGGAAAGAAACAATCATAGCCGCCTTCAATTTGCGCCTTCCCCCCCCGGAACTTTTTCTTGACTTCAGGTAGCACAATTATTATTATCATAACACCATTAACGCTGACGCGGGGAAACGGCATGTCGAAGATTCTTCGTTTCGGGATTTCCATCGAAAGCGTACTTTTGAAAAGCTTTGATCGTCTCATTGCCCGGAAAGGTTACCATAACCGTTCCGAAGCGATCCGGGATCTGATACGGGACCGCCTGGTCCGGGAAGAGTGGAGAGTCGGAGAAAAGGAGATGGTGGGGACCATTACCCTGGTCTACGATCATCATACCCGGGAACTTCCGGACCATCTGACTCATCTGCAACACAACCATTACAAGCTGATTATATCGAGTCTGCATGTTCACATGGACGTCCATAACTGCCTGGAGGTTCTGGTGGTGAAAGGAAAGGCAAACCAGATCCGGAAACTTGCGGACCATCTGATTGGAACCCGGGGCGTCAAGCACGGAAAACTCACTCTGACCACGGAAGGGAAATCCCTGCGGTAAGCGGGCCATCCTGCTACCTGCTCCTCCCACCGGAAGGAAAGGTCCGGTTGAAGCCAATAAACGTATGACCCGAAAGGAGGGATTATGTTTCGGTGTGCGGTGATCATTCTGGCGGTCATATTGTCTTTGGGACTTTCCGGGATCGCCTATGGGCATGATACACCGGAGACGCGGGAACTGAGAAAAAGAATCCGCGCGCTGGAGGAGCGGATTCAGACAGGAAAACCGGTTCCCGTCTCCAAACATCCCTGGTATGAACGGGTGGCGCTTTCCGGCGGGATTCTCTCCGCCCTGTCGGGAACGTCCGGCTATTCAGACGTTGCGGACCGACTGAACCGGGTTGGTTTCTCTTCCCTGGATGAAAAGGAGCGTCTGGATATGTCTGCGTCCATAGACCTCTTCGTCGAGTTTCCCGTGGGATTTCACGGCCTCGCCTCGACCCACCTTTCCATGGCCAAAGGGGACGGGATCAATCCGGAGCTGACCAAAACGAGCGGGCTTACTCCCTTTGCGGATGACACCGAACAGGACCTCTCCGACAACAACAAATTGCTGGAAGCGTGGTACGAAGGAAAATTCCTGAAAGAGCGTCTCCTGTGGACCTTCGGTATACTGGATGGCACGGTCTATATCGACTCGAATAACGTAGCCCACGACGAAACCGGGCAGTTCATGAACGCGGCCTTTTACAACAGTCCGATCCACGGGATTCCAAGCTATTCACCCGGAATGCGGGTAACCTACCGGTTTTCCGACAGGTTCTACGGGACCCTTCTTTATATTGAAGGAGAAGACCGGACCTCCGCCCAGGAACGGCTCTTCGCCCGGTCCAAGGATTTTTCAACGGTTTATGCCGCCGAAATCGGCTGCAGGTTGAAGCCGGGGGGAAGGGAGGGGAACTATCGAATCTACGTCTGGAAGGATACCACGGATTTTGATCGTAACGACGGGAACGGAACCGACAATAATCAGGGGATCGGCCTGAGCTTCGACCAGAATCTCAGTGACCATCTGGCCCTCTTCGGCCGGTACTCGGCGGGCGAAAAAGAGGTCCTGAACTTTGATCAATTCTACAACCTTGGATTTTCCCTGAACGCAGGGCGCAACACCCTGGGTTTCGCGGCGGGGGTGCTGCGGGTGGGCAACGGGGCAAAACAGCAGTGGACCAGCGGAGGGACAACCGTGTCGCTCTATGAAAAAAACCTCGTGATTTCTGAACTCTTTTACCGGCGCCAGATCACCGACACCCTTTCGGTGACTCCCGATCTGCAGTATACCCGAAACCCCCTGGGATCCAGCGATCTGGACGGCATCTGGGTTACGAGTCTGAGGTTGAACGTGACTTTCTGATTGACTGCAAACCCCAGGCAAAAAGCATGAACCACGGAGTACACGAAGATCCCGGAGAAAGGCAGAATCAAAAGCAAGAACTCTTGAACCACGGGGAACACAGGAAGTCACGGGGAACCCGGGATCAAAACCGTATATCGCAGAGCACGCAAAGGAACAAACCATTATGCACATCCCGGACGGATACCTCTCGCCTCTGACCTATCTTCCCGCCTACGCCGTTGCGGCTCCGCTCTGGGTCCATGCTTTCCGCCGGGTCAGGAGAATCCTGAACGAAGAGACCCTGCCGTTCATCTCGGCGCTGACCGCGCTCTCATTCATGATCATGATGCTGAACATCCCGGTCCCCGGAGGAACAAGCGGACACGCGATAGGGACGGCGGTGATTGCCATCCTCTTCGGTCCATGGACCGGATTCCTGTCCGTAAGTCTGGTCCTTCTGATACAGGCTCTTCTTTTCGGAGACGGAGGGATCACCTCGTTGCCGGTCAACGCCCTCGGCATGGGGTTGATCGCCTCTTTTACGGCAGCCTGGGCTTACCCGGTCCTCAGGAAGAAATTCCCTCAATCCGTGGCCGCCTTTCTGTCCGGATGGTCCAGTATCGTCGCCGCATCAATTCTGATCGCCCTGGCACTCGGTATCCAACCGCTGATCGCCTCGGACGCCGGAGGCAACCCCCTCTTCTTTCCCTTCTCTCTCTCGGTAACCATCCCGGCCCTGGTCGGTGCCCATCTCCTCTTCTTCGGTGTTGTAGAGGGGATCTTTACGGTCCTAGTGCTGAGCTTCGTCCGGAGGATCAGGCCGGAAAGCTTTTCCCATGGAGGTGAGAGATGAAGCGGAATGCCGTACGAAGGCTCTATCTCCTGCTCTTTCTTTTTCTCCTCCTCGTGCCGGTGGGGCTTCTCACGAACAACCCGGCCTGGGGGGAGTGGGGGACGGGCTATTACAGAAAGATCATAGGTTTCATCCCGGAAGGGATCCGGCATTTCGACGCATGGTACAGCGCCCCGATCGCCGATTATCACCTCAATGGTCACAATGACGTACTGGGATACTACCTCTCCGCGGCGGCCGGGGTCGCGCTGATTTTCGGGATCTTCTTTCTCCTGGGGCGGTTTTCAGGGAGGGGAAGGAAGTGAACCGGGATTTTTCATTCTTCCTGTTCTATCTTGCGGGTGTATTGCTTCTGACCAGCTTTCACGGCATGGCGCTCATGGTTTCCTGCGCCCTGTTCCTGGCCGTGCTCTCCGGCCGCTCGTTTGTAAAACTTTTCCGGAAGGCCCTCTTCGCTCTTCTCCTGTTCAACTCGACCATTTCGATTTCCTACATGGTTCTCTCCATAACCCGGGGCAGGCCTTTTCTCGCGTCCCTCCTCCTGATCAACGCACGGACTTATGTTCTCACTTTCGCCACCTTTCTCCTGATCGATCGGGTCAATCTCTTTTCGGCCTTTTCTTTTTCGAAAACGCTCACCTATCTGCTGACCCTGTCGTACAGCCAGATCCTGACCTTCCGGAGAATTCTGGTGGAGCTTACACTCTCCCTGAAGAGCCGGACGATCACCCGTCCCGGCAGAAAAGACTGGTACCGTTTTGTCTCTTCGGCGGTCTATCTCTTTCTGGACCGTGCCGTCCATAATTCGAGGGAGATCACCCTGGCGATGAAATCGAGGGGGTTTCGGGATGATTGAGGTCAGGAACATCACCTTCTCCTATGACGACCGGAGAGTCCTGGAGGACATCTCGTTCAGCATCGGAAAACAGGAAAAAGTGGTTCTCCTCGGGGTGAACGGAAGTGGAAAATCAACCCTGCTGAAGATGCTGAACGGCCTGATCTTCCCGGATACGGGGACGATCTCTTATCACGGTGAAGCCATCACAAAGAAACGCCTGCGCCAGAAGGCTTTCAACAGAAATTTCCGGTCCGACGTGGTCCTCCTGTTTCAGCATCCTGATATGATGATTTTCAACCCTACGGTCTTTGACGAAATCGCCTTCGGATTACGACAACTGCGGATGGGGAACATCGAGGATCGGGTCAGGACCTGGGCCGACAGGCTCGGAATTTACAAGTATCTGGATACCCCCCCCTTCAACCTGAGTGGAGGAGAAAAACAGAAAATGTGTCTGGCTTCCCTGTTGGTTCTGGAACCGGAAACCCTGCTGCTCGATGAGCCGACCTCCAGCCTGGATCCACGATCAACAGGATGGCTCATCGATTTTCTGTCGCAGCTTGATCTGACGACTCTGATCACGACCCACAACCTTAGCCTGGCACAGGAGTTTGGAACACGGTGTCTCATCCTCTCCGAGGAGCACCGTCTCATCTATAGCGGGGAGCTTGCGCCGTTTCTCCAGGACACGGAAAAGTTGATCCAGGCCAACCTGGTTCACTCCCACAGGCACGTCCACGGCCCAGTGGACCATGAGCACTTCCACATTCATCAGTGGGACTGATCCAGCCGGATCCCATTCCGGGAATTTGCAGTGGGAAAATTCGCCCGCCCCGACTCCCCCGCAGGGGGAACATCCCCCCCTGTCACGCAGCCTAACATCGTAGAAGGAGAGGGGAAAAGGGCGAAATCGTGTAGTTCGACTGAGCTCACCATGCTCGGAAACCCAAAGATATAGACCGTTCAGGGGAGACCCTGCGAAGCGTGTTCAGCGGTCCTTTTCGTAAACGGAGCGCCGCACCGAGAGGGACGCGGGGCTGTCTCGTCAAGGCTTGCGGTTGAGGCATACCCCCCTGCGCTATGTCGCAGGGAGCATAACGCGGACGAGGCGGCTCCGCGCCACTCGAATGCCGCTCTGTTTGCGAAGAGGGTCACCGAACACTTTTCAAAACGAGCTTCCTCAACAAAACGATCTGAACATTCTCTATCGCTGGATTTGGGCGACTCTTTCCTTCTTGATTTTTGTCCAGATGTAGGATATAGTTATTGAAGCTCTTGATAAATCAAACAAAAATCCAATCCGGAGGCTCCATGGCAGAGGATTTTCATGGAAGTGGAACGTTCGAAGAAATTCCCTTCCCCGTCCTCTTAAAGAAGATCCGTGACGCCGGTCAGACAGGAATCCTTCTGGCACAAAAAGGGGAGATCGTCAAGAGGGTGTTTTTCCAGAACGGCGTGCCGGTTGTCTCCCGTTCTAATATCAAAAAAGAACTCCTGGGGGAAATTCTGTGTGCCCGGGGCAAATTAACCCGGGCGCAACTGGATGAGGCCATTTTAGAGTCGAAAAAGGAAAGCGGCGATAATTTCGGGCAGATTCTCACCAAAAAGGGGTTCCTGTCCGAGGACGAGATCTACACCAACAGTAAATATCAGTTTGTTTCCATTCTTTTCAGTCTCTTCCCCTGGAACAGCGGGACCTATTCCTTTTTCAAAAAAGAGGCCGTCGAATTGATTCCCGCGGGGTTTCCGCGTTTCCATGTTCCCTTCTCCAAGCTCATTTCAGAAGGGATGCGTCTCATGAAAAAGGAGGAACTCTTCGAGCGCATCCTGGGGGAACCGGAACAGTTTGTCCATCCAACCTCTGTGACCGTTTCTTCCGATGAGTTGAGTTTCATGGGAGAGGACCGGCCGGTCCTGGAGGCGCTGGGGAGGGGTGGAACCATTCAGGACATGATCGGCACCCTGCCCCTCGAACCCGTGAAAATCAAAAAGGTATTAAGCGCCCTCTTTTGTCTCGGCGCAGTGGAATTCTCCGCGAGTCCCCGGGAGGAGTCTTCCCCGCCTGAGGAGGAAACATTCGTTCAAGAAGAGACTGGACCCGGGGAGGTCCCCGACGGTACATTACCGGTGGAGGAGCCGCCGGAGTTACTGGAAACCTTAGATCCCGTACCGGATGAGGCACAAGCCGTGGCAGGTCCTTCCAGCCTTCCGGAGGAAGAAACAGGGAAAGTAAGCAGCCCTGAGATGGAAATCGAAGAGGATGAGGCGGATGAGGATCAGATGATGGATGAGAAGATTCTGAGTGCCGTGGAAACGGCCGAGGAACCCCAGGCGGATATGTCTCACGAAACCATGCCGGAAGAAGAAGCCACCGTACTGGAAGAAATGGTTCCGGAGACGGATACGGCAGAGGAGGAAAGCGTCGAATCCGACGACTTGGACCGAAAGATTGAACTCGCTCTGGACGAAGGAGAGGAAGCGCAGCCCGAAACAGAAGAGGAGGAATCCGGTTCCGCTGAACCGGTCTCCGAGAGTGAGACCGCGCCCTTGACGCCCGAGGCGGAGGCAGTCCTCGAGGATGCCGTGGAACAAGAGGCCGAGGCCGGGACAACCATCTCGGGGCCGCCTCAGGAGGAACCCTCTCCCGTGGAAGAAACGGCGACTCACAAAACTGCGGGCAGGAAACTTCCGCTGGTCCTGATTTCCCTGGCCCTGGGGATCGTTATTTTGTTCGGCGCGATGGCCCTTTTCTATTATCTGAAGGCTGGCCGGTCCATATTTCAGGTTTTACCACAAGGGAAAGAGTCACAGCCCATTCCTGATACGATCAAGACAAAAACCCCCGATGAGATCATCGCCGAACTGGCCTCGGAAGAGGGGAACAAAAACGAAAAGGGGAACAAAAACCCGGAGGCTCCCTCCGTGCCGGTTCCGGGAAAAACTCCACCCGGGAAGACCCGGACACCGGAGCCTGAGCCGGTGGTCGTCCCCGCTCCGGTTTTACCAAAACCCGCACCCGGGTGGAAAGATTTCTACGCAAAGGGGTTGTCCAATTTCAAGGATGGAAACCTGGAATCCGCCTTTCTGGGGTGGGCTGAAGCCATCCGGTCCGCCCCGGACCGGTTCTACTCGATCCAGGTGGAGGTTACCACTTACCTGAATTACGCCTCTCACGATCTTCAGGCTTCATCCCCCGACGAAAAGGTCTTTATTGTGAAGACGCTCCTGCATAACAAACCGGCCTACAAGGTTCTCTGCGGGATTTTCCCCACGAAGGAGGATGCTGAAAAGGCATTGCATGGATTGACTCCCTATCTCAAGGCGCAAAAACCGGCGCTGGTCCGGCTTTCCCGCCTGAAGGCAAGACTGATCCAATAGTGCGGTCCATCAGGCCGGAAAAACACGCTCCAAAATGCGGGAGCCTCCGGAACATCCGGGAATGGATTCGGTTTTTTGCCGCTGGATTCAGAGGGGAAGGGGGGTTGCGCCACCTCCGGTTTTACGTTAGAATGACTGGAGAGAGACGATCGCAACGCTCTGTGGTTTCACAAATTTTTTTGTTATTTTCTTCAGGAGGAACCCCAATGTTTGAGCGCAAGGATTCCATTTTCAAGAAATCCGAAAAGGAAGATCCGTCCAAGGGGGTGGTCCTGGCTTCTGCTCCCGCACCGGGTAAGAAAACAGTTTTTATCGGACAATCGATCTTTATCAAGGGGGAACTGACCGGAAACGAGGACCTGACCATAGAGGGAAAGGTCGTGGGGAATATTGAACTGAAAGACCACAATGTCACGATCGGTTCCAACGGGAGAATCGAGGCTGAAATCTGCGCCAGGAACATCACGATTATGGGAGAGGTGCAGGGAAACGTCTTCGCGTTGGAGAAGGTTGAAATTGCCCGGACCGGGAGGTTGATCGGGAATATGACCGCTCCACGTGTGGTGATTGAGGATGGGGCCCGGTTTAAGGGAAGTGTGGAGATGGAAAGTCAAAAGCCGGTTCAGCAATCGGAAACCGGCAAAAAAGCGAAACGGGACGTATCGCATCCTTCCGCGGGTTCTCTGTCCATGTCGTCCCGCAGCGAGCAGGTGGTGGAGACCGCCTGAAAAGGTTTCTGCGAAGGAAGCGCTTCTTTACTTTCCCGCCGAGAGTTTTTTCCTGTTATGTATCCATCGGATCTTGTGGAAATCGCCTCTGAAATTCGGGTTCCGGGATGGCAAGGGTCCCGGATAGCCTCTTTCCCCGGGGGGAGTGGAGCATGAACTGGCCTGCGCGATCACGATCTCAGGGCCGGCTGCCCGTATCCGGTTTCGCGGCGGACCGCGCGAGTTCCTTGAGGACGCTCGACGCCGTGGTCTCCCTTGCCTTTTCCGCGACGCGTCCGTCCCTTCTCGATATGGGCCCGCCCGTAAGCGCCAACATTGAATTTTTCGGGGAGAAAGGATTTAAAATCTTTGTGGAGGATTTTCTGCGGGACTATCTGGATGCGGGATGTTCCTTTTCTTCCTGGTCTACCTGGCTTCGCTATCCCCCCTCCACCTTCGGAGGGGTTCTTTGCTGGAATCTACTGGACTACGTGAAGGCCGGCGATGCGGGGCTTCTGGTTCAAAGACTTTTTCTGATTCTCAAACCTGGGGGGTTGTTGCTGGCCCTCTTCGGAGGTCGGGAGGATTCCGAAACCGGCAATGTGCTTCGACATAAAATTCTGACTCCGGAGCGTGTTGTCCACGAACCGGTTCCGAAGACCCGGATCCGCTCCATTCATTATCCGAACCGGGAGATCATGAGACTTTTCGGTTCTTTTGAGATCGTCCGCTCTTTCCATCATAAAAGCGGGTTCCGGGAATATCTCTTCCGCAAAGGGGAAGGCCCTTCTCTGAAGCAGGGGCCAGACGATGATTCCA
This sequence comes from uncultured Nitrospirota bacterium, assembly GCA_964483105.1. Classification (GTDB taxonomy): domain Bacteria; phylum CG2-30-53-67; class CG2-30-53-67; order CG2-30-53-67; family CG2-30-53-67; genus CAYZZU01. The sequence goes on from CAYZZU010000014.1 coordinate 52,561, forward strand.
TCCGGGGAAATGGATCTTAAAACCGGTTCCTTTTTCTCCGAGTGTTCGGCGGCGCAAGAAGGATCTCGAAGGCTTTTCCGAATTTACCGGGTGGGGACTTCCCGGTTGCGGCTTCCGCCTCTCGAATCATCCGTGCGGAGATCTCTCCTTTCCGAAAGGCGGTCTTCTTCACTTTCTTGGGAAGCACGGGGATTTTTTCGGACTTATTCCAGGGCATGGCTGAAGATCTCCCGGGTGATTCTCTTTTCCCTTCTCAGGTACGCCTCACTCAGGCAGTTGTGGCAGATGCGGTTGATCTCCCGACAGATTCCGTCCGAGTGTTTTTGGATCTCCGGATAGAGGTCCTCTTCAAAGAGAGGGGTATGGCATCCGGCGGCCAGAAGACGGAAGGTGATGTATTGAACCGTCTCTTCCAGATCCATCCCCCCTAAGGCCGCCTTCAGGTACATCCGGTTTCTCAGCGACTGATAGGATGGATGCGCCAGACGTCTCACAAAGGAACTCTCTGCAAAAAGGATCGAGACGCACAATTTTCTTCGGGGGGTTTCCAGGTTGCTGATGGTTCGAAGCATGTGCAGGGCGTCGGAACTTAAGAAATGGGCTTCGTCGATCAGGATCACCAGTTTCCGTTCCTCTCCGTACAGATGCAGGATTCTTTCATGAAGGAGATTCAGGAGGTCCTGCGTTTTGTTCGGGAGGTGTTCGCACTCCGTCAGAAGCTCCATCAGGATCTCCTTTAAAAGCGCGGTCTTACTCATACCGGGAGAGACCAGCACCAGTACGGTCCGGTAGAACTCGGGCGGGAGACCCTGAAGCAGCATCTGGGTCAGCAGGGTTTTCCCGGTACCGCTTTTCCCGTGTACCAAACCGAGGGAAATCTCTTCTTCGACCGTCATGGTCATTTTTTTCAAGGCGGTTTCGTGGACGCTGCTCTGATAAAAGAAGTCGGGATCGACCGTGTCGGAGAAGGGTTGTCTGGAAAAGCCGAAGTGATCCAGCACGGAGTTCGAAGGGAGGGGCTTTTCTTCTTCGGATCGGTTCGCCTGGAAATGATTTACGGAGATCAGGTCGGCGAGATCCATGGCAAGATCCTCGTCCGGTATCGAGGCTGCAGGAATTTCGCCCAGTGCATTGATCAGTTCGGTCATTTTTCAATCCTCCTTGACAGATGTTGTGTAAAGTACATGGTTAAGACGACATGACAAGGCGGGCGAAAAGACGGTTCAGCCGGTTCCGCTTTTCCCCCTTCCAAATCGTTCTTTCCCGAATCAGCCTCCGCGCAATTCCCTCAAGTCCCGATGCCGCCCCGGACGGGGGGGGCTGCAGGACCAGGGGACTCCGGTCCTGGATCGATTTCTCCACCAGGGGATCTTCAGGAATCGATCCGATTCCGGTGACCTTCCTCCCGAGAAGCCGGTCCGCGCATTGAGCGATACGGCCCTTCGCGTGATCCGCTTCGGCCGGGTTGCGGACACGATTGACAATCAGGTTCAGTGCCCCTGTCGTTTTTTGCTGCACGGCGATCCGGATCAGGCCGAAGGCATCCAGGATGGAAGCGATATTGGGAGTGGAGACAATCAGGATTTCATCCGCCAGACCGAGCAGGTGAAGGACGTTTCGGGAGACCCCCGCAGCCGTGTCGACCACCAGGATATCGGTCATCCCTCGCAGGCGAAGCATCTCCTCCACGAGATAGTCCCGCTGATGTTCCATGATTTCTGCGAGTTGGAAGACACCGGATCCTCCGGGGATCAGTTTCATTCCGCAGGGCCCCTCCACGAGTAAATCCTCCAGGGTAACCTTCCGGTTCAGGAGATCCAGGAGCGTGGCATTGGGATCAATTCCCAGGAAGACGTGGTCATTGGCCAGTCCGAAATCGGCGTCTAACAGCACGGTGCGCAGTCCGCGACGGGCGAACAGCACGGAGAGGTTGGTCGAAAGGAAGGTCTTCCCTACCCCCCCTTTTCCGCTGGCTACGGCGATCACCCAGATTCCCTTGCCCCGCTCCAGGCAGAGACGGTGAAACCGGTTCTTGATCTGGTCGACGGTCAGATCGGGCCGCTTCAGAAGGCGGCCGATCTTTTCGATGACGGCACGCTGCTTCCGGGAATAGAGAGTCGGACCCGGGGAGAGTCTGGAGAAACCGAAAAAGGTTCCAAACTCCCTTTCGATAAAACGTACCCGGCTTTTTTCCAAACCGAGCGAAAGACAGACCTCGTCGAGAGTGTAAAACTTCCGTTTCTGCCCCATCTTCACCTGAAAGGATTGTCGCGAATGATGAAAAGCCTTTTGAGAGGCCGATTCGGTTTGGAGAAGTATTGTACCCAAGGCGGGTGTGGGTTGCAAGACAAAAGTGTGAAAAAATGTGAAGAAGTCGGGAGCTCTGTGGAACGTTCCGGAAGATCTCCATTTGTTTTTTTTCGGTACGCGTCATATCCTTCTTGTTTTCCTTTGTCGCGCTTTGTTAAACTCTCTCCATGAACCGGAGGAAAAAACAGCGCACACCCGCAATCGCTGAAGTCGCGATTCCGGGTGTGCCGAAGATTCTCCATTACACCATCCCCGAAGGGCTTGCAGATACGGCAGTCCCCGGAGTTTTCGTGTCGGTCTCCCTGGGGTCCCGGACAACCGGAGGATATCTGGTCAACCGGACCGTCAAGAGTGATATCCGGAACCTGAAGCCTCTGATGCACGTTCCTGAGTCGGAACCCTGGCTCTCTCCGGAAATGCTGAGACTGACCCGCTGGATTTCCGACTACTACCTGGTACCCTGGGGGTCTGTTATCCGTGCCGCCCTTCCATCGGCGATCGGAAAGATCCGGGGGAAAAGCGAGACCCTGTATCGTCTGGGAATGACTTGTGAGTGGGTTCAGGAACATCTTCCTGAAATCCGGAAGATAGCGCCGGCCCAGGCGGGAATTCTCCGGGAATTTATCAAGGGAGATCCCCTGCAACGGAGTTCCGCGATTCTCCGGAAGACCGGGGCAAGCGCCGGTGTCATCCGGAGGATGGTCGAGAAGGGGCTCCTGGTCCGGGAGATACGAAGAGTTATCAGGGATCCCTTTCATGGAGAGGAGATTCAGAAGGATGTACCTCCTTCCCTCTCTCCGGAACAGGCGGATGCGGTGACGGCCCTTCAACAGGCGGTCGAATCAGGGAGATTTGAAACCTTTCTGCTCCACGGGGTGACCGGCAGCGGGAAGACGGAGGTCTATCTGCACGCCATTGCCGGCGCCCTGGCCCGGGGGAGAGAGGCGATTCTGATCGTGCCGGAGATCGCCCTGACGCCACAGTTGGTTTCCATGGTCAGGGCACGGTTCGACGAACCCGTGGCCGTTCTGCACAGCGGGCTTTCCGCCGGGGAACGATTTGACCAGTGGGATCGGATCCGGCGGGGAGAGGCCGCGATCGCCGTCGGCGCCCGTTCCGCCATATTCGCCCCTTTTACGCACCTCGGCGTGATCGTCGTGGATGAAGAGCATGACCCTACCTACAAGCAGGAGGAGACCCCCCGTTATCACGCGAGGGATCTTGCGGTGGTGCGAGGCCGGCTGGCCGGTGTTCCCGTGATCCTGGGGAGCGCCACCCCCTCGGTGGAAAGCTACGCCCATGCCCGAAATGGGAAGTATCGTCTGCTGACCCTCCCGAAGCGGATCCATGATCGTCCCATGCCGGAGGTTCGGCTCATCGATATGAAGAAGGAGAACGGCGCCCCGGCGCTTTCCAAAAGACTCGAAAAAGCGGTCCGGTCCGGCTTGCGGCGGAATGAACAGATCCTGCTTTTTCTGAACCGGAGAGGGTATGCCCCTTTTCTCCTCTGCACCACCTGTGGTTTTGTCCTCCGGTGTCCGGACTGCAGCGTCAGCCTGACCTACCATCTCAAAGAGGACCGTCTTTTGTGCCATCATTGCGGTCACACGGCGTCTCGTCAAACGACGTGCCCCGAGTGCGGGGCGGAGGCGCTTACGGTTCAGGGGCGGGGCACCGAACGGCTGGAAGAAGAGGTCAAAAAAAAGTTCAACGATTCCACGCTTTTCCGTCTCGACCGGGATACCGCGCAGAGAAAAGGGGCGGCCCGCCGGATCCTCGAACGCTTCCGTTCCCGTGAGGGGGAGATCCTGATCGGTACCCAGATGGTCACCAAGGGGCATCACCTGCCGGGGATTTCCACGGTCGGTGTGCTCAATGCCGACGCCTCCCTTCACCTTCCCGATTTTCGTTCCGGCGAACGGACCTTCCAGCTTTTGATCCAGGTCGCCGGAAGGGCCGGCCGGGGGGACGTTCCGGGAAAGGTCTATCTGCAGTGTTATACGCCGGAGCATTATGCCATTGAGGCTGCTGTCCGTCATGATTACAGGCGGTTCTTTGAACAGGAGATCCGGTTCCGGAAGGAGTTGGACTATCCTCCCTATTGCCGTATGGTCCAACTGATTCTTGCCGCCCGTTCCCTGGAGAAGGCTGAAAATGCGGCGAAAGGGTTGGGTGAAATCCTTCGAAAACAGGTCGCACGAAGGAGAGAGACCGAACTCTTAGGCCCGGTTCGGGCGCCTCTCGCGACGCTGCGGGGCAAGAGGCGTTTCCAGATCCTCCTCAAGGGGAAAGGCGTTCGGGAATTGCATGAAACGGTCCGACAGGCGGTCTCCCGTTTTTCGCAGACCCGGGGGAGAAGCGGGGTGGACCTCGTTGTGGATGTGGATCCGGTGAATTTTTTGTGAATGACGGTGTTGCGTAATCATTGGGGTCATGCGCTGTCCGGGTTTGGGGATGTGCCTGAAGAGGTCGACGAGAGTCAGATCCTCACGGAATGTACACGCACGAAATAATCTGTTTGGGCCACAGCCCGTCAAGGCCTGACACCTTAGGTGCATCCCGGGTTCTCCTCCCTTGAACCCTCGTTCCTCCCGGGGTGGAGTCGCTTTACGGCGCGACCGCCCGGCGTGAGCCGATCACGGCGGATATCGATCGTATGGATCGGTAGTTGTGGACTGAGGGTCAGCCGGCCGGGATCCCGCCTGGGGCGCCGGTCCATCGGTCCACGCACCCGGAGGGTGAAGAAACAGGTCGCCCCTTCCCTCCCGACCTCGATCAGTTCATGACCCAGGCAATTACAGAGATGCTCCATCTCCCAGGGCATCTCCAGGTCGCTGCTGCGGAGTATCACCTGTCGGCCGGGAAGCATCCTGTCTAACAACGCCCGTACCACGCAGACCTTGGGGAGAAAAAGCGGGGCCTCCAGGTCGAGTTCCGGAACCAGGGGATTCTTCGCCATCACCGGCAGGTCGTGACTCTTCCGGAGACGACGGATCTTCCTGGAGAATCCCGTAAAGAGCTGAAGCGTTTTCCGCCACATGCGCACCTCCGATTATAGATGTCCTGGGGTTTGTCAGCCTGGATTCTGGCCGAACAGGCGGTCAATCCGGTGCTGAAAATACTCCAGTGTGATCGGTTCGATTTCGATCGGAACCTGGATCAGATCGAAGAATTGGAGGATCTCTTCATCAGACAGGGGCCGAATCCCCGGTTCCAGAAGAAGGATTCTCCGATATCTTCCGCAATGGATTCGCACATCCACCTGATCCCAGTGCAGTGCCTTTATGATCCCCGGCCACGCCCGGATCCATCCCGGGGTCAGAATCAGGGTGTGATCCTGTTCAAGGGCTTCTTTTCTCGGGCCGAGCAGGGCATGGAGGCAGTTATCCACCTGCATTCTTTCTGCTCCGAAGCCGCGGCATATCTCGTCGATCTCGGGGTGGCAATAACCGTACAGAAGATAAATATTTTCCCCGGTCGCCGCGCAGATCGACAACGCTTCCGAAAGGGCATCTTTCAGTCGTGCCGGATCGGCGTGAAGGGCTGCTTCGATCCAGTGGATTTTTTTCACGGATCGATTCCATTGGAGAACCGTATTCAACTCGTCTTCAAAGATCCTGCAGGCGATCAGTATCTTGGTTCGTACCATGAACAGCTCCCAGGCTTCATTCCCCTGAAACTCAGAGGGCTTCCTTGCGTCGTTGACGATCACGCAGGTCGTCCCGGGTCCAGACGTACGGAAGATCGACCACGGTTCCCGGAGGAAGCTCTTCCGCCGCATAGCGGAGGCAGTCACGGAGGATCTTCTCATGCGTCCCGGCGTCACCCACGGCCCCCAGGGTCAGGCCGAAGGGATGGCGGATGTAGAGGGCACGGGACGGCTTGACCATGAGCGTAGTCTCCTTGACGAGGGAGAGAGAGACCGTCGTCAACCCCATTCCGTCCAGACCCCTCTGGATCAGCCCCACGGACTGACTGCAGACCGGTCAGGAGGGGACCAGGATCACGAGGTTGACCCGGTCATTCAGGAGCGCCCGCCCGACCTCGGGGACCCGCTCCGAGATCAGCCGATCCGGCCTCGGGATGTATCCCATGAACGAGAAATGCCTCGGACCCGCCTCACGGATTGCCCCTTCGGCCCGGAGTTGGTTCAACAGTCGCAAGGGGAAAACGCAGTCCAGGTCCTTCAGCGCGCGCCGGGTATCGTAGCCGGGATGGGCTAGGGCGATCTCTTCCGGATCGATATCGTTCGGGATGATCCGGAAGCTGTAGTCCCCCAGCCTGTCATGGGTGCGAAACGGTTTCTGTCGGCCGCGCAGGTAGGCGCCGGATGTGGTGATGAGCGTCACCCTGCATTGATCGACCGGTTTCCGCAAAGGGTGGTGGTGGGTAGGTTGGGGATAACCGATCCATTCGAAATCAGGCAGGATACGGCTTCGGATATAGTCTCGTTCAATCTCTGTGAAGTTCAACGGTGTTCTCAAAAATCATTCTCCACTTTGAGCGCATTGAGCATAATATCTCCGGCAACCTGTTGTGAGCCGTGAGATAATGCGTCAAAAATCTCCCGATCGGTACAGCCGGTGTCGCGCAGGGATTTTATCTCCGTCGCGGTAATGCCGTTGGAATCGGTAACGGCTCGCAGAACGAACAGGAGCAGGGCCTTTTCTTTGTCGTTCAGGGGGGCCTGTTCAGGACTCTCTCTCATTTCCTGAATTTGTTCCGGTTTGACGCCGAACTGGTTGATCAGCATGCTGGTATTGAGGTTTATGCAATAATCACAACGCCGGCCTACGGACACGAGCAGGCGGATGCAGGCAAACAGGCCCCCCGATAGGGTGGGGTGCTGGAGATAATAGCCGATACCTTCCCATCGCTGCTTGAGCATCACGGGATTGGTGCTATACATTTTCAGAGCGTTCGGTACAAAGCCGATCACCTGGCTGACCTCTTGATAAGTTTCGGCAACCGTGCCTTCGGCTTGATCCGGTTCTATCGTATTGAGTAAACTCATTATTCCCTCCTATGGTTTCAGGTTCTTCAGCCATTCGAGCAGACTCTTTCTTCCCGGGACCGGAGCTTCCGTAGGGTACTTCTCTCTCGGGTCTTCAAGCTCCATTTCCCACCATGCCTTCGGGCTTCTCGTGCCGCAGGAAGCGCATTTGTACGGGTCATAAATCTTTATCCATGACGGGGCATCCGGCGTGTGCACGTAGATCCAGCCGGCACCCTGTTTGCGGTTCTTAACGTCATCAATCCTTGCGGCCAGGAAGGCCGCAGCCTCCCAGGCCTCAGCCACGAATAATGTCTCCATCCCTTCCTCGGGGGAATGGATATACCAGGGGCCTATGGAGCTGATCCTCTCGATCAGCTCATCCGCCGGTTTCCACGAGAGAAGTCCCGTCAACTGTTTGGATCTATTGGACATGGCGGCGGCCCTCCCTTGTCCGCAGAACTCCGATCCTCTGTCGTTGTATCGTTGACAGTTTACCGAGACCCGGCTCGTACGACGACCTACGTAAACAGGTTGATCTGGGCCTCGCTGGCGATGTCGAGATAACTGGCCGCCCCCACGAACTCCAGTCCGTCTATAAAGTCGCTCTGTTTAAAGCCGAAAAGATCCACGGTCATCTGGCAGCCGAGGAGACGAACTCCCGCATCGATACAGAGACTTCTCAATTGTTCAATCGTCGCCACACCGTTGTTGGCGATCGTTTTCTTCATCAATGCCGTCGCAACCGTCTCATAACCCGGGAGATTGGCCTGTATGATATTCGGGATGTTCCAGCTCAGTTTCCGGAACCATTTGGGCCCGATCGGCATTTTCATCGGCATGGCCGGGTTGCCCAGTGGACTCACCTGGGCCGTGATCTTCTTTTTGAGGAGAGTCAGGCCGTAAAAGGTAAAGAAAATGCTGACGTCAAAATCGAGTGATGCCGCGGTCGAGGCGAGGATAAAGGGCGGATAGGCCCAATCCAGTGTCCCCTTGGTTGCGATGATCGTCATTTTCGTACCCATAATCATCTCCTTTCCGATTGATTGATCGAATCAGCCATTTAAAAATCAATCTCCACCTGCAGGGAATCGAGAAATTTGTTGAAGGAGGTGAAGACCTCCATGACCCCCAGGGCCTCGATGATCTCTGCGTCGGTGGCGCCGGTCTCCCGGAGGGAATGAAACTCCTCCCCGGTGATCGCGAGCGGTTCCCGGTTCGCCTTCCGTGCGAAACGGATCAGCGCCTGTTCTTTGGCGTTGAAATCCGCCTGTTCAATATCCTCCTTGATATTCCGGACCTCCTCATCGGAGACACCGACCGATTTCAGTGCCGCCGTGTGCGCGGCCACGCAGTAGGCGCAACTGTTGTCCCGGGAGACGAGAACGGCGATGGTCTCTTTGACCTTCCGGGAAAGACCTCCCTGCATCATCACGGCCTTGACCTTGTTCCAGTTGGCCTCAAGCAGCGCGGGATGATGGGCATAGGTGGCAAACAGGTTCGGCACCATCCCGAACGCCCTTTCGATCTCCTGAAAGACCGGTTTCGCCTCCTCCGGAACAGATGCTGCTTTGAGTGTAGCGATTCTTGCCATGGCGTATTCCTCCTTGTAAATAAAAAAGACAACAAACCGACCGTCAGGTTTTCCGCGGCATGTAAAAATTATCCCCCGAGGCCGATCATGGTTTCCAGGCCTTTCAGGCAATGACGGAATGAACGTTTGTCCTTTTCCACCTTGGCAAACATGATGCATCCCTCGATCGTTGAGACGATTTGCCTGGCCAGGAGATGAGCGGAGAGGTCATTCCGCACCTCTCCAGCGGCCTGGGCCTCCCGGATCACTCCCTCCAATTTACTGACCCACTCCAGGAAGACCTTCCGGACCAGATCCGTGTATCTCGCATCTTTATCACCCATTTCCAGGGCGGTGTTACCGAAGATGCACCCCCCCACCAGGCCGGAATCCAGGTTCCTTTTCAGCACCCCCCGGAAGAAATTCCGCAGTGCCTCTCCCGGCGAGGAGCCGTTCAGCGAGGCATCGAGGAAATCGATGAATTCCTCCCTGGACTGTTCCAGAATGGCAAACGCCAAGTCGTCTTTCCCCTGAAAGTGAAAATAGAGGCTTCCCTTTTTCAGACCCGTAGCGGCTACAATATCGTTGATGCTGGTTGCGCCGAAACCCTGTTGATGAAAAAGGCGGGCGGCTTCACTCAAGACCTTTTTTTTTGTCCGTTCTCCTTTGCTTAGCATGCTACCCCTCTGGAAAAAACCGACCATCCGGTTTAAAAATAAAGGAAAGAATCCGAATTGTCAAGGAAGATCTTTCTGCAAGAGGTTACGTTGCCGCCGGGGATGCCGGTTCGTTGACATGGATACGGGCCTTGAGCAGGAGAAGCCCGCCACTCACGATGAGTCCACCGCCGAGCCAGGCCATGGGTCGCGGAACCTCCCCCCAGATGAGATACCCGTATAAGACAGCCAGGATGATGGAGGCGTAGCTCGCCGAGGCTACTGCCGGGGCGCGGTCTTTCTGATAGGCAAGCGTCATGAGCAGCTGGCCGGTCCCGGCGAAGAGGGCGACGCCCAAGAGGAAGACCCATTGGTGGGGGGACGGCATGATAAATCCCGGGAGGACCCACAGGGAGGTAACGAGCGTGGTCAAGAGTGTGAAGTTGAATACGATGACGAGCGGAAAATCGGTGGCGTTCAGGCGTCGGACCATCAGGTGGGCCAGGGCCGATGCGGCGGCCGCACCCAGGGCCGCCCAGGCGGCCGTGGGCCAGGTCATGGCGGGTTTCAGAATCATGGCGATACCGATCAATCCGGTCAGGATGGCGAACCAGGCGGATTTCGGAACACGTTCTCTGATCACAAGGGGCGCCATGAGAGAGAGGAACAGCGGCTGGGACCTGCCTAAAAAGATGCAGTCGGCCAGCGGCATGTGGGTCAGTGCGTAGAAAAAACCGAGCATGGCCAGAAGACCGAATAGAGTCCGGAAAAACAGGACCCTTCGGGCCCGGACCCAGAGAGGGCGCTTTCGGATTCGTATAAAAAGCAAAAGGAGGGGGAGTGCAAGAAAACAGCGAAGAAAGACCAGTTCAGAAGGGGGAATCCCCTGGCCCAAAGCCTTGATGAACGCGGACATGGTGGCAAAACTGGCCGATGCCAGAAGCATCAGAAAGATTCCCATGGCCGACCTTTTTAAGAAATGGTTCTGTTTTGTCTGACGAAGACGGACTGGATCATGATAGGGGGATCCGGGGTCGGGGTCAACTCCTTTGTAAAAAAAGTTTGGGAAGCTTCCTAAATGAGCGATAGGAGTTTCACCCGACACAAAAAGCCCTCTTGGTTTAAAGGTTTATGGTGAGGATACGACTTACCTGTAAGGTGAAACCGAAGACCGGGAGGGGGGATACGCTCTCCACAACCCAACCTTTTTGACAGGATGAACCGGATCGACAGGATATGCGAACCCGACTCCCCCGCAGGGGGAGCATCCCCCCCTCTGTTACGCAGCGGAGCATGAAAGACAAGGTCGGGGGAAAAGAGTGAGATCGTGTGGTTCGACTGAGCTCACCATGCCCGGAAATCCAAAGTACTGAAACACCCTCTCCCATCAGAGGCTGTGTCGTAATTCGCAGCAGGGAGCGGTTAATTATTTTGATTTGAGGCCATG
>CAYZZU010000015.1:0-60810 GCA_964483105.1 uncultured Nitrospirota bacterium
TTTTCACATAACCGACCATTGATCACAAAAAGTAGCCTGTCCCCTTTTATGCTTTAGAGCGTTTTACAAAGTGTCCGGAGTGTTTTTTTGTACAATTCAGGGAAGATGAGCTCGTAAAAAGTCATATTCCCCCTCCCTGGTGGGAGGGGATGAAGGGGAGGGGGTTGTAACAGGCTGAATTCTCAGTATTTCTCACCCTCACCCCTACCCTCTCCCATCAGAGGAGAGGGAGTTTTCGGACTTTTTACGAAGCCACCAGGGAAGTCCTGACAAAACTTCAGTGTTCGCCCTGAGCGTATCGAAGCGTCCAAAGGAATGGGAAAGACAATAAAAAAGGCTGCGGAAGAGGGTGCGGGTGAGCCACGCCCGCGCCGTCTCCTGCAGCCAGGTGGTAAGAAACCACTTGCTCGCGGGGCGCCGTTGCAGCGCCCCAAGGGGGAATGGGAGTTTATGCCACTGAAACCGTTTCTCTTTCTACGGGTTCATCCAGTCCAAGAAAGACCACCTTGGAACAGATGGGGCATTTGTAATAGATATCAAAGTAGATTGCGCCTCCTTCATCCCGATTCAGGGGGAGGAACCTGGTGTCGTCTCTGTACATCTTGGAGCCGCATTTATTGCATTGCATGACTGGTCTCCTTCCTTGAGGTTCGATGTATGAGGTTCGAAGAGCTTTGTTCCAGGAATATCTTTTGCAATCTGTAATTATACTCATAGCAAAGGAAGTGCCAATTCCGCCTCCATGGCACAGGTGTAAACAGAAGATTTTGATGGGTAGGATCAGAGGCACAATATATTGAGGTATCTATATAAGTTAGCCCAATCTGTTTGGAGTAACAGAGAAAAATTTTTTTTGAATCAATAGTCTCAGAAGCGATTTTTCCGGCCTACGCCTTGAAAAGAGGATGAAAAAAGCGGACCAAATGGGGCGTGTTGGGCCAAAAAGACCGTTTGAATTCTGGCGGTGCCAAAAAATTGAACCATGGTTCTCCCGATCTGTAAGATGTTCCATGTTCTTGCCTGGTACTGAATTGAGGAATCACCAAGCCCCCGCTATAATGATAAGGCCGGACAGATGATGATCGTTGGATCGAAGTTTCCTTGATTCGGGAGTACGTTATGGCACAGATCGCCATTATCGGATCCGGACCGGCCGGAATCTTTACTGCCTTGACCCTTCTGGATCAGGGGGTCCGCGATTTGATCCTTCTGGAACGAGGTTCCGACCTTGAGCAAAGGCACTGCCCGGCACGGGAGAAGAACCAGGCTTGTTCGCACTGCGATCGCTGTTCGATCCTGACCGGATGGGGAGGTGCGGGGGCGTTCAGTGACGGGAAGCTTACCCTGAATACGGCGGTCGGAGGATTTCTCGGTGAGCTGGTTCCGGAAGAGGAGCTTCAGGGATTGATACGAAACGTTGATCAGCGGTTCCTGGGGTACGGGGCGCCGCACCGGGTTCATGGCCGGTCTAATCCGAAGATCCGGGAGCTCGGTGTTCGGGCTAAAAAGGCCGGAATGGAACTGGTGGAAATGCCGGTTCGCCACTTGGGGACTGAGAACTGCTACCGGATCTTACAGAGGATTCGTGAGGAGTTGGAAGGAAAGGTGGAGATCAGGACCGGGGTGCCGGTCGGCCATATCATCGCCGAAGGCGGGGTGGTTCAGGGCGTGGAGACTCAGGATGGGGAATGGATCCCGGCCCGCTTCGTGGTTTCTGCTCCGGGACGGTCCGGCTCGGATTGGATGCGCGACGAGGCAAGAAGACTGGGGTTGGCGGCGGTTCCGAGTCCGGTGGATATCGGGCTTCGTGTTGAGCTTCCGGCGGCGGTCCTGGAGGAGATTACAGGGGCGGTCTATGAGGCCAAGTTGATTTACTATTCCAGGACGTTTGACGATCGTGTCCGGACCTTCTGCATGAATCCTCATGGAGAGGTCGTCACGGAATATATGGACGGACTGGTCACCGTGAATGGGCATTCTTACGCCCGGAAACGAACGGAGAACACCAATTTCGCGATCCTGGTTTCCACAATATTTACCGAACCTTTTGACGATCCCATTGGATATGGCCGCTACATCAGCCGTCTGGCCAATCTTCTGGGCCAGGGTGTGCTGGTCCAGAGGCTGGGGGATCTTTTGAAGGGACGTCGTTCCACTCCGGCCCGGATCGCTCGTTCCACTGTATATCCGACCCTCCGGGGCGCCACGCCGGGGGATCTCAGTTTTGTGCTGCCCTATCGGTATGTGCAGGATATCATCGAGATGCTGCAGGCCATGGACCGGCTTGCGCCCGGGGTCTGCTCCGGCCATACTCTGCTGTACGGTGTGGAGGTCAAGTTTTATTCTCATCGGATCGAGGTGGATCGGAATCTCGAGTCGAAGATCCGGAACCTTTTCGTGGTCGGGGACGGGGCGGGAATCACGCGGGGACTGATCCAGGCCTCGGTCAGCGGGATCCTGGCCGGGCAGGAAATCTCCCGGAGGATCCGGAGCCGGTCCGGGGGGAGGAAGGCGGCCCCAAAAGGCCGGACCGCTAAGAAGTCGGGACGAGACGCCGGAGTCGGACGATAACCAGGGTAAGCACGGGAAGAAGGAGAGGGAAAAGATCCGTCTGCGAGGATGGGTTTCCCAGGGCGCATCCTCCCCCACCTTGCGAGTCGGTTTGCCGGGCGGGTCTTTCGTCGGCGATGGCGATGGGATCGAATACGATCCCCCTCCTTGTGTCTTCATCACCGGGACCGTTGTCTTTCAGGACAAAACGGACGGATCCGTTCACCGGATCGTAGTTGACTTCTTCCAGCCCGGGTTCCCCTTCCCGGATGATGTGGTCCTGCATGATTTTTATGAGCTTCGGGGAGTGGACCGAATCCGGAATGGACAACCGGACCGTTATCCGGTCCACGCCTTCGGGCAGTTCGGCCTCAAAGGCGAGAAACCCGGATTGATAATCGAGGTCATCCGGAAGCTCAGGGAGGATTTCCCGGGAGTCGAGAACCATGGCATCGGAAATTCTCGCTTTCACGCCTGGCCGCTGGGCCTCCAGTTCAAGCTCTTCTTCCCGGTTGTCTTCCGTCAGGAACCGGATCGATGCCTGGTCCGGAGAAACACAGGGAACGGCGGGTTCAACCGGTGAAGCCGCTTTCTCGGAATCGGTCCCGTTGCAGTCCGAATCGACGCCATCACCACAGATCTCAAGCGCCCCGGGATGAACCCCGGGATCGGAGTCATCGCAGTCTTTTCCCCCGCAGGTGAGATTGTCGGCCGGGAATCCGTCTCCGTCCCTGTCGCACGAATCCTCCATGGAGAAGGAAGAGACTTCAAGAGGTGTTCCCAACTGGCAGGTGGTTATAAGATCGCCCCTCACTACACCGGTGATGACGGCCCTCTTCCCATTCTGAAGAAGATCGGAGGGGGAGTTCCCGGGCAGTTCATAGGTTTCGCCCTGGTCCGTCGTAAAGGTCCAGCAGCCGTCTTCAATCGCGGTGTGGGCTACCGTACCATGCAGGGGCCCGACCTCGCCGTAGGCGGCCCCGGACAGGATCCACAGGAGCAGAAGGATGCTACATGGGAGTTTTCGCGACATCTGGAAGCCTTCAAAAAGTCCTCAAGAATCATACTGGATCCTTCATTTTACGTCATTTTATGATATTGTCAACTGTTAATAATGCGTCAATAATTAAATGACGTTTCCCGAAAAGACCCTGAGGAGAATGCGGATTCCGGTGCGGAGTGCGGCGCGGAATTCCGGGATCTGAAACGCGAAACCGCTTTCCGGTGAAAGCCGTTCATCAGAGACGACCATCAGGGCGGCGAAGGGAATTTTCCGGATCTTCGCAACCGTGGAGAGGGCGGTAAACTCCATATCCACGGTCAGTGCCCCCTGGTTTCTGAATTGTTCGATCTTGCCCGGGTCTTCCATGCAGGGGGCATCGGTGGTCCAGATCCGACCTTTCGGGACTGTGAGTCCATTTTTTTCGCAGCTTTTCTCGATTTCCCGGAGCAGAAGGGGATCGGGGTCGGCGGGAGGGCCTTCCTGGTAAAGCTTCGAGGTTCCTTCTTCACTGATTCCTCCGGAAGGTATGAAGAGGTCTCCGATCCGGAGGCTCGGTGTGATGGATCCACAGACACTGAAAAGAAGAATCCTCCCGGCTCCGGACCGGACCAGGCTTTCGACCAGAAGGGCGGCCGCGGGGGCGCCCAGGGCCGGTCCGGCCACGGCGGCCCGGTTCCCGCAGGCCGGGAGGGAGGAGAGCCGGAAGAGATTCAGACGTCTGTCGCGTTCCCGGCATTTCCCCTCTCTTCGAACGGCGGCATAGATCGGCTGGGTGGGTGCAATCAGAATATCTTCCGGTATCGGGAAATGCCTCGGATTCACGGGAAAGTCCTTGTCAATCCAGTGTGGATCTGAGAAAATGGTCCGGCTCGAATCCGCTGATTCGATGGGTCAAGATACGGGAAATTCTCTTTGAAGTCAATCCGGAGGTTGTATCTTGCGGGATAAAACAGGTGATTCCTTCCAGGACGTGTCGCTCGACCGGATCGATCTGGAGGAAGACGGTTTCGCCTTTGCCTACCCGAAAAATCCGGACGAAAGATTGGTGTCCTCTGTCGGTGCTATGGGGATTCTGACGCCCCTGATTCTTCAGGGACGGGAGGGCGCTCCCTGCCGGATCGTAGCCGGGAATCGGCGGGCGCGGGCGGCCCGGGAGGCGGGTCTTGAATCGGTCCCTGCGCGGATCTTGAGTGAAGAAGTTTCCGATGCGGATCTTTTTCTCCTGAATATCCGGGAGAACGCGGAAACCCGGATTGTCAACGACATTGAACGCGGCCTCGCCCTCCACCGGTTGGAGACGGTTTTCAGGGCCGGGAAGAAGAGTCTGTTCGAAGCCCTGGATCTGCTTGGGTTGTCTCCAGGCAGGAGGGTGTTGACGCAGTATGTCTCTCTTGCGCGGTTGACGGGGGAGTTGAAACGGTATGTGATCTCCCACTCCCTTCCGCTCCGTGTCAGCTCCCGCCTGGCGCGATTGCCGGCAGAGGATCAAAAGGCGCTCGGACGGATTCTCCGGGTCCTTGTTTTCGGCGCGAACCTCCTTCGGGAGATTCTCGATCTGACTGATGAGATTTTCCTTCGGGAGGGAATCCCGTTACGGGAACTCCTGTCGAGGGAGTCGTTCCGGACTCTCCTTGAAAACCCCGACTTGACTTCGACGCAGAAGCGGGATCGGATCCGGAATATCCTGAGATCCATGCGCTTTCCCGGCCTGACGGAAGAGACGGAGAGGCTGGGCGAGCTTCTGAAGAGGGTTGGATCTCCCGGGGTGCCATTGCGGCTCCCTCCCTTTCTGGAAGGGGATGCCCTGCAGGTATCTTTCTCCTTCAAGTCGATTCAGGAGCTGAAAGGACGGCTCCGGGAATTGGGGGAGATGGCGGAAAGGGAGGAGGTCGTCGAGGTCTTGAAACGGTTGCGGCAGGGATAAACAGCAAACCGGGAGACCGTTCTTGGATGGTTGACGAAACAGGGATGGACCGGGTGTTTGTCCATCGCCGGGAATAACCCCGGTGGATTGAGCGGATCAAGAGATGTTTCTCTATCGACCGGATCGGATTTTCATTGAAAAGGATGCGGAGGAGTTTCCCATGACGCGGCGGATCATGGAGAACCTCTCCGGGCTTCCCTGCGAAGTGGTTCGGGATGCCGATTCCCTGATGCGGGAACTCGCAGGTGAGGAGGATCCGCTTGCGGAAGGGAAAAAATGGCTGCTGATTTCCCGCTTCCGTGGGAATTTTCTGAAAAAGTGCCCCGGTACGCAGGGGTTTGTTTGCTGCAATTATTCTGTTGTGAACGCCGCCACCGGCTGTCCCCTGGACTGCACCTACTGCATTCTGCAGATGTACCTGAAGAACAACCCGATGATCCGGGTTTTCGCCAATACGGAGGATCTTTATTCCGAGCTGGAAGCGACCTTCCGGGGGGCCGGCGGACGCCGTTTCAGGGTGGGAACCGGGGAGTTGACGGACAGCCTGGCACTGGATCCGATCACCGGATTTTCCCGGGAGATCGTTCCCTTTTTCGCCCGTCAGGAGAACGCGATTCTGGAATTAAAGACCAAGACCGACTGTGTGGAGAATTTGCTGGACCTGCCGCATCAGGGAAAAACGGTCATCGGCTGGTCCGTGAATCCAGAATCCGTGATCGTCTCGGATGAGAGGGGGGCCTCTTCTCTTGAGGATCGGCTCTCCGCGGCGGTTCGATGTCATGCAGCGGGTTACAGGATTGCTTTCCATTTCGATCCCATCCTCTTCGATCCGGGTTGGGAGGATCGTTATCATCCCGTCGTCCGACAAGTTCTGGCCGGCGTTCCGGCGGAGTCGATTGCCTGGATCAGTCTGGGGGGAGTCAGGTTCCCCCGGGCGTTGAAGGAGATCATGAGGGAACGTTTTCCGCGGAGTTGCATCCGGGCCGGGGAATTTGTCCCCTGTCCGGACAGCAAGTTCCGGTATCTCCGGCCGGTTCGGGTACCGGGCTACCGGAAAATGGTAGAATGGATCCGACGGGCCGTACCCCAGGTGCCGATTTATCTCTGCATGGAGAGCCGGGAGGTCTGGGAGGCGGTGTTCCGCACACTCCCTTCGCGGATCGAAAATCTGGCCGGCATCTTTTCGTTGCTATGATTTGATTTCGATATAGGCCTTTTCCCGCAGATCCCGGATCCATTCTTCATATCGTTTTTTGAGTTTCTTCTGGTATACCTCTTTTCGGAGTGACTCCCGAACCTCTTCGAAGGGGATCGGTTGCGCGGGGTGGACTTCCTCCACCTTGAGAAGGGTGAATCCTTCCGGAAGGGAGAGGACGGGGCTGACATCGCCGGCCTTCATCCGGGAAATCACGGAGGCCAGGTCGGAGCGGACTTCCCCGGTCGTGAAATAGCCGAGGTCCCCGCCGTTTTTTCCCTCAGGGCCGTCGGAGTAGCGGATGGCAAGCTCGGCGAAACTTTCTCCACTGATGATTTGTTTTCTCAGTTTCTCCATTTCCGCCTTAAGGGCCAGGATCCGGTCCTTCGTGGCCGATTCGGGGACGGCGAGAAGGATCCTGGAGATTCGCTTTTTCTCCTTCTGAAGAAATCGGTTGAGGTGGTCCTGGTAGTATTGCTTCAGGTCTTCGGGAAGAATCACGATCTTCGACCGGATTTCCTGGCCGAAAAGTCTGGATAGAATCATCTGCTCTTGAATTTCTTTCTTATAATCGGCCAGGGAGAGATTCTCATGTCTCAGTTTCTGTTCCAACATTTCCTTTGTGATTCCCTTGCGGTGTAGAATCTGTTGAATGGTGGAGTTTACAGCATCCCCGCTGACCCTGATCCCGAGCTTTTTTGCCTTCTGGAGCTTGATCTTCCGGTCGATCAACTCGCGGAGCAATTCCTTCCGATCCGGTTTCCCGGACTTTCCGACCTCCTGCGGAAGGGATCCCGCAAGGGCGCGGGTTTCCAGGTGTTTCAATTCACTTTCGGTGATGATCTCGTTATTGACAACCGCTACAATACGATCGAGCAGCACGGCCTGAGCCGAGGCGCGGCAGACGAACAGGATCATGGCGCAGAGAATGAAGTAACGCATTGTATTACCTCCGATCCAGCAGCAGAGTGATCTTTGACCGGTTCCAGAGATCCTGTTGATATTTTGAGAAGGCCTTCTCCCTCTTTTGTGCAAGAAGAAGGTGATGGATCTTTTCTTCAACCTTTTTGAACGGAAGCAGTTCCGCCGGGAGATGTTTCTCCACCAGAAAGATATGGTAGCCGTAAGGAGATTGGACGACAGGACTGATTTCTCCGACCTCCAGAGAGAAACAGACCTTGTCAAATTCGGGGGGCATCTGTCCTGGAGAGAAGATGCCCAGATCACCCCC
Organism: uncultured Nitrospirota bacterium; assembly: GCA_964483105.1. Classification (GTDB taxonomy): domain Bacteria; phylum CG2-30-53-67; class CG2-30-53-67; order CG2-30-53-67; family CG2-30-53-67; genus CAYZZU01. Next base: position 7,904 of record CAYZZU010000015.1, read on the forward strand.
CCGGTTTGCGTCCGGGCTCAGGGATACCTCCTGGGCCACCAGCGCGAAATCCTCATGCCCCATCGTCAGACGTTTGCGGACCTTGCGGGCTTCTTCTTCTTTGGAGAGGACAATCTGGCGTACCTTCACACGTTTGGGGACCCGGAATTCCTCCTGGTGCTTCTGATAATATGCAATCCGTTCTTCCCGGGGGATCTGGATGGTCGGGTCGATGATCTTGTCGATCAGATTTCGAATGGTCCAATCCTGAACGAGTCTGGAGGTCCATTCGTCGTAGGTCATCTTCTCCAGGTTCAGCATCTTTCCCAGTTCCTTTCTGGTCATTCCACCGGTCTGATCGGTGATGACCTTACGGGTCTGCTCCGGAGTTGGAAGGAGATGGTTCTTTTGGGCCGCCTGAAGGAGAAGCCTTCTCTGAATCATCTGGTGCAGAACCTTCCGGTACAGTTGGTTCTGTTCCGATTTCGTGGGTTTCACGGAAAATTCCTGATCGATATGGAGGGCCTCCCGTTCCAGTTCCGTCCTGAGAATCGGTTCCCCGTTTACCAGCGCCACGGTATTTTCCGCGATTTCCGGACTCCTCCGGCGGCATCCGGGAATTAAAAGGGAGCAAACAGCGATGTAAAGACCGACCAGGAGGCAGACGGCAAGTACCGAGTGGTTTTGATGATCATGATACAGCATATTGTTCCATGCGAACCGGGTTTCCGGATAAAAACTACCTACCATATCAGATGAGTTCCTGCAAGAAGTTTTTGGCCTGGTTGCAGACTTCTTGAAAAGAGCCTTCCTGTTTGGAGAGTTCCACCTGGTACTCCGAGGGAAGTTGGATCCGGTCCGGGTGGCTTCGAATGAAATGAAGCATCCGCTCCCGTGAAATCGGGGTCTTCGGATCAAAGGTAAAAAGGATCTTCCGGGCCTGTTCACGGACGTTACGAATCCGGAGGCGGCGGCAGAGAATCCTCAGGTCAATCAGCCTGAAGAGGTTTTCCGTTTCCAGGGGAGGGGCGCCGAATCGGTCCCTGATCTCGTCCGCAATCCGTTCCAGGTCGTTCGGATCCTCCAGAATGGCCAGTCTGCGGTAGAGATCCAGGCGAAGCCGGTCTTCCCGGATATAGGTTTTCGGAATCCGGGCGGAAACCTGCATCTGCACGTCCGGTTCCACGGATGCCTGTTCCGTCTCACCCTTGATTTTCCGGGCGACCTGGTTTACAAGTTGCATATACAGGTCAAACCCCACCGCCGCGATGAAACCGGACTGCTGGGCGCCCAGCAAATTCCCTGCTCCCCGGATTTCCAGGTCTCGGGCGGCCAATTGGAAACCGGATCCGAGCTCGGTCAATTCCTGGATTACCTGAAGCCGTTGACGGGCCTCCCGGGTCATGGATCGATCCGCGCGTGTCAGGAGATAGGCGTAGGCCCGGTGCCGGGTTCTGCCGATGCGTCCCCGAAGCTGATAGAGCTGTCCTAAACCGAATTCCTCGGGACGGTGGATGATCATGGTGTTTGCGTTCGGGATATCCAGTCCCGACTCGATGATGCTGGTACTCACAAGGATGTCGATCTCACGATCCACGAACCGGAGCATGACTTCTTCCAGACGCTGTTCTTCCATCTGGCCGTGGGCCACCCCCATCCGTGCCTCCGGAAGGATCCGCCGGACCATGGCCGCGATCCGGTCGATATCCCGGACCCGGTTATGGACGAAGAAGACCTGTCCCCCCCGGTCCAGTTCCCTTCGGACCGCCTCCCGCACGATCTCTTCCGAGAACCGTGCCACCCGGGTATAGACGGCCATGCGGTCCTCGGGCGGGGTGTTGATGATGCTGATGTCACGGATCCCCATAAAGGTCATTTCCAATGTCCGGGGGATCGGGGTGGCCGTGAGTGTCAGGACGTCCACTTCGTGCCTCAGCTTTTTGAATGTCTCTTTGTGGCGGACGCCAAAACGTTGTTCCTCATCAATGATCACCAGTCCCAGTCTTTGAAAGGAGATGTCTTTGGAGAGGAGCCGATGGGTTCCGATCAGGATATCGATCTCTCCCTTGCGGACCTTTGCAAGAATCTTTTTCTGCTCTCCCCTGGAACGAAAACGGCTCAACATCTCGACCTGGACCGGGAAGGATCGAAACCTTTGACGGAAAGAATCGTAGTGCTGACGGGCGAGGAGGGTGGTCGGGACTAAAATGGCGACCTGTTTGCCGTCCAGGGCCGCCTTGAATGCCGCCCTCATGGCGACTTCGGTTTTCCCGTACCCTACATCGCCGCATATCAGCCGGTCCATGGGTTCGGCTTTCTGCATGTCGGCCAGGACATCCTCGATGGCCTTTTTTTGGTCCGGGGTCTCCTCGTATTCGAAGGTTTCTTCGAATTCACGGAAATACCTGTCGGGAGGAGAAAAAGAGAAACCCCGCACCATTCTTCGCCGGGCGTAGAGTTCAATGAGTTCTCTGGACATCTCCTCAATAGATCGCCGAACCTTTCCCTTGAGTTTTTCCCAGCCTGTCCCACCCAGTGGGTGGATCCGAACGGAATGTCCATCGCTTGCGGAATATTTCTGGATCAGGTGGATCTTCTCCGGAGGCACGTAGAGAAAATCGTGATTGGCGTACTCGATCCGGATCAGGTCCCGCGCGATCCCCTCCACAGTGACCTCACGAAGTCCCCGGTATTTCCCGATGCCATGATCCACATGGACCACGTAGTCCCCTTCCTTCAGTTCGGAGAGAGAGGGGAGAAAGGGACCTTCGTGGTATCTCCCCGCGGGTCTGTGGATCCGTTTCACCCCGAAGATTTCATCTTCAGTAAGACAGGTCAGATCGAAAAGGGGAAACCGGAAGCCGGCGGAAAGAGTGCCGACGAGAATGGAAACAACCCCTCTCTTCATTTGATCGATTGCGAAATCCGCGAAACGACTGCAGGGAATTTCCTCTTCCCCGGAGAGAATCTCCATCAGGCGGTCCGCCTGTCCGTTGGTGCGGGCGACCAGCAGAATCCGGGTTTTTTCCTTCAGGGGCCGGACTCTCTCGATCAATGCCTGGATGCGGCTCTTGCCGGGGAGGGAGAGCCCACCGATCGATTCTGTCCTGAACCGGATCTCATGATTTTTTTCCCTCGAGAGGAGGTCGAAACGCAGGGTGGGAAGCGCGCCGACCAGATCGTTGAATTCATCCGGGCTGATATAAAGATCCCCGGTACCGCAGGGGACCCGTCCCTGGTGTCTTGCGATATCGTAGCGTTCCTGAACCTCCCGGAAGAAGGACTCGGCGTGGTGGGAGATTTCATCCGGATGGAAGAGGACCGCCATGGTGTTCTCCGGCATGTAGTCAAAAAGACTTTCCATGGCCGGTGTGAAAAGAGGGGTGTAAAATTCGATTCCCTCCGGAAGGAGTGCCTCTTCGAGTTTCGATGCGAGAGGATGGGAGGATGCGCCGGGGCGTTTCCGGAAATATTCCTTTGCCGTCCGGTCGAGAAGGATCTCCCGGGAAGGGAGGGTTTCGAAATGAGGAATCGTTTCTGTGGAACGCTGGTCCAGAGGGGAAAAAAGCCGGATCGATTCGATTTCATCTCCGAAGAACTCCAGTCGTACGGGACAGTCCCGGTTCGGAGGATAAAGATCGAAAATCCCTCCCCGGCGGCTGAAGGTGCCGGGGACTTCCACAAGATCGTGTTGATGATAGCCGCCGAGAAGAAGATTTTCCGCCAGGCGATCGGGATTCACGGTGTCGCCGACTCTGAATTTGAGGCACCCCCTCAGGAGGGCCTTCCGTGGGAGAATTCGTTGCAATAACGCCCGGATGGTTGTAACGACGATGAGGGCCTGCCGGTGGAGGAGTCGGGAAAGGGTGTCCATCCTTTCCCGAACAATTTCCGGATGAGGGGCCTTGTCATCATAGGGAAGAACCTCCCATTGCGGGAACAGGCAGAGTGATTCTTCCGGAAGTGAGGATCCTCGCAGAAAGAACCTCAGATCCTTGAGCATTTTTTCCGCTTCGGAAGGGGTCGCGGTGATGATCAGGAGTGGATTGGAGGATTCGATTTCCAGCCGGGCCAGAATCAATGCATGGGATGCGCCCGCGAGGCCGGTTAGAGACAGGCCGTCCTCTCCGCAGGAGAGCAGGGAACTCCAGATCCGGTTTAAGCTCTCAGTCCCGGCCATTTCGGTCATAAGGCCCTCTTGTGCTTTTTCTTTCCTTAAAATCCGCTACGTTAGGCTGCGTGACGGGGGCTTCCCCCCCTGCGGGGGCTTCAAGAGACCACCCGCTATGGGAGTGAAAAATCATTGTAGCACGCGCGGGGTTGGATTCTCAAGCCATCAAATCCTGATGCCGTCTTGATTTGTTATGGGAGTGTCTGGAGAAGGGATTTCCTGGTCCTGTAGAGGTGACTCTTAATGGATCCTTCGGATTTTCCGGTTTTCCTGGAGATTTCTTTGATACTCATCCCCTCAAAGTGTTTCATCTCGAAAATCTTCCGGCTGATTCCGGGGCCTTTGTCGAGTACCTTGTGCCATTCCTGAAGCAATTCAGAAAAGGTGACGTGGGTCAGGGGGGTGTGATTTTCTTTCCTGTAGTATTCCAGAAATTCCGTGTCTATGCGGCAGAAGCGGGATTCCTTCTGTTTTTTCCGCATCCAGTTCCGAAGGGTATTCCTGGTGACGGCATACATCCAGCAGAGCAGGGAGGACCTCCCCTCAAAGTTTCTCAGAGAGTGGACGGCGGCCAGGAAAACCTCCTGGGTCAGATCTTCCGTGTCTGCGTGGTTCCTCACCTTCGCGAAGATATAGTTGTATATCCTTCTGAAGTAGGTGTTGTAGAAGAGTTCGAAGGCTTCCGAATCTCCAGCGATGATTTTTTCTGTCAGTTCCTGGTCGTTCATTCTCAAGGCGGGTCTGGTCCGGATTAAAACGCATAAATTCACCGATTCGTGAAAATTGTACAGCAATATGGATGCCATTTTTTTGGGGAAATATGGCTACCGATTGTATCTGTATGATTTTATGGATAGAAAAATACTCTGTTTCTGGAGAGAATCGGGATTACTGCAAAGATGTGGGAAATAAATTACCCTTTTTGGGAAAACAATTTCCTTTTTTAGGAAAACTTTTTCTTATTGCAGGAATTCCGCAAGAAGTTGATCCACTTCATTCTGGTTGATCGCTTCCTTGCTGTCCCCCTGGAGCAGGTTGAGCATCTCCTCTCCCCGTTTGATGGTCTCGTCATCCGGGTTTTCTTCCTTGCGCAACTTGATCCCGAAGTTCACGAGAATTTTGAGGAGATTGTCTTCCATATCCTCTTGGAGGCCCGCCAGTTTCTGAAGTTTCTGGCCGGTCAGGTCCTGGAAGGAGAGGGCCGTCATGATTTCGGTCAATCCGTAGTCATTCTCCATGGTGATTTTTTCAAGCTCATCGAAGTGTTCCAGCAGTTTGGCTTCTTCCCGCTGGATACTCTCAAGGGAAGACTTGACGGTGTTGAATTTCTCGGCCATTCGGTTCTGGCCTTCCTGGACCTTTTCCGTGAGGTCCATGATATTATTGGCGGCCTTTTCCGTATCTGTCAGAATGGAGGAAACCTGTCCGGTGGCTGTCGGGATTTTTTCCTGGGTGATCTTGGCGAGGTCATGCTCGATGCTCGTTGTGATGTTCTGCTTCAGGGAGTTCAGGTGGTCCGTTACCTCCTTGATCTTACTCAAAAGTTCCCGGTATAATTTTTCATAGGACCCCGATTCCGATCCTTTTTGGTTGAATATCTCCAGAATTTCATTGGCCTCGTACAATGGAAGACGTTCTTCCTTGTACTGAATCTCTTTCGGGAGTCTTTCAGGGAAGTTTTGAGGAGGAAGGATGGTGTAGAGACCATCCAGCTGAATCGCGATTTTTTTCCCGTTCACGTTGGCCAGAACAATATAGCGGCTATTCTCACGATTTGCCATGACAGTGTCTCCTCAGTTTTTAGATGATTAAGACGCGGGAATGGAGGCCGTAAACCAGCCCGAAATCTTTTGTTTCCTGTGTACAGACATCTTTTTTTATAATACATGGTTACTTGAAATCTTTCAAGAACAAAGGGGAAGAAAATGTGTCAGGGGGAAGCCCTGGGTCCCGAATCCAGCGATAGACAATGTTCAGATCGTTTTGTTGATGTTAGACTGCGTGACAGGGGGGGATGCTCCCCCTGCGGGGGAGTCGGGTTCGAATATCCTGTCGATCCGGTTCATCCTGTCAAAAAGGTTGGGTTGTGGAGATCGTATCACCCCTCCCGGTCTTCGGTTTCACCTTACAGGTGAGTCGTATACTCACTATAAACCGTTAAACCAAGAGGGGCTTTTTGTGATCGGGCTGTTTCTATCGCTAATTTTGGGTGGGTCCCTGGGGTTGACAATAAAGGGGGCGCCGTTTATCCTGCTTCCCGCATCGGGGAAGATACGGAGCGGTTCGGAGGTGGTTCTTCTGTCAAATGGGCGGTAATCCTTTGGAGCTCAGTCAGGATGAGTCGTTCTTCCAAAAGATGGGTTCGTGAGCATTGTCAAGACCCCTATGTGAGGCGCGCCAGGGTGGAGAAATACCGGTCCAGGGCGGCTTTCAAACTTCTGCAGATCCAGGAGAGATATTCCATCCTCAGGAAGGGGCAGTGGATTCTGGACATGGGCGCCGCTCCGGGCGGGTGGAGTCAGGTAGCGGCCGGCATCAGCGGAGGAGAAGGGAAGGTTGTGGCGGTGGACCGCCTGGAAATCGAGCCGATTCCGGGTGTCCGGATCATCCGGGGGGATCTGATGGATGAAGGGACCGTCGCGCGTGTTGTTTCAGCACTGTCCGGTCGAAAGGCCGACCTGCTGTTATCGGATATGGCTCCGAATACCACAGGGATCGCTTCGGTGGATCATGACCGGAGCGCGGCGCTCGTGGAAACGGTTCTGGATCTGGTTCCGGATCTTGTAAGGCCGGGGGGGGATGTGGTCGTCAAGATCTTCCAAGGGAGGGATTTCCAGACGATTCGGGAGAGGTTGCGCCGGACTTTTCGGTCCTGTCGGGTCTGCAAACCGAAGGCGTCCCGCTCGAAAAGTGTCGAAGTGTATCTACTCGGGATCGGCTTCCGATTTTGACCGGTTCCGGCCGGACGGATTGGAACGGGAGTCCATGAATCTCCTTTGGCGGGCTTTGGGGTCTTGTGGTATAATACAAAAAAAATGAGGGAGGGAGCCATGGACAGTCAGGCCTTAACCCGGGAGATGTTGAAGCATTTAATTGAGGAGGCACGGTTGCAAGGCGCCCACCGGATCAAACGGATTGTCCTGGAAGTGGGGGCCCTGAGCGGCCTGGATTGCAGGGAACTGAGGGAGAACTTTGAGCATTTGAGCCGGGATACCCTCGCGGAAGGGGCTGTTCTGGCTATCACCGAGATTCCTCTTACGGTTCGCTGCCTGTCCTGTTCCAGAGAGTATGACGCCGGTGGTTTCCGGATGACCTGTTCTTCGTGTGGAGGCATCGCCTCGGAATTGGTCTCGGGAAACGAATTGCGTGTCAAAGAGATGGAGGTTGCGTAACCCTTCTACATTTCGATATCATGGCTTCCGCGAGAAGTCTCAATCCGGGACCCGAAGTCCCTGCCTGTTCACACCGGTCAAGAAATCTCCGGCCATGACTTCCTGAATCGAAGGTTGATTTTTTGTTCCAAATCAATTAAAGTCTTTCAAACAATTGAAGGTGCCGAAAGCCCGTACAAGCCGGGGAAAAATTCCCTCGCCTTGATATGCATACCGTATCATCGGGGAGAGAGTCAAGGGAGGAGCAGGCGATGCCGTGGGATCCGAACAGACCGGGTGGTGGTTCTTGGGGAGAGGGCCCTCCACCTATCGAAGACATTTTGAAAAAGTTTGAAGATGTGATTCGATCGTTACGAAGGGTTCGTCAAAAATTTCCCGGTTTCTGGATCCTTCTCCTTCTGGTGGTGATCCTCTGGTCGCTGTCCGGGATCTATATTGTGTCGCCCGATGAGATGGGGGTCGTGAAACGGTTCGGGAAAATGGTCCGGACGGTCGATCCGGGGCCGCATTGGCATGCTCCCTACCCGGTGGAGACGGTCCTGAGACCGAGGGTGACCAAGGTGTACCGCGTGGAAGTAGGCTTCCGGACGATTGATCCCGGACCGCCCGCCCGGTATCGGGCGGTCCCTTCGGAGTCCCTGATGCTGACCGGAGACGCCAATATCGTGGCGTTGGAGTTCATTGTCCAGTACCGGATCAAGGATCCGGTACAGTATCTCTTTAATATCCGGGACCCGGATAAGACCATCAAGGATGCCGCGGAGGCCGCCATGCGTGAAGTCTCCGGGAAGACAAGAATTGATGATGTCATGACCGGCGGAAAGTTCAAGGTGCAGCAGGATGCCATGATTTTGCTTCAGTCGGTTCTGGACCGGTATCAATCCGGGATCCAAGTGGATGCGGTCCAGTTGCAGGACGTTCTGCCGCCCCGGCAGGTGATTGCGGCCTTCAAAGATGTGGCTTCCGCCAAGGAAGACGAGGAGAAAACCGAGAACCAGGCGTTGGGATACCGGAACGATATTCTCCCCAAGGCCAAGGGGCGGGCGGCGCAGATCATCAATGAGGCTCAGGCATACAGAGAGGCGAAGATCCATCAGGCCCGGGGAGATGCCAGCCGGTTCCTGCAGGTCCTGGCCGAGTACAAAAAAGCCAGGGATATCACCCGGACCCGGATCTATCTCGAGACTCTGGAGGAAATCCTGCCGAGAGTCGAAAAAGTCCTGGTGGATCAGAAAATTTCCGAAAGGCTGCTTCCTTATCTGCCCCTGGATCGGTTCGAAAAGAAGCAGGATCAGGAGAAGCGGAAAAAATAATTCCCGGGAGGGTAATGAATGATGAGAAAAGTCGCCGCGGTAACCGGAATTTTGACCGTAGTCGCCATACTTGCACTGACCCAGTTTTTCTTTGTCGTGGACCAGACGCAATCGGCGCTGGTGGTGGAACTCGGAAAGCCGGTTCGAACGATCCATGATGCCGGGCTTCACTACAAAATCCCCTTGATTCAGCGGGTGATTTTTTTCGACAACCGTGTTCTGGAATATGACGCGGCGGCCAAAGGGATCATCACGAAGGACAAGAAAAACCTGGTGGTGGATAATTACGCGAAATGGAAAATCAAGGATCCGCTGAAGTTTTATCAGACCATGCGCAACGAGGCCGGTGCACAGGCCCGTCTGGACGATATCATCTATTCGAACCTGCGGGCCGAACTCGGTAAGTATGATCTGTCTCAGGTCGTTTCTGAGAACCGCTCTCATATCATGGAGGCGGTGACACGGGAAACCAATGCCAAGGCGCTTTCCTATGGGATCCAGGTTGTGGATGTCCGGATTAAACGCGCCGATCTTCCCCCCGAGAATGAAAAGCATGTCTTCGGCCGGATGCAGGCGGAACGGGAACAGGAAGCCAAACGGTATCGTTCCGAAGGAGAGGAAAAGGCCATCAAGATCCGGGCCGAAGCGGATAAAGAGAAGGTGGTGATTCTGGCGGAGGCCAAGCGAAAGGCGGAAGAGCTCAAGGGAGAGGGAGATGCCGCCGCCACGAAGATCTACGCCGAGGCTTTCCAAAAGGATCCGGATTTTTTCGAGTTTATGCGGTCGATGGAGGCCTACAGGAAATCCCTGGGAAAGGGAACGCTTCTGGTTTTAAGTCCCCAATCTGAATTCTTTCGTTTCCTGAAAAAGAGCCGTTGATTTCGGGAGGTTTCGGGGCAGAACGTTGGGGGAGGGATCGGGTTGTCCCGCTTTGTGCGGGATGCGGATGTCCCGGCTGAGAAGGGATAAAGAGGGTCATGAAGGGTGAATTAATCAGTTTCCGGATGCTTCAGGGGATATGGGCCTTGCGTATCGGGAAATGTCCGAAATGCCATGCTCATCTTGTACATAGATTGAAGAAACAGTGCGTCATCTGTGGGTGGAGGGCGCAGGATTACGTGGAGCCCTATATCTTTTGCGGCCTGACGGAATAAACGGTCCCTTCGGGAGGAAAGGAGCCATCCATGAAAGAATCGGTTCACGAGATGTATGTCCGAGGAACGCTGTATTATGATTACGGGGAATTCGAGAAGGCCCGGATGTGTTTCGAGGGGGTCTGCGAACAGGAGCCGGATCTGGCTGAAGTCCACAGCAAACTCGGAATGATTTATCACGCGAACGGCAATTTCCAGAAGGCCGCGGCCGCATTCCGAAAGGCGTTGGCGCTCAATCCCAACTATACCGAGGCGGCGTTGAACCTGGTGATCACTCTGAATGAAAGCGGACGATTTGATGAAGCCGAGGAGGTGTTTCGCCGGGCGGCGGACGTGGTCCGAACGGCCCCGCTCTCAATCGATCCCTTTGTGAAGGGAAAACTGGCAGGGATGCATGTGAAGACCGGAGACGCCTACAATGAAATCGGCTGGTTTGACGAGGCGCTCCAGGAATACTACCTGGCCTTGAAGATGCGACCGGATTCGATCGAGATTCTGACCAAGATCGGGCTGGCCCATCGGGATAAGGGAGAACTCGATCGGGCGATCGATTATTTCCAACAGGCGAAATCGATTAATTCATCCTACGTTTCAGTTCTTCTTCATTTGGGGCTTACTTATTACAGACAGGGGCGGAAAGACCTGGCGGTCCGGGAGTGGAAGGCCGCCAGACGAATCGACCCCGAGTGTAAGGAATCCGCAACCTTCCTGCGTCTTGTCGAAGAGAAGGGTCCGGGTCTGGATGAGGGCTCTTCTTTGAATCCTTAGATGGCAGAATATTCCCCGGGATCCGATGTCCATTCTTGAGATCAAAGACCTGGCCGTTTCCTTCCAAACGGATGCCGGAGTGGTTCACGCCGTCAACGGGATCTCGTTTTCTCTGGAAAAGGGGGAAGTCCTTGGCATCGTAGGAGAGTCGGGGTGCGGCAAGAGTGTAACGGCTCTTTCGATCCTGGGGTTGCTCCCGGTTCCTCCGGCGCGGATCGCGCGGGGGAAAATCCTCTTTGAGAACAGGGACCTCCTGACCTTGAGCGACGACGAAATGCGCCGGGTCCGGGGCAACCGCATCTCGATGATCTTCCAGGAACCCATGACCTCTCTGAATCCGGTCTTTACCGTCGGAGACCAGATCGCGGAGGCGGTGATGCTCCATCAGGGGTTGAGAAAAAAGGAGGCGATGGCGCGGACCGTTGAAATATTGAAAAAGGTCCGGATCCCCTCTCCCGCGCAGAGACTTCACGAGTATCCCCACCAACTCTCCGGCGGGATGCGTCAGCGGGTGATGATTGCCATGGCGCTTTCCTGCAACCCCTCGATTCTCATTGCCGATGAACCGACCACGGCGCTGGATGTGACGATCCAGGCCCAGATTCTCGATCTGATGAATCAGGTCCGGCAGGAATCGGAGATGTCGATTCTGCTGATCACGCACGATCTGGGTGTGGTGGCGGAGATGGCGGACCGGACATTGGTCATGTATGCCGGTGAAGAAGTCGAGTATGCCCGTACGGTGGATCTCTTTCAGCGTCCCTGTCATCCGTATACCCTTGGATTGCTGGGATCGATTCCCCGCCTGGGCGAATCCGGAGAGAAGAAACGTCTCCGGGCCATTCCGGGGTCCGTCCCGGACCTGATCGATCTTCCATCCGGGTGTACCTTTTCAACCCGCTGTGGTTTTGTCGCCGGAGAGTGCAGACGGAGGAAACCCGCGTTTGTCGAGATTACGCCGGGGCACTTCGTCCGATGTGTCAAAAATCTGAGAGATCCGTCGAAGTCCGAGTTTTGTGGAGTATCAGGAACATAGATGAGGCAGGGGCCGTGTTCCGGACGGAAGTTGATGCGGTCTCGAGGGAGAGCGATCCTTGTCGGTCATTCTTGAAGTCAGGGGCCTGAAAAAATATTTTCCCGTTCAGAAAGGGGTCTTCCACAGGGATCGGCAGGTGGTCCGGGCTGTGGATGGCGTGGATCTGGCGCTCCTGGAGGGGCAGACTCTGGGGTTGGTGGGGGAATCCGGATGTGGGAAATCCACGGTAGGCAAGTGTATACTCCGGTTGATTCCGGCCACGGCCGGTGAGGTCCTGTTCAGGGGGGCGGACCTGCTGAAGAAAAGCCGGTCCGAGATGCGGAAGATTCGATCCGACCTGCAGATTATCTTCCAGGATCCCTTTGCTTCCCTGAATCCCCGGATGAGTGTGGGGGAGACCGTGGGGGAGTCGATCCGGATCAATATGAAACTGAAGAAGAGGGAGAGGGTGGATCGTGTGATCCGTCTCCTCCGGGATGTGGGGCTTTCCGAAGAGGATTACGGCAAGTATCCCCATGAGTTCAGTGGCGGACAGAGACAGCGGATCGGGATCGCCCGTGCCCTGGCGGTACATCCAAAGGTCATTATCGCGGACGAACCGGTTTCGGCGCTGGATGTTTCGATCCAGGCCCAGGTTTTGAACCTTCTCTCGGATCTCAAGGTGCGTTACGGGTTGACCTATCTCTTTATTTCGCACGATCTGAGCGTTGTTGAGTATCTTTGTGACCGGGTGTCGGTCATGTATCTCGGCCGGATCATGGAAGTGGCGGATCGGAAGGAACTCTACGAGAATCCCCTCCATCCTTATACACGCGCCCTGCTTGCGGCGGTTCCGATCCCGGATCCCACCGTGAGGAGAAAGAGAATCCCGCTTTCCGGAGAGATTTCAACTGCCTCCAATCCTCCGTCGGGATGTCTCTTCCATCCCCGTTGTCCCGATCGGTTTGAGCCGTGCGACAAGGTCTCTCCGCCCTTGATTCCGAAGGGAAACGGCCGTCTGGTTCGGTGTCTGCTTTACCGGACCGTTTCAACAACTCAAGCGAATGAAACGGTTTCCCCATCCCAGGTTTCGTAAAAAACAATCTCTTCCAGAGGCTTTCTGCCCGGGAATTTCGGTGTTTCATCCGGATAGCCGAGGGGGGTCATTGCCACGACTCGCCAAGGCGCGGGGATATTGAGGACCTCCTTGACCTTTTTTTCGTCAAAGGCTCCGATCCAGCAAGTTGCGAGACCTTCCGCCGTGGCCGCCAGCATGATATGATCCAGAGCGATGGCGACGTCAATCGCAAAGGTTTTCATGAAGTTTCCCTGCCTCTGGTAGCAATCCCGTTCGTTGCCGCAGGCGATCAGGGTGACATCTCCCAACCCCAGGTGGAGCTGTTTCCCCCCCCGTGTGCATTCCACAAGTTCCTCCTGGATCATGGGAGACCGGACTACGATAAACCTCCAGGGCTGGAGATTCACCGCGGAAGGGGCCAGACGCCCCGCGTTCAGGACCCGATGCAAGACATCGTCCGGGATCTGCTGATCCGTCAGTTTCCGAAAACTCCGTCTTTTCTGAATGGCTTCATACAGATCCATGATTTGTTCTCCTTTTCCGTTGATCTTCTCGGATCTTTCAATTAAGATAAACTCGTATAAAGTTTTACTCAGAGGGGTATCGTCTCATTGATTCATGTTATGATGGTAGCGGAATAAAACTTTCGGGTCAACCCGTTCCTCCAGAAATTGTCTGATGAGGAAACGAACCGCGTATATCGCCTTAAACGCCTTGACCGGCATGACGCCCCGTGTCTTCTGGCGTCTGATCCATGGAGAGCCGGATCCGGTTCGGGTTTTCTCCCGGCCGCGGGAGACGCTTATCAAGCTGGGTGTATCCGAAGAGATGGCACGGAGGATTCGTCAGGCCGATCCGGAACCATTCGTTCGGGAAGAGAAGAAAAGGCTTGCCGCGGTTGGGGCGAGGATTCTGATCTATGGCGACCAGGAGTATCCTCCCACCCTAAGGGAAATCGCGGACCCGCCTCCGGTGCTGTACCTCCACGGGGAGATTCGAAAGGAAGACCGGCTTGCCCTGGCCGTAGTGGGCTCCCGTTCGGCCTCGACCCAGGGAAGGTTGCAGGCGGAGCGGATTGCGGCCCGTCTGGCCGGAATGGGGTTGACCATTGTCAGCGGTCTTGCCATGGGAATTGACACCTGGGCTCACAAGGGAGCTCTTTCGGGCGGGGGGCGGACCCTCGCGGTTTTAGGATGCGGGATTGATTATCCCTATCCACGGCATAACAGGAAACTGAGGGACCGGATCGTAAAGCAGGGCGCCCTGATCAGCGAGTTTGCCCTGGGAACTCCGCCTATTCCCATGAATTTTCCCCGCAGGAACCGGATTATCAGCGGTCTTTCCATGGGAACCCTGGTGGTGGAGGCTGCCCGGAAGAGCGGTTCCCTGATTACGGCAGGTTTTGCGCTGGAACAGGGGCGTGAGGTCTTCGCGTTCCCCGGATCGGTTCATTCTCCCTTGAGCGCCGGAACCAATACCTTGATCCAGAAGGGGGCCAAGCTGGTGCAGCGTGTCGAGGATATCGTGGAAGAGTTCCCGGCCGAGGTGAAACAATATCTTTCATTCCAGCCCCGGCAGTCTCCTTCCCGTCCGGCGAGGGAGAGCCGGGAAGAATTGCGGCTTCTCCGACTGATCGAGGAGGATCCGGTTCATATCGATGTGCTTTCCAGAAAGACGAAAATGGCTCCCGCCGTGGTCTCGTCTTTGCTGATGGAGATGGAAATCAAAGGGCTGGTCCGGCAACTTCCGGGTCAGTTGTACACAAGACCTGAATCAGGATGATTCCCGACCCGATAGCGGATCTGTTTTTTTCACCATGCAGTGGAGAATGTCTTGATTCTCAAGTTTGTCGGGTTTTGTCCGGGAGAATCATCATAACGTAGAGTCGAATCAAGCTGAAGCGGAGGATTAAAGCCAATGGGAAAATCGCTGGTGATTGTGGAATCACCCTCCAAGGCAAAAACGATCAACAAGTTTCTCGGGAAAGGCTATCAGGTCCTGGCGTCGGTGGGGCATGTGCGGGATCTTCCCAAAAAGGAACTCGGGGTGGATGTGGAAAAGGGGTTTGAACCGAAGTATGTCACCATCCGGGGGAAAGGGAAGGTCCTTGCGGAGATCCGGAGGAAGGCGGAAAAGGCCGATGCGGTCTATCTGGCACCCGATTTCGACCGGGAAGGAGAAGCCATCGCCTGGCATCTGGCGCAGGTAATCGGAGGAAAGGCACGGGAGGTCTACCGCGTTGTATTTAACGAGATTACCCGAAAGGCGATCCAGGAGGCTTTTCGGAATCCCGGAAAGATTGATGAAAACCGCGTGAACGCGCAGCAGGCCCGGCGGATTCTGGATCGTGTCGTCGGGTACAAGCTTTCCCCCCTTCTCTGGGAAAAGGTGAGGCGAGGGCTTTCCGCGGGCCGGGTCCAATCGGTGGCGGTCCGTCTGGTGTGCGAACGGGAGAATGAAATCCAGTCCTTCAAACCCGAGGAGTACTGGTCGGTTACCGCGGAACTTCTGGGGTCGGTTCCTCCTTCCTTTGAGGCCAAGCTGGTCAGGATCGGGGGAAGGAAGGCGAAACTCACCAACCGGGAGGAAACGGAGGAGGTCTTAAAAAGAATTTCGGATCATCCCTTCCGGGTTGTGAGGATTGAAAAGAAGCAGAAACGGCGTAATCCCGTTCCTCCTTATACCACGAGCAAACTCCAAATGGATGCCGCCAGAAAACTCGGTTTCTCTGCGCGGAAGACCATGATGATCGCCCAGAAACTATACGAAGGACTTCCGATCGGTTCCGAGGGAAACGTGGGGTTGATTACCTATATGCGGACCGATTCCACCCGGATATCGGAGGAGGCCGTTGCCTCCGTCCGGGAAGTCATCCGGGATCGATATGGAAAGGATTTCCTGCCTGAAAAACCGAAGCGGTACGCGAAGGGGAAGCAGGCCCAGGATGCCCATGAGGCGATCCGGCCGACCTCGAGTCTGAGGGACCCGGATTCAATCGGTCCCTACCTGGATCGGGACGCCTACCGCCTGTATCAGTTGATCTGGAACCGGTTTGTCGCCAGTCAGATGAAACCGGCGATTCTGGACACCGTCTCCGTGGATATTGATGTGAACGGGGTGACCTTCCGGGCCACCGGTTCCTCCATCCGCTTCAAGGGGTTCATGGTGGTTTACCTGGAAGCGGTCGAGCCGGGGGAGGCCGCCCTCGAGGGGGAAAAGATTCTGCCGCCTCTGCGCGAGGGGGAACGTCTTGCCTTGCAGAAGATCGAGCCCAAACAACATTTTACCCAGCCGCCGCCCCGGTACAGCGAGGCGGGTCTGGTGCGCGTGCTGGAAGAGAAGGGGATCGGGAGACCCAGCACTTATGCCGCGATTCTCAGCACCATACAGGAGCGGGAATACGTGGAAATGAGGGAGAAACGCTTTCACCCGACCCCCCTCGGAGTTCTGGTCAACGGTCTTTTAGTGGAAAACTTCCCGGATCTCCTGAATGCCGAGTTTACGGCCGGCATGGAGGGGAAACTGGACCGGATCGCGGAGGGGGCTTCGGATTGGAGGGAGGTGCTGAAGGCCTTTTACGATCAGTTCATGTCGGATCTGGAAAAGGCCCGCGTCAACATGCGGGATGTCAAGAGGGATATTGAAGAGACCGATATCGTCTGCGACCAATGCGGCGAAAAGATGGTGATCAAATGGGGTTACAACGGTGAGTTCCTGTCCTGCTCCGCCTATCCGGATTGCAGAAACACCAAGGATTTCCTCCGGGATGAAACCGGTGCGATTCAGATCATGGAAGTGGGAAAGACCGATGAAGTTTGTCCGGAGTGCAAGGGTCCGATGGTTGTTAAAAAGGGCCGGTTCGGGCAGTTCCTGGCCTGCACCCGGTATCCGGAGTGCAAGACCACACGGAGATTGGTGCACGACGAGACAGGGAAGCTCAAAGCGGCGGTCGAAGAGAAAACCGATGAGGTTTGCGAAAAATGCGGAAGTCCCATGGTGGTACGTTTCGGTCGTTACGGAAAATTCCTCGGTTGCAGCGGGTATCCCAAATGCAGGAATATCAAGCCGATCAGTATTGGAGTGGACTGCCCCGAGGAGGGGTGTGACGGTTTCGTGGTGCAGAAGATCTTCAAGGGGCGCACCTTTTACGGTTGCAGCAACTATCCCAAATGCCGGTTTACGAGCAGGCAGAGGCCGATCAGTGAATCGTGTCCGGATTGCGGGTCCCCCTATCTGGTGGAGCGTTTTCACAAGAAGGGGGAGGAGTATTTCAAGGACATCGGTTGTCCCAACAAGAAATGCGATTATTCCAGGGATGTTGAAGAAAAGGAAGAAGCGAGGCTCCCGGGGTAGCAGGGAACCTTCTTGACGAGACCGCGTGGGTTCCGAGTGCGGGTCAGGAAAATGGACGGGCCATGAGAGGGAGAGACAACCCCGAACTGATGATCATCGGTGGTGGGCTTGCCGGATCCGAGGCGGCATATCAGGCGGCGAACCGGGGGGTCCGGGTGCATCTCTACGAGATGCGTCCCACCCGTTTCACGCCGGCGCACAAGACGGATCAGCTGGCCGAACTGGTCTGCAGCAATTCACTCCGTTCCGAGGAGACCACCCATGCCGTGGGGCTTCTCAAGGAGGAGATGCGGAAGGCTGGATCGCTGATCATGGAGGCGGCGGATGCGCACCGGGTTCCCGCGGGTTCCGCACTGGCCGTGGATCGGGAGAAATTCGCCCGGCACGTGACGCAGGCCGTGACCGGACATCCCCGTATTCAGGTGACCCGGGAGGAGGTTTCAGACATCCCCGATCATTATGGTGTGATCCTGGCCACGGGACCGCTGACTTCGGACTGGATGGCCGAGTCGATCACCCGTTTCACCGGTTCGACCCATCTTCATTTCTATGACGCCATTGCTCCGATCGTGGATGCCGAATCCCTCGATCGCTCCATCGTCTTCGCCGCGTCCCGGTACGGGAAGGGGGGGGCCGATTATCTCAATTGTCCTTTAAACCGGGAAGAGTATGACCGTTTTTATGACGCCCTCATGGAAGGGGACAAAGTCCCTCCCGAGGCTTTTGAGGAGCCCAAGTACTTTGAGGGCTGCATGCCGGTCGAGGTCCTTGCGGAGCGGGGAAGACAGACCCTGCTTTTCGGCCCCATGAAGCCGGTGGGATTGGTCGATCCGAGAACCGGGAAACAGCCGTACGCCGTGGTTCAGCTCAGGAAAGAGACACGGGAAGGGAGTGCCTACAACCTGGTCGGTTTCCAGACCAAACTCAAGTATCCGGAACAGAACCGGATCTTCCGCATGATTCCGGGCCTGGAGCAGGTGGAGTTCCTCCGGTACGGGAGCGTGCACAGGAACACCTTTGTGGACTCCCCCCGGGTACTCCGGAAGACCCTCCAGTTTATTCAGAGGCCGGATCTTTTTTTGGCCGGCCAGATCACCGGTGTGGAAGGGTATCTGGAATCGACGGCCATGGGGTGGCTGGCTGGAGTCATGGCCGCGGCCTTTCTCCGGGGAAGGCCTGTGGAACCTCCCCCGCCCGTGACGGCACACGGGGCACTGATCTCCCACGTGACCCATACGGGTGATAAGGAGTTCCAACCTTCCAACGTCAACTGGGCGCTGTTCCCTCCTCTGACAGAGAAAATACGTTCACGCCGTGAAAGGCGGGATCGGTTGGCCCGGCGGGGTCTTGAGGAGTGGCAGGCCTACCTGGAACGGTTGCGTCCATGAACGCCGACACCAAAGGTTTCGAGGACTCCCTTGCCGCCTTTCGGGTTTACCTGGAAGACGAGAAGAATGTCTCCCCCCATACCCTCCGGGGTTATCTGAATGATGTCCGGCAGTTTCAGGATTTCCTCCGCGAGCAGGGGGACATCCGGAAAGATCTTCGCAAGATCGACAATCTGGACATCCGACGCTATCTGGCCCACCTCCATCAGAGGAAACTGTCGAAGACCTCCATCGGGAGAAAGCTTGCCGGGCTCAGATCCTTTTTCCGGTTTCTCCATCGGGAACGGGTCATCGAGGTCAACCCGGCGAGGGGTGTGAACACACCCAGGACGGAAAAAAAGCACCCCCCCTTTCTGACCGTGGATGAGGCCGTTTGCCTGATGAATACGCCGGATGAAAAGAGCCGAACGGGTCTTCGGGACCGGGCCATTCTGGAGGTCTTCTATGCGTCGGGGATCCGGGTCAGCGAACTGGCCGGACTCAACGAGGAGGAAGTGGATCTCTCCCTGGGGTTTATGAAGGTGACCGGGAAAGGGAGAAAAGAACGGATCGTGACTCTTGGCACCTACGCCGTAAAGGCCCTGCAACGCTATGTGGAACAGAAACGGGCTGAATGGCCCGGGCGGTGGACCGACGAGGGGGCCGGCGGGCGGACGCCGCTCTTTCTGAACCGCTTTGGAAAGAGACTCAGCACAAGAGGGGTTCGCCGAGTCGTGGAAAAGCATGTCAGGCGGGCGGGGCTTTCTCACCGGATTTCGCCACACGGTCTGCGTCACTCCTTTGCCACCCATCTGCTGGATGGAGGAGCGGATCTTCGATCGATCCAGGAGCTTTTAGGACATGTCAGTCTCTCCACCACCCAGAAATATACTCACCTGACCGTGGGGAAACTGATGGAGGTTTATGACCGGGCGCATCCCCGGGCACGCAAGAGAAAGACCTGATCATCCAGTGATGCGTGGGTGTGAATTTTCTCCTTGACAACCCGGTTGACTTTTGCTAAACCGTCTGCCGGTTCTCCCGGAATGATCTTTTCTCAGCCTGTCTGAAGGTTTTTCTCAACCGGACGATTGCGGAGGGATTGGTGCTCAAGGTCATTCATCTCACAAAGCGGTACGACAAGGTCCTGGCGATTCAGGATGTTTCGTTTCATGTGGAAAAGGGGGAGATCCTCGGTTTTCTGGGACCGAACGGGGCCGGCAAAACCACCACCATGCGGATCCTGACCGGTTTTCTCCCTGCCACCTCCGGTCGGGCCGAAGTCGCGGGCTTTGACGTCTTCGACTCTCCAATGGATGTAAAACGCCGGACCGGATACCTACCCGAAAATCCGCCTCTTTATATGGATCAGACGGTTCGTGAATATCTTGCCTTTGTAGCGGGAATCAAGGGAGTCCCCAGGCGCCGACGTCCCGCGGCGATCGATACTTCCCTGGAAAAATGCGGCCTCACGGAGGTTCGGGGTCGGCTGATCGGGAATCTTTCCAAGGGATATCGCCAGCGGGTCGGTCTCGCCCAGGCGTTGGTACACGATCCCGATGTTCTCATTCTGGATGAACCGACGGTGGGACTTGATCCCAAACAGATTATTGAAATCCGGACCCTCATCCGGTCTCTGTCCAGGGAACATACCATTGTGCTCTCCAGCCATATCCTTCCGGAGATCACCGCCACCTGCAATCGGGTGGTGATCATCCATCACGGACGGGTGGTGGCCGTGGATACTCTCGACCAGCTTACGGCCCAGATGCGCCGTTCTGAAAAGATCCGGATCGTTGTCAAAACCCCTCCGGAGAATATAGAAGAGAAATTTTCCTCGCTGCCCGGGGTTCTTCAGGTGATGAAGGACAATGGGGGGAAAGAGGGTCACGCCTGGATTATTGAGAGTGAACTGGACCGGGATGTGAGGGAGGCTTCCGCGCGGTTGGTCCTGGATGGAGAATGGGGGCTTCTGGAACTCCGTCCGGTCTCAGTCAGTCTGGAGGAGGTTTTTCTGCAATTGACGACCGAAGAAAAGGAAGGGAAGGTCTGATGGGTGTTTTGACCATTCTCAAGAAGGAGCTTCGATCCTACTTCGTTTCTCCCATCGCCTATGTCATGGCCGGAATCTTTCTGGCCGTTTCCGGATATTTTTTCTTTAACGCTGTGGGATTTTTCACTTTGGCCACCCTGCAGTACTCCCGCTTTCCCGATGCCCTGGCCCAGCTCCAGGTCGAGAAGCAGGTGTTTCAACCGGTCTTCCAGGACATGGGCGTGGTCCTTCTCCTGATTCTACCGCTCCTGACCATGCGGCTCCTCTCCGAGGAGAAAAAGAGTGGCACGGCGGAGCTCCTCATGACCTCGCCCGTTTCTCTCCTCTCCATCATCGTCGGGAAATTTCTGGCAGCGGCGATCCTATTCGCGCTGATCCTGGGGTTGACCCTCTACATGCCTTTCTTTGTCGCCGTGGTCGGAAGGCTTTCCTGGGGAGGAATCGCGAGCAGTTATCTCGGGCTTCTCCTGATGGGGTGGTCCTTTATCGCGGTCGGACTCTTTGCCTCCTCATTGAGCGAAAATCAGGTGATCGCGGCCGTGGTGGCTTTCGGGACGCTTTTTTTCTTCTGGGTGATCCAGTGGGGCGCGGAAAGCGCGGGCGCGGGGCTGGGGGAGGTGCTCTCCTATCTTTCCATTACGGAACATTTGAAAAACGCCCTGCAGGGGCTGATCGACACCCGGGACGTCCTGTACTATCTCAGCCTGACGTTCCTCGGGATCTTCCTGACCCACAGGGTTCTGGAATCGCAGAGGTGGCGGTAGAAAACGGAAATGGAGTGATCCACCGATGAAGAGATTGAGTACCGTTATCGGGGCAGCGGGAGGCATTCTGGCCGCGGCCGGTCTTCTGCTTTATCTGATCCTCCCTCAATACACGATCTACATCACGCTCCTGGAGGGAACGGGGGCGTTTTTCCTGATCGTCTTTTTCATAGTCCACTTTGAAGCGTTCCGCGCCTTCTCGATCCGGAGGTCCACCCGCTTCGGTGCCAACAGCTTCCTCATGACGGTCCTCTTTCTCGGGATCCTGATCCTCGTGAATTTCATCCTGAGCCGCCATTATTTCCGGATCGATCTGACCGAGGCGGGAGAATTTACCCTTTCACCGCAGACCGTGAAAGTGCTCCAATCGCTGCCACGGGAGGTTCGGGTCACCGCTTTCTTCAAGGAAGGGAGTCCCGCGAAAGAGAATTTCAAGAAACTGATCGGGAATTACCGCTATCATACGGACCGGTTGAAGGTCCATTACGTGGATCCGGACCGCCAACCGGGGATTACCAGGAATTACGGGGTGACCCAGTACGGGACGACCATTCTGGAATCCGGCAAGAAGGAGATCCGGATTACCAAAGGGACGGAAGAGGACCTGACCAACGCCCTCATTAAAGTCACTCACGACCGGTCCAGGGTCATCTGCTTCCTGGAAGGGCACGGGGAGCACCGGATCGATGACCGGGGGCGTGAGGGTTATTCACTGGCCAGGGACGCGTTGGAGAAACAGGGGTTTTCCGTTAAATCCCTGCTGCTGATGCAGAAGGACTCGGTGCCGGAGGCGTGCGCCGTTCTTGTCCTCGCCGGTCCCAAAAAGATGCTTCTGCCGCAGGAGACAGAGGCGATTTCCGACTACGAAAAAAAGGGGGGACAACTCCTGGTCCTGGCCGACCCGGGTCAGAAGGCGGGGTTGTCCTCCCTTCTCACTCCCTGGGGAGCGTATCTGGACGACAACCTGATTCTCGATCCCCTGTCGCGCCTCTTCGGCGGGGACAATGACGTTCCTTTGATCAATGAGTATCCGTCCCATCCCATTACCCGGGGATTTAACCTGGCGACCTTCTTCCCTGATGCCCGCTCCATCGGTTTTGATGAGAAACATTCCGATACCGTGGAATTTACACCGCTGGCACGGACGACTCCGCAGAGTTGGGGGGAGACGCACATTGAAAACGGCCGGGCCCGGTTCGACCCGGGAGCTGATCAGAAAGGGCCTCTGACCGTGGCCGGAATCTACATCCATAAGAAGACCCAGGTCGAGGGCGGAAAGGTGGAAAAACAGAAAAAGCAAAAGGCCGCCTCTTCTACGGAAAAGAGCCGACTGGTACTGCTGGGAGATTCGGATTTTGCCTCCAACGCCGATTTCAATGTCTCCGGTAACGGTGATTTCTTCCAGAATATTCTGAATTACCTCGCCCGGGAAGAGAATCTGATCTCGATTCGTCCGAGAAAGGCCCGTCCCACGCCTCTGCATCTGACCCCGGCTCAGGGACGGTTCCTTTTCTATGTCCCTGTAATCGTTCTCCCGATGCTGATCCTGGGAGCCGGGATCACGATCTGGAGGAAAAGGAAGCACCTATGAGGTTCAAGGGCACTCTTTTCCTGGCCCTGGTTTTCGCGGGGCTTGCGGCCTATCTCTATTTTTACGAGTTACCCCACAACCGGAGGGTGGAAGAGACCCGGGAGAAATCGAAGAAGCTTCTTTCACTTTCGGCCGTTGAAGTGGGGGAGGTCACGCTTACCGGTTCCAAGGGAAGGCTCCAACTCCGGAAAAAGGAGAAGACCTGGTGGATTGTCAAACCGGTCCTGAGCCGCACACGGGATTATCGGCTGGATTCTCTTCTGTCCAGGCTGGGAAATATCCGGATTCAACGGGTGGTGATGGAAACGGCCTCCGACCTGAGACCGTTCGGACTGGATCACCCCGTTTTGACCCTCCGCTTGAAGGGGAAGAAGCGGGACGTTACGCTGAAGCTCGGGAAGAACTCTCCTGTCGGATCCACCCTGTACGCGCAGAAAGAAGGGGATCCGAGGGTACTGCTGATTCCGGCTTCTCTGCTCTCCGACTGGAACCTGGGGCTTTCTGATCTCAGGCGGAGGAAAGCCTTCTTTTTCGACCGGTATGCTCTGTCCGGTCTTCACTTGGTCTTGTCGGACCGGGAATTCACTCTCCGTAAAGAGAAAGAAAAGTGGAGATTGACTCTGCCGATTCAGTGTGACGCGGATCAGGACCGGATCCGCAAAATTCTCTCTTCCCTGGAGTCACTGCAATGCGAAAAGTTTCTGAAACCCGAAAGTGCCGTCGAGGGAGACGACATCCTGAAGGTGGAATTGGCCGCGGACAAGGAGCTGAAGAACGGTGTGTTGATCCTCCGGAAGGGGAAGGACGGGACACTGTATACCCTTCAGTCTGGTGAACCTCAGGTCTGCGCTGTTTCTCCGGACAGTCTGGATCCTTTCGAGGTCGATCTCTTCGCCCTGCGGAACAAGCGGGTACTCCATTTCGACCGGTACAACGTTCACGGGATTGATATTCAGAGGGGTAAGAAAAAGCTCCGTCTGTTTATGAAGGACGGGGTGTGGACCCTCCCCGACCGAACCGCCCAGGTCGACAGCGGCCGGGTGAATTCTTTTCTGGATTTTCTGCAAGAACTGTCCGCAAAGGCGTTTGTGGAACCTCAATCCAGGGATCTTTCCTCCTGTGGCCTTTTATCTCCGGCCCTGAGCGTTTCCCTCCTCTCCAAGGATCGGAAGCAGATGGCAACGCTTGTTGTCGGTGCCACAAAGGATGGAAGGACCATAGGTCAGGGAGACAAAGAGGACCCCGTGGTGGTTCTGGATCCATCCGTTTTCGACCGGATCCCCCTTGATCCTGAAGGCTTTGTCGCCAAGGAGAAAACCAAGATCCCCGCTTCCGGCGGTTAGGGACCCGTTTCCGTTATTCCGGAGGCGGACCACCTGGGCGGATGAATCCGGCGCTTTGCTCTATTCGATCTGTTGAACAACAATCTTGCCTTTGTTTTCCGCCTCTCCCATGTAGAGAGTCAGGTGAGGAAAGGGAATCTCGATTCCTTCGGCGTCAAAGGCCTTCTTGACCCTGCGACGGAATTCCCGGGCGACCATCCACTGCTTCATCGGCTTGGTCTTGAACATGACCTTGATTGTGACCTGGGATTCCGCGAAATCATCGACGCCGAGGATCTCCAGGGGTTCGAGGATGACTTCCCCGTAATCCGGAACTTCAAGAAGTTCCCTGCCGACTTGTTTCAATACCTCGCAGACCTGATCCGTGTCCTCCTTGTAGGCTACCCCGATGTCGAGGACACATCGGGACCATTCACGGGTCAGATTGGAGACGATCGAGATCTCACCATTGGGGATGGTGTGGACCTTCCCCTCCAGGTCACGAAGGACGGTGATCCTGAGGTTGATCGATTCCACAAGACCCGACACTCCGGCGATCTGGACCACGTCCCCAACATTCATCCTGTTGTCCAGAAGAATGAAAAATCCGGTGATGATGTCCTTGACCAGACTCTGGGCTCCGAATCCAACCGCCAGACCCAGAACCCCCGCGCCGGCGAGGATGGGGCCGACATTGACGCCGATCTGTCCAAGCAGAATCATTCCGGAGAGAATCAGGATCACCAGGGTCAGGGTTTGGTGGACTATGCGCGCCAGGGTATCGGCCCGTTTTTTCTGCTCGTCGGTGAGTCTTCCCTTCTCGGAGATTTTCGTCAGCATATGCGGGGTTACGCTCCGCACGAAACGGATCAGAAGATAGGTCAATGCGATCACGATCAGGATGCGTGCCCCGTTGGCCGGAAACCAGTGGATGAGGCTGCGTAGTGTGTCCGTCATGATGTCTCCTTGTTTTCTGGAAAAGGTGTTGAATCATTTTTCTCCATAAGGGTGGTTCCAGATATAATATAGAAGAATTCCGTTCTGTCAAACCGTTCCCGTGGGAAACCGGCTAAGATCCCGCCCCTGACGGGTCAAGAATGCCCCTGGACTCTTCAACAGAGGATCTCGATCGCTGGATTCGGGAGGTTTGATTCTGCTTGAAATCAATTCCCTCAGACCGTATGATATGGGAAATTTTTTTTGTAAGGGAGGTAGTATATTATGCAGAATGCATCCGGAAGAGTCGGGGCTGAAGGTGGGGAATCGGTGGAAAATCTGGAGTTTCGGAGGCTTGTCAATAATTATGAGCAGTATCTGCGGTTCTATCCGAATTCCGCTGAGACGCACTATAATCTCGGCTTGATCTATGCCCGGTACGGACATGCGAAGGAGGCGATTGCCTCTTATGAAAGATCGATTGCACTCAAACCGGACCTGGTCCAGGCCTATCTGAACCTGGCCGGGATCCTGCTCGAACAGGGGGAAGACGAAAAGGGGATCGACCAGATCCGAAGGGCGATCGAGATCAATCCGAATATTCCCGTGGCCCACAGCAACCTGGGATTTGTCTACATCCGGCAGGGACGGCTGGAGGAGGCGATCGAGGAGTGTCGCCTGGCGCTGGAGATGGACCCGGATTTCCTGGATGCCTATCTGAAACTTGCGCTGGCATACCTGAAGAAAAAGGATTTTAATCAGGTGATCGAGGTCTGCAACAAGGCCCTGAAAAAAAATCCGGAGATTCCGTTGGCCGAGAACTATCTGGGAACGGCTTATTATTCCAAAAAGGATTACAAGAAGGCCGTGGAACATTGCGGCCGCGCGCTGGCCTTAGGCTTTCAGGTCGACCCCGTGATGCTCAAGGAACTGGAGCCTTACGTTCCGAGTGTGAGCGGGAAGGAGGAGGCGTGAGAAGATCTCCGGTTTTCGGGAAGAGGGAACCGGCGGGCGACCACTCCGCGGAGCAGCGGAAGCCTTTCTGTCCCTTCTGCAAAGAAGCGATCAAAAGGCCGGTGAAAAATCCGGTCCATCCCATGAAGCCGTTCCCGGAGGGACGCTGTTCCTGCGGCGCGGTCTATATTTCGGATCTGACCGGGAAAAACGGTGGAGAAGCGCTGATTCTGGCCCTGACATCCGCCTGTGGCGGGGACGAGGCCCGGGTCTGGACCCTGGAGGAAGAACGGGATTATCTTTTCAAGGTGATGAGCTATGATTCCCGTAAACACCTCTTCAATAAAAGAGGCCATTTTAAGGATGGGATGGCAAGGCTCTATTTTGTGCGTTTGATGGCATAAAAATCCCCCGCGGGGTCGGGGTGTCTCCCGCGGGGGATTTCGGCTTAGAAATAACGTTTCAGCAGCCCCTCAAGCGCCCGGGCGTGACGTCCTTCGTCGCGGGAGGACTCGTCGAAAAAATCGTGGGCCGGGTCGAGGTGATGCTCCTTGGCCTGGACCGCCGCTTCCTTCTTCCCCTTGTTGGCCATCCGCTCCCCGGCGAGCATCCGTTCCAGGTTTTCCCGGGTGGATTCCGAGATCAGCCCGTTCAGTTCGGCGAACTGAGCGGCATGATTTGCCTCATCCATGGCAATTTCACGAAGGGAAACCGCTACTTCCGGAAATCCTTCCCGTTGTGCCTGCCTGGCCATGGCCAGATAAAGCCCCACCTCGGAGGTTTCACCCTTAAAGTTTGCCAGGACCGCATCTTCCACGGCCGTTCCCTTTGCCACTCCGATCATGTTTTCATTCACCAGTTCACTCATCATTTTCCTCCTTGGTTTGAAAGTTCACGAGTCAAACAGAGAAGTAAGTTTTTCCGCCGCATCCCTCCTTTCCCGTCGGTGGGTTCGTGCCGAAACCTAATTTTTCAGCAAGATGGTTCTTGCCTCAGAATCCGCCCGGCATTCTTCGCAGATTCCGTAGAAGGAGATCTGATATTCCGAGAACTCAAAGTTGCTGTTTTGTATTTCGTCCCGGTCCAACTCAATCTTCGGATGGACCCCGATATCCCGGACTTTTCTGCAGATACGGCAGATTGCGTGATGATGAGGGGTGGTATCCGGATCGTAATGACGGCTCTTCTGATCCAGATTCAGCTCCCGGATGATCCCCTCGTTTTTCAGGATTTTCAGGGTCTGGTAAACGGTGGCCCGTGTCAAAGTGGGGGCATCCCGTACCAGGATGCGGTAAACCTCTTCCGCTGTGGGATGGGATGTGTTTCCTTCCAGCAGCCCGAGGATCGCGAGACGTTGGGGCGTCACTCTCATCCCCTTTCGTCGTAGTTTTTCTATTACATCCGGTGAATGAAGCATGTTCAGACTCATTATGAATAAATATTAATTCCAGATAAAAGAAATCATATCAGTATTGGTGTGTATTGTCAAGAAAAAAGATATTAAAAATTTTATTAGTATGGTTATTCCCAAAAAGGGTCATTTTGGAAACTCCCGCGGGGTTTCCTTTTCGCCTTGATTTGTGGAGGTACTTTACGATAAAGTCTCCTAATGAATTCAGGTAGCATAATCCGAAACCGTGAAACCTTACGATGAAGGAGGGGGCCATGGGTGGCAAAGTGGGGATTGTTGTCGGCGGCGGGCCGGCGCCGGGGATCAACGGTGTGATCAGCGCGGCAAGTATTGAGGCGATTAACCAGGGGAAAGAGGTAATCGGGATTCTTGACGGGTTCAAGTGGCTTTCCCGGGGCGACAGCTCACATGTGATCCCCCTCAACCTCGGGCATGTTTCCAGGATCCACCTGAAAGGTGGTTCTCTCATCCGGACTTCCCGCGAGAATCCCACGAAGAGCCGGGAAAAGATGGACCATGTTATTCGGGCGCTGACTGAACTTCAAGTCCGGTATCTTGTGACGATCGGAGGGGATGACACGGCCTTTACGTCGAGCCGGGTCGAGTCCGCCGCTGACGGGAGGATTTCGGTCTGTCATGTTCCGAAGACCATCGACAACGATCTTCCTCTTCCGGCCGGAGTTCCGACTTTTGGATATGAGACAGCCCGGGAGGTTGGAACCCGGCTCGTGGAAAACCTGATGGAGGATGCGAAAACCGCCGCCCGCTGGTATTTCGTGGTCGCCATGGGGCGTTCCGCCGGGCATCTCGCTCTTGGAATGGGGACCGGCGCAGGGGCTACTTTGACGCTGATCCCGGAGGAGCTTGGCGAGCGGTATCCCTTGCGGCGGGTTCTCAATATCCTGGAGGGGGCGATCATCAAGAGACTTTCCACCGGAAAGGACTATGGTGTGGCCGTGATTGCCGAAGGTGTGGCGGCCCGACTGGATCGCGAATCATTCTCGGTGGTTCGTGACGCCCCGCGGGATGAGCATGGAAACATCCGTTTGGCCGAGATCCCTTTCGGAACGATTCTGAAAAATGAAGTAAGCCGCGAGCTGAAGGAGATGGGGATCCCCGCGACCATTGTTGCCAAGGATATCGGATATGAGCTCCGTTGTAACCCACCGACAGCCTTTGACCGCCAATATACCCGTAACCTTGGATGCAGCGCCGTCCGTTTTCTTCTGAACGGGGGGACAGGGGCTATGGTGCTTTTCCGGGACGGTAGAACCACACCCATCCCCTTCTCTGATATTATGGATGCGGATACGGGGAAAACACGTGTCCGGACTGTTGATATCGGGTCGGAGACATTTCAGACGGCCAGGCGTTATATGATCCGTCTGACTCCCGGGGACCTGGAAGGGGAAATGCTGGACCGTCTTGCGGAAACCGCGGGGATGGATCCGGAGGCGTTCAAAAAGAGATTCGATCCGATCTGAAGTCTGAGTTTCTCCTCACGGTCCGGGAAAAGCAAAAAAGATGGGGCGCATCATTCAATAGTTCATTCGAAATTCTGCAATCATTATGAACCAGTCGTTTTTCCAAGAGGGGGGTTCAGTACCATTCGATGATCTATGAAAGCGTGACCCCGGTTGCTTATCTGATCATTACGATTTTTTTTTCCCTGGGCGTGTTTCTCATGATCTCTGGGGCCGACCGGCTGGTGAACAGCGGGAGCGCTCTTGCGAAGCATTTCCGGATTTCTCCCCTTATTATCGGTTTGACGATCGTCTCCTTCGGGACCTCCTTCCCTGAATTTGCCGCGAGCCTGGTCGGTGCGCTTCGAGGAAAAACCGATATCGCCATGGGGAATGTGGTCGGGAGCAATATCTGCAACCTGGGGTTGGTTCTGGGGGCGGCGGCGGTTACACGCCCCATTTCAGTCCGGGCCGGCATTCTCAGAAAGGAGATTCCTTTTGTGCTTCTGATTTCCGGGTTGAGCTGGTGGATGGCCAGGGACAACCGGATCAGCAGGGGGGAAGGGGGATTTCTCTTCGGCCTTTTCCTGCTTTTTCTTTGGTACTGTATCCGGGCTGCCCGGCAGAAACATAGTGATATTGCAGTCGAGATCCCGGTGGTTGTGGATCGCGGTCCTACCCGGGAGACGTTTCGTCTTGTTTTCGGGCTGATTCTGCTCTTTGTGGGGGCCGACTTCACGATCCGTTCCGCCGTGAAGCTTGCGGAGAGGCTGGAAATTTCCCAGGCGGTGATCGGGCTCACGATCGTTGCTCTGGGGACCTCTCTGCCTGAACTGGTAACCAGTGTTGTGGCCCTGAAAAAGAACCAGGGGGATA
Source organism: uncultured Nitrospirota bacterium (assembly GCA_964483105.1). Lineage (GTDB taxonomy): Bacteria > CG2-30-53-67 > CG2-30-53-67 > CG2-30-53-67 > CG2-30-53-67 > CAYZZU01. The sequence continues at coordinate 37,864 of CAYZZU010000015.1, forward strand.
TCGGGCTTGGCAATGTGCTCGGCAGCAATGTCTTCAATCTTCTTTTTATCCTGGGAGTAACTGCATTGGTTCGTCCGATCCCTTCTTCAGCCGGATTTTTCCGGTTTGATATTCCGGTCATGATTCTTTTTACGCTGATCCTGATCCCGATCGCTAAAAACCAGATGCGAATCAGCCGCTTTGAGGGAGGGGCGCTTCTCTTCGCTTACGGGGCTTATCTCTTTTTCCTTGTTTTTTCAGATCGCATCCTGGTTTGACGACCTGCAGGTTCTACGCTATAGTTCAGACAATATCGTAATGCCGGAGAATTCTTGAACCCCGGCGTGTCCCCCCCTGAAAGGATTCCCATGCCCCGAGACATCCCGGTCGGAAATGGCTCCCTCCTGGTTTGTTTTGATTTTGAGTATCAGCTCCGCGATCTCTATTTCCCCTACGTGGGGAAAGAGAACCATGCCTGCTGCCATGCCTTCCGGCTGGGCTTCTGGGTGGAGGGGCGTTTCTCCTGGATGGGGCCGGAATGGAACAAGGAGATCCGTTATCTGAATGAAACCCAGGTTTCCGAAGTCCATGCGGAACATGCCGGGCTTTCACTGCGGCTTTCCTGTAACGATCTGGTGGATTTCCATGAGGACATCTATATTAAGAAGATGACCGTTGAAAATCAAAGCGATCGGGAACGTGAGGTCCGGATTTTCTTCAGCGAGGATGCTCATCTCTATGGAACGGAAGTCGGAGATACGGTCTTTTATGATCCGGAGACGGAAACCCTGATTCACTACAAGGATCTCCGGTACCTTTCCTTCGGGGCATGGGTCGGAAGCGGAGTCCGATTGGATCAGTTCTCCACGGGGATCAAGGAGTTTCAGGGGGCCGATGGAACATGGAAGGATGCTGAGGACGGAATTTTAGAGGGAAACCCGATCGCCCAGGGGTCTGTGGATTCCACCCTTGGAGTGAACCTGAAGATTCCGGCCAGTGGATCGAGAACTTTGTATTTCTGGATCAGCGCCGGCACCAAGTACCACGAGATTCTTCATCTGACTTCCGTAATCCGGGACAAGGGCCCGGAGAAATTGTTGAGGAGGACCCGGGCCTACTGGCATCGATGGGTGAACAAGAGGGAGATCGAATTCCCCGGCCTTTCTCCGGAAGTGATCGATCTGTTCAAGAAAAGTCTCCTGATCATTCGCACCCAGATTGATCGGGGAGGGGCGGTGATTGCCGCGAACGATTCGGACATACGCAAATTCGGGAGGGATACATACAGTTACATGTGGCCCCGGGACGGGGCACTGGTCGTGTACGCGCTGGACCGGATGGAGTATATCAATCTGTCGGAAAACTTCTTCTCCTTCTGTGCGAAGATTCTGAAGGAGGAGGGGTATTTCCTTCACAAATACAATCCGAACGGCTCTCTGGCCTCCTCCTGGCATCCCTGGCAGCGGGATGACATGACGACCCTCCCGATTCAGGAGGATGAGACCGCCCTGGTTCTCTGGGCGTTGGATTATCACTACAATCGTTATCGAAATCTGGAATTTATCAAACCTTTTTATCGGAGCCTGATCATCCGGTCCGCCGATTTCATGGATTACTACAGGGATCCTGAGACCGGTCTTCCCCGCCCTTCCTATGATCTCTGGGAGGAACGAATCGGGATTCACGCCTTTACCTGTGCGGCGGTCTACGCCGGTTTGAGATCCGCCGCGAATTTTGCGGATCTCTTCGGCGAGAAGGAAGATCGCGACCGCTACCTCATGGCCTGCTCTGAACTCCGTTCGGCGGTGGAGGAATTTTTTTATGACCCCGCTTCCGGTCGTTTTGCCAGGATGTTGATCAACGAGGGAGGGGCCTTGAAGCGGGATATGACCCTGGATGCCAGCCTCTTCGGTTTAACCCGCTTTGGAATGTTCGATCCGGGGGATCCCAGGATGGTGCGGACCATGAAGGATTCAACCGAGGCGCTCAGTGTCCGGACAGAGATCGGAGGGATGGCCCGCTATGAAAGGGATTATTATCACCGGGTGAGTGATGACTACGATCAGATTCCGGGGAATCCCTGGTTTATCTGTTCCCTCTGGACGGCACAATACCGAATCGCCGGTGCGGAAACATTGGAGGATTTGACCAACGTGCGCCCCATTCTGCAATGGGTCCAAAGACATGCACGGCCCTCCGGTGTCATCGGAGAACAGATGAACCCCCTCACCGGGTCCTATCTGTCCGTTTCACCCCTGACCTGGAGCCACGCCGAGTATGTGATTACCATCTCGGACTATCTGGAGAAGTTCCATGCCTTGTCCGGGAGGAAATAAACTTCCCCCTGTTCAGAAGACCAGTTTTTTCCCCTTAAAAACCTTCCATGCCTTGAGCAGCGCAATGGCTTCCTGGAGCTGATAGTCGCTCCTCTCCTTTTCCAGTTTGTTGTTCTTTTTCCCGGGTGTTGTTTCGGGAACTTCTTCGTTGTGTTGTTCCTTCACGTCCGGATTTTCCAGGTGGTTTTTCAGATCCGCTTCCTTGATCCGGTGGAATTTCTGCTCCTTGGATTCCAGGATGACCTTGTCCTGTACCTCCACGTCCGGGGTGATTCCCAGGTTCTGGATCGATTTGTCTCTCGGAGTATAGTATTTTGCGGTGGTCAATCGAAGTCCGGAACCATCATTCAGCGGCACAACCGTCTGGACCGAGCCTTTCCCAAAGGTCTGCGTCCCCAGAATGATGGCGCGGCCCCAATCCTGGAGTGCGCCCGACACGATTTCGCTGGCACTGGCGCTGCCGCCGTTGACCAGGACCACCACGGGAAGTTTGGGGAAATCGAATTGGTTCCTGACACGGTATTCCTGTCTTTCATGGCTGCGTCCCTTGGTATAGACCACCAGGGTTCCCTTGTCCAGGAATTTCCCGCAGACCTTTACGGCCTCGTCCAGCAGTCCGCCCGGGTTGTTACGCAGATCCAGTATCAGGGACTGAATCTTTTCGTTCTTCAGCATGTTCCGCATGGCGTCCCCCACTTCCTTGCCGCTGCCCTGTTGAAACTGAGCCAGGCGGATATAGCCGATTTCATGATCGAAGACCTTGAATTTCACGCTTTTGACCTTGATGATCGCCCGGGTGATGGTAAATTTTCTCGGTTTCTTGAATCCTTCCCGCATGATGGTCAGGACGACGGTGGTGTTCGGTTTGCCACGCATCAGCTTGACCGCTTCCATGAGGCTCAGATCCTTGGTCCAATGATCGTTGACCTTGAGGATCCAGTCTCCGGCTTTCAGACCCGCACGGTCACCGGGGGTATCCTCGATCGGCGCGATGATGGTCAATTGTTTGTTGCGGATGGAGATCTGGATCCCGATTCCACCGAACTTTCCCCGGGTATCCACCTGGAGTTCCTTGTAGGTGTCGGGTTCCATGAAACTGGAATGGGGATCCAGGGAAGAAAGCATCCCCTTGATGGCACCGTAGATCAGTTTCTTGGTATCCACCTCCTCCACGTAGTGCTTCTGGACCAGATTCAACACCTCGGAAAAGATGTTGAGCTGTTCATAGGTTTCGCCGGTTGCCTGCACTCGTTTTTCCTGAAACCCCCCCACGGTCAGCAGGAGAATCAGGAGTAAGAGAACGGACGCGGCAGTGAGTCTTTTTTTCATGAATCCAACCTCCATCAATGGAATCAATGGTGTAGTGGGAAGAACTTGAAATTTTTTCAATCCTTCTTCAGAAATCTGTTTTGATTACCGGGCGGCCAACCAACTCGTCGGGTTTTGCGGTATTCCGTGATACCGAATCTCGAAATAGAGCAGGGGGCCGTTCAGAGATCCTGTTTCTCCAACCTTCCCGATTTCCTGGCCTTGCTTGATTTTTTCCTTTACGGATACGAGGATCCGGGAAAGATGGGCATAAACACTGTAGAATCCCTTTCCATGGTCCAGGATGACCATCTGTCCGTACCCCTTGAACCAGTCCGCAAAAAGAACCGTTCCTTTGTATATGGCGTGAACCTTGTCACCGGATTTCGCGGCAATGTCGATCCCGTTGGAAAAAATATACGTGTTGAATCTGGAATGCTTATGTTTCCCGAATTCCGTTACCACCTCTCCCTCCACCGGCCAGGAAAGGTGGCCCTTATAATGCTTGAAATCCCCGAACAGGGAGTCCCGTTGACGAATCAGCTCGGTGATGGTCTCCTGAAGGGATGCCGCCGATTGATTCAATTCGGCAAGCAGCCTTTTCTGCGCGGATTTCTTGCTCCGGATTTCTTTCAACAGTCTGGAGCGTTCCTCGCGTTCGGCAAGAATCTCCCGGTTTTTCTCCTTGGATGCCTTTCGCAGTGTCCGGATTTTTTCTTCCCGGCCGGCCAGGGCTTTTTCCCGGGGCTTCAGTGAAGTGTAAACCTTCTGGTAGTTCAGCAAGATCTTCCGGTCCTCCTCGGCCAGAAGCTTTACATACCGGTATTGTTTCAGTAAATCGGTATAACTGCCGGCGGTAAAAAGAGCCTTGACGTAGGAATACCCTCCATATTTGTAAAGTTGAATCACTTTGTAAGAGAGATAGGCCCGGAACCGTTCCAGGTTCTTTTGAATTTCTTCAATTTCAGCCTTCAACTGCTCTCTTTCTTTGAGAGCTTCTTTCTGCGACAGGTCGTAGGATTCCAGTTGTTCTTCTTTGGAAAGGAGTCTTCGGTCCAGTGCCTGGATCTGCGACAAAAGCCCTTTCTCCTGTTTCGCGAATTTGCGGAGGGCCGCCTTTTTTTCCGCTATGGACCTCTGAACCTTTTTCAGGGCCTTTTGCCGGGAGCCGATCTTTCCCTCGATCTCACGGAGGTCTGCGCCTGTGTTTCCCGGGAAAAGAGAAATGAGCCAAAGAACCGATATGAACACGCAGGAGGTTTTGTGAAAACGCAACTTCACTTTCCCCCTTATATTTTCAGGAAACGTCCCAGCGACATCAGGCTCCCCAAAAGGCCGAGAAACATTCCGATGATTGCCATCCAGAAAAGTATGGAAGGCGGCAAAAAGGTAATAGACAGCTCTTTGAGAAAGAACAGTTCGGCGCTATGCCGAAGCCTTGGTATCCAGAGATAGTAGGTCGCGTAGAGCATGGCAATAGACAGGATGGCGCCGATCAGTCCTTGAAAGAGCCCCTCCAGAAGAAAAGGCCCCTTGATGAACCAGTTGGTCGCACCGATCAGCCGCATGACGGCCAGTTCATCCCGTCTGGCGTAAACCGTCAGGCGGACCGTGTTGGCGATAATGAAGAGAATGGCCACCGCAAGCAATCCGCCCAGGATCAGTCCGATGAAACGGAGAACACGGATGAAGGTGAGAAGCGTGTCGGTCCATTCCCTGCCGTACTGGATCTCCTGGAACTCGGGGATTTCGCCGATCCTCTGAACCAGTCGATTCACGACCTTCCGGGTTTTGGCCTTCTCGGAAAGTCCGATTTCGAAGGAATCCGGTAAAGGGTTTCCCGCCAATCCTTCCAGCAGATAAACGGAATCCGGATGTTCCGATTTGAACCGGCGGAGGGCGTCTTCCTTGGAGACATATTGAATCCGGGCGATTTCGGGATTTTCCCAGAGCTTTTTCTTGATTTCTTCCACCTGGTCGGGATCCACCCCCTTTTTCAGGAAGGCGGTGATCTCGACCTGCCGGATCCACCCCGTGGTCAACTGGTGGACGTTAATATATACAATCAGGAAGGCGCCCAGAATCATCAGGGCCAGGCTGATTGTAGCGATGGCTACTATGCTGATGAATCTGTTGTGACGTAGACTCTTGAATCCTTCTTCGACAAAATAGGCCAGATCTCTCACGAACATCTGCCGGACCCTCTTTCCAACGTCCTTTGATTCCGCATGCGCCATTCCTCCCGGGGTGTGGTCCTGTTCATGGTGTCTCCAGGCTGGAGGCCGTCTCTTCGGATTCGGAGACATCCGATTTGCCGGGCTCGGAATCGTCGACACATTTCCCCCGCTCCAGGCGGACCACACGCTTTTTCATCCGCTTCACCAGTTCCATGTTGTGTGAGGCGATGAGGACGGTGGTTCCCCGTGCGTTGATTTCCAGCAGCAGTTCCATAATTTCTTCGGCCACCACGGAATCCAGGTTGCCCGTCGGTTCATCCGCCAGAAGAATCACGGGGTCGTTCACCACGGCCCTTGCAATGGCCACACGTTGCTGCTCTCCGCCGGACAGGCGGAGTGGGAAACTGTTGATCTTGTGTTGCAGTCCGACCCGTCGCAGGACGTCCCAGCCCTTCCGTTTCATGGCGCTTTTCGGGGTTCCGATAACCCGGAGAGCGAATGCGATATTCTCGAAGACGGATTTTGATCGGATCAGTTTGAAATCCTGGAAGACGACGCCGATGTTACGCCTCAGATAAGGGATACTTCCGGCCCGGAGGCGGTTGAGGTTCAGGCCGTTGACCAGAATTTCACCCCGGTCCGCCTGTTCTTCGCAATAGATCAATTTTAAAAGTGTTGTTTTCCCGGCTCCGCTTGGGCCGGTAATGAATACAAATTCACCTTTCCGGATGTGAAGGTTGACCCCATTCAATGCGATGCAGTCCTTCTCATAACGTTTCTTGATGTTCTTCATCCGGATCATTGAGGAATCCTGAATTTGTTCTGATGCGGTTTCAAGGATGCGGGGTTCCCACGCAAAGAGTGACCGGGAAGACTATTCGTCGCTGCTTAACAGATAGTCGATGATGACTTCATCAAGACTTTTTTCTTTCAACGGTTCCCCGGGATCCGTCTCCTTCGCGGATTCGTCAAACCGGCCGGATTTGAGATCCCGTATCATCTGTTTATGCTGCTCCTTCATCAGATTCCGGACCGCGTCGTCCAGACAATCCGCCTTGAGAATATCAGCGTAACTGAGTTTTCGCGAGCTGAGAATCTTGCCATCTTGGTAAAGGAGAGTCACAATGACGGGGTTCCGAATCCCGTTATCTTCCGTCTGAATATGAAAATTTGTGCCTTTATAGACGAAATCGGTATTGTAACCCGTCAACATTTGTGGGCGAGCCCCCGGATCAGAACAGGAATCAAGAGAAGGCTGCGAATTCCTTACTTCACAACAATATAGCACAGAGGATTTCCGGGTTTCAAGATTTAAAAATCAGGACTTCCCTGAATTGTAAAAAAAAACACTACGGACACTTTTCAAAACGAGCTTTCTCAACAAAACGATCTGAACATTTCTATCGCTGGATTCGGGAAGTGGGCCGGCCTTGACGGAATCACTTTCGTTGTGATAAACAAAACGGGAAGAGATTGGATCCGGAACCGTAGTATGGTTGAATCCGCGGGAAGGAAATCGGATGTCGAGGCTTCTGATCGACGGCTATAATTTGCTCTATTCGTTTTCTTCAAAGCGGACGCCGGCCGAAGATGAGGTGGAAAACCTGCTGGAGGCCCTGCGGACGTATAAGAAACAGAAGGGGCATGCCATTACTGTGGTTTTTGACGGGTATGAGCGGGGGATGCCGATCGAGCGGGTTGAGCGGATCAAGGGAATTTCCGTGGTTTATTCCAGACTCGGTGAGAAGGCCGACCAGGTTATCGTGAGAAAGTCCTCCCGGTGGGGGGGATCCTGCGTCGTGGTCACATCGGATCGCGAGGTTGTTGCCGGTGCGGAACGTTCCGGAGCCGTTGTGGTCGGTTCCGCTGAATTTGCGGATCGATTGCGTATGGCGGAACTTCTGGAAATCAAGGGGGGGGTGGAGCCTCTTGAGCCCGAACCGTCCCGTATCCATACGAAAAAGAAAGGGAATCCCAGACGAAGATCGAAAAAGGAGAGGGCGCGGCTCAGGAAGTTAAAAAAACTGTAGTTCCGGCCAAGCCGGATGGCGCCATGTCCAGAACAATCACCCTGCAAATGCCGGAAGAAGCCGGGGGACGTCGAATCGACCTTTTTCTCGCCTCTCTGAATTTGGATCTGGATCTCTCCCGGTCCAGAATCCAGGGGCTGATCCGTTCCGGGCGGATCACGGTGAACGATAAACGGGTCAAGCCGAACTTTCGGTTGCACGGACAGGAAAAGGTCAGGGTGGTCATTCCTGAGGTTGTGCCGCCTGCCATTCTTCCGTCTCCGATTCCCCTGACCATTCTCTATGAGGATCCGGATCTGATCGTTTTGGATAAACCGCCGGGGATGGTGGTTCACCCCGCCCCGGGAAATCCGGAAGGAACGCTGGTGAACGCCCTGCTTTACCATTGCAGGGATCTTTCCGGGATCGGAGGCGTGGAACGCCCCGGTATCGTTCATCGTCTGGACAAGGATACCTCGGGAGTCATGATGGCGGCGAAAAACGATCGGACGCATCGCTCCCTTTCCGCTCAGATCAAGGCCAGAACCGTCAAGAAGATCTATATCGCCATTGTGCAGGGGAAGGTGGAGTCGAATTCCGGAGTGATTGAAGCCCCCATCGGTCGTCATGAGAATCAGCGAAAAAAGATGACTGTGCGTGCCCGTCGAGGGCGCAGTGCTGTCACTGAATATGTGGTCCGGGAACGTTTTGAGCGGAACACATTGCTACGGTTGCGCTTGAGAACCGGCCGAACGCACCAGATCCGGGTTCATCTGGCTCATATTCATCACCCGGTCGTCGGAGACCCGGTCTATGGCGGCAAGCGGAGTCAGATGGTGCAACGTGATGGGGAACAGAGAGAGGTTCGAAGACAAATGCTTCATTCCCATATTCTCGGATTTATCCATCCGGTACGGAAAGAGTATATGGAGTTTACTGCGGCGGTTCCTGCCGATATGGATGAGATTCTGTATTTCCTCCGCGGTTGAAATTCGCAGACAGGAAAGCTATATTCTTTAAAACAGATGGCCCGTCCGGGATCTTTGTTTTGCCGGGCCATCAGGCGTTTCCGGATCTTTATCTTTTCTGTAAAGGAGGCTGACCGATCAAGAGGATCCATGGGAAAAAGACCGGTTTAAAACCGAGCAGCCTGAAGGCGATCGAAAGAATCTACCGGAGGCGGGTTCCCGCGAATCAGGTTTTCACCTATGAACTCATACGGTATCTTACCGGGATCTCTTTTGAGATCGGCAGACAAATCGGGATTCTTCTGGATCGGAAGGGAATTGTCCGTTCGGTAGTGATCGGTGACGCTCATGGAATTTTCCTTCCGGATCTGTCCAGATACCGGACCTCCGTGTCCCGCCTCCTGGGTCTACGGCTGATTCACACCCACTTGAAAAACGAACCACTGAACCGGGATGATCTTACGGATCTTGCCCTTCTGAGGTTGGACTTGATCGCGGCCGTTACCATCGGTGAAAGAGGATTACCCGGCAAGATTCACTGGGCACACCTGATGCCGGGGAGCATTCGGGAGAAACCCTGGAAGATTTCGGAACCTGTGTCAGCCCATCGGTTCAGTCTGGATTTTAGCATCTGGGTTCGGGAATTAGAGAACCGGCTTTCCCGTTCGCAGGCGAAAAACAGGGTGCGGGAGAGGAAGGACCGGGCCATTCTCGTTCAGGTTATAACGGGAAGTCATCATGCCGCCCAGTCTTCTCTTGAGGAGCTTCGGGAATTGGCATCAACGGATGGGATCCAGGTCCTGGATACGGCATTACAACGTCTCCCAAGGATCCATCCGCGCTTCGTGATGGGACAGGGTAAGCTCAAGGAGATTCTGATCTCAGCGCGGCAGGTCGGAGCCGACCTGATCATTTTTAATCAGGAGTTGACCCCGAGTCAGGCGAGGTCCATTGCGAACCTGAGTGATATGCGTGTAATCGACCGCACCCAGTTAATCCTGGATATTTTCGCTCAACATGCCATGAGCCGGGACGGAAAGCTTCGGGTGGAGTTGGCGCAACTGAAGTATCTGCTCCCCCGGCTGGGTGAACGCGATTCCGGTTTGTCGCGTCTGACGGGTGGAATCGGGGGCCGGGGGCCGGGTGAAACCAAACTTGAGATCAGTCGAAGACGGATCCGGGAGAGAATTCACCGGTTGGAAAGGGAACTCAAACGGATGGGGCGTGGGCGTGAACAGAGGCGGGCCCGAAGGATTCGCAGAGAGCTTCCGGTGGTCTCCATTGTCGGATACACGAACGCAGGGAAATCCACTCTGTTGAATTCGCTGACCGGGAGTTTCGTTCCGGTGGAAGACAAACTCTTCGCGACGCTTGACACATCGACCAGAAGACTCCGTTTTTCTGCAGAACGGGAGGTCGTGGTTACCGATACCGTCGGTTTTATCAGGGATATGCCCAGGGACCTCTTTGGGGCCTTCAGGGGCACGCTGGGTGAGCTTCGGGACGCGGATCTGGTCCTGCATGTAGTCGATATTTCTAATCCGCAGTTCGAAGATCACATTCGGGAAGTGGAGAAGATTCTGGACGATTTGGATCTGGGAGTTTTGCCGATGCTCCTGATCTTTAACAAAGTCGATCGGATGAAAGAGGAGCATGTCGTTCTTCTTTGTAGGCGTTACAATGCGATTCCGGTTTCAGCGGTTCAAAAGACCGGCCTTTCGCGGGTTGCGGAAGCGATCCAGGATTTCCTTTGGGGAGAAAGGGGATTGAAACGGATCCGAAAGGTGGTTTGATTGCGCAAAAAAGAACTTTTGGGTGTTCAATTTTGCGCAACTTCTAAACTTCTTTGATTTCAAAAGCTTAATCCTATCCATGTTTTCCTCTCTTCTGATGAAAAGGATGAAATGGAACAAATCCCGGTCTTCGGTTCAAACAGTTGAATCTGTAAATTCTTTAAAATCAATAAGATATGGGTTAAGGTAGACTTTGGCACGAAAGTTGCTGTAAGAAAAGGTGAACTAATTAAGACTGCTTCAACCAGGTAGCTTAATTAAGTTTCTGTCCTCCTTTCTTGAGCTGATCCCGGGTTACCGGGATCAGCTTTTTTTGTGGGGTGTTCATCTCGACGGTTCTGTTTGCAGGTACGGTGTCACGTTCGGTCTGCCATAACCGACTGTGTGGCAAAAATGACCGCCGGGAAAGACTGAAGAATCGATAAAATTTCTTGACAACCCTTTGAGTTGCATTTATATTAATATTTTAACTATTTTTTTGGGAGGGAGGGAAATGAATGGTTGGAGTACGGCTCAGGGAGGGTGAATCCTTTGAGGGAGCCTTGAGAAGGTTTAAGAAACTTTGCGAAAAATCCGGGGTCCTTTCAGAGGTTCGAAGACGGGAACATTATGAGAAACCCTCTATCAAGAAAAAAAAGAAGATTCTGGCCGCAAGGAAAAAGGCCCTGAAGATGCAACGACTCATGCAGCAATAATCAGGGAACATGTTTTGAAGCCGGGAGGGGAGGGGGAGACCGTTCGGGAATCGGTGTGGTTGGAGAAATCGGATCGAACGATTCGTGAAACGGCCCGTGCCGCGGAGGGGGAAGTCCGGATCTTCCCGGAGTAAGGAGTCTGAATCTCAGGTTTTAGGAGGGCAATCTGATACTCTTTCATGGATGCACAAACCTTACGGCTCCTTGAATTCGCCAAGGTTCAGGAAATCCTGAGTCGATATGCGGCATCCTCGCCGGGGCGATCGGAGATTGCGGCCCTTTCGATCCAACAGGAGCGGGATCGGGTACGGATTCTTCTGGACAGTGTCTCGGAGATGCGTACCCTTTTGAAGACACGGGGAACACCGCCCCTCCGGGGATGTGAAGAGATCCGTCCCCGTTTGAGAAGGCTTGAAGCTGAGGGGGGCCGGATTGATCCGGATCTTTTGGTTTCCGTGTTGAACGTGATCCGGGCGGGTCAGGAATTCAGACGTTTTCTGGGAAGAGATGCCGGGCAGTATCCGCTCATTCATCAGGAAGCGCAGCGGATCAATCCCTTGGAAGATCTCGCGCGCAAGATAGCGGGAACCGTAGATGAGCGGGGTCACATCAAGGATTCTGCAAGCCCGGAACTCGGGAAAATCCGTAGAAGAATCCGACAGCAGAAGAGGCTGATCCGTGAACGACTGGAGACTTTTCTCTCTTCGTCATCCGTCAAGCCCGTGGTTCAGGACCGGTTGGTCACCCTCCGAAACGGCAGGTATGTCATCCCCCTGAAACCTGACTTCTCATCGAAAATTGAAGGCATTATTCAGGATCGTTCCGCAAGTGGGTTGACGGTTTACGTGGAACCTTCGGAGACCGTGAAGATGAATAATCATCTTTCACGGCTGGGTTCTGAGGAGGCTCTTGAAATCCGGAGGGTCCTGTCCCGTCTCGGCGACGAGGTCCGTTCCAGAAACGAGATCCTGCGTGAAAATGTGTCGATTCTGGCCCGGATGGACCTCCATCTTTCCAAAGCCCTTTATGCTGAAGATTTTGATTTGGTGAATCCGGAAATTCTGGATCAGGCGAGGGTCGATTTCAGGGAGGCAAGACATCCGATCCTGTTGGACCGGGTCCGGAACGATCCGGCCGGCAAACTCGTCCCGGTTGACCTGAATGTTGGAAAGAATTTCCGTACGCTCGTGATTACGGGACCGAACACGGGGGGGAAAACAGTCGCGCTGAAGACCTTGGGGCTCCTGGTGCTGATGACTCAGGCCGGGATACCGATCCCTGCCGCGGAAGGGAGTTCCACGGGACTTTTCAAGACGGTCTTTGTAGATATCGGTGACGAACAGAGTATAGAGGAAGATCTGAGCACGTTCTCGGGTCACATCCGGAACATTACACGGATCCTGAAACAGGCCGGACCTCGAACCATGGTGCTGTTGGATGAGTTGGGTACCGGTACAAATCCCAGAGAAGGAGCGGCCTTGGGAACAGCCGTTCTGGATACCCTCCATCGTAAAGGTTGTTTGAGTGTGGCCACCACGCACTACGAAGAAATCAAGCATTACGCGTACAGGAGGGAAGGGATGATGAACGCATCCGTGGCGTTGGACGCGGAGAGCCTCGCTCCGACCTATCTTCTCCAATATGGTCATCTCGGAAGAAGCCGGGCCTTTGAAGTTTCCGAGCGGATCGGGCTGCCCGGGGAAGTTCTCAAGCTGGCTGAAAGCCTGTTCTCGGAGAGCGACCGGAGCATCGAGAAAATGATTGAAGAACTGGAAGGCCGGATTGAGCAGAATCGTTTGCTCCAGCGGGAAATGCGGCAGAAAAAGCGGGAAATGGAGATCCTCCGATTACGTGAAGAGCGGGAAAAGGAGGCTCAACTAAGCGAGGCCCGACAGATCCTGGCCGAGGCCGTGAATACTTTCAAGCGTGCGAAGAAGAGGTCCAGGCAGATTTTGAAACATGCCGAACGGGCGGAGCGTTCACGGGTGGACCGGGAGATTGCGGATCTGGAGAAGGAACTTCAAACGGTCAAGGATCTTCCCGGCCGCGTAGAAACTGTTACCCCTCAGAATATCCGGCCTGGCTTTCATGTCAGTATTCTGGGAACCGGAGAGAGAGGGGTTGTTATCGAGGGGCCTACTAAAAAGGGGCGTGTCCAGGTCCTCTGCAAAGGGATCAGGATCGAGGTCCCGATGGAACGTCTGCAGCGGATCAGCGCCTCTCCCGATCCGTCCAGGGTCGTCACCCTGTTGGACCGGAAAGACCGGCAGGAAGAGGAGAATCTCCCTTCGATCAACCTGGTGGGACTCCGTGTGGAGGAGGCCCGAAAAAAAACCGTGGCTTATATTGACAATGCGCATCTCAACAGGCTTCAGCGTGTCGAAATTATACATGGGATCGGAACCGGTGCGTTGCGGGAGGTCGTGGCTGAAGTGCTTCAATCCCATCCCCTTGTGGCGGATTTTGAAAACAGTGCATTGAGCCCGGATGGCGGTGGTGTGACGAGAGTCGAGCTGGTCTCGTAGGCCGTCGGAAGAGCCTGCCTGTGCCCAATCTTCATATAAGGAAATGAAGAAGACGTGTTTTTCCCTGAGGAATTCATCCGCCAGGTACGGGACGAGAACAATATATTGGATGTCATCTCCAATTATGTTTCGCTGAAGAAGGGAGGAGCCAATTACAAGGGGCTTTGTCCCTTCCATACGGAGAAGACACCTTCTTTTATGGTGAACCCGTCCAAACAGATCTTTCACTGTTTCGGATGTGGAGAAGGGGGGGATGTTTTCCGCTTCCTGATGCGGTATGAAAATATGGGGTTTCCGGAGGCCGTGTCCACTCTGGCTGAACGATGCGGCCGCGCTCTTCCCAGGGGCGGAAAGTCTTCGGAGGATACGAAAAAGAAAAGAGAAAAGGAACGAATCTTTGAGGTGAACCGGGCCGCGCTGGATTTTTTTTCCGAGGCCAGGCTCAGGAGCCGATCGGTTGGCGGCTATCTGAAAAAACGAGGGATCTCCAGGGATTCTATTGAGGTCTTTTCGATCGGTTATGCTCCGGATTCCTGGAACAGTCTTTTCGTTCATTTGAAAAGCGCGGGGTTTTCCGAGGCCGAGATGGAGGGGGCCGGCCTGATCCTCCGGAGAAAAGACGGGAATGGATATTATGATCGTTTCCGGAACCGGATGATGTTTCCTATCGTGGATGTCCGGGGACATGTCCTGGGGTTCGGAGGGAGGGTCATGGATGATTCCACGCCGAAATATCTGAACTCGCCGGAGACCGCTGTTTTTGACAAGGGTGCCAATTTATACGGTCTGAACCTCGCTTATGAGGCGATCAGAAGACAGGATTATGCCATCCTGGTGGAAGGATATATGGACGTCATTACCGTCCATCAACACGGGGTGGCTAATGTTGTCGCCACCCTCGGCACGGCCCTGACTGTGAGACATATCCGGAAGTTGAAACGGTACACCCGGAACGTGGCCGTTTTCTTCGATTCCGATGACGCGGGAATCAAAGCCGCCGTGCGTTCCTTTGATCTCTGCGTGCCGGAGGGGATGAAGGTCAAGGTGGTGAGCCTCGAAGCGGGGGAGGATCCGGACAGTTTCATTCGGAAGGCGGGCCGCGATGGATTTTCGGATCGGATGTCTCAGGCCCGTCCGATCATGGATTTTATGATGGACAGGGTTCTGGAAGAAGAGCTCCCCAAGGGAATTCCGGGAAGGGTGGCGGCCGCTGAACGTCTGCTGGCGATGCTGGCGAAGATCCCCAATCCTCTGGAACGGGAACTCTATCTGGAACAAACGGCCCGGAGATTGGAATTCGATCTCAACATATTGAAGAAATCGGGGCGGGTGAGAGTTGCAAAAATCCGGGAAAAGAGCCATGCTTTAGAAAAGAGGGACCTCCAGTCCGACCGGAAACCACCGGTTTGGGAAGGAATTCTTGTAGGGGTTATGGTGAATCATCCTGAGCGGATTCGGGAGGTCCAGGACCAGGTTGAGGCGGGGCAGTTCAGTGATCCCGGACTTCGGTTCTGGGTGGAGCGGCTCTTTGCGCTTCCGGAAGAGAAGAGAACGGCGGAGGAGATCCGTTCCCTGATCCGGAGTGAGGAGCCCTCCCGGGTGGGACTGGTATCCGGTTTCTTGGTCGAGGATTATCATCCGGAAGATCTCCCGGGACTTTTGCTCCGCTTGAAAGTGGAATATCTGAGAAGGGTGAAAAAAAAGCTTCAGCGGGAGCTTCAAACTGCCGAAAAACAGGGAAGGGAAGAGGAGTCCTCCCGTTTGGTTCGGAAAATCTCGCGTCTGGCGCTGGAGGTGGAAAGCCTTCAGAAACAAATCGGTTCTGAACGGAGGAACATGGCGGAATGTCGAAAAAACTAAAAAAAATTCCCGAGATCAAATCCCTCATCGAACTGGGAAAGGAAAAAGGTGTTCTCACCTATGACGAACTGAACGACGCGCTTCCGGAAGAAATGACCAACTCCGAACAGATCGATGAGATTATCATGATGCTCTCCAACCTGAACATCGAAATTACCGATTCCGGCAACCTGGAGGAAGCGGAAGGGAAACTGCAACTCGACCGGAACGACAGTGAAGTCAAGGACATCGAGATCGACTTCAAGCACGATACCGGAGTGGAACCGGAGCTGGAGGAAGAAGAAAATCTGCACCTGGATCTTTCCCCGGGCGTGGTGGGAAAGACGGATGATCCCGTACGACTCTATTTGAAAGAGATGGGAACCATCTCTCTTCTGGATCGGGAAGGAGAAATCCGGATTGCCAAGAAGATCGAGGCCGGCCAGAAGAAGATCACCGAAGTTCTCATGCATTCTTCCTTTGTCGTTCATATGGCGCTCTCCCTGAGAAAACGGATTCGAAAAGGGAAGATCCACATTCGGGAGGTGGTATCCGGGGCGGACGAGGAGTTTTCAACCTTCTCTTCCGGAACGTCCGACAATGAGATTCGTGAACAAACCCTGTCCATTCTGGATGCGATCAAGGAACATGTCGACTCTCTCTCCTATCTCAGAATACGCCTTTCCGATCCCAGGATTACGAGAAAAAAGACGCATGAAAAATATCTCACAAAAATCGATGAGATCGAGCAAGAGATCTTCTCCCTCCTGGGACAAATCGATTTTCATCCGAATCAGATTCTGCGGTTTACCGGGCGGCTCAAAGCCATCGTGAACAGATTGGATGTTCTCCATCATGAAGTCAAGCTTTGCGAAAAGTCCGCCAGGCTGTCCAGGGATGAAATCCTGGATTATGTGAACTCCAAACGAAAAACTCCAAGAATCAAACGCATTGAGAAGGCGGCGAAGGTCAAACCGGCCAGTTTGGAACGGACCGGCCGTCGACTGAAGAAGGCCTTGAAGCAGATACACCTGATCGAAAAGACCTATTGTCAACCCACGGATTATTTCAAAAAGGCCCTGAAGAAGCTGGAAGCAGGTGAAATGCAGGCACAGAACGCCAAGGCGGAGATGGTGGAGGCGAATCTGAGACTGGTTGTGAGTATCGCCAAGAAATACACCAACCGTGGGCTCCAGTTCCTGGACCTGATCCAGGAGGGGAATATCGGGTTGATGAAAGCCGTGGACAAGTTCGAATACAAAAGAGGGTATAA
The DNA here is from genome assembly GCA_964483105.1 of uncultured Nitrospirota bacterium. Classification (GTDB taxonomy): domain Bacteria; phylum CG2-30-53-67; class CG2-30-53-67; order CG2-30-53-67; family CG2-30-53-67; genus CAYZZU01. The sequence goes on from CAYZZU010000015.1 coordinate 54,766, forward strand.
GTTCAGCACCTATGCCACCTGGTGGATTCGTCAGGCGATCACGCGTGCCATCGCCGATCAGGCCAGGACCATCCGGATTCCGGTGCATATGATCGAGACGATCAACAAGCTGATCCGGACCTCCAGGCTTCTCGTTCAGGAGATGGGCCGGGAACCCACCCCGGAAGAGATCGCCGCGGAGATGGACCTTCCCCTTGAGAAGGTTCGGAAGGTCTTGAAAATCGCCAAGGAACCGATTTCCCTTGAGACACCGGTGGGTGAAGAAGAGGACAGCCATTTAGGTGACTTTATTGAGGACAAGAAAATCATGTCGCCGTCGGAGGCGGTGGTCAAGATCAATCTCCAGGAGACCGTAGGGAAGGTTCTGGAGACGCTGACTCCCCGGGAGGAGCGGGTTCTCCGGAAAAGATTCGGAATTGGAGAGGCAACCGACCATACTCTGGAAGAGGTGGGTCAGGAGTTTCACGTCACCCGTGAGCGCATCCGTCAAATTGAGGCCAAGGCACTCCGGAAACTCCGTCATCCGACACGCAGTCGCATCTTAAAAGCCTTTGTTGAATAGAGATAGAAGCTCTTTTTGAAAAAAACGGAAGAACACGATTGTCCATGGTAATCCCCGATGCAGCAGATCGCCTGGTTCATCGTTTTGAATCGATTTCCAAAACAGATCAGGAAAACCGGGACCGGATTGATCTGTTTTCCGCACTGATCCGGCTCTTTGTCCGGATGCTCCGGCATGAAGAATTTCGGCATCGATATCCCGATGCCTCCACACGTTTTGCCGAATGTTGCCGCGAACTGGATCGGGGTGACCCGGTTCGTGTGGAGGACAGTCTTACTCTGCTGTATTGTTACCTCCACGGAAAGGATCAGGAATATTCCCCTTCCGAACGGCGTGAAATGAACTCCTGGGGTGGTTACTGGTGCCATGCGGGAGGTTTGTCTCCTCTGCGCCGGGTGGCTCCATACATTACCTCTGGAACCCGGCTCGCTGATTACGGGGCCGGAAACGGGCTGCAAGGGCTTCTCTTTCAGTATCTCTATCCCCATCAAAAGACGACCCAGATTGAGTTGAGTGGTTCCATGATTGAACAGGGCAGGAGGCTGCAGCACTGGATGGGAATTCCGGAAAATCGGGTGGAGTGGCTCCATAAAAATGTCCTGGACGTTTCACCCTGTGACTTTGACTTGATTTATATCTACAGGCCGGTCCGGCCGGAGGGGCCGGGCAGGGTTTTTTATGAGAAATTTTCACGGGCTCTCGACCGGGTGGATCATCCCGTGACGATCCTCAGTATCGCGGATTGTTTGAAAGATTTTTTAGGTCCGCAATTCATAAATTTTTATGATGATGGACAACTGACCTGTTTCACGAACCATAACAACGGCTCAGGTATTGAAACTGAAGGTTAAAGACCGGTAATGGAATGGGAAGGTACGTCTACAGATTGAAATAGGAGTGTTTCTTCTCCGTCTTGACTGATTGGATGGAGGAACGTATGACTGCGACGATCTGGTTGTTGCTGCCGGGATCGGCGGGATAGAGGATAAAACCGTTGTTATCTTCCCGGTAATTGGGAGTATATCCGACGAGGGTTTCGTTGTCGTGAAAGGTGACCTCGACACGGTCACCGAAACCATGCCGCTCGACATCGTTTCGAGGCTGGTAATCCGGGTTGCCCTCAAATTCCTTGACGTAAAAGAGGGCCTTCAAATCCTCCAGACGAATCATGACTTTTTCGATGTCCTCTTCCGTCCGGGGGTTCACTTCGGTGAAATCAAAGACCTCCCGGAAGAACGCGAAGCTTTTGGTGTAGCCCTTCTTGATGGTCCCTTCCTTGAAATGAGCCACTACCGGAAGATGTTCATTCATTCGGATTATCCTCTGACCGGATTTCTGCAACTATTCGTAACTTACCGTAGATAAAAAACGCTGTCAATACCCCATTCGCCTTATCTTGCCCTGAGAGGGGATCCGATCCGGCGGAGGGCGTGGAATCGACGTGCTTCCGGACTACGGGGGTTACAGGATCTCCGGTCCGACCCCATTGTGGGTATATTTGATCACGTCCACGTCGGAGAGAACCACGATTCCCTGGGGTACCATTTCATCCAGGACCGGCAGGATCTTCCGGATATTCTCGTCGGTGTCGATTACCGTGATCAAGACCGGAAGCTCACCCCCCCGGGTCAAAAATTTGATTTTATGGTACCGCCGGTGCGGTCCGTACCCGGCCATGGCTTTGTACACCGTGGCTCCGGCCACATCCATCAGGATAAAACGCTTGACAATGGCCTCGTAGAGTGGCTCACCTTCCCACTCCTGATCCTCCCGGATGATGACCCGGAGCATCTTGGCCTTTCCCTGAAGCTTCATTCTCTCCTTTTTCTCCTTTTCCGGCTCCGCGCGGTTGCGGCAGCACTTGATGACGTTTGTGTCACTGATTTCAACCAGCCCCTTTTCCACGACCTGATAGACGTCCGGCAGGACGCGGTTGATCATCGTTTCGGAGTCGATGACTTCGATCTTGACCGGCATTCTGCCGGATAAGGCCAGCATCTTTGAGGAATGATAGACCCCGTCGCTTCCATATCCGGCCGTTCCGCGAAAGACACTCACCCCGGCGATCTTTTTCTTGTAGAAGAGGTCAATCAGGACTTCATAAACCGGTTTTTTCCCGTATTTCTCCGCTTCATCGACATAAATGCTCAATTTTTTCGCGGGTCCCTTTTCGACCATACCCTGTTTTCCTCCCTTCAGAGGTTTTTTGCGATGAGTTCCCCGATCTTCAAGGCGGCAAATCCGAAGAAGAGACTCAGTACGATATTGGCGCCGGCCAGGAGCCATTCACCATCGTAGACGAGTGTCCCTGTTTCGAATTCAAAGGTGGAAAAGGTCGTGAAGGCTCCGAGAAACCCTACCGTGAGGAGAAGCTTCCATTGGGGAGGGATCATCATCCGTTCGGACAGAAGTGTCATGGCCAGGCCGATCAGGAAGCAGCCGGAAACGTTGACGACGAGCGTTCCCAATGGAAAGGACCGGCCCCATGTCCGGCCGATCCATGAACTGATGATGAACCGCAGGACTGCCCCCAGAAATCCTCCGGTTCCCACAAACAAAATATTCAGCATCGTCTCTCTTCTCCCCTGCGGCTTCCTAAGATACCCCACCGTCGGATCAGTGGCAACATTTTTTTCTTGCGTTCAGTTTTTGCAGAAGTTAAAATTATAAATTCAGTTTATTCATCATATCTTTTAATGTTTTAACGGTTTTCGTGCGCATCGGTTGTCGGGAAAAGAGAAGATTGGATCGGTCTCGGGAATGAAAATGGCGTTCTCGATCTCATCAGAATGTGTCGGGTGCGGCGCCTGTCAGGCGACCTGTCCCGTGGATGCCATTTGGGAACAGGGGGATCGTTTTACCATCCTGGAGGAGTGCATCGAATGTGGCGCGTGTCTTGGTGTCTGCGCCGTGGGCGCGATTATCGGAATTGCGGAGAAGTGAGACGATGCTTCGAGTGTACAATACCCTGAGCGACAGGAAAGAGGAATTCGTTCCGATCCAACCGGGCAGAGTCAGGATGTACGCCTGCGGGGTCACCGTCTATGATCACAGTCATGTAGGGCACGCCCGGGGTGCGGTGGTCTTCGACATGATCCGTCGGTATCTTCGGTACAAGGGATGGAATGTAACTTATGTCCGGAATTTTACCGATGTGGACGATAAAATCATCAACCGGGCCCGGAAGGAAGGGGTCTCTTCCGCTGAAATCGCTGATCGTTATATAGAGGAGTACCGGAAGGATATGGAGGCCCTGGGTGTGGACAAGGCGGATCTCGAGCCCAGGGCCACAGAACATATCGGGGAGATCATCTCTATGGTCCGCCGTCTCCTGGAGCGTGGGGTGGCCTATGTCGCCGATGGGGATGTCTTCTTCGAAGTGAAGCGGTTTCCCGGATACGGGAAGCTGTCCGGACGCAAACTCGAAGAACTCCAGGCCGGGGCACGGGTGGATATCGACCACCGAAAGCGGAATCCCCTTGATTTCGTTCTTTGGAAGGCCTCCAAACCGGGCGAACCCTCCTGGGAGAGTCCCTGGGGACCGGGGCGTCCCGGATGGCATATAGAATGTTCGGCCATGAGTCAGGCCCATCTCGGGGATTCTCTGGATATTCACGGAGGAGGCAAAGACCTGATTTTTCCGCACCACGAAAATGAAATTGCCCAGAGTGAGGCCGCTACCGGAAGGCCTTTTGTTCGGTACTGGTTGCACAACGGTTTTGTCAATATCAATCAGGAAAAGATGTCCAAGTCGCTGGGTAATTTCTTTACCATCCAGGAAGTGATCCGGCGCTTTGATCCGGAGGCGGTCCGTCTTTTTCTTCTGCTGACCCATTACAGGAGTCCTATCGATTTCTCGGACCAGAACCTGAAGGACGCGGAGAGGGCCAGAAGGAGGGTCTATCATCTCCTCTCCGAGATCGACGGGGTGTGCGCAGGCCTACCGGGAGATGCTTCGGTCCCGGATCCGCCGGTTCGTTTTCGGGAAGCCTTCTCGCAGGTGGAAGAGATGAAGTCGAAATTTGAAGAGGCCATGGACGATGATTTCAACACGGCCCGTGCCCTGGGGAATCTCTTTGAGGTTGTTCGGGTTGTAAACAGTGCGCTCAGGGAATTGACGGATGCCGCATCCGCTCCGGAGGCGTCCCGGCTCCTGAACCGATTCAGGGAAAATCTGAAAACCATCGGTTCCGTACTGGGCCTGTTTCAGCGTCCGCCGGAACAGGTCCTGAAGGGGACAAAGAACGAGGAAGTCCGTGAAATTGAAGAGAGGATTGCGGCGCGCCTGGAGGCAAGGAAGGAAAAGAATTGGGCCGAGGCGGACCGGATCCGTGCGGAACTCGAAAAAAGAGGTATACTCCTGAAAGACAAGTCCAATGGAACGACGGATTGGGAACGGATCCGGTAAATGTCGGAATATGTGTTCGGAATCCATCCGGTTGAGGAGCTTCTGACTGTCCAGGATCGTCGTATCGTCCGGATCTGGATTCAGAGGGGGGCGGGGAATGCCCGCCTTCAACAGATTATCCAGACCGCGCGCAGCCGTTGTCTTGAGATCCGTTTTGAAGGGCGGACCCGGATGGACAGGCTCATCGGCGGAGGGCGTCACCAGGGAGTCATCGTCCTGTGTGAGGCCAAAACAATTCTTCCTTTCAATACATTCCTCAAGATTCCGGAGGGCTTGGGAGAGGATCCTTTTTTTTTGATCCTGGACCGGGTGGAGGACCCCCGCAACCTGGGGGCCGTGATCCGTACAGCCTATGCCGCCGGGGTGCATGGTGTCATCCTGCCGGGAAGAGGAACAGCCCCCCTGACCGGAACCGTCTACAAATGCTCCGCCGGCGCCCTGGAACGGATCGCTGTGACGCAGGTAAACAATCTGGTCAGGACGATCCGGTTGCTGAAAGAACGTGGAATCTGGGTGGTGGGCGCTGATGCGGGCGCCCGGGACCGTTATATGGATGTGGATTTTTCCGGTCCCGTAGCCCTGGTGGTCGGGGGGGAGCAGGGGATCCGCAGGTTGGTGCGTAAGAATTGCGACAGGATGGTTTCTATTCCCATGAAGGGGGCGGAATCCCTGAATCTGTCGGTGGCGGCAGCGATTCTTCTTTATGAAGTCGTCCGGAGAAGAAGGCCGTCCGATTTGTAAAAAAAAACGGGAAAATCATTTTTTGCTTGAAATATGGTTGAAGATGGTCTATTTTACCGTTTTACTTTGAACGGTGGGGGTGTCTGCAAAAACGGAAACTTCTTGTTTTCATTCGAGAATATGGAATTCGAGGGTTCATGCGGTTTAAAAAGGTAATTTGTGTTTGTTGCCGATGTAGCTCAAGGGTAGAGCAACTGATTTGTAATCAGTAGGTTGTCGGTTCAATTCCGGCCATCGGCTCCAGATAGAACGGATATTGGGAATTGGGAATCAGAAACTGGATATTGGGAATTGGGAATCAGAAACTGGATATTGGGAATTGGGAATCAGAAAC
>CAYZZU010000015.1:60910-61175 GCA_964483105.1 uncultured Nitrospirota bacterium
TGGATATTAGGAATTGGGAATGCAAAAAAAGAAGGTACGCGGAAGGTAAAGAGGGGGTTCTTCAATTTTCCATTTCTCAATGACCCATTTCCAGTTGCCCATTGTTATACTGAGGCGGGGAGGTTCCCGAGCGGTCAAAGGGAACAGACTGTAAATCTGTCGGCGAAGCCTTCGGAGGTTCGAATCCTCCCCTCCCCACCACCCTACATCGCGGGAGTAGCTCAGTTGGCTAGAGCGTCAGCCTTCCAAGCTGAGGGTCGCGGGT
>CAYZZU010000016.1:0-56347 GCA_964483105.1 uncultured Nitrospirota bacterium
CGTGAACGGTAAAGTTGGAACTTCCCAGGATGGCTTCCTGAACGCCGCTGTTCTCGATGTGGTACATCTTTCCATGGAGAAAGCCGGGCTTTTTGATGGAGCGGATCTCCGCTTTTTCCGCGAACCAGGCGGCGCATTCCCGGGCCACCCGTTTCTGTTTCAGCCGGTTTTCCAACTCCAGGACATCATTTTCAATCCGGAAGGCCTTCTTCTCCGTCTTTGCAGGATCGATTGTACGGATGAACTGCGGCTCTCCGAAAAGAAATCGGAGGTGATTAATGCCGTCGAGGCGATCTTTCAGGGCATCGTAGGCGTAGATGGTGAAATAGGCGGAAACGAAAGAGAGGTCGGCACCCGTTCGGATCTTCGTCCGTAGAAAATCACCGATGTTGCCCCGCCTGTGGTTGTCCCGGATCCCGCTTTCGATCATCCCGATGCGCCCCCTTCTCTTCGATTCAGATCAGAATAGAAAATTTCCCCTTAAGAATCAAGAAATTTCAAAGATATTAACTTTATCTTATCCAGAAGGACGTTCATCCGTTTTTATACACAGTCAGGATTTCCCTGTCCTTGGTGATGATCGTGCCGCCGTCCGCCTTATCCATGAGTTGGACAATGCCTTTAAAGGATTTTAGGAGCCTCGCTTTTTCTCGTTTGCCGAAAACATATTTTTCGGCTCCCCCCGGGGCATGGGTTTTTCTGCCGCATGCAAGGATAATGTCGATCAAGAGAGGCGGAAAGCCACGTTGTTTTGCCCTGATCTCTGCGTGTCTCGACAAAGTCATCTCATGCCCTCCTTTGGAGAATACCGATGAACATAGTCCCATTCTCAGTCATTTTCTTTCTCCTGATCCACCTCTTGCTCAGAGCGTGATTCCCGCATCGCAATAAAATCCGGGTGGGTTCGGAACAACTCCCAGAAGTCATCCATCTGGCTCCATGAAATTTTTTCTTCCGGGATGCCGTCAACGGCTTGGTTGTAGATCTGTTCGGCTTCGCTGATGATTGCCTCGGCCTTTTTTAAGAGTTCGAATCTTCTTTCACGTTCATCGTCTTCAAAAAATTCCTCGAAAATATTTTCTACATAATTTTTCTCACCTCCGTAGGGCTCATTATGGAATTCCCAAAGATCAGGCAACTGTGTCTCTTCGATTTTGATCTCAGAGAGATCTATTTTTTTCTTAACAAGATACTTGATAAATTCGACCCTTCGGATGGAAGAGAGGGGGTAGAGGGCCTCCTCTTTCCCGGACCTGGTGCCCGTTTTCAGAAACCCCCGTTGTATATATTGTCGGAAAGACGGCATCGAAAAGCGGATGCCTTTCTTCTGGAAAAGCTCTACGATCTTTTGTGCTGTGACCCCTCGGGGAAACTCTTTTTCCAGATCTTTCAATTCATTATCGGAAAATACCTTGGCTTCCTCCGGGAGATTATGGGGAGTAAGGTTCAAAAACTGCCAATATTCCTGCAATGTCTCAAAATCGTTTTTTTTGAATGCCTGAAGAAACTTGGAAATGTGCTTTCTGTTTTTTGCTGACCACATCGATGTTCTCCTTCACCGATCATTTATCATCCTATATATCTTTATAATATCATCGATGATATTTATCAAGTACTTTTTTTGATATTTGTAAATATTTTTTCAAACTGTTTGATTTTTAGGCTTTTTTTCTTCTAACAAGTTTCCTTGAATCACAGAATGAAAAGAAAATGACCTGGACAATCAAAAAAAAATTTGGAGATTACATGACCCAAAAAACTTGACTTAGAAAAGCACAGTGGTATACTGTTATCATATGATAATAGTCACCATGGAGATTTTCGGGGAATACATTGGCCCAAACCGCGCAGATCAGTCTATTTCTACATAGTCTCAAAGTGGCGATTGAAGAGGGGACGTTTGTAACAATCGATCGAGAGAAGAACAATGAGTTTTTGGCCAAGCATGGCATGACCCCGAGGGAAAGAGAGGAAATCATCTATGGCCTTCAAGTGGACGACTATGTCAGTGGACCGGAAGAAGATTATGATTACCCCGGCGAAAAGGATATCTGGAAGTTCAAGAAAGAATATATGGGTTTAGAAATATACATTAAAATCAAACTGATTCAGAGCGGAGATGGTTTCTTCGCAAAAGGTTTGTCATTCCATGACTAAGATTACAAAGAGTAAAGAATTTTGTCCGTACTGTGAAAAATTGTCTTTTGTGACAGTTGTTGCAAAGCCGGAGACGCTCAACGTCAGGGGTGAACCTGTTGAATACGAGGCCCAAGTCTTTCGGTGCGATAGCTGCCATAACGAGTTTGCCCCAACCGACTTGGAAGAAAGAAACTTTCAATCTGCATTCCATTTATATCGACAGAAATATAAACTGTTGAGCCCTGAAGATATCAAGAAGATACGGACGAGATATGGACTGAGTCAGCGGGCATTCAGCCGTTTCTTGGGATGGGGAGAGATAACGGTCCATCGATACGAAGCAGGGGCTATCCAGAGTTTTAGTCATAACGATACCTTAGTCCTTGTCCAGGACGAGCATAATGCGCTGAAACTCTTGGAGGTGAATCGAGTTCATCTTTCACCATCCATAGCGGACAAACTTGAAAAAAGAATCAAAGAGTTGATCGACAGGAAAGATGAAGACCGGGGAAGGGCGCTCTTGATTCCCTGGGAAATCGAGACAGACAATAGGCCTTCAATTTATACAGGATTTAAGGTTTTTGATCTTGAGAAACTTGAAAATTTGATTCTTTATATCTTAGAAAAATGCGGCGCTGTCGGCAAGACACGGCTCAACAAACTCCTGTGGTATAGTGATTCTAAACATTACAAAGAGCATGGTATCTCAATTACAGGAAGCAGATACATCCATCTTCAATACGGTCCGGTGCCCCATGATTACGACTTCATTCTCTGGAAACTCCAAAAGGACAATAAGATTGAAAGCAAAGAGGTCGTCTATCACAATTATACCGGCGAAAGTTTTATATCCTTATCGTCTTCTGAGGCTTCTTTATTCAATTCCGATGAGATGAAGACCATAAAATATGTACTTGATATACTTGGACACCTGAATGCTTCGCAAATTTCTGAAAAGTCTCATGAGGAGAAGGGCTATCGGAAAACCTCTCAAAAAGATGCCATACCCTACGAATATGCCCTTGAGTTATCGATATAATTGTTTTACTCCACCGTCACGCTCTTAGCCAAATTCCTCGGTTGATCCACGTCGGTTCCGCGCAGAACGGCGATGTGGTAGGCGAGGAGCTGGAGCGGGATGACCATGAGGACCGGCATGAGGTAGTGGTTGGTCCGGGGGACTTGGAGGGTATGGTCGGCCTTTCTCCGGATTTCCGGTTCGTCGTCGTTGACCAGGGCGATGACGATACCGTTTCTCGCTTTGACCTCCTCGATGTTGCCTCGTGCCTTTTCAAAGATGTTGTCGTGGGGAAGAAGCGCCACGACCGGCATGGCTTCGTCGATGAGGGCGATGGGACCGTGCTTCATCTCTCCCGCCGGATAGCCTTCGGCATGGATGTAGGAGATTTCCTTGAGTTTCAGCGCCCCCTCCAGGGCGATGGGGTACTGCAGGCCGCGGCCCAGGTAGAGGAAGTCGGAACAGTGGGCGTACCGTCGGGCGAGATCCTTGACTTCTTCTTCCCCTTCCAGGAGCTGTTCGATCTGTTGGGGCAGGCGGGTCAGATCCTCCATGAGGGTGACCGCGTCTTCCCGGGCAAGGACGCCGCGGAGGCGGGCGAGGTAGAGCGCGAAGAGATGCAGGGCGATGAGCTGCGTGGTAAAGGCCTTGGTCGAGGCGACGCCGATCTCGGGGCCGGCGTGGGTGTATATGACGCCGTCGGCGGCGCGGGTGATGGAACTGCCTAAGACGTTGCAGATTCCGAGTGTCCTGGCCCCCTTGCTCCTCCCCTCCCGGAGGGCGGCCAGGGTGTCCGCCGTCTCGCCGGACTGGGAGATACAGACTACCAGGGTATGGGAATCGACCAGCGGGTCACGGTAGCGGAATTCCGATGCGATGTCTACTTCCACCGGGATCCGGGCCGCCTGTTCGATCATAAACTTCCCGACCAGGGCGGCATGGTAGGAGGTCCCGCAGGCGATCAGCAGGATTTTATGGATCCCCTCGAGTTCGTTGGGGGTGATTTCAAACTGTTCGAAGAAGACGTCCCCTGTTTCCCGGGAGATCCTCCCCCGGAAGGTGTCGAGCACGGCCCGTGGTTGCTCGAAGATCTCTTTCTGCATGAAATGTTTGTAGCCTCCCTTTTCGGCCATGATCGCGCTCCAGGCGATATTGTGGATTTCCTTATGAACGACCTTTCCCTGAAGCGTGGTTACGGTGACTCCCTCCCGGCCGAGGATTGCCATCTCTCCATCGTCCAGGAAGATGACCTTCCGGGTGTGGTTGAGAATGGCCGGGATATCCGAGGCGAGAAAATTCTCTCCGTTGCCCAGGCCGATGACCAGGGGACTGGACATCTTCGCTGCGATGATCCGGTCCGGTTCCTGCAGGTTCATGACCCCCAGGGCGAAGGCTCCTTCCACTTCCCGGAGGGCGGCGCGGACCGCCTGGACCAGGTCCTGACCTTTTTTCCTGTGTTTTTCGATCAGGTGGGCGATGACCTCGGTGTCCGTTTCCGACGAGAAGGTGAAGCCTTCTTCGGTCAGGGCCTTTTTGAGGGAAAGGTAGTTTTCTATGATTCCGTTATGAACGATCACGGTATCCCCGGAGCGATGCGGGTGTGCGTTCTCCTCCGATGGGCGTCCGTGGGTGGCCCACCGCGTATGTCCGAGACCGATACCACAGGGTGAGGTTTCACCCTGAAGCAGGGCGTCCAGATTCCGGATCTTTCCCCGGCATCGCCTGATCTCGATTTTCCCATCCTTGATGTAGGCGATCCCCGCCGAGTCATACCCCCGGTATTCCAGTCTCTTCAGGCCGTCTACAATGACGGGAATGATCTCCTGCTCTCCGATGTATCCGACGATACCGCACATGTTATGTTCACTCCTTGGTTATGACCGATGTTGTGAATGTTTCGAAAACTTCCCCCCTCACCCTGACCCTCTCCCCAAGAGGCTGTGCCACAATTAACAGCCACAAAGAAAAGTGGGGGAAGATCGTTGGAATGAAGCCATATCTTACTAACCGTTCCCTATGACATTACTCTATTGACCGCAATGTGGAGAAAAATTTTCATTTTCTCTCCGGGTTGGCTATTGTGACACAGCCTCCAAGGGGCGAGGGAAACGAAAAGAGGAGGCTCTCCCCGAGAGGAGAGGGAAGCGTGAAAGAGGGAGTATTCCGGCCGAAGGGTTTGCGCCTTCATGATCTTCATGGTGAAATCAACCTTTCTTCTTTTTCTTCTCCAGCCTCTCCCGTATCTTCTTCGCGCCCCCGGGGACAATCTTCTGCTCGGCACGGCTCAGGGCCAGGGCGTCTTCGGGGACGTCCCGGGTGATGGTGGAGCCTGCGCCGATGAGGGATCGGTCCCCGATTTTTACAGGAGCGATGAACTGGGTATCGCTTCCCACGAAGACACGGTCCCCGATCAAGGTCTGGTGTTTCCGGACGCCGTCGTAGTTGCAGGTGATGGTGCCGGCGCCGATATTAACTCCCGAGCCCATCTCCGTGTCACCGATGTAGGAGAGGTGGTTGATCTTGCTCCCTTTCCCCACGACGGACTTCTTGATCTCCACGAAGTTGCCGATATGGGCGGAATCCCGGATTACGGCTCCGGGTCTGAGGTGGGAAAAGGGACCGAGGATGACGCCGTCCTGCACCTTCGCCCCGGTCAGGACGCAAAAACCGCGGATGGTGACCCCGCGGCCGACTTCGGAATCCTCGATCCTCGTGTTGGGCCCTACCTCGCAGGCTGGCCCAATGCGGGTCTTCCCCTCCAGGTAACAATCCGGATAAAGGGTGGTGTCGGGGCCGATTTCAACCTGAAGCCCGATATAGGTCCGGGACGGGTCGATCAATGTGACACCCGCCCGCATGTGCCTCCGGTTGATCCGTTCCCGCAGGCAGGCCTCGGCCCGGGCAAGCTCTTCTCTGGAGTTGATTCCCATGACCTCCAGCGGATCGGGACAGACCAGTCCCGAGATCTTTTTCTGTTCGTACTGCGCGATTTCGATCAGGTCGGTCAGGTAGTATTCATTCTGAGCGTTCCGGTTGGTCAGGTCGGTGATGGATGTGCGGAGAAAATCGGCGTTGAAACAGTAGATCCCGGTATTGATTTCCCGGATTTTCCGTTCTTCCCCGGAGGCGTCTTTGTGTTCCACGATCCGGAGGATATTCCCGGAGGGGGAGCGAATGACCCGCCCGTATCCATCGGCAGACTCCGGTTTTGAGGTCAAGAGGGTGACGGCCGCTCCGGTCTCCCGGTGATGGCGCAAGAGCGCCTGGATGGTGTTCAGCCGGATCAGGGGGACATCGCCACAGAGAATGACGACCGGTCCCTCGATCTCCCGAAGTCGGGGAATGGCCTGAAGGACAGCGTGGCCCGTCCCGAGCTGCTCCTCCTGGAGGACAAAGTCCACCGGCTCTTCGGAAAGGGTCTCCCGGACCGCCTCGGCCTGATGTCCCACGATCAGGAGCGTCTTTTCCGCCGAAAGATCCCGGGCCAGTCCCACTGTAAAACGGATCATCGGCACTCCCAGGAGAGGATGAAGGACCTTGACCCGTTCTGATTTCATCCGCGTTCCCCGACCCGCGGCCAGGATGATCACGGAACAGGATGGGGTGTTCTCATTCACCGTTCGTTCCTTTTTCCCCTGGTAATGTTGCCTGAGCCACCGATCGTTCCGGGGGAGTGACCATCCCCGCGGAGATGATCATCTTCAGCCCTTCTTCCACGGTCATGTTCAGCATTTTCACGTCCTTTTCCGGAAAGAGGATGAAAAAACCGGAGGTCGGATTCGGTGTGGTGGGAATGAAGACGTTGACCATGGTTTTGTTGGTGATGTGCTGGACCTCTCCACTGGTCTCGCCGGTGATGAACCCGAGGGAGTATGCCCCTCGCCGGGGGTACTCCACCAGGACCACGCCCCGGAAGTTTCCCTTGCCCTGCATGAAGATCGTATTGACCATCTGTTTAATCGAGTTGTAAATGTTACGGACCAGCGGGATCTTTCCCAGGATTTTTTCACCGAGCCGGCCGAGTTTTCTCCCGATCAGATTCCGGGCGAAGATTCCGGTCAACAGGATCAGGGCGGCGAGCAGGATGATTCCCATACCGGGGATATAGATCTCGAAATAACGCTGAATCGGGTCACCGATCAGCCGTTCCGTCCCGCGGAGCAGTATTTTCAGGATCCAGAATGTCAGCGCGAGCGGGAGAAGGACAAGCAGTCCCGTGATGAAGTACGCCTTGAGGAAGTTGCGGATTTTCTTGAGCATGGAGGATCCGGCCTCATGATTTGAAATCGTTTTGTATTATAGGTCCGTCTTTCCGGATTTGCAAGGGCTTTTTCTCGGGCGGGCAGGGCCGGGCCCGGGAGCATTTCCCTTGAATTTCTCCGGGGTTTTACGTATACTGGCGGTACCTTGACAGCAAGGATCAAAGGGGGTTATGAAGGGGAAGCTGATTACCTTCGAAGGAATCGAAGGATGCGGGAAATCAACGCAGGTGGGACTCGTTCATCGTGCCCTGTCGGAACGCGGGGTGTCCGCGATCCTGACTCGGGAGCCCGGCGGGACTGAAATCGGCTCTCAGATTCGAAGGATTCTCCTGGATCCCCGACATGGAAGTCTCACGCCCGTAGCCGAGTTGCTCCTCTACGCGGCGGACAGGGCGCAGCATATCCGGGAGAAGATCGTTCCCGCCTTGGGGCAGGGAAAGGTTCTCCTCTGTGATCGATTTACGGATGCGACTCTCGCTTATCAAGGATACGGAAGGGGTCTGGATCCCGGCTTGATCACTAAGCTGAACCGGATTGCGACCGGGGGGTGTGTTCCGGATCGGACGATCCTGATTGATCTCCCCGTGAAGATCGGCCTTGATCGGGCGAATCAGAGAAACCGGGCCAATGGGGTCACCGGCACGGAAGGGCGGTTTGAGGAAGAAGAAATCGCCTTTCACAATCGCGTGCGGGAAGGCTATCTCTCTCTGGCCGCGCGGGATCCGGAGAGGATCCGGGTGGTGCGGGGAGACCAGAGTCCGGACAGGACCTGCCGGGAGATCCTTTCCTTCATTCTTCCCCTTCTCTCGGAATGACAGATTCGCGGGCATGCGACAGGGCGGGTGGACGGTGCTGTCGGGGATTCCCGGTTCGTCCGCAGTCCTGTGTGGTGGTGGAGAGAATCAGGTGCCTTTTTCCGATATCATCGGACAGGAACGCGCGGTCTCGATCTTGAAGGGGGAGCTCCTACGGAAGCGGATTCCTCACGCCTATCTCTTTACCGGAACAGAGGGGATCGGGAAGAAACGGACAGCCATCTCCCTGGCCATGGCGATTCAGTGTGGAAGGGTTGAAGCCGATTCCTGCGGGTGTTGCCCGGATTGCCGTAAGGTCACGGCAGGCTCGCATCCTGATGTCCGGATTTATACCCCGACGGCCAGGACGAAGGGGGCCACGGAAAAGATTTATGTCGACCAGATCCGGGCGCTCCAGGGGGAAATTTCCCTGTCTCCCATGCAGGGGCCGGGCAAGGTTTTTATTATCGACGAGGCGGACCGGATGGTGGAGCAGGCGGCCAATGCTCTCCTGAAGACTCTGGAGGAGCCGCCCGATGATTCGCTTCTGATTCTGGTGAGCGCGAATCCGGCGCGCCTTCCCTCCACGATTCTCTCCCGATGCCGACCGGTACGGTTTCAGTCCCTGTCGGAGCATGCCGTGGGACAGATCCTGATGCGGGAAAGAGGGATTCCGGAGGAGACGGCCGACGCGTTGGCCCGCTTTTCACAGGGACGGTTGGGACAGGTCCTGGAGCGGGACCTGTCCGAGTTGCTCGCAACGAGAGACCGTTTTCTGGAGGGGTTAAGCCGATGTGATCGAAGACGGATGGAAACGATCTTTGAGTTTTCCGAGATGTTCAATAAAAACACACCGGAGGCCCTGGAGTTGATTGAATTTCTGCAGGGGTATGTCCGGGATCTGATTGCCGTGAAGCTGACCGGACCGAAAGGGGCGCTGATTCACGCTGACCGAGGCGGGGATCTTGTGGCCGAGAGCAGATCCCGGAGCCTTTCAGGTCTTCTGGAGGATTTCGATCTCCTGGAAGAGGCGGACCGGAGGCTCCGGAAGAACACGAATGCGAGGCTGGTTCTGGAGAATCTCCTGGTACGGATCGGAATTGTGAAACGGCATTCAAGGATGGGTCGGATCGATCATGAGTAAAGTTGTCGGAGTTTCCTTTCGAAGCGGCGGCAGGTCCTATAATTTTGATGCCTGTGACCTTGAATTGAAGGTGGACGATCTGGTGATTGTCGAGACCGAAAAGGGAATCGCCTGTGGCAAGGTCACGGGCGGTATGCAGCAGATCAGCCGGGAATACCTGAAGAAGCCGTTGAAGCGGGTCCTCCGGAAGGTCACGGATGAGGACCTGCGGGTGATTCGTGAAAACCGTCTTTTTGAGAAGAAAGCGCGGGATTTCTGTTATTCACGGATTGAGGCCCGGGGGCTTAAGATGAAGCTCGTCGATGTGGAATACCTCTTCGATCGTACCAAGGTGATTTTTTACTTTACCGCGGATGGAAGAATCGATTTCCGTGAACTGGTCCGCGATCTTGCGGGACGGCTGAGAACGCGGATCGAAATGCGCCAGATCGGAGTCCGGGACGAGGCCAAAATGCTGGGTGGATGCGGTACCTGCGGGAAGGAATTCTGCTGCAAGACTTATATCCGGGAATTTGAGCCGGTTTCAATCAAAATGGCCAAACACCAGAATCTGACCCTGAACCCTTCCAAGATCTCCGGCGCGTGCGGCCGTCTGATGTGTTGTCTGGGCTATGAAGATGACTTCTATGCCGATTTCAAGAAGGGACTGCCCAAACCGGGAAAAACGATCATGACCCGGGAAGGGCAGGGAAAGGTGATCTCCCACAATGTGATCCGGGGATCGATCACGGTCCAGGGGCCGGAAGGCAAGTTGATCGAAGTCGCTGAACCCGACCTGACCCGGCTGCGGCAGGGGCTGCCCCTGGGGAAGAAGCCCTCGGGGAAGAGGGAACCGCAAAAAAGGGGTCCCGGGACCCCCGCACCCGGAAAACCGAACCGGTCGGAGACAAGACGCCCTCCGAAAAGGAAGCAACCGGCCGGCGGTAAAAAACCGGACCCTTCAAGCACCCGGAGAGTCGAGGCGGTGGAGGGAAAACCCGGTCTGCTGAAAAAAATCCGGAGAATGACGGGAATCGAACAGACGGCCGAAGGAGTGGGGAACAAGCGAAGACGGAGACGGAGACGCAGGAGAAGAGGGCGTTCACGATCCGGAAGCCCTGAAAACTCCTCCAGCCAGGCGGAAAAGAAGTAGAAAGGAGCGGACTGGTTATGCCCGGGAAGTTTTACGTTACCACGCCGATCTATTATGTGAATGATGTGCCTCATATCGGCCATGCCTACACCACGGTCGCCGCGGATACCCTCGCCCGATATCGAAAGATGAAGGGGGACCGCGTTTTCTTTCTGACCGGCACCGACGAACACGGCCAGAAGGTTGAACAGAGTGCCGGGCGTCAGGGTATCAGCCCCCTGGAGCTGGCCGATCGCGTGGTGGAACGCTACCGGCGGCTCTGGAAGGGATTGCGTATCGCCAATGACGATTTCATCCGGACCACGGAGAAGCGTCACATGCGGGCGGTGCAGGCCCTCTGGAAACAGGTCGAGGCCAAAGGGGATATCTATCTGGGAGAATATGAAGATTGGTATTGCACTCCCTGTGAGACGTTCCTGACCCGACTGCAGTTAAAGGACGGAAACTGCCCCGACTGTGGGAGGAAGCCGGAGCGCCTCAAGGAGGAGAGCTATTTTTTCCGCATGTCGCGTTACGGGGACCGGCTCCTGAAGTTTTTCGAGGACCACCCTGATTTTGTTCAGCCGGAGAGCCGGCGCAATGAGATCGTCCGGTTCGTCCAGGGCGGACTGCACGATCTGAGCATCAGTCGTACCACCTTCCGCTGGGGGATCCCTGTGCCGGGTAATGACAGGCATGTCATCTATGTCTGGTTCGACGCCCTGACGAACTACCTTTCCGCCCTCGGTTATCCGGACGACGAAGAGCGGTTCCGGTCCTTTTGGCCCGCGGACGTCCACGTGATCGGAAAGGATATCCTTCGTTTCCATGCCGTCTATTGGCCCACGTTTCTGATGGCGGCGGATCTTCCCCTGCCCAGGCAGGTCTTCAGTCATGGCTGGTGGACCGTGGACGGGGAAAAAATGTCCAAGTCCAAGGGAAATGTCGTGGATCCCGGGGCCATGGTGAAACGCTACGGGGCCGATCCCTTCCGGTATTTTCTGCTTCGCGAGGTCCCCTTCGGGCTGGACGGAGATTTTTCCGAAGAGTCTCTTGTGGGTCGTTTCAACGCCGATCTGGCCAATGATCTCGGAAATCTTTTCAGCCGGGTCACTACCATGCTGGGAAAGTATTGTGACGGGAAGGTGCCTTCCTCTGAGGGGGATTCCGGTTTCCGGAACCGTGTGGCGGCTGTCCTCCGCGAAGTGGACGGCCGGATGAAAGGGCTTGCCTTCCACAAGGCGCTGCAGGAGATCTGGGGGCTGGTTCGTGACGCCAATCGTTATGTAGACCGGAAAGCCCCCTGGCAACTGGCCAAGGATCCAGCCCGGGAGGGTGAACTCCACGAAGTGATGTATACTCTGGTGGAGACCCTGAGAATCGTCTCGCTTCTGATTTCTCCTTTCATGCCAGAGACCGGGGAAAAGTGTGCGGCGATCCTGGGATTGTCCCGGACGCGGAATGATGGGACAGAGCTTTCGTGGGGCGGAATGGAAGCGGGGAGATCGATTGAAAAGGCGAAGCCCCTTTTCCCCCGCCTGGATCTTCCCGGAAAATCCGGATCCGACGTGACCCGGGAGGAGGTCAGAAAGCCCCCGGGAGTTGAGCAAATCACTCTGCGTGAGTTTTCCCGTCTGGATCTTCGTGCCGGGGTGATCCGTGAAGCGGAACCGGTTCCCGAATCGGATCGTCTTTTCAAACTTCGGGTGGACACCGGCGAGCGTGAACTTCGCCAGGTGGTTGCGGGGATTGCCGGGCGTTATTCTCCGGATCATCTGATCGGGAAGAACGTCGTGGTTCTGTGTAACCTGAAACCGGCGCGGATACGGGGGGTGGAATCCCGGGGAATGCTCCTGGCGGTGGACGGGGAGGGCGGCCCGTCCCTTCTCGGGTTTGATGAGACCGTACCGCCCGGGAAGAAGATCCGGTGATAAGAAGCCGTTCAAGCCGTTCAAATCGTTCAAACGGTTCAAAGGTTGAAAACATGCTGATTGATTCCCATGCCCACTTGACGGACCGACGCTTTGACGCGGACCGGGATGCCGTGCTCGCCCGCGCGCGGGAAGTGGGCGTCGAGACCATTGTGACCGTGGGCGCGGAACCTTCGGATTGGGAGGCGGCCCTGGAATTGACCCGCCGGCAGGGGGATCCCGGGATCTATGCCGCCCTCGGGATTCATCCCCATGAGGCCGATTTGCTGTCGGACGAGATGGCGCGACGGTTGCGGGGATTGTGCCGGACTCCCCGGGTGATCGCCATCGGGGAAATCGGTCTGGACTATCATTACATGAACTCTCCCAGGGAGGAGCAGCAAAAGGCTTTTCGAAGACAAATCCGTCTCGCCCGTGAGGAAGGTCTTCCGATCGTGGTTCACTCGAGGGAGGCGGAAGGGGATACCGTGCGGATTCTCAGGGAAGAAGGACCCCTGGAGGCCGGAGGGGTGATCCACTGCTTTTCCGGAAACCGGGCCATGGCCAGGGAGGTTCTGGATTTGGGGTTTTTCATCTCCTTTTCCGGTTCACTGACCTTCAAGAATGCCGGGGAGTTGAGGCGAATCGCCGAAACCCTTCCCGTGGAACGGCTCCTGGTCGAAACCGATTCGCCCTATCTGGCTCCCCGTCCGGTACGGGGCAAACGGAACGAACCGTCCCATGTTCGTTTTGTCGCCGAAACCCTGGCGGATATTCTGGGATTGAGTGCCGAGGACATCGGCCGGATCACCCGCCATAATGTTCTCCAGCTCTTTTCCATCGGGACGCCGGAGGCGGAGGGGAAGATCGCCTACCGGATCCGGGACTCCCTCTATCTGAATATCACCAATCGGTGTACCAACGCCTGCGGGTTTTGCGTCCGGAATTACCAGGATTTTGTCAAGGGTCACAATCTCCGTCTGAAGCGGGAACCGGATCCGGGGGAGGTGATTCGGGCGATTGGAAACCCGGAAAGGTATCGGGAGGTCGTTTTCTGTGGATACGGGGAACCGATGATCCGGCTGGCCCTTTTGAAAGAGGCTGCTTCATGGGTCAAGGAGCACGGGGGGCGTGTCCGGGTCAACACAAACGGACAGGGGAATCTGATTCACGGGCGCAACATTCTCCCTGAACTTTCCGGTATCGTGGATGAATATTCCGTCAGTCTGAATACCGAAAACGAGAAAAAGTACCTTTCAATCTGCAGGCCGAAATTCGGGGAAGGGACTTATGGCGCGGTCAAATCCTTTATCCGGGAGGCCCGAAAAGGGGCCGAGGTCAGCGTTACTGTGCTGAATCTGCCCGAGGTGGATGTGGATGCCTGCCGGGAAATTGCCGAGAAGGAGTTGCGAGTGGGCTTCAGGCTGCGCTATTATGATCAGGTGGGATGACGGCTCAGCTTTTGGGAATCAGTATTCAGCGTTCAGTGGGGAGACGATTTGCAGGATGGACAACGCAGGAGTAATCAGAGGGGATCCATACGCCCGGGACCAAGATGCGCCGGTGCCTCCTGGATCCCCGAAACGAAAGGCTGAGGGCTGAATCTTGATGGCTGGGCGTTTACGAAAAGGGTTCTTCCAACGGCGAACCGGTGATGAAAAAGAAAGACCTGTACGAGACCTGGACGGTTTATGATCTGGATCTGATCGCCTTTGAAAAGATCCTGAAAAAGGCCTCTTTGAGCCTCGATTTGACGCTCTTCTTACTCGATACCGAAGGTTTTTTTCTCACGGCTCCCCCCTCACAACGGCCCCCCTTCTGTAAATACGTCCTGGATCATAAAGAGGGAAGCTTCCGCTGCAGGGAGAGCCTGTTCAAGGGGCATAAACGTGTCCTGCAGGAGGGGAAATCCTCTATCTTTTCCTGTCATGCCGGGATGGTGAAGATTACGGCCCCGGTCTGGGTGGACAACCGGATCATCGCTGTCTTAAACGGTTGTACCAGCAGGCTTCTCGTGGACGGCAGTCCTTTCCCGGAAGAGAAGTTTTACCGGAGTATCCGTGAGCTTTCCATTCCCTCCAAGATTACCCGGTCGATCGAATCGGTCCAGAAACAGGATGTCACACAGACGCTGGATCTTCTCATTGCCATGGCGAACCTGATCGCCGCAACCTCCGCGGAAAATCTTCGTACGCTGCACCAGGTGGATGAGGCCACAAAACATATCAAAGGCCAGAACGAAAAATTGATCGCTCTTTATGACTTGAACCAGATTTTGCAGAGTCCTCTCTCCCTGAATGAAAAACTGATGGTGATTCTCACCTCGCTCACGGCCAGGGAAGGATTCGGCTTCAACCGGGCCATGCTTCTTCTGCTGAACGATTCCATGACGTTCCTGGAGGGGAAGATGGGTGTCGGGCCTTCCACAAAAGAAGAGGCGCTCCTGGTCCGAAGGAAACGGGCGGTGAGCGACGAAAGGCCTTTTCTTGAAAAGATTCGTGGACGTGAGGGATCTGCTGACCGTGAACAGTCCTCCTTCGATGAGCTTACCAGGAGACTCTCTTTCTCAACACGACATAAAAAGCTCCTGCCGGTTTCGGCCCTCTTTGAGAGGGGACCTTCCCTGGTCCGGCCGCATGGCAGGGATAAGGACCGCATCGATCCGAAATTGATCGACGTCCTGGGGAATACCCGGAATTTTGTCATTATCCCCCTGATTGAAAACGAAACCCCGATCGGTGTGATCATCGCAGACAACCGTTTCTCGAAAAGGCGGATGGAGAAGGAAACCCTGCAGATGCTGAGTGTCTTTTCCAACCAGGCCGCCACGGCGATTTCCAATTCCAAGCTTTATTCCATTCTCCAGGAAAAGATCTTCCAGTTAGCCGAATCCAACCGGAAACTGCACAAGGCGCATACCCGCATGATGCAGATGGAACGTTTTTCCACCATGGGAACCGTGGCCGCCGGGGTTGCCCACGAGATCAAGAATCCCTTGAATGCCATTGTGATTTACCTGGAACTCCTGAACAAGGAGATTGAGAAGGAAAACCCGGAAAAAGAAAAGATTGCCGAAAAACTGAATGTGATCCAGCAGGAAATCGATCGGCTTTCCGATCTTTCAGCGGAATTTCTTTCTTACGGAAATGTGGCTCCCCTGGAAACCAGTCCGATCGACGTCCGGATCCTGCTGGACCAGGTCATCCGGTTTCTGGGATACCAGGCCAAGGAGCAACGGATTACGATCCGGAAGGATTTCCCCACTTCCATTCCTCAAATCTCTCTGAATCACAAGCAGATGAAACAGGTTTTCATTAATATCATTCTCAATTCTTTTCAGGCCATGCCCAAGGGTGGAGAGCTCTTGATCCGGCTCCGCAAGGTCGGAGGAAAAAAGAAGGGATTGAAGCTGTCCTTCGTGGACCAGGGAGTGGGGATCCCCAAGGAGATCCAGTCTCATATTTTCGAGCCCTTCTTTACCACCGGGGAAAACGGATCCGGACTGGGTCTTTCCTTCGTGGCAAAGGTCGTCAAGGATCATGGCGGAGAGATTTTCCTCGAGAGTCAAGTCGGGAGGGGAACCAACATCACTCTCCTGCTGCCGTTGACGGCAAGGGGGCTGGAAACGGTCGGTTTTGCACGCGAAAGAGAGATCGCGCCGTAACGATTTTGTTGGTTTCCCGGGGAATGTTTTCATGGTTTTTTGTTGAGCTTTCAGGTTGTCTGAAATATAATAAAAAAGAATGCAATTCGTCAAGGACCCGCGTTCACCGAGCGGGCAACTCCAATTGAACGGAAAAGGTGACAGACCTTCATGTTGAATCAGAAAAATCCGGAATTTACAAAATATTACACCCTGTTTCTTCGGAACAAGCGGCTTTTTTTCATCCCCCTGATTTTGGTTTTCTGTGTGATTGCCTTGAGCAGTCTCTTCTTTCCGAAGATCTATGAGTCGTACACGGTGATCCGTGTTCAAAGGGAACAACCCAACCCGCTGGGAACCAACCGTCTGGTTCGGGAGGATCTTCAGTCCAGGTTGAGGACCCTGAAGGAAGTGGTGCTGAGTCGCCCCCACCTCCAGGAGACCATACGGAAACTGCATCTTGATTCCGGTATTACAACAGACCTGGATCGGGAAAACCTGATTCAATCGATCAAGAAACATGTGTCTCTGGAAAAAAGAGGATCGGATCTTTTTACCGTTTCTTTCCAGGATCGCGATCCGGTGAAGGCCATGCAGGTGACCAACACGATTGTGGACCTCTTCATGGAAGAGAGCCTGTCGATGAAACGGAATGAGGCCTATTCTTCCGTGGAGTTTATTCAGAAACAGCTTCAGATGTATCGAAAAAAACTGGAAGATTCGGAGGAGGCTTTAAGGAAGTTCAAGCAGGCCCATATCGGGGAGATGCCCGGGGAACAGAATACCGACCTGGTTCACCTGGACCGGCTTCGTGATTCCCTTGCCCAAGTCAACCTGTCGCTCCAGGAGGCTGCCGGAAGAAAGGAGTTGATCGAGAAACAGTTATCGAGTGAAAAACCGATGGTTGTCACCATGAGATCCGGAGAACCCTCATCGGTTTCGGATAAAATCAGGATCCTGCAGTTTCAGTTGAGCCAACTTCTGGCTCATTACACTGAAAAATATCCGGACATCATCCGGATTCGATCCGAGATCGAGAATCTCAGGCGGCAAAAGAAATCGGGCGGGAGCACGAGAGAAGGTATACCCCAAGCCGACTCTCTGAGCGCCTTAAACCCCATCCACCAGAAATTAAAAGAAGACCTCAACAACATTCAGATCACGATCGGGTCCTTGGAGACCAAGAAACGGGTTCTGGCGAAAAAGATCGCTGAATATCAGAAAAAAGTAATCAGTATCCCCAACCAGGAAAAAGAACTGGCGGAGTTGCAACGGGACTATAATGTCAATGAAAAGATCTACCAGATGCTGCTCATGAAGTATGAGGAGGCCCGGATCTCGAAACAGCTTGAATTCAGCCAGGGCGGAACGCGTTTTCAGGTGGTGGAACCGGCTACGATTCCGATCCGGCCGGTCAAGCCGAAGCGGATCACTTTTCTGGCTGCCGGTCTGCTTCTGGGGTGTGCGGCCGGAGGGGGGCTGATTCTCTTTAAGGACTTCATGGATACCTCGACCCGGGGAGTCAAAGAGGCGGAGGAGGTTTACGGGTGTCCCGTTCTGGCCGCGATCCCGGTGATTGTCACGAAAGATGATTGGGAGACCCGTCGCAAACGCTGGAGAAAATGGATTTTAAGTTCAGCGTTGATCCTCCTTTCTTTGGTCGGTGTGGGGGCCTATGTGATCTTTCATGGTTATTGATCCGTTTCCGGATTGGAAGGAGACTTTTGGACCAAGATGTACACACAATTTTACGGTCTCAAGGAAAAACCCTTTAAGCTGGTACCGGATCCCCGTTTCCTCTATTTGAGCAACGCCCACAAGTCGGCGCTGACCCATCTTCAGTATGGCCTGGAGGACCGGAATGGGTTCGTGGTGATCACCGGGGAGGTCGGTTCCGGCAAGACCCTTCTTCTCCGAGTCCTTCTCGATTCCCTTCCCGCTACGTTCCGGGTGGCCCGGATCATCAATACCAACTTCAATGCGAAGGAGCTCCTGGAGCACGTGCTCAACGAGTTCGGCGTGGAAACTTCCGGAGAGAGCAAGCCCCGGCTTCTCGCGCGACTGACACAGGTCCTTCTGCAAACCTATTCCGAGAAAAAGGAGGCGATCCTAGTTATCGACGAGGCACAGAACCTGAGACAGGATGCGCTGGAAGAGTTACGGATGATTTCCAATCTGGAGACAAACACGGAGAAACTGGTCCAGATCGTCATGGTCGGGCAGCCGCAACTCCGTTTCACGTTGAACCTTCCCGTCCTGGAACAACTGAAACAGCGAATCACGGTGCAGTATCACATCCCCCCTTTAACGGAGGAGGAAACTTCCGCTTATGTGAATCACCGCCTTGCGATCTCCAGAGGAGCCCCGTTGGAAATCTGTACGCCCGAGGCATTGAAACTGATTTATGGGTATTCCCGGGGCATCCCGAGGCTGATTAATGTCGTATCGGATGCGGCCCTTCGTCTCGGTTACGTGGAAGAAAAAAAGATCCTGGATGAATCGATTTTGCGGGAGGTGATTCAGGAACTGGAGGAAATCGGGGGGCAGGACGCGTTACAGTCGGTTCCTCAGGAAGAGGATACGTCCATTCTGGAACAGAAAAAATCCTTTGAAGAAAGATTATCTGAATTGGAGAAAAAACAGGGCGAGGTACGTCGTAAAGAGGAGGAACTTCTGACCAAGATTATGGATCTCGAACGCTCGATTCATTCCGGAAGGATTTCCGAATCCCAAGATGTTTCCGCCTCGGACCGGGATAAGCCGTCTGTGCGGATCGATCGACGGGGATTGGATGATCTCTTCTCCCGGGTCGACCGATTAAAATCCGATCTCGATACTCTGGAATTTCAGCGATGGTTTTTTGCCTCTTCTGAAGAAGAAAAGGGCCGTTTCCAGGGACGCCGGGAACGGATCGAGAGAAACGACGCCTTTCGCAAGCAAAAGGAAGCCAACCTGATTCAACGCCTGGAGAAACTCCTGGATTCCTTTCGGGTGATCGAGAACCGCACAGCGGCGCTCGACGATATCCGGGAGGGAGCCGCCCGCAAGGAGTCCGTGCTCGAGTCGAAACTGGATGAATTGAAACGCCTTATTTTGAAAAGCAAGCCCGGGGAGGTCTCCGGCCTTCCCGTGAAGTTGGAGAAGAACGGGAAGGAACCGGACCAACCCGCGGGAGAAAACCGGACTTATCCGGTGAAAGTCCCGGGGCGCCGGTTTAACCGGCTGATCCGTGAAATTCTGAAAGAATCCTGACTCCGGGACGTTTGCCGGCGATGGAGACCGTGAGAACAAACAGAAAGACAGCGCCATGGAAATACGGGGTCTGATCAAGGATTTTCCGGTTCGGCTCCTTCTCGAGCAGGCGGAAAGCGAGGAGCAGACCGGTAATCTCATCCTGAAGAGTAAAACCGGGATCGGGGAGATCAGCTTTGCGAACGGTTTGATCTATTCGGCGGATGCGCCTTTCGTGCGGGAGCGAATCGGTCAGAGGCTGGTTCAAAACGCGATGATCCGGTCCTCCGATCTGTACTGCTGTCTTCGGGAGCAGGTACAAAACCAGAATCTCCTGCTGGGAGAGATCCTGTCACGGAGGAACCTGCTGCCCCCGGAAGCGGTCCATGCCGTCATTTCCCGGCAGATTGAAGATGCGGTGCTGTATCTTCTCTCCTGGGATGAGGGGCAATTTTCCTTTGAACGGACCCCCCCTGGTCATTCCTGTTCCGTGACCATCCGTCCGAAGACACTCCTTTCCAAAAAGAAGAAAATTCAGAATCTGAAGGCTTCTTCACGGCAGGGGATCCTTCAGTGGATGGAGGATCATCCGGGTTCGCTTCTCCATCAGAGATTTCTGCGGGAACTCGAACGCAAGTTCTCCCGGGCGAATTGTTTTGAACCCAGGATCGTGGTGGTTCTTGTGGAAGGGGAATCACGATTCCGGATGTTGGTTCAGGAAGAGCTGGCCAAGCAGAATTTTACAGTCAAAGGGGTCAGCGGCCCCGACAAAACCCGGGATGTGATCACCCGTCTTCTGGAAACCGGTTACAGCCCGATTGTGATTACCGACGTGGACTTCACCCGTTCGGGAAGAAAGGTCAAGCTGGAGGGGCTTTCCCTGATGGAGTCCCTCCATCAGGAGCATCCTGAAATTCCGATCGTGGTGGCCACCACCTATCCGATCTCGAATTTAAGACGAAAAATTCTTTTCTTCGGGGGTCTCTTCTGTCTGACCAAGCCGGATTTGAGTGTTCTCTCCTCCAGAAACTTCGAGCAGATCTTCAGTGCCTA
This sequence comes from uncultured Nitrospirota bacterium, assembly GCA_964483105.1. GTDB lineage: Bacteria > CG2-30-53-67 > CG2-30-53-67 > CG2-30-53-67 > CG2-30-53-67 > CAYZZU01. The sequence continues at coordinate 20,306 of CAYZZU010000016.1, forward strand.
CATACGCGAACTGACTTATTGTCTGGATCTCAGTATTCACCAGTATTATCAGCAATATTACCAGGAACGGGAGGAACTGATCAAAGATGACCTTCTGGAGCATCTGTACAACACCCGGGAGGAAGTGGCTCTGACCGGGAATGAATTGATCGAGGCCGCTTCGGCACAGGAGGTTTTTTACCAGACGAGTGAGTTGCTGGTTCGCAGGGGGAACGTGGACAAAGCGATCAATACCGTCCTCGATTTCGTGATTCAATTCTGTGATCATGCGGCCCTCTTCCTGTGGGGGAAGAAATATCTCAACGGGTACCTCGGCCGTTCCAGCCTCCGGGCCGATTTCAGTGACCGGATCCGGAAGGTTTCGGTGGAGTATGGGCGGATTCCATTTCTTAAAAAGCTCTATGGCAACCAGGAACTGGTCAACGGCCCCCTTCCCGAAGATTCATCCTACCTCGATTTTATCGATCAATTTCTGGAAATCCGGCCCGCGTCGCATATGCTTTATCCGGTGGTGGTGATGGGGAAGGTGGTTGCGCTGTGGTATGTTGATTCCGTGAAGGAAAAGGAGAGGGTTCCAAGATCCAAGAGTATTCTCTCCCTCGTGAATCTAATCGCTCTGTCGGTCAAACTGGATATTGAGGGAGTCTGACCCGTGAATCAGAAAGCTACCAAACAGAAAATCGGCCAGCTCCTTCGGGAGCTGAAAGTTGTGGACGAGCGTCAACTGGAGCAGGCCCTGGATGAACAGAAGCAAACCCGGGAGCGGCTTGGGTCCGTGTTGATCAAGATGGGCTTTCTGACCTCAGAGGACCTGGATTATCTTTTGGCCAGACAGTACAATGTTCCCTTTATCAGCCTGGAACAGTATCGTCTGGACCCGAAGGTGGTTCAACTGATCCCGGAAAAGTATTGCCGGGAGCACAAGGTGATTGCCGTTCAGTGTAATCAGAACCTGTTGACCGTGGCCATGGCGGATCCTCACGATATTACGGTGATCAACGAGTTGTCTTTTATCACCGGGCTGAAGATCGCCCCGGTGGTCAGCGCGGAAATCTCGATCGACCGCTCCCTGGACGCTCTCTTCCCGGAGTGTGAGGTGGAGACCCGGGAACCGGATTGGGAGGCCGAACTTGCCGTCCCGGAAGAAGTGGAAATCGAAATTATCCGGGGTGAAGAAGAACCCACGGATATTGAAGACATCATTTCCTCTTCCGAGGACGCTCCGATCGTCCGGCTGGTGAACCTGATCCTGGTGGCCGCCCTGGACAAGAAGGCCTCCCATGTTCACATTGAACCCCTGATGGACCGCCTTCGAATTCGTCTCCGGATCGACGGAACTCTGAGCGACTTAACTCATCCCCCGAAGCAGTACCACATCAACATCATCAACCGGCTGAAGATCTTAAGTTCCCTGGATATCACCCAGCGGAACATTCCCCAGGAAAATTCTTTCCAGATCCGTTCCCGGGGACGTTTCGTCGACGTGAAGGTCGCCACTTTTCCCACCCGTTACGGAGAGAGCATGGTCTTGAGCCTTCGTATGCAGTATCAGAAGACCCTTGACCTGGAGTCTCTCGGAATGTCCCCGGAGGTTCTTCAGGAGTTTAAACGACAGATCAGTGCCAAACGCGGTTTTCTCCTGGTTGTCGGGCCGAACAACAGCGGAAAGACCTCATCCTTATATGCCACGCTCCATTTTCTGAACACCTCCGAACGATGCATCTACACCTTCGAAAACCCGATCAAGAACCTGATTGAAGGAATTTTCCAGGGGCAACCCAATGAAAAGGCGGGCCTCTCCTATACCCAGGGCGTCCGTTCCATCCTGGTCCAGGACCCGGATGTCCTGATGCTCGGAGATATGAATTTTGAAAACGCGGTTGAATATTCTCTTCAGGCCGCCCTGTCCAAGACCCTGGTGTTAGGGCGGATGAACTACAATGATTCGGCGGGGGCTTTACTCCACCTCCTGGATATGGGGGTTCCTCCTTTTCTGGTTTCCCAGGCGGTTACGGCTGTCCTGAGCCAGCGCCTGGTCCGGAAAATCTGCCCGAACTGTTCGGAAAGCTACATTCCCCCCACGAAGATTCTGGAGGAGGTGAAGACCTCTTTAGGGATTCGGGACGTTACCTTCTATCGCGGAAACGGATGCAGGGATTGCGGACTGACCGGTTATCTCGGTACCGTCGGGGTCTTTGAACTGGTTGTCTTGAACGAAGAGATCCGGCAGATGATCCTGGATCGAGCCTCCCGTCGGACGATCTGGAAGGCCATCCGGGAAAAGGGCACGGTTACGCTCTACCGGGATGCACTGCAAAAGGTTGTCCGGGGGATCACCACCTATGAAGAGATACTGAATCTGGCGGATCTGGAAATGATCCGGAGTTCCTGAGGAAGCATGGGAGTGGTTGCATGAGGAGCATTGAAAAAGGACTTGAAAAGGCTCTCCGTGAGAGGGGTGACGCGGAAAGGATCCGGCAAGCGGATTTAATGAGGCATTGGAAGGGCGCCCCGGTGGATCCTTCCCGGTTAAGCGCCTACCTTGTTTCTCTGCTCGATCCGAAATCTCTGGCCACGGAACAGTTCAAGCGTCTTCGTACCCAAATCCTGAGGAAGATGAAAAAACGGATGGAAAATGCCATCCTGGTGACCAGCGCCGTGGGAGGGGAAGGAAAGACCACCACGGCCCTCAATCTTGCGATCTCCATCGCCCAGGGAATGAGTGAATCGGTTCTCCTGGTGGACACCGACTTGCGAAAGCCGGGATTGCATACCCACCTGGGTATCGAAGCGAAATACGGACTTGTGGATTACCTCCGCGAAGGAACCGATCTGTCCTCTTTCCTGATCAGGACAGCGGTTCCCAAGTTGACCCTTCTCCCTTCGGGAACCCCGCCTGGGAACCCTTCAGAACTCCTGGGGTCCGAGCGGATGAGCCATCTGCTCCAGGAGGTCAAGGCCCGTTACGCGAACCGCTTCATCATTATGGATACCTCTCCGATCAATGTTTTTACCGACACTTCCATACTGGCCCCCCAGGCGGATGGAGTCCTCCTGGTCGTCAAAGACGGTGAAACTCCGAGGGAGTATGTGCTCAGGGCCATATCTCAACTGGAAGAGAGCAATCTTTTAGGGATCTGCCTGAATCATATTACAGCGCCGGAATCTCTGAAGGATACCTATTACTACTATTCCCGTTATGGTGAGACGGAACGTTAGTGCGACGGTTCATCGACCGGGATTTTTCATTCCAGAATCTCCCGGATCTTTTCCTTTAATTCCGAAAATTCAGAACTCTTGACCACGTAATGATCCGCCGCCACAGCGGAGAAATAGGTCTTGTAGGAGTCGTAGGCGGAATAAAGGATCACGGGAAGATCATAATGGGTTTCCCGAATTCTCCGGAGGATCATCAGGCCGTCCTCACCGGGCATTTTGATATCCAGGGTCACCAGGTCGGGACTTTCCGCTCGGATCAGATCCAGGGCCTGTTCTCCGTTTTCAGCCGTCAGGACCAGGTAGCCCGCATCCTCCAGTTCTTCCCGCAGGAGAAGACGGATGTTTTCTTCGTCATCTACGACCAGGATCTTCTTCATAACGGTCTCCCTCGGATGATCTGGATTGCCATCTTTCGACCAGATAGGGTTTCAGATTTTCGTACATGGTACAGATCCGGCTGATCTGGGCCTCGGCCTGATGGGAGTCCATCTGCAGAGTCTTTTCCACATAAGTAGCCGTTGCCGCGAAATAGATCGGTACCAGGGCGGAGAGGATGGATCCCCGTCTGTCCGGCTCCTGACAAAAGGCCAGGGCGAAATCGTAAACCGTCTTGACCCAGATTTCGAAGGGAAGTTCAAAGTACCGATCGTCTCCTTCCGCGACCTCCATGATCTTGTAGTAATTTTCCGGTTCCAGAATTTCTTGCCAGATGTTCCGGCAGGTGGGGACGCCCTCTCGGAAGGAATGGATCAGGTTCTCCTTATCTACGTGGACCGGCCGGGGATTCACCTCGGTCTCAAAACCGAAAATGGCCGTCGGGCGACTGCTTCGAAGAGGAATCCATTCATGGTCATAGTGAACCATCAGGGAAAAGAGGGTACCCACCACCTGAGTGAACATGGGCGCCAGGTCCTTGCCTGGATCCTTGTCTTCATGGATTTTGGCCCCCAGGAAGGACTGGCAGATCTTGAAATTTTCATGAATCGCCACGGTGGTCATCCAGATATCGATCCCGAAACGGGCGATATCGGTTTCCCAGATTTCTTGATCCAGCAGACTGTTTGCCAGGTCCCGGGAAAAGCCGAAATCTCCTCCGATCGGCTGACGCACGCGCCTGCCGTACAGGGCGCGGGTCAGGGGATAGGCGATCAGGTTTGTAATGGTTCCGTCGTATTTATGCCGGCTGTAATAGGGGGTTACGAATCCGAACCCCTTTTTCACGATCGGGGCGACCAGAAGTTCGATCCACTCCGGAGAGATGCTCCTGAGGTCCGAGTCCACCACGCAGCATCCTTCGGCGTTCACGGTCTTCGCGGCTTCCAGGATGGCTCGAATCGCCGATCCCTTTCCCGGAGTTCCGACATAATTGGTCACCACAATCTCGGGAAAGGAGTCCGGAGGTGAAATCAGGTTCTTTTCCAGCGTTTCAGGTCCGGGTGCCTTCTTGAGAATCCCCCGGATTTCTTCCGCTTCCCCACCCTCGGAAACGAAGATCACGCCGCGCCGGTCCGGAAAGTATTTGGCCAGGCCCAGAAAACAGGCCGTAACAACCCGGACAATAGAGTGAAGACTCCTGTAGCTCGGGATCCCTATGAGAAGATCGGCCGTTCCGATTCCCCGCAGGAGAGACCGGGCCTCGGAATCCAGAGAGGTCGTTCGTTCCGTCATGCCTTCCACCTTTCCGGTCCGGATTCGAGAATTTGTTTCACGGCTTCCAGAAATCCGTCCGGTCCGATTCCTTCCGTAACCCGGACACGGTGGAACCGGGCCTGTTCTTCGTATCCTCCGTCTCCGCGGCGCACAAGAAACGGTATATCCACCTGTTGGAACATGGGCAGATCGTTCAGGGAATCCCCGATCGCGACGAACCGGAAATCCGGCCGGATCGAACCGTACAGTTCCATTACCTCCCGTACCGCCTGTCCCTTGTCACATCCCCCCAGAATGTGGTGGAAGCGCCCCCCTCGTGTAAGGACGCACCCCGCTTTTTGAATGCCCTTCTCGAGACAGTGGAAAAGACGCGTATTCCCATCCCGGATCAGGAAGGGTTCGTCATATTCCCGCCTCTTCGCGAGACGTGCCTGATCATCGCTCAGACCGGTCAGCTCCACAATCCGACTGAAAGACATTGAGGAGAAGCCCTCCGTCTTCACTCCGCACCTCTTCGCGGTTTCCGAAAGAATTTTGCAAACCACGGCATGGGGCTTCCCCAGTTTCCGGATCCAGAACGAACCGTCGTCGATTCCCCCTTCGGGTTTCAGCGCGCCTGACTTGGGGTAATAGATCCCTCCGCCGTTTTCTGAAATGAACGGAGTGTTCATCTCCAGTTCTTCCCGGATACGTTCCATCTCAACCCGTGTTTTGCTGGAGACCGGAACGACCGGGACCCCGAATTTCCGGCAGATCCGGAGCGCCTCAAGCGAGGGACCCGGAGAAGAATCCTCGGAAGAGAGAAGGGTCCCGTCGAGGTCCGTAAAAATGACAATGTCCGGAAGAGGGGGGGGCATCCGTTCCATTCCTTTACGATCCCGGAGGGAGAGAGGAGGAGGCATCCTCGAAGAACGCCGGACAGACGAAGGACAGCGGGAGGCTCCTGTCCCATACTTCCGAAAGCCCCCCCTATACCTCCCGGAGGTGATGACGGATCTCTTCACTTTCCTCATAGGGCCTGTCCCACAGCTGAATCAGATATTCCTTGCTCTTCTCAAACAAAACCGCCTGTTCTTCCACCACCGCTTCAGCCGCCCTGGATTCCATTTCCCGGGTCCGGTTGATAAATGAAGCCACCCGCGCGTAATAGAGCGGAATCGCGAGTTCCAGCAGGCGGTTTCTGTTATCGGTCCATTTGTGAAAGATGGCGGAAATTTCATAGAGGATCCGTCCCCAGGTATCGGCCTTCAGGGTAAAGTCCGCGACGGGAAGTCCCGCGGCCGCTTCAATCTCTGCGAAACATTCCGGCGTAAAGATCTTCCGGTAAAGAATCCCAAGATTCCGGAAACCGGCCTTGAATCGGTTCACCAGAAGCTCCTGATCCACGACGACCGTTTCGGGTTCCACCTCCCCGGGGCTTCCGAATACCGGGACGGGAGTGGATCCACGTATTTTCTTCCAGTAGTGTTCATTCTGTTCCATCAGGGAGAAAAGGGTTCCAATCACCTCCCGGAACATGGTGGCCAGATGGGAGGCCGGATCCTTGGCATCGTGAATTTTCACTCCCAGGTGGGACTGACAGATCTTGAAGTCGTTGATCAGGGCGTTCGTGGTCATCCAGATGTCGATTCCGAAACGGGCGACGGCCGTATTCCAGACGTTCTGGCTCAGATAGTAGCGAAAACTTTTCGGAGAGAAAGCGAAGTCCCCGCCGATGGGTTGACGAATCTGTTTCCCGTACAAGGCGCGCGTCAGGTTATAAGCGATATTATTGGTGATGGTGCCGTCGTATTTGTAGCGCGTGTAAATGGGAGTGACCATGTCATATCCCTTCGAGAGAACGGGATCCAGGAGGAATTTTACCCACTCTCCCGTGATGCTTCTCAAATCGGAGTCCACCACCATGCAGGCGGTGACATTCAGGCGGTCCGCCGCCTCGAAAATAGATCGAAGCGCGGTTCCCTTGCCTCCCGGGCCCCGGTAGATACCGATGATTTTTTCCTGCCAGGGCTTGATCTGGAAATCCTTGGCGATTTCCCGGCTGTCGTCCGTGGATCCTCCGTCCGCGATCACGATGACGGCCCGAAGATCCCCGTAGTGATCATGGAGTCCATGCGAGACCATCTGGATTACATGTTGGAGGGTTGTCTCATTATTATAACAGGGGATTCCAACCAGAATGTCCGCCCGGTCGATCTCTTCAAGGCGTTTCGCCAGATAGGGACGCAGGGAGGTGTTGTACTTCATCGGGTTCCCTCATTCTTTTACCGGTTGTCATTCCGGACGGCCTGAAGCAGCCGGTCGGCGAAATCGGGGATGGCGGCGAGGACTCTGTTCCATGCCGGGATCTGAGGCGGCCCCAGAGGATCCCGGGTGATGATCTCTCCGGCTCGACGCAGGGCCTTGGTAAAAACCTCCACGGCGGTCCCTTCTTCATGCCGGTCGTAATCCAGGCCGTTGATGATGGCATCTCCATTATATCGGACAATGGTGTCCTGGGCAATCCGGAGATAGGTGGCGCAGAGGGTGTTGAAAAATCCCGGTGGGTAAACGATCCCCTCCGCCGACAGGGTCCTGAAGATGTTCTTCGCGATATCGGTGGCCATCTTATTCAGTCCCCGCGCCGGATCATCCGGAGACAGGGACTGGTGTTTATGCTCGTAATTGTCGGCGAGTTCCACCTGGCAGATCCGCTTGACCGAGCAGTTCCTGTAGATTTCGGCCAGAACGCCTACCTCCAGTCCCCAATCCGAGGGAATCCGGTTGATCCGGGCCAGGTCGGTCAGCATGGAGAATTCTCCCGCCAGTGGGTAGCGGAAACTGTCATAGTAATGGAGAATCGGAAGTCTTCCCACAGTCTTGATCAGGGACCGGATCAGGGGGGCGACGAAAAGACGTGTGACCCGGCCGTGCATCTTGTGCGTGACCCGGCTGTAAAACCCTTTGCAGAACTCAAAGTCGAGATTGCTGGCAACCACCGGGAAAACGAGCCGTCCCAGAAGCTCACGGGAATAGGTCAGAATGTCGCAGTCGTGCAGGGCGATGACCCGACTTCCGCCCTCGGCGATGACGTAGCCGTAAGCCATCCAGGCGCTTCTCCCCTTTCCATCCTCTCCCGCGTGAAGGCCGAATTCCCGGAGTTGATCATAGAGGGCCTGTATCCTCGGACCGTTGTTCCAGATCAGCGTGGTACGTTGAGGAAGAACCGAGAAGAAGGCGTGAGCCTGATCAAATTCCTCCTTGGTAGCCGGTCCGAGGGTGACGACGACCTCCCGAATATACCGGACTTCCTTTAACTCCCGGATGATGATTTTCAGGGCCTCACCGTTCAACTCGGAGAAAAGGGAGGGAAGGATCAGAGTGATCCCCCGTCGTCTGGAGTATTTCAGGAGCTTTTCCTCCAGTCGTTTCAGATCAACCCTTCCAAGCCGGTGCAGGGTCGCTACCATCCCGGTTTGATAAAAATCACTCATTTATGAATGAAGTCTCTCCTTTTTCGCGAGCAATTCCTCCGGGGTTTCCTGGTGGTCCGGATCGGGAATGCAGGCGTCCACCGGGCATACGCCGGCGCATTGGGGTTCATCGTAAAACCCTACGCACTCCGTGCATTTTTCCGGGTCGATTACGTAGATCGGGTCTCCTTCACGGATCGCGAGGTTCGGGCACAGAGGTTCGCATTCTCCGCAGGACACACATTCATCACTGATGATCAGAGCCATCTTTCCCTCCTTCCTTATCGAATATCGACCTTTTCGGATCATTTTTAGATCAACGGATGAATTCAATTGATTACAGAAGTTCAGGATTCTGTCAAGTTACGGAACCGGCCCTAAATTAGCGTTCTCTATCGCTGGATTCGGGCATGAATTCCTGTTTGACATAACCTTGTGGAATCCTTATACTCATTTTGAATCGGGTTTTTGCCCATACGGGAGGGATCAGGAGAAAGGAGAGTCGCTGTGATGATCAAGAGGGTGCCGGTCTGTGTGTTTTTCGGGGTTCTGCTTCTGGCGGGCGTTTCTTTCGCCGGGTCGGCCGGTCCGAAGATCGTTTTGCCGGAGGGCGTGTATGATTTCGGAACCGTAGAACAGGGGGCCGACGTCACGCACGAGTTCAAATTCAGGAACAGCGGCGATGCCGATCTGATCATCACGGATGTCAAGACCTCCTGTGGCTGCACTGCCGCCGTGACTTCCGCCAAGACGATCGCGCCGGGTGGGGAAGGGACGCTGAAGGTGATCTTCAACAGTCGGGGACGAAGGGGACGTCAGAACAAGACCATCACCATCTTTTCCAATGATCCGGAGCGGCCGAGGGCCTCCGTACGCCTTACCGGGATCCTTACGGCTGGGAAAGAACCTCAGATTGTGGTGACCCCTCCGATTGTCGATCTCGGGGTCATGGAGCCGGGAGAAAAAAAGATACAAAAAATCACCATCGCCAATATGGGAAATGCGGACCTGGTGATCGAAGACTACATCGGAAGAAACAACGTGTCGGTTCAGCAATGGAACAGCGGTAAGAGCAAGGCGACCATCAAGCCGATGAAATCTCTTTCGGTCGACGTGGAAGTCGTCCCGAAGAGGCGCGATGGCATCTTCCAGGGGTACCTGCAGATCCGGAACAATACCTTTCGGCGAATCGTCACCGTTCCGGTTTATGGTTATATCAGCGACAGGTATATGCTGAAACCGGAATACCGGAAGTAAATCCGGTTCGCATCCAGGGCGTGACCCGTTCCTGAAATACCAGGGGCTGTCCGCGCGCCTGCCCGCGCGTCGCGCGCAGACAGGCATTCGAGTGTGTCAGGACGGTCAGATCAAAGTTTCGTTCTCCGCGGCGTATCGCAAAAGGGGACGCCTCCGTTACGCGCCTTGATGAGACTGCCCTGCGACCTGTCTGTCGTGCGGGCACAGGCAGGCACTTTCGGTGCTTCACGTTATTTGGGAAGCGGACCACGAATCTCCGTAACCTCACGCAAAAGCCGGGTGTTCCTGTGCCTTTTTTTACCATTCAGGGGAGACGGATTTTTTGCCGGACGCAAGGGGAGGGGAGGACGGTTTGTTTTCTCCACGGTCTGGCGGCCGCTTCCAGCTTCTGGATCGATACCTTCGATACGTTCGGGGCGGGCTTCCGGATTGTGGCGCCGGATCTGCTCGGTTTCGGAGATTCGGACAAGCCCCGGATTCGTTACACCCTTTCCGGTCATGTCTCGATGATCCGTGAGCTTACCGAAAAGCTCGGGATTGTCGAGATGGATCTGGTCGGACATTCCATGGGGGGGATGATTGCTCTCGAATATGCCCTGCGTTTTCCAGAGCAACTCAATAAGCTGGTTCTGATGAACGCTCCGATCTCCGGCAGGGGAGCCCTTCACGGCAAAGGGTGGTTCGGGGCTACTCTGGCCGGCCTGGTCGCGGTGAGGATCGGGCTCCGGATTTCCCCGATCCTGTGGGCGCTCCGGAAGATAGGGCGGTACTATTACGTGCTGGATCCCCGTTTTACCGAGGACGCGAAGAAACCCTCGTTGTTCTGTCTGCGGGGGCATGTCGCAGCCATCCGCGAGACGGATCTGACCTCGAAACTTCCGGAAATTTCTGTTCCCACCCTGGTCATCGGTACCCGGAGGGATGGAATTATCCGTCCCGAGGAATTTTCCCGGGCCGCCCGGGGGGTCCCCGGGGCCGAGACGGTCTGGATCCCTGACGCGGGGCATTGCCCCACATTGGAGAAACCGCTTGAAACCCATGAGGTGTTGCTTCAATTTTTATCGAAGCATCCATCCTGAAGTTCAGGATCTTCATGCAAAGAAAGAATGTTCGCTGAAGGTGTCGTACCTGACCGCTGATTATTGAGAGCGGAACCGTCACGGGAAACCAAGGAATCGGGAGACGATTAGATGAAAAAAAAGATTGCGGTCATCGGTGCCGGAGCCTGGGGAACCACCCTGGCAAACCTTCTGGCGAAAAAGGGACTACCTGTTTCCCTCTGGGTTTATGAGAAGGAGCTGGCACGTGAGATACGGGGAAAGCGTGAAAACACGAGGTATCTTCCCGGTATCCGGCTTTCCGAAGGGCTCCGGGTTTCCTCTTCCCCGGAGGAGGTGAGCGACGGTTGCCGTATTTTCCTGATGGTGACCCCCTCTCACGTGACCCGGCGGGTAGCGGAGTGCTTCAGTCCCTGTCTCTCCTCGGATTCCCTGGTGATCAGCGCGTCCAAGGGGATCGAGAACGAAACCCTGATGACTGTCTCCGAGATCCTCCCGGAGGTTCTCCCCCAGGTTCCGGAAGGGAATTTTGCCTATCTTTCGGGGCCGAGCTTCGCGCGGGAGGTGGCACGGGAACTCCCGACAGCCGTATCCGTGGCCTCCAGGAGTCAGAAGACCGCCCTTTTTTTCCAGGGGCTTTTCACCACGGCCTATTTCCGAATCTACATCACCCCGGATGTCATGGGGGTTGAGCTGGGGGGAGCCGTCAAGAATGTCCTGGCCATTGCCGCCGGGATCAGCGACGGACTCGGGTTCGGTTATGACACGCGGGCCGCGCTGATCACGCGGGGGCTGAGCGAGATGTCCAGACTTGGAGTTGCCATGGGTGCTCTTCCCATGACCTTCATGGGGTTGGCCGGCATGGGGGATCTGGTCCTGACCTCTACCGGGGATTTGAGCAGGAACCGGAATGTGGGGCTCAGGCTTGCGAAAGGGGAGACCCTGGAAACGATCCTCCGACAGGAGAAGGCTGTGGCCGAAGGGGTGAGGACCGCCCGTTCCGTGTATGAGCTCTCCCGCAGGCACGGGGTGGAGATGCCGATCACGGAACAGGTCTTTCGGATCCTCTATGAAGGGACCCGCCCGGGAGATGCGGTTTCCAGCCTGATGGCACGGGACCCGAAGGTGGAACTCGAGGAGATGGAGGCCCGAAGGGGGTTGGGATGGAGCCGGTAACCCCCGTTCTTTTTTTCCAGGTTTTTGCCGGTCTTTTCGGGGGGATAGGTCTTTTCATTTACGGGATGAAGACCGCCGGAGGCGGACTTCAGAAGGTCGCGGGGAGGCGGCTCAGGAACATCCTGAGCACCCTGACCAACACACCTCTCAAGGGAACGGTCATCGGCGCTCTCATGGCCGCCACCATCCAGTCCTCCAGCGCGACGACCGTCATGCTGGTGGGGTTTGTCAACGGCTCGCTCATGACTCTCGGCCAGGCCATCGGCGTGGTCTACGGGGCCAATATCGGTACGACCTTCACGGTCCAGGTCATTGCCTTCCGGATTGCGGATTACTCCCTCCTTCTCGTCGGGGCGGGGGTTGTCCTCTACGTAGTCAAGCGGAACCGGATGGTTCAGTACATGGGGCAAGCCCTGCTCGGTTTCGGATTGATTTTTCTCGGAATCAAGATTCTTTCCGATGCGACCGAGCCGCTGCGGTCCTTTCCCTTTTTCCTGCAAAGTATGGTTTCACTCGGGACCTTTCCCTTGTTGGGGATCCTGGTCTCGGCGATTTTTACCGGAATTATCCAGAGCAGCGCAGCCACCATCGGGATTGCCATGGTGCTCGCCTCCAAGGGGATTCTCAACCTGGACGGGGTCATCCCGATTATCCTGGGGGCGGATATCGGAACCTGCAGTACCGCGCTTTTATCCAGTATCGGCTCTTCCCGGGAAGGACAACGGGTGGCTGTGGCGCACCTCCTTTTCAACCTGATCGGAACGGTTCTTCTCTACCCCTTCATGGCCCGGTTCCGGGACCTGATTCTCTGGATTTCGGATCCCTTCACGCAAAGCGTGTCACGGCAGATCGCCAACGGACACATGCTCTTCAAGGTCATGAACACGCTGATTTTCCTCCCCCTGACAGGAGCCTTCCGGAAACTGATTATCTTTATGATTCCGATCGTACCTGAACTGGAGAGGGTGTTCCAGGTCCGTTATTTGAATGAGCAGGTCTTCGATACACCGGAAATCGCACTCGGGCAGGCGGATAAAGAGACTGAACGGATGGGGAACCGGGTTCTGGAGATGCTCTCCCGGTCGATCCAGGTCTTTCTGTCCGGGGACGACCTTCTCCGTCAGGAGATCAAGAAGATGGACAACGAAATCGATTTTCTCGATGACGCCATCACCCGTTATCTGACAACACTCGCCCAGGAGGACCTGACCGAAGATCAGTCCAGGAAGGAAATCTCCCTCCTTTATATTACAGACGACCTGGAGCATATCGGAGACCTGATCGACAAGAACCTCATGGAACTGGCCCGGAAGAAGATCGACCTGGGCGTCTGTTTTTCCGCGCAGGGGGAACAGGAAATTGTGCTCATGCACCGCAGGATCCGATCGAACCTGGAGAAGGCCGTTCGCGCCTTCGTCCTCGGGGATACATCGATCGCGCAGGAGGTGATCCGTGAACTTCCCCATATCGACAAGCTGGAAATGGATCTCCGGTTCGCGCATATCAAAAGGCTACACGACGGTCTCCAGGAAACGCTCGATACCAGCGCCATCCATCTGGACGTAATCAGCAATCTCAAGCAGATCAATTCCTATACCGCCGATATCGCCCAGGTGGTGGCCGGGGAAGTATGAAAGACGAGGGAAATTCGGGGATGGAAACAGGGGGCAGGTATCGGGAATGAATCCAGATGACCTGAAAGAACTACTGCAGAAAATCCGGGATGGAGAGGTATCGGTGACGCAGGGACTCCGCCGCCTCCGGGACCTTCCCTATGAAGGCCTCGGCTTCGCGCGGATTGATCACCACCGGGCGCTCCGGCAGGGAACGCCGGAAGTCATCTTCTGCGAGGGGAAAACCCAATCCCAGATTCTCCGGATCGCGGAGCGGATGCTGGCCGGGGGGCATGACCTGCTTGCAACCCGGGCCTCGGAAGAAATCTATCGGAAAATCAAAAAGCTGGATTCGAAGGCGGTGTTTTACAGCGCTTCCCGGGCCATCGTAATCAAACGGAAGAAGACCCGGCCCAAAGGAAATCTCCTCGTCCTCTCCGCCGGCACCTCGGATATTCCCGTCGCCGAAGAAGCGTCCGTTACCGCTTCCGCCTTCGGAAGCCGGGTGACCACCCTCTACGATGTAGGCGTGGCGGGGATCCACCGCCTCTTCGATCAGAAAGAGAAGATTATCAACGCCCGGGTTCTCGTCGTGGTCGCCGGAATGGAGGGGGCTCTGGCCAGCGTTGTCGGAGGCCTTGTCGACAAGCCGGTCATCGCCGTTCCCACCAGCATCGGCTATGGGGCCAGTTTCGGCGGCATCGCCGCGCTTCTCTCCATGCTCAACTCCTGTGCCGCCGGTATCGCCGTCGTCAACATCGACAACGGTTTTGGAGCCGGGGCCATAGCCCACCGGATCAACATTCTCGGTGAGGGGCCCCGCGCCGAAAAGGCTACATGATTTTTCCCCGGGAAGGATTTGGGGTGATGGCCCCACATTGCCATCCCTCAACGGCTCCCGTATTCTTGAATCGCCTGGTTGGCCAGGGAATCGGCCCGGGTGTTCTGGCTGCGGGGGATATGGAAGATCTCAAACTGTTCGAACTGTTTTACAAGCTCCATGACCTGTTTGGAGAGTTTTTGCAGATGGGGTTTCCGGATTTTGTAGACGCCGTTGATCTGCCGGACCAGGAGTTGAGAGTCGGAGGCCACTCGAATTTTTGTAACGCCATGCTCCAGGGCATTTTGTAATCCCTCGATGAGGGCGGTATATTCGGCCACGTTGTTGGTTGTCTCTCCAATGTACCGGAAATGCTCAAACAGGGAGTCCCCCTCTTCGGTACGGGCGGACACACCAATCCCGGCCGGACCGGGATTCCCTTTTGCGGCTCCGTCGATATGAATAAGCGCTCTGCCGTTCATCTCTACTTTTCCGCGTACAGGATTCGGTTACAGTAGGAACAGGTGATAATGTGGCCCCCTTTTCGGACGTCATTGAACAGTTGGGGAGGGAGAGTCATGAAACATCCCTGACAATTTCCATCGATGATCTTGACCACGGCCGGGCTGCCTTTGTAATTGAGCACTTTTTGATAATGTGCCAGATATTGAGGGTCAATTTCACGGGATATGTTCTCTTTTTCGGTGTTCAACTTCTCGGTTTCCGTGTCGTAATGACTGTGTTCCTCGATCATTCGGTCCCGTTTTTCCTGAAAGGTTTTTTCTTCTTCCCGGCATTGAGCCGTGAGCCGGTCTCTTTCGCTCTGGAGTTCTTCCAGGGTGCCCATCTTTTTCAGAAGGGATTCCTCCAGGTTTTCTTTGTCCCGCTCCATGGTTTCGATCTCTTTTAAAACCGCGAAATATTCCTTCTGCGTGGTGATCTGAGGAAGCTTTTCCCTGGATTTCCGAATCCTTTCCTCCTGATCCGGGACGTTTTGTTCCAGGGCCCGGACTTCCTTTGAAAGTTCTTCAACCTTTTGGTTGAGGTCATCCCGTTCGTTCTCCATGCGGCTTAAGGGTTCCCGAACCTTCTGGATTTCTTCTTCAAGTTCGGTCTTTTTTTCATGGATCTCTAAAAGCTTCGTGTCGATTTCCTGCAGCCGAATCAGTTCGTGGATTTCTTCTTGGATGGTCATGCCTTTTCTCCTTAGCATTATAAGATGGTGAAGGGGTCATGTTCCGAGCGTGAAATTGTGACCGGAATGGGCCGGCCTGTTTTCTTCAGGTCGGATCGGAGTCTCCGCGCGAGGATCTTGCGAATTCCCTGTTCCGAACCGAAATGCCCGATGTCAATCGCCGAAATTTCCAGGGCTTCCAGAGACCGGGCATCGTGATAGCCAAGATCACCGGTAACGTACAGGTCCGGACGCGTGCGGGCGATTTCCGGGATCAGGCTGGAGCCGCTTCCGGAGCAGAAGGCGATTCGTTTTACCCGTTTTTCCGGCCGGCCGATCAGGCGGACGGCAGACAAACCGAATCTTGCCTTGATCTCTTCGGCAAAGCTTTTTACGCTCCTTTCCCGCCTTGATTCTCCGATTCCGCCGATTCCACATCCGTTCTCTGTCCGACTCGCCAGAAGTGGTTTCCAGGATTGTAATTCCAGTTCCCTGCCGAGCATGTCGTTGACTCCTCCGGATACGGCATCCAGGTTCGTATGGGCGGCATAGACCGAAATCCCGGCCTTGACAATCCGGCGGATCAGTCTGCCGATTCCGGTTTGAGTCAGGATTTGTTTGAGAGGATGGAAAAGAAGAGGGTGGTGGGTAACGATCAGGCAGGCGTCGCGACGTTCCGCTTCCCGGACCACTCCCCCGGTGATGTCCATGGCGACCAGAATGGACCGGATTTCGGTAGCCGGTGCGCCGATCTGCAGTCCGGAGTTGTCCCACTGTTCCGCAAGCTCAGGAGGAGCGATTCTTTCCAGTATCGGTATAATGTCCTTCAGTTGAGTGTTCACGGGATCGACAAAAAAAAGGCACTTTAAATCGTTAAAGTGCCTTTCCGGAAAAACAGCAATTCTGAAAAACGGTATCTCTTGGTTTGAAATTCGGATGGATTCATTCCAACGCCGACCGACACCGATCCTCCTTGGTTGATACGATGGTGGGCCCACCAGGACTCGAACCTGGGACCAACCGGTTATGAGCCGGTGGCTCTAACCAACTGAGCTATAGGCCCCCGGTATGTCTCCCCTTCCTGAAATCCTGCGTGATGCCATCACTCAGGCCCGACGTCCCCCTGGCCGCCAGCAGGAATTTTCGTCCAAAAAAGGCATACTAAGGATCGGAGCCGAAGTTGTCAAGTATTTTTTATTCCCACTCAATCGTGCCGGGAGGTTTTGACGAGATATCGTAGACCACACGGTTGACCCCTTTGACCTCGTTGATGATCCGGTTGGAAAGGCGGCCCAGCAGATCGTAAGGGAGTTTTACCCAGTCGGCGGTCATTCCGTCACGGCTGGTGACCGCCCGAACGGCGATCACATGATCATAGGTCCGTTCATCCCCCATGACTCCTACGGTTTTGACGGGAAGGAGTACGGCAAAGGATTGCCAGATCTCCCGGTAGAGCCCGGCCTTCTTGATCTCTTCTAACACGATGGAATCGGCCTCCCGGAGGATTTCAAGGCGATCCTTTGTGATGGCTCCAAGGATACGGATTGCCAACCCGGGGCCCGGAAAGGGTTGCCGGTACAGGATCTCTTCCGGAATGCCGAGTTCCCTGCCTGCGAGGCGGACCTCGTCTTTGAAAAGTTCCCGGAACGGTTCCACGAGTTTCAGCTTCATCCGCTCCGGAAGACCGCCCACGTTGTGGTGGCTCTTGATAGTGGCTGAAGGTCCTTTGAAGGAGACACTCTCGATTACATCCGGGTAGAGGGTCCCCTGGGCGAGGAAGTCAACCTTTCCCAGTTTGGCGGCTTCCTCTTCGAAGACACGGATAAATTCCCGGCCGATGATTTTCCGTTTCTGTTCGGGCTCGGCCACGCCCTCGAGTTGTGAGAGGAACCGTTGGGATGCGTCGACCGCGCTCAGGTTGATTTGAAATTCTTCCCGGAAGGTTCGAACGACCTTTTCGACCTCTCCAAGCCGCATCAGGCCGTTGTCTACAAAGATGCAGCTGAGGCGGTCCCCGATCGCCTTGTGGATCAGGACCGCGGCGACCGAGGAGTCGACTCCGCCGGAGAGGGCACAGATGACCCGTCCATTTCCGACCCGGGACCGGATTTCGGAAAGGGCCTGTTCCACAAAAGAACGCATGGTCCAGTTCGCTCCACATCCACAGATACCGTAGACGAAGTTTTTCAGGATTTCCGTTCCTTTCGGGGTGTGGACTACTTCGGGATGGAACTGGAGGGCGTAAAATTTCCGCCGGCTGTCGGCCATTGCGGCCACCGGAGAGTTCCCGGATTGTGCGATGGAGGTGAATCCCGAAGGTGCAATGTCGATCCTGTCTCCGTGGCTCATCCAGACCTGAAGCGTATTCTCCAGACCGCGGAAAAGTTCGGATGGAACGGTTACCTGGAGATCCGCCCCTCCGTACTCCCGTCGTTTTGACGGCAAGACCCTTCCGCCGAGCAGATGCGTGATCAGTTGCATGCCGTAACAGATACCGAGGATTGGAATTTTAAGCGAAAAAATTCCCGGATCCGGAAGGGGGGCTTCCGCGTCGGTGACGCTCGAGGGACCTCCGGAGAGGACGATCCCGGAGGGGGAAAACTCCCGGATTTTTTCCAGGGGTTCTGAATACGGACGGATTTCGGAGTAGACGGAAAGCTCACGGATACGCCGCGCAATGAGCTGGGTATATTGAGATCCGAAGTCGAGGATGAGTATTTTTTCCTGGCTGGGTGTCGTCACGTTGAATCGAACCGGGAAAGTGGATCAGGAAATTGAAATGATCGACGGTTTTGTCTGAGATTCCAAACCTTTCGTTCTTCTTGGGCCATGTCCGTCACGGGAGGGGAAAGATACGTGTTATTCCATCCGGTAATTCGGGGCCTCTTTGGTAATGATGACATCATGAACATGACTTTCCCTGAGCCCGGCGTTGGTAATACGGATGAATGTGCCGTTGTCCTGCAACTCCCGCAGTGTCCGGCAGCCGCAATAACCCATTCCGGCCCGAAGTCCCCCTACAAACTGGTGTATACTTTCCGACAACGGTCCCTTGTAAGGGACACGACCTTCGATCCCTTCCGGGACCAGTTTATTCTCCCGGGTTTCATGCTCCTGGAAATACCGGTCTTTGCTCCCCGCGTTCATTGCGCCGAGTGATCCCATGCCCCGGTAAACCTTGTAGCTCCTCCCCTGGAACAGAACGGTCTCTCCGGGGCTTTCATCCACGCCGGCCAGAAGGCTTCCGATCATGACCGAATTCGCGCCGGCGGCCACCGCCTTGGTAATGTCACCGGAGAACTTGATGCCTCCGTCCGCGATGACCGGGATTCCATGTTTGCGGGCGGCCTGACTGCATTCCATGACCGCGGTGATCTGCGGAACCCCCGCCCCGGCCACGACCCGGGTCGTGCAGATGGAACCCGGACCGATCCCGACTTTCACTGCGCTGGCGCCCGCGTTGATCAAGTCGAGCGTTCCCGCGGCGGTCGCGACGTTTCCGGCAACCAGATCCATGTCCGGATAAGCGCTCCGGATCTTGCGGACGGTCTCGATCACGCCTTCCGAATGTCCATGCGCGGTATCCACACAGAGGATATCGACGCCCGCGAGGATCAACGCTTCAGCCCGCTCCATCGTATCCTCGCCGACACCCACGGCGGCTCCTACCCGAAGACGACCCAATTCATCCTTGCAGGCATTGGGGAACTGGATCTTCTTTTCAATGTCCTTGATTGTGATCAGTCCCTTGAGGTTGAAATCATCGTCCACGACCAGAAGTTTCTCAATCCGGTGCCGATGAAGGATCTCCTTGGATTCCTCCAGTGTGGTTCCCTCCGGAACGGTGATCAGTTTTTCTTTGGTCATGACTTCGGAAACCTTCAGGTCCATACGGGTCTCGAAACGAAGGTCCCGGTTTGTCAGGATTCCCACCAGCCGGGATCCGTGCGTTACGGGGAGGCCGGAGATCCGGTACCGCTTCATGATGGCCAGGACCTCATAGATTTTCTGGTCCGGCTCGATCGTGATCGGATCGACGATCATACCGCTCTCGGATTTCTTGACCTTATCCACCTCGGCCGCCTGCCGTTCAATGGACATGGCTTTGTGCAGAAAAGCGATCCCCCCCTCCTGGGCCAGGGCGATCCCCATCCTTGCTTCGGAGACCGTGTCCATGGCTGCGCTCACAATCGGGATATTCAAACGAATCCGGGGGGTCAGTTGCGTGGAGACATCCGTGTCTCTCGGGAGAACCCGTGACCGGGCCGGTACAAGCAGCACATCATCGTAGGTCAGCCCTAAAGGAATTTCTTTTCGGGGCATTTCTTCTCCACATCAGAAAATGGGTTGCCTCTCGCTCCGTTGTCCGGAGGGGAACGATCGAGGATTGGGGCTGAAAAATAACACAGGAAGAAGGACAGGTCAAGAATGAAATCCCGGAAATCCCGTTGACAACCGGCGCGGGTTTGTTTAAAGTACCCCATGGTATTTCACGCTTCCGGGATACCCGTAAACAGAGATCGCTCGGCATTCGGAAAGAAGGTCCTCCATTTGTTTACGAAAGCATCCCCACTGAGAAGACCCGCTGTCTCCAATATCCCGCCGGAAGAACGGCAGGGATTGAAGCCGTTTTCCCCTGAATGATGGCCTTGAAAGCTCCCAGAAAGAAATTTGTCATCCTTGTAGTCCTGTTGACGGGGGTTTTCTTTTTCCTTCTTTTGGATCTGCGCGGGGCTCTCCGCTATCTCCTGCCCGGCGATCAGATCACCCGGCGGGTCATCCGGATCTTGGATCAACGGCTCGCAGTGGAAACGGGGATTTCAGAAGTTCGCTTGAAGCTGTTTCCCCGGCCTGCCGCGGAAGCGCTCGGGGTTGAGTTGAAAGATCCCAAAACCGGAATCCCGTGGGTTCATGCCGACAGTGTGGAAATCGATCTGGAAATTCTTCCATTGCTCCGGGGCCGGGTGATTCCGTCGAAGGTCTTATTGAAAAGACCCCGTGTCGCGGTATTCAAGGATTCACGGAACGGGTGGCGCTTTCCGGGGCTGTCGCCGATTTTGCCCGGGAAGCGGGATGTTCCGCTCTCTTCTTTCCTCCCTCCCTCCATTGACGCCATTGTGATTCAAGAGGCCTCGCTTGCGATCGTCGACCCCACGCGCGTGGATCGTGTGCCGTTCACGCTTGTCGAAAAGACGAATGCCGTTTTCCGCGGAGACTTCACGGGTGGCGTTGTACGGATGAAGATCCGGGGTTCATTCCCTCGTGATCGTCGATTCGAAAGGAGGTTCTTCTCCCTGAGAGGGGATCTTTCCGTTCCGGGAGAGGGCCTTGAGCTTCGGAAGGTGACCGGTTCGGCCGATCTGAAAGTCAGCTCCATGCCGGCTCGTGTTCTGCATCCCTTTTTGGACCGGTTCTCTGCCTTTTTCCCGGATACGGGGAAAGTGGATCTGAAGGTTCATGCCTTACTGCATCCCGACGCGGTGCTGGATCTTTCCGGGAGGTTTTCCCTCGGTCATTTCCGGATTCGGGCCCCCGCTTATTACTCACGGCCGATTCAGGGGAAGCGGGCATCGGTGGATTTTGTCCTGAACGTCCGGAGGGATCTTGTCAATGCAAAGGCAATCCGTCTGAACCTGGGGGAGGGTTCACTCTGGGGGCATGGAATCTACGCCCGAAACCTGCATGGGAGGCCCTGGTTCGGTCTGACGCTCCATGCGGACCGTCTTACTCTGGATACGGTTCGTCCCTTTCTGCCGGATCGGTTTTTGTGGGAGAAGGCCGGCCGGATCCTCCGGAGGGGGACCTCTACCGGAAGTCTGGATATCCCTCTGCTTGAGGTGACCGGAGCCCCCGCCGGGAGAAAGGGAAAGACGCCCGCGAAGGGACCGCGAAGCATCATTCTGAAGCTTCGTTTTCACGACTTTTCTTTTAATTCCGGGTCGGAAATCCTCCCCATCCGGGATATCAATGGGGATCTCACATTCGATTTGAAAACGCTCCGTTTCCGCGGTCTGAACGGGGCCTACGGGCGATCCGAATTGAAGCGGATCGATGGGATTCTTGCCCTGGATCCCGGCGGTCGTACCGATCTTTCGGTGAACGGGCGCTTGAACCTGGAAGAGATCGGACGGCTTTCCACGTGGATTCCGGACAGGGTCCGCGGGAAACTTCTTCCCACCTTCCTGGACCACGCCCGGGGTACTGCCGACACCCGGCTCCGGTTTGTCTCCGGCGGGGCGCCGGAGACGCCTGTTGCGGTCCGGGGAGAGGTGGTTCTCCTCAATGTTTCGTTGACTCCTCCCTGGATTCACTTACCGATCTCCTCTATTAACGGCATCCTGAAGCTGCAGGATGGGCAACTCCTTCCCTTCATTCTGAGCGCCCGCATTCATCAGACACCGGTAGAAATTCAGGGAAAGATCCAGCGGCTCTTTGCCCGCGATCGGGAGATTCACCTGAGGTTTTCAGCAACTCCGGATCCGGAAATGATCTTTTCGTGGGCTTCCTTCCTGAAAACAAACCTGAGAATGGAAGAAGGGAAGCCGGATCTGGTCCTTTCACTGGATGGCGGGACGGACGCGCTGAAATTGTCATGCCGCCTGGATCTGACCAGAACCCGGGTGACCTTTGCTCCCTGGTTGGCCAAAAAGGCCGGAGTCAAGGCCCGCCTTTCTTTTTCAGGGGAGCTCCCGGAGGGAGGAACGCTGAAAATCGACCGGGGCCTTTGGGAAATGTCGGGGGTCTCCGTTCCTTTTTCGGTCCATGTCGCCGGATGGAAACATCCGGAGTTTTCGCTGGCCTTTGTATCGGAGGGCCTTTCCCTTTCGTCTCTTTCCGGCGTCTTCCCCGTCCTCGCTCCGGTCAGTCGGGAAGCCCTTCTGAAGGGACGCCTGACCCTTTCATTCCGAAGCGGCCGCGGGGAGCCGGTACTCTTCCAGGGACGGGTTTTCCTTGAGGGAGCGGCGATCCATCCCTCTTTCAGCCCTCTGCCGTTCCGGAACATCGCCGGGACCCTGCTGTTCCAGGACAGGGGACTCCAGGCCAGGGGAATCGGATGTGATTGGGGAGACGTTCCCCTGGTTCTGGATCTTTCCGTTCCGGATCTTTACAATCCGAAGCCGGATCTGAAGATTCACGCCTCCTTGCTCGACGTCAAGCGGTTGCTGCAGGTCCTGTCAACGAAGCGGAGGAAACAAGCCGGTTCTTCTCTCCGTCAAAGGCCGTCAAAAAACGCGAATGCCTCCGGGGAGTTGTTTCTGGACAGGGCTCGTTTCGGCCAGGTTCGTGTGGACGGTTTTCACGCGTCTTTCCGTTTGAAAGATGGATTTTTATCCGTTCCGTCCTTTACCGCGTCCGGTCTGGACGGGAAGGTCTCCGGAGCCGGATCGATTGACTTCGCCTCACGGGAAAGGCCCTTTTTTACCGCCGAGGCACGCGTACAAGGCGTCAGCGCGGAAAAATATCTCCAGCTCTTTCAAAACAACAGGACCTTTTACGCGGGGAAAATCACCGGGTCTATTTCCGTCCGGGGAGACCTGTATCCCGATATTTTGACCACGGGAAGAAAGATGACCGGCAAGGCCCATCTGAAAATTCGTTCCACCCGTGAACGTTTCTATCTCTTCAAACTCTTCAAGGAGATCATCCAGCGAATTGAAATCATGATCGGGGAAAAGGATGAACTCTTCCGGATTCTGGTGTACGACACCATGGGGGGGGATTTCACGATCCATGACGGAAAGTTTCATTCCAGAAATTTTTATATTACACAGTATCACAAATTTGACGTCTCCGGGTTGACATTGGACAAACTGACCGCCGCGGTTCCGATCAAGATCAAATATAATGTCAAGGCGGCCGGGAGTTACGATTTTATCGATTCCTCCGTTTACGCCTATATCGCGGCTCAGCCCTTTCCGATCGCCAACAAGATTCTCCGGAAGGTTCCTCTGGCCGGAAAGATTCTGACCGGGAAGGACCGGAGCCTTTATTCGATGTACTTTACCTATCAGGGGCTTACTTCCTATAAGTCGTATGGCACAGGCAAACATGCCGAAGTCAGGAGAATCTCTTTCAAGAGTCTTCCGGAGGAGATGAAGCGGATACTGAAAGGGTCGGATCAGACTCCGGGGGGGTAAAGGCCGGAGTTTCCGGGTTCTATCTTGAATTCAGAATACGAGGCCCCCTGCGCAATTTTTGTGCAGGTTCTTCCCGAATTGCCTGGGAAATGGGCTGAATCGGCTTGATCCGGGGTCGTCGAAATCTTTGCCGCCCGCCTGAATGTCTGGTTACAAAAGGAGTTTCGGGATGGAAGGAGTTCTGGCATAACCTTTGCAACCTCATCCTCCGTTTACTGATGCAGGTTTTCCCGTAAGCTGTGAAAAAAAATTCAGAAAAGAGGAAAATGAATCTTTACAACAAAATGTTTTCTGTGATATTTTCCGCTGAAAATGCGGATTGCGTGTGAGTCAATGTCAGTGAAGGAGAATTCCATGAAAAAGGTCGAGGCGATCATCAAACCTTTCAAACTGGAAGAGGTCAAGGACGCCCTCAACGAGATCGGAATCCAGGGGATTACGGTCGGGGAGGTCAAGGGGTTCGGGAGACAGAAGGGCCATACCGAACTGTACCGGGGCGCGGAGTACGTGGTTGACTTTCTGCCCAAGATCAAGATTGAAGTGGTTGTGGATGATGAAATGGTTCTGCAGGTTGTTGAGACCATTCGGGATACGGCTCATACCGGACGGATCGGGGACGGCAAGATCTTTGTGATTCCTGTCGAAGAGGTCCTCCGTATCCGGACGGGCGAGAAGGGAAAGGACGCACTGTGATTCAAGACGTGTACGTCAATGGTTCATAACAAGACAATACCGCAAAGAAAAGGAGACCCATCATGACACCGAAAGAGGTATTGGAGTTCGCAAAAAAGAACAACGCGAAGATGCTGGATCTCAGGTTCATGGATTTCCCGGGCCTGTGGCAGCATTTTTCCGTACCCATGCACGAACTGGAACTGGAGACTTTTGAAGAGGGGCTGGGTTTTGACGGATCGAGCATCCGGGGGTGGAAGGCCATTAACGCCTCGGATATGCTGGTGATTCCCGATCCCAAAACCGCCCTTATGGATCCCTTCAGCGAACATCCGACACTGATCATGATCTGTGATATCGTGGATCCCCTGACCAAGGAACGCTATTCCAGGGATCCGAGGTATGTCGCGCACAAGGCCGAGGCCTATCTGAAATCGACGGGCATCGGCGATACCGCCTTCTTCGGTCCTGAGGCGGAGTTTTTTATTTTTGATGATATCCGTTTCGATCAGAACAGCCACTGTGGATATTATTTTGTGGATTCCGTGGAAGGGATCTGGAATACCGGCCGGGAGGAGAATCCGAATCTCGGTTACAAGACAAGACACAAAGAGGGATATTTCCCGGTGCCTCCCACGGACAGCCAGCAGGATATCCGGACCGAGATGACTTTGATGCTGGAGGAGATGGGCATTGTCATCGAGGCGCAACATCACGAGGTCGCTACGGCGGGTCAGGCCGAAATCGATATGAAATTTGCTCCACTCTCCAGGATGGCGGACCAGCTTCTGCGTTATAAGTATGTGATCAAGAATGTCGCGCGGCGTCATGGGAAGAGCGTTACTTTCATGCCGAAGCCGGTTTTTGGGGACAACGGTTCCGGGATGCATACCCACCAGTCGATCTGGAAGGATGGAAAACCGCTCTTCGCCGGAAACGGGTACGGCGGGTTGAGTGAAATGGCTCTTCATTATATTGGAGGGATTCTGAAGCATGCGGCAAGCCTGGTGGCCTTCACCAATCCGACCACCAATTCCTTCAAACGGCTGGTTCCCGGATTCGAGGCGCCGGTCAACCTGGCCTATTCTTCCCGGAACCGGAGCGCTTCCATCCGGATCCCCATGTATTCGGCCAGCCCCAAGGCGAAACGGATCGAGGTCCGGTTCCCGGATGCCACCTGTAACCCCTATCTGGCCTTTTCCGCCATGTTGATGGCCGGCCTGGACGGGATCGAAAACAAAATCGATCCGGGCGATCCGCTGGACAAGAACATCTACGATCTCAGTCCGGAAGAACTGGCCGGCGTTCCCTCGGTTCCCGGTTCGCTGGATGAGGCGTTAAACGCGCTGGAAGAGGATTATGAATATCTGCTCAAGGGGGACGTCTTCACACAGGATGTGATCGACACCTGGGTTACCTACAAGCGTGAAAACGAAGTGGACGCCGTTCGGCTTCGTCCGCATCCTTATGAATTTTTTCTTTACTACGATATCTAAGACAGGATTTCTTCCGGAAACTTTTCCCATGGATTCCGGCGGCCGCGTGTTCCGGCCGCCGGAATCCTGACTTTCCTCCCGGTCCCTTCTGATCCGCCTGCAAGACAATCCAGACCTTTAAGAGATTGACTTGCAGGATCAATCCATGTAGAATTTTTGCAATGGGTTAGATCCCGAGGCTGAAGAAGATCGGTTTCCCGGACTTCAATCTATCCATTGGCCCCGTTGGTTTTTTATGAGTTGATCGATACGGTTTCCCCGATCCGGTTGTTGCCATGACCCAACATGCTCAGTTTGTTCATCTTCACACGCACACCCAGTTCAGTCTTCTGGACGGCGCCATCCGCTTAAAGGATCTTTTTGAAAGGGCGCGGAAATACCGGATGCCGGCGCTTGCCATTACCGATCATGGGAACATGATCGGGGCGATTCATTTTTATAAGGAAGCGATCAGGCAGGGGATCAAACCGATCATCGGATGCGAGGTCTACATTGCCCCCGGATCCCGGACGGAAAAACCGACCGGGCACGAGGAGACCGCCTTCCACCTGATCCTTCTGGCACAGAATCGTCGGGGATATGAGAATCTGATGTGGCTGGTCAGTGAGGGATACCTGACCGGTTTTTATCGGAAACCCCGCATCGACAAGGAGATCCTGCGGGAGCATGCCGAGGGCTTGATCGGTCTTTCGGCCTGTCTGCATGGCGAAATTCCCTTCCGTCTGTTAAAAGGGGACCGTGACGCAGTTCTGCGTGCCGTTGGGGAATACCAGGAAATTTTCGGTCCGGGGAACTTCTTTCTGGAGATTCAGGATAACGGTCTGGAACGTCAGAACCGGGTGAATCAGGAGCTGATCGCGCTTTCCCGGGAGCTTTCCCTTCCACTGGTCGCCACCAACGACTGTCATTATCTGTCGAGTTCCGATGCCCATGCCCATGAGGCGCTTCTTTGCGTGCAGACCGGGAAAACCCTGGGGGCCGAGGATCGGTTCCGATTCAGTACGGATCAGCTCTATTTCAAGGCGCCGGAAGAGATGATCCGAGCCTTCTCGCATGTCCCCGAGGCGATTCGAAACACCATTGAGATCGCCGAACGGTGCAACCTGACCCTGGATTTTTCCCGGACCTATCTTCCCACCTATGAGGTCCCCGAAGGGAACACACTGGAGTCTTATCTGACCCGGAAGGCCGGAGAGGGTCTCGAGAAACGTTTTGCCTGCCTGAAGATTTCCGAAGAGCGGCGGAAGGTCTATCGGGAGCGTCTCCGGGAGGAACTTGACATCATCATCCGGATGGGGTTCGCCGGCTATTTCCTGATCGTGTGGGATTTTATCCGGTGGGCCAAGGGGCAGAGCATCCCCGTCGGACCGGGCCGGGGATCCGGGGCCGGATCGCTGACGGCCTATTCGCTGGGAATTACCGATATCGATCCGATCGAGTACGGTCTTCTGTTCGAGCGGTTTTTAAATCCGGAACGGGTCAGTATGCCTGATTTCGATATTGATTTCTGCATGGATCGAAGAGGCGAAGTCATTGATTATGTCACGAAGAAATATAGCCTTGAAAAAGGTTACGGAAAGGAAGCCGTGGCCCAGATCATGGCGATCGGTTCTCTGCAGGCCCGCGGAGTGATCCGGGATGTGGCCCGTGTTCTGGAAATCCCTTATGCCGAAGCGGACAGCCTTGCCAAACTGGTGCCGAATGAACTGGGAATCAAACTGGAAGACGCCATCCGGAGGGAGAAGAAGTTCGGGGAGCTGGCCAAAAAGGACCCGAAGATTCAGGAACTCCTGGAGATCGCGCTGGCCCTGGAGGGGCTCTGTCGAAACGCCTCCACCCACGCAGCCGGTGTGGTGATCGGAGACCGTTCCCTCCGGCAGTGGACCCCCCTCTACCGGAGTGACGAGGGTGAAATCGTCACGCAGTACGACAAGAAGATTGTGGAAGAGGTGGGCCTTGTCAAATTTGATTTCCTGGGCCTTCGAACCCTGACCGTGATCGACAACGCGGTGAAGATTATCAACCGGCAGAAGGAGGCCGACGGCAGTGGTGATCCTTTAAATATATCGGAAATTCCACTCGATGATCCGGAAGTCTTCGATCTTCTTGCGCGCGGGGACGCCATGGGGGTCTTTCAACTGGAAAGTTCGGGGATGCGGGATCTCCTGGTCAAACTGAAGCCTCAGAATTTCGAGGATGTGATCGCGCTGGTGGCTCTTTACCGTCCGGGACCGCTCGGCAGCGGCATGGTGGATGATTTCGTCCTGGGAAGACACGGCAAGAAGAAGATCGAGTACCTTCTCCCGCAGATGGAACCGATCCTCAAGGACACCTACGGTGTAATCGTCTACCAGGAACAGGTGATGGAAATCGCGCGGGTTCTTGCCGGCTACTCCCTCGGGGCGGCGGATCTTCTTCGACGGGCCATGGGCAAGAAGATACCGGAGGAGATGGACCGTCACAAGGAAATTTTCCTCCATGGTGACGAGAAGATGGGGATCCCCGGTGCGTTGAAGATGGGCGTAGACCGGAAAAAAGCGGAGAAAGTGTTTGATCTCATGGCCTATTTCGCAGGATACGGGTTCAACAAGTCCCATTCCGCCGCCTATGCCCTGGTTTCCTACCAGACCGCCTATCTCAAGGCGCATTATCCGGTGGAGTTTATCGCCGCGTTGATTTCGTCCGACATGGATAACACCGACAAGGTGGTCAAGTATATTTCGGAATGCCGCAATCAGGGGATTGAGATCCTTCCTCCGGATGTGAACCAAAGCTGCAAGGAATTCACCGTGGAGAAGGGAAAGATCCGGTTCGGCTTGGCCGCGGTCAAGAATGTAGGGGAAGGAGCCATTGACGAAATCCTGAAGGCCAGAGAGGATGCGCCTTTTCATTCGATTTTTGATTTCTGCGAGCGTGTGGACCTGAAAAAAGTCAACAAGCGGGTGCTGGAAGGACTCATCCGGTGCGGAGCCTTTGATTCCACCGGCGCGAAACGGTCCCAGCTCGCGGCGGTCTATGAACGGGCCATGGAGATGGGCCAGCGGGTACAGCGGGACCGGGAGCTGGGGCAGGGAAGCCTCTTCTGTTCAGAGGAGGGAACCTGCGGAGGCAGTGACGCCGAAGCTGTCTTACCGGAGAAGGAGGAGTGGCATGAAAATCAACTTCTCCGGTATGAGAAGGAGTCTCTCGGATTTTACATCTCCGGACATCCTCTTTCCCGGTGGGCGGATGAGATGCGGCGGTTGACCAATACCGACTCCGTCCGGATCCAGGAGGCCCCCGACGGGGCCGAGGTTTCTCTCTGTGGGGTGATCTCCGCGTGCAAGAAGAAAGTGACGCGGAAGGGAGACAAGATGGCGGTTTTAGCAGTAGAGGATCTGCTGGGGCTCTTGGAGGTCCTGGTTTTTCCCAAGGTTTATGAAAAGGCCCAGGATCTCCTGGAGAGTGATCAACCGGTCCTGATCCGGGGGAGGATCAAGAAGGACGAAAAAGGGGTTACCCTGATTTCCGATGAGATCTCCCTTTTCCGGGATGTTCGTCAACGTGAAGCCAGTCGTGTGGATATCCGGTTGAATACCCCCGGGCTGAGCGATGATCACCTCTTGCAGATTCGGGATCTCCTGATGCAGCATCAAGGAAACTGTGGGGTCTATCTTCATATCGTGATTCCCCGCCACAGCGAGGCCGTGATCTCTGCGGGAGGCGGGATACGGGTCAACCCCACGGAGAGTATGATCATGGCCATTGAGCGGATCGCGGGGAATCGCTCCGTGACCGTATCGTAGAACCCGCCGTTTCAGATTCGGAAAGTCATGTATAAAAACATTCTTGATTTTGAAAAACCGATCGTTGAACTGGAAGCCCGGATCGAGGAATTACGCCATCGTTCCGCCCGAAACGGGGATGATCCTTCCGATGAAATGAGGCGACTCCGGAAGAAGTTGAGACAGCTTCAGAAAAACATCTATTCCCACCTGTCCCCATGGCAGCGAACCCAGATTGCCCGGCATTCCAGGAGGCCTTATGCGCTGGACTATATCTCCCGGCTTGCTGATGAATTCTATGAACTCCATGGAGACCGAACCTTCGGGGACGATCCCGCAATTCTGGCGGGCCTGGCCCGGTTCCAGGGAGAACCGATCGTTGTGATCGGGCATCAGAAGGGACGCAACACCCGGGAAAATATTGCCAGGAACTTCGGGATGCCCGCCCCGGAGGGGTACCGGAAGGCCCTGCGGGTCATGAAACTTGCCGAGAAATTCAAGATGCCGATCCTGACCCTGATCGATACACCCGGGGCCTATCCCGGCCTGGGTGCGGAGGAGCGGGGGCAGGGAGAGGCCATCGCCCGGAATCTGTACGAAATGTCCTGCTTGAAAACCGTGATTGTGGTGGTTGTGCTGGGTGAAGGGGGGAGCGGGGGGGCCCTCGCCATCGGAGTCGGAGACCGGATCCTGATTCTTGAGAACGCGGTCTATTCCGTGATT
The DNA here is from genome assembly GCA_964483105.1 of uncultured Nitrospirota bacterium. Classification (GTDB taxonomy): domain Bacteria; phylum CG2-30-53-67; class CG2-30-53-67; order CG2-30-53-67; family CG2-30-53-67; genus CAYZZU01. The sequence goes on from CAYZZU010000016.1 coordinate 50,518, forward strand.
TCACCTGAATCGTGTTCGTCCATTCTCTGGCGGGAGACGTCCAAGGCGGAGGAGGCCGCTTCCGCCTTGAAACTGACGGCGCAGGACCTGAAAACCATCGGCGTGGTGGACCGGATTATTCCTGAACCGGTGGGCGGAGCGCATCGCAATCCTGAGGAGGCGGCCGAAAACTTGAAACAGGCCCTGGTCGAGACGTTCCTGGAGCTGAAAACGTTCCCTGTGGAGGATCTGGTGGCGAAACGTTTCGAGCGTTTCCGATCGGTGTGATCCTGTAATGTCCCGGGTGGGCCGCTTCCCGCTCCGGATTTCGAGATGGATTCACCCATCGAGCGAAACGGATGTTGAGATACGGGTTGCTTTTTTTTGTCCTGCTTGCGATTGTACCCGGGCTGGCCGAGGGGACAAACAGCTGCGTCCGGTGCCATGCCGGGAACCCAAGTCCTGCATTGAAGGAGGCCCACGCGGAATGGAAAGGATCCATCCATTCCAGGATGGGAATTACCTGTGAGAATTGTCATGGGGGGGACCCGAACGCCACGGAGAAGGTGAGGGCACATGACGGGGTCTACGACGCACTGAATCCCGAAAGCTCGGTCTATTACACCCGGATCCCCCGGTTATGCGGCGAATGCCACAAGCATGAACTCATCGCCTTCAAGCGCAGCCGGCACTTTGAAGAATTGATGGACAAAGGGGTCGGGCCCAACTGTGTCACCTGCCATGACGCCATGGCGACCAAGGTCTTGAAACCCGGTGAGGTTGAACTCTTCTGTGGAGTGTGCCATAATGCCCGGAACGGGTTGCCCGATATTACCGGGAAGGCCGGCAGGGTTCTGACCCGGATGCAATCGAGCGCGGAACGGTTGCGGAAGGCCGAGCGGATCCTCGCCGCACGGGCAAGCCGGAATCGTGATTGCAGGAGGGCGCGGGGATTTCTGAATCTGGCCGGGCATGAACTGTTTGCGACGCGGGAGGATTGGCACGCCTTTCAATTGGACCGGGTCCTGTCGCGGCTCTCGGGGGTGGATGACCTGATCCGAAAAGGACTGGCCAGTCTTCCATCCCCGCCGGCGGGGAGCCCATGAACAAAATCTTCAAGCTGTATCAACGACTTTCCATCAACGCCAAAGTGATCGTGGCTTACATCGGTTTTGTTGTGGTGATCGGGGGGGCCGGGACGCTTCTGGTGTTTCACAACGAAAAGACGGTGCTTCAGCAGCAGCATATTGCGCTGGCCCGGAACCTCTCCGAAAATGTGCAACCTTTTCTCCTGGTCGGGCACAAGATGATGCTGAACCAACTGGTTCAGATTGTCGGGCGTTTGACCGGCCTCAAGACCTGTGCCATCATCGATCGGGACGGGACCATCGTCGCGCATACCGACATGGCCCTGATCGGAAAGCGTGTGATCGTCGGCCCGGAGGTCCGGAAGGCCTATCGGGAGAAAGGGTACTTTCTGTTTCAGCGGAGCGATCATCCACTGGAGGGGATCTATGTGGAGGTGGTCAGCCGGAACCGCTACCTCGGGAGTGTCCTCCTGACCTTCCCGCCCTTCACGGTTTCCAGCCTGATGCGGAATCCGGGGAGAACCACCCGGGAGAGTATACTCATTGTGATCCTCTTTGTGGTTGTTTTCGGTTTGATCGGAGCGGTGATCATCGCCAAACTGATTTCCTATCCCATGCAGGTCCTGACCCGGAAGATCTACGATGTTTTCCGGGGGAAATTTCCCGAGAAGCGGATTCCCCGGAACGCGGTCTTGTGCTGGGAGCAACTGGACTGTCATGAGACCGGCTGCCCTTCCTACCTGAATCGGATGGAACACTGCTGGACTGTGGCCGGGACCTTCTGCCGGGGGAAGGTCCAGGGAGTCTATGCCCAGAAGATCGGGGACTGCCGGAAGTGTATTGTCTATAAGAAGAATGCGGGAGACGAACTGGCGCAGCTCAATGACGGGTTCGACATCATGGTCCGGGATTTGTTGTATAACGCGGAGAGGATGAAGGAGGCCAAGGAGGATCTGGAGGAATACGCCCGTCAGCTGGAGAGGGCGAATCGTGAGAATATCGACCTGAAGATCTATAATGAACGGATCATCAACAGCCTTTCTTCCGCGGTGATCTCTCTCGACGAGAATCTGATCATTCGGAAATACAACCAGGCCGCGGAGACTATTCTCGGCGCCGATCTTACGAAACTGATCGGCAAGAACATCGTAGAGGTGGAGAAGACCTGCACCCGGTGCAACAAGTTTTTCGGTTTGATTCTGGAGGCGATCCAGTGGTATCAGAAGGAGGGCAGCCCGTTGATCGGCCAGGATGTCGCCGGAGCGAAGCCGAACGGGGAGGCCATGACAATCAGTCTGAGTGTTCTCCCGCTCTTTGGAGATACATCCCGCGAAAAAACGCCCATCATTGTGGTGTTTGAGGATATCACGGAAAAAGAAAAGATGCGGGAGGAGCTGGCCCTCTCCAGGCATCTTGCGGAGCTGGGCGAGGTGGCGGCCAAGGTGGCCCATGATATCCGCAACCCGTTAAATGCCATTGAGGGGGGAGTCCATTATCTGATTTCGAAATACAGAGAGGACCACGAGATCCAGAATGTGGGAAACCTGGTCAAGGGACAGGTGGAGCGTCTGAACAACGTGACCTCGGATCTTCTGGAGGTCTCCAAACCGATGACACCGAATTTTAACGTCTGTGATTTGAACCGGGTGGCCGACGAGGCGACCTCCTTCCTTCTGGAGGAAATTCGGCTGAACGGCCTGGAGCTGGAAAAACAACTGGATCGTTCCATTCCTCCCTTGTGTATCGATCCCAATCAGATTCAGCGGGCGATTATCAACCTCATGCAGAATGCCATAGAGGCCATGGAGGATGGCGGTATCCTTACGCTTCTGACCCGGAATCAGGAGAATGGCCGGTCCGGTCGTTGCGTCGAACTTGCCGTTCGGGATCAGGGACCCGGTATATCCGACGAGATTCTGGATTCCATCTTCAAACCCTTTTACACCACCAAGCTCAACGGGACCGGGCTGGGGCTCTCGATCGTCAGGCAGATTATTTCGCAGCATCAGGGGGAGATCATCGTGAGAAAGAGCGAGCCCGGACCGGGGACCGAGGTGATCCTGCAACTCCCGGTCGAAATGCGGCTCAAGGACAGGATCCATGTCTAAGAATTCCACGATTCTTGTGATTGACGACGAATCGGCGATCCTGGAGGTGATGAGGCTCAATCTGGTCCGGGAGGGGTTCCAGGTCCACACGGCTCTTTCCGGATCGGAAGGTCTTGGGATTCTCTCGGAACGGGGCGCGGATGCCGTGCTCGTGGACTACAAGATGCCGCGGATGAACGGGATCGAGTTTATTCAAGAGGCCAGGAAGAGGTTCCCTGAAGTTCCGTTCATCATGGTTACGGCCTTCGGCAGCATTGAGATGGCCGTCCGCGCCATGAAAGAGGGCGCCTACAACTATCTGACCAAGCCTTTGAATTACGAGGAAATGATCCTGCTTTTAAGACAGGCGGTGGAAAAGAAACATCTCGTGGAGGATGTCCAAGAACTCAGGAAAGAGGTTCGGAGGAACTACCGTTTCGACAAGATTGTGACGAACAACAAAAAGATGTTGGATCTTCTGGATACGGTGGCCGATGTGGCGGAGACCGATGCGACCGTACTGATCCGGGGGGAGACCGGAACGGGCAAGGAACTGATCGCCAGGGCGATCCATTACAACAGCAGGCGTTCAGGAAAACCCTTTGTCAAGATCAACTGTACGGCCCTCCCGGATACCCTCCTGGAGACCGAACTTTTCGGACATGTCAAGGGAGCCTTCACCGGGGCGACGAGAAACCGGAAGGGGCGCTTTGAGATGGCGGATTCCGGGACCCTGTTTTTGGACGAAATCGGTGACATCTCCCCCGGGATGCAGGCCAAACTGCTTCGTGTTCTTCAGGAGAGGGAGTTCGAAAAACTTGGCAGCAACGAAACCATGAAGGTGGATGTACGTATCATCGCCTCCACGAACCGGGACATGGAAAAGATGATACAGGAGGGGACGTTCCGGCAGGATCTGTTCTTTCGGTTGAATGTGGTACCCCTTTTTCTTCCTCCACTCCGCGAAAGAAAGGATGACATCTATCTGCTTGCCAATCGGTTCCTGGAAAAATTCAACCGGAAACACAAAAAAAAGATCCGGGTGATCCCGTCCGAACTGATGGCGATGCTGCTTGATTACGACTGGCCCGGCAATGTCCGGGAGTTGGAGAACAGTATCGAGCGCGGTGTGGTCCTGTCCAGGGGAGACTCCCTCGAGGCGCGCCACTTTCAGATGGTTCCGGGCATTCCATTGAAAACTCCAAAGAGTGAAAAAGAGCTGTTAATCGCACTGGAGAAGAAGTATGCCCGTTTTCCCAACACCCTCTCCATGGTGGCCAGGGAACTCGGGATCAACGCCTCGACCCTCTACCGGAAACGGAAAAAGTACGGCCTGGCCTGATTGGACCTCCTTCCGTATTGCGTCTGCACGATACATGCACGACCCGACCGGGCATATCGCACGATCTTTCCCGAACCATTTGCGATACCTACCGGAAAATCATTCCCCTTTATTCCCAATCAATTCAAGAGGTTGGATCGTCCATACCTGGTGATTCCCGGATCCGGGCCTGGCTGGCACAAAAATTGCTGAAAGAAACCATGGTCTCAGAATGATCGGGATGGGTGTTCTCATACATCATCCCGCGTAGATCCAGGGGAAAGGGAGGTGATACGAGGTATCGCACAGGGGGGAATGAACTTCTTGATGTCAAAATGGTCTGGAAGGAGGTACGGGAATGAGGACACTCCATTACGTTTTGCCGGCTTTTTTCTGTGTCATCTGCCTGATTGCAACATCCGCATTGGCCGGTCCGCCCGTGGTCAACATCGAAGGGGAAGGAGGGGGAGGGCTTGCGCCCTGGGCCTATCTGACCAACCCGCCCGCTGAGGGGAACCTCTTCGGGAAACCGTCCGTGGGCGCGACCTACATTTTCCCGCAGAATTTCAACGTGAATGTCTATCACATCAACGAGACCATTACCGACCGGCTGGAGTTGGGCTTCGCCCGCACGGTTTTCGATACAACCAACATCCTGGGAGGGAACGGTTTGAAGATCGGTATCGATGAGGTGACGATGGACACCTACCACGCGAAACTCCTGCTTTTCAAGGAAACCGACACGCTTCCCGCGGTTTCGGTTTCCGTGGAATACAAGAAGAATCAGGACGTGAACCATGCGGACAAAAACGGTGGAGGTGCCTTTGCCGCCGCCGGCATGGACGACGACTCCGGTGTGGATTATTGTCTTTCGCTGACCAAGCTGTACAAGGGGTGGAAGATGCCGATCCTGGTCAACCTGGATGGCCGGTACACCAAGGCCGCGCAGACCGGTTACCTCGGATTCAGCAAGGACGGGAATTTCGAGCCGGAAGCCTCGCTGGCCGTTCTCCCGGAGTCGAACGTGGCGATCGGGCTTGAGTTCCGGGGCAAGCCGAACGAGTACAAGAGCGTTTCCGGGGTCGGGTCATTCCGGGAAGACAACTGGACCGATTTTTTCATCGCCTATTTCCCGACTAAGGGGCTTTCGGTTACGGGCGCGGTGGTTAATTTCGGTAATATCGTGAACCGGAATGTGAACACCGGGCTCTACATGAACATGAAGTATGACTTTTAACCGTTCAGGAGGCACAAGGTATGAAGACAGCATGTAGCCGGGGTGTATTGAAGATCGCAGTTTTGGCGGTCATTTTCTTTTCATTTACCCCGTCGCTTTTCGCGGAGGGGCGATACGA
>CAYZZU010000017.1:0-53432 GCA_964483105.1 uncultured Nitrospirota bacterium
AAGATCGGGATAAAGAGCATCATCGGCACGATGATAACATCCTGAAAGATCAGAACGGCCAGGGCCATGTTGCCGTGAGGGCTGTCGACTTCCCCTCTTTCCTGCAAAAGCTTCAATACGATGGCGGTACTGCTCAGTGCAACGAGAAAGCCGATGAAAAGGGATTCTCCCCGTGCAGGGTGGAAGGGGCGGACCACTATCATGATGACAAGGGTGGTCAACCCTACTTGCAGGGAGCCCCCTGCCAGGACGGGTATTTTGATCCGGGAGAGTCGTTGGAGTGAAAATTCAATACCGATGGCAAAGAGAAGGAGAATGACACCGATCTCCGAAAGAATCTCTACCTCGTGAACGGCCTGGACCAGCTTGAAACCATGTGGACCGGCGAGGATCCCTGTCAGCAGAAGACCGACCATTCCAGGGATCCGCAAACGGTGACACGAGAGCAGGACACCGATGGAGAGGGCGAAGATGATCAGGATATCGTTGAGGATGGCGACCTGCATAGTGGACCCCTGATCGGCAGGGGGTGGCAATCCATCCCCCCTTCATTTTCTTGGCGGGGAATCAGCCATACAAGGTCCCCGCCGGGGATTCAAGAGATTCCCACCCATCCCTTTGTTTGGAGGCAATCATTGCATCGAGGCACCGGGAAAGGACCGTTCGAAAAGTTCGTTGATGGCCTCTTCCCCCTCATCGCTCAAATAGCGGGTGCCGTCGCGAAGGTCCGTTCCATCCGTTTCTTATGTTTTGGTGCGTTAGTATGTTCAAAAGGCCAAATGCAATAATAATGAAATATTATCAAAAACGAAGTCATTGTAAAAGAAAATTTATCTCCTTGTGTTAGCATAGCAAAAATGTCCCCTTGATCTGCAATGCTAAAATGTCCCCTCCAAGGAGGAAGCACTTATGGAGGGGATGATCATTTTGAGTCAGAAGGAGGCCCATAAGGCAGGTGTAATGCGAGAAGTTGTGGCAGGGAATTTGAGGCTGAAGGATGTGGCGGTGGTGATGAAGGTCAGTGAACGACAGGCGTTGTTCTGGTTGTCGTCGGGATCGCGCTGCACTTTGCGCCTTGGTTGATTACCTGGTTCGGGCATCTGCCCGGCGACATCCATATCAAGACCGACTGGAGCGAAATCTTCATCCCGGTTACTTCCATGATCATCGTCAGCTCTGTCATTTTTCCTTTTCCCCATTTGATTGATCACGCGAAAACGGCTGATACGCAGTGAACAGTTTCATGAATTTCCCGTAGCCCTCTTTCTCCAGGTCTTCCACCCGGATGAATCGAAGTGCCGCTGAGTTAATGCAGTAACGAAGGCCGGCCGGTTGCGGACCGTCCTTGAAGACATGGCCGAGGTGTGAATCGGCATGTCTGCTCCTGACCTCCGTGCGGAGCCGGAACAGCTTGGTGTCGTTGCGCTCCACGATGTTCTCCGGTACGAGGGGTCTTGTGAAACTGGGCCAGCCTGTACCGGAATCATATTTGTTCAGAGAGCTGAAGAGAGGTTCGCCGGATACGATATCCACATAAATCCCCGCCTTTTTGTTATCCCAATAGGCATTGGCAAAGGGCGGTTCAGTACCGTCCTGCTGGGTGACCCGGTATTGCATGGGCGTGAGTTTCTTCTTTAAGTCGGTCATGGAGCGATTCGTTCCTTTCCTTTTTCGTCCCCAGATCTTTTCCAGGAATGAGTCTCTGCCTGAGTTGTATCGATAATATCTGTACCGGATCGGATTCTTCTTGTAGTAATCCTGATGATACTCTTCCGCCGGGTAAAAGGTGACAGCCGGGAGAATGGGTGTTACGACCGGTTTTTTATAGAGGTTCTTTTTTCCCAGGTTGTTTCGCGATTCTTCCGCCGACTTTCTCTGCTTTTCGTTATGAAAAAAGATGGCCGTGGAATATTGCTTTCCCCTGTCCACGAACTGACCGCCTGGATCGGTCGGGTCGATCTGCCGCCAAAAGACATCCAGAAGTTTCTCGTAGGAAATCTTCGTCTGATCATAGACGATCTGTACAGCTTCCAGGTGGCCTCCGGTATCATAGGTTTCGTACGTTGGATGTTTGCTGAATCCGCCTGTATAACCGGAGGTGACGGACAGGACCCCTTCCAATTCTTCAAAAGGTTTTTCCATGCACCAGAAGCAGCCCCCCGCAAAGGTTGCTCGCTGGAAACGATCACTGTCCGGGGCAGCGCTGGTACTCTTTGGGAAAGAGATCGAGATGATCCAGAATGCCAGTAGCATGATCCCGAAATGAAGGTATGAATATTTCATGATGTTGCACCTCTTTCCATGATTGGCTCATTCCTGCCTTTCAATTTTAGCCGATCGCTTTGTTTTGCACAACCGGAGTGAAATGCCTTTTACCGGGCCAGCCCTGCAGATGAGTACGTTCTTGAAAAACGTGTGAAAAGATGTATAATGTTCCTGGTCCAGCGAGCGGGGGAATCAAACATGGTCGGAGCGAAATGGGTTTTTCTGAGAAAGGCGGATGGCGGGTTTGAGAATCTGCCGTCTGAGTTGTATCGGACCCTGATTTCGGAAAAGGGTTCAGCGGTCTTTCCAGAATTTGGAGGCAGGACTCTGGAAATCGCCCTGGTCCATCTGGAATTGGATCTCGAGATGCCGGTGCGGGTGCGGGCGGTCGAGTTCAGAAGATGTAAGCTGACGAAGAAGGGTTCTCTGGATCAAAGATTCCAGGAGAGAAGAAAAAAATTGACCTCTGAACTGGCTTCAATCCGTCCCCACAGGATGCCGGCCGGATCGAACGTAGTGGATGCAGCGCGAAGATTCAAAGAAAGGCGTTTCGTGAACGAGTTCGCGTGGACTCCCACGATCTCCATGGTGCAGGAGTTGGCCAGACGAATTGAAGAGAAGTCGGAGGGGAGCCTGAAGGCCAAGGAGGTGCTGCACATGATTCTCAGACTGACGGCCACTGCTTGATTCATATCCTGCCCCGAGGAGATTCGTCATGATTCAAATTACCTATCTATCGCATGCCGCCTTTCTGATCGAGGGGGGCGGTTCCCGCTTGATCATCGATCCTTTCCTGAGGGGAAATCCCAATGCTCCCGTGTCTCCCGAAGAAGTCCGCGTGGATTATGTCCTGGCCACCCATGGGCATCCGGATCATCTCGGTGATTCGGTGGAGATTGCCGACCGGAATCAGGCCACAATCGTGGCCCCCTTCGAGTTGGGGGTTTTCTGCGAAAAACTGGGCGCCAAATCGGTTCACACCATGCATATCGGCGGCAGCCATTCCTTCCCGTTCGGATCACTGAAGATGACCGCGGCCTTCCATGGCTCCGGGTTTCCGGATGAAGAGGGGATGACCTATACCGGAAACCCCTGCGGTTTTCTGATCCGGATGGAGGGGAAGACGATCTACCACGCCGGGGATACGGGGCTCATGGCGGAGATGAAACTGATCGGTGAGTTGAACTCGATCGATGTGGCCATGCTTCCCATTGGAGACAACTACACGATGGGGGTTGAGGATGCCCTGCACGCTGCCCGTTTTTTAAAGGCGGCCACGGTCGTGCCCATGCATTTCGGCACCTTCCCGGTTCTGATCCCGGACGCGAAAGACTTCCGTGTCCGGGCGGAAGCCGAGGGAATCGAGGTTCATGTTCTTGAATTCGGTGAAACGCTGAATCTTTAAAAAGGGGGTCCATACATGGTGTTTTTAGGCGGTATTTTAGTCGGTATCGGTCTGCTGTATGGTTTGCTCTTTTGGGCGCTCTCCGTCAGTTTCCGCCAGAACCTCGCCCCTTGAGGTTTTCGCCATTCGCCGGAGGTCCTCCGGCTTTTGGAAAAGAAACTTCTTGAACGGGGCCGACCGGTTCCGGAGTGGGTGCTTGAAGGACAAAAGAAAACGAGCTGCTCCCTCAAGGCTCGGAAGCTGGGGCTTGCCTGCGTTGACGAAAAGGCAGCCATTGAGCGGATTCTGAAAAAACAGGCGATGGGGGAACAGGGATTGCCTGAGAGGATTTCCGACCGCGGCGGAGAAGAAGATTCGGAGAGATCAAAGCGCTGACTGCGGGCTGCCATTTCGTGCCATGTCGTTATCAAGAATGCAAGAGTTCCCCCGGAAACGGCACCTCAGATTTTCTCCACCTCCACACGACTGTAGTGCAGTGCGGGTCCACCTCCCATGTCGGCTTCTTCGGCCGAGGTCAGGCAGTTGATCCCCGCCCCGTCCTCCATGTATTTTTTCCACCAGATCGATTCGGCGACCACCACGCCCGGCTGGGTATCACCGGTTACGGAGGCGGTGAGTTTGCATCTTCCACGTTCATTGAAGAGTAGAACCTTCCGCCCGTCTTCGATTCCGCGTTGTTTTGCATCCTCCGGGTGGATCATGAGGGTGGGGGGTCCTTCTTTGTCCCGGATGGCCGGAACCATTCCAAAGGAGGTGTTGAGAAAGTTGTGGGCGGGCGGCGTCATGAGAATCAGGGGATAAGGGATCTTGTCCGGATTTTCTTCGATTTCCTCGTCGGGAGGGGTGTAACAGGGGAGGGGAGGCAGACCGTCCTTCGCCATCTCTTCAGAATAGAATTCCAGTTTTCCGGAGGGGGTGAAGAATCCGTTTGCGAAAGGATTCCCAAACCGTCCGACATGAAGCCGTGCGAACTGTTTCTCCTTGAGGATCTTGAGGTCGATTCCCTTTCGATAAGGAGATTCCGGTTGCAACAGTTCCTCAATAATCCGGTCGGTCTCCCGCTTGAAGAAGGGATCGTCGAAACCGAATCGTTCAGCGAGCAGGGTAAAGAGTTCATGGTTCGATTTCGCCTCCCCAACCGGAGGGATGACCTGCTCCGCTAACTGCAGGTAGCACTGTCCGTAGCTCTTGTAGAGGTCTTTGTGTTCCAGGGCGGTCGTGGCCGGGAGCACGAGATCCGCGTAATCCACAGTGTCGGTGTGAAACTGTTCATGGACTACCGTGAAGAGATCCTCCCTTCGGAGTCCCCGGATCACCCGGTCCTGTTCGGGCACCACGACCGCGGGATTGGAGTGGTAGATGAAGAGCCCCTTGACCGGCGGCGCGTCCAGTTCGGTCAGGGCCCGGCCGAGTGCGATCATGTTGATGGTGCGGGGACGCCTTTGACCGAGGAGGGCCTCTCCTGAAACGGCCTCCATGTTCAGCTCGAAGTAGGACCCGGTCATCAGGCAGATTCCGCCTCCCGGTTTATTGAAGGCGCCTACCAGCGCGGGCAGGCACGCCACGGTCCGGACGGCCATCCCCCCTCCGCGCTGTCTCGACATTCCCATTCCCAGCCGGATGAACGGAGCCCGCGCCTGCCCGAACCTGCGGGCAAGATCGAGAATTGTTTCCTCCGGGACGCCGGTGATCTTCGCGACACGGCCGGGGGAATCCTCCGAAATGGAATCCTTCAGGCGGTTAAAGCCCAGGGTGTGGCGGCTGATGTAGTCCGGATCGATCCAGTTGTTTTCGATCAGAAGGTGCATGATTCCGAGTGCCAGTGCCGTGTCGGTTCCCGGTTTCAGACGGATGTGAATGTCCGCAAGCCTCGCGGTCCTGTTCCGGTAGGGGTCTATTACGACGAGGGTGGCTCCCTTGCTTCGGGCCTCTTTGACCAGGGGGAGGATATGCACATTCGTTGAGACGGCGTTGATTCCCCATAGAAGAATCAGGTCAGAGCCGACCATCCCCTCCGGATCGTTGCTGATTCCCCGACCCACGGTATAGTCCCAACCCTTTTCCGCCGTGGTTGAGCAGATGGTGCGATCAAGCCGGCTTGCGCCCAGCCGGTAAAAGAAGGGGTGACCCGCATTGCGGTTGATCAGGCCCAAGGTCCCGCCGTAGGAAAAGGGCAGAATCGCCTCGGCCCCGAACTTCCGGATGATTTCGCTGAACCGCTCATGAATCTCTTCGACGGCCTCTTCCCAGGTGATCGGCCGAAAGTTTCCCTCTCCCTTTCCCCCGACCCGTTTCAGGGGAGTCCGGATCCGGAGAGGCGAATAGACCTTTTCGGGATAATGTTTCATTTTCCCACAGATAAACCCCCGGGTGTAGGGATGATCGGGATTCCCGCCTACCCGGACGACCCGCCCGTTTTGGACCGTAACCACGAGGCTGCAACAGTCCGGACAGTCATGAGGGCAGACGGAAAGGAGATGTTTTTGTTCAGTCATGCGGCTCCTGCAGTGTTTCCGTCCGGTGGGGACGAAATGTTCCGGTCGATACTTTTTATTTCACTCCTGCGCGAACCAATATGATTCATGCCTGGCTGAAAGTCTGTGATCCAGATCACAGACTTTCAGCCGCCAAGGTTTTTCACCGCGGGATGGACCGCCTTCCCCTGGCATCACCGGGTTTCAGCGGATGTTTCCTTTGTTTTGTCCAGAAAGGGTTTGATCAGGTCAATCGGGATTGGGAAGAGAATCGTGGAGTTGTTTTCCGACCCGATTTCGTTCAATGTCTGGAGATATCGAAGCTGCAGTGCCATGGGATGAGCCTCCATGATTTCAGAGGCCTCCGCCAGCCGCGTGGAGGCCTGATATTCTCCTTCCGCGTGGATGACTTTGGAACGTCTTTCCCGTTCAGCCTCGGCCTGTCTGGCCATAGCCCGCTGCATCTCCTGGGGAAGATCGATGTGCTTGACTTCCACGAGAGAGACCTTGATCCCCCAGGCGTCTGTCTGCTTGTCGATCACCTGTTGCAGTTCATGGTTGATCTTTTCTCTCGCCGACAGGATTTCATCCAGTTCCGCCTGCCCCAGGATGCTTCGGAGCGTGGTCTGAGCCAGTTGCGAGGTGGCGTAGAGGTAATCCTCCACTTCGATAATAGACTTCTCCGCCTGGATGACCCGGAAATAGAGGACGGCGTTGACCTTGATCGAGACGTTGTCCCGCGTAATGACATCCTGCGGATCGATATCCATGGCCACGGTTCTGAGAGAAACCCGGACCATGCGGTCAAGAATCGGGATCAGGATGAAAAGACCGGGGCCTTTGACTGCCAGGAAACGCCCGAGACGGAAAACCACGGCCCGGTCATATTCCCGGATGACCTTGATGGTGGAGGCCAAAAACAACAGGATCAGAATAAGGATCGTGACAAGCTGCAACATGGCTTCTCTCCTTATGGTTCCGGTTCAGAACAGTCATGGCTCAACGGATCGCTGAGTCATGATCCAAGCATCTTATCTTTCCCTGCGCCTGACGATCAGTGTCAAGCCTTCCAGGCCCGAGACCTCGATTTCCATCCCTTTTTCAATCCGTTCTGAACTTCGGGCTTTCCAGATTTCACTGTGCACGAACACATCACCTTCGGGATCGAGGTCGGTTTCGGCGCGGCCCGTTTCCCCGATCAGTGCCTCCGGACCGGAGGCGTGTTTTCTCCTGTGTACCTTGATGGCCATACCGATCATCCAGAAAAAGAAGAGTGCGGTCAAGGCGACCGTAGGAAGGATGACCGTCATGGAGACCTTCAGATAGGGCGCAGGCGATTCGATCAGAAGGAAGGATCCGAAGGTCATGGATATGATTCCGCCGATGGAGAGGATCCCGTGACTGACGACCTTGATCTCGGCGATAAAAAGAATGATGGCGAAGAGAATCAGCAAAAGTCCGGCATAATTGATGGGCAGGGACTGGAAGGCGTAGAAAGCGAGGATGAGGCAAATTCCCCCTACAACGCCGGGCAGAATGGCTCCGGGATTGGAAAGTTCAAAGAAAAGTCCGTAAAACCCGAGGATCATGAGGATATAAGCCACGTTGGGATGGGTCAGGGTGTCCAGGATTTCGTAGCGGAGTCCCCGGGGGATCTTTTGGATCGGGATACCCCGGGTATGAAGCTGAACCTTCTTCCCCGCCACAAGGACGGTCCGGCCGTCGGTCTTTTGGAGTAGATCCGGAAGGTCTCCGGCGATCAGGTCGATTACATGTTTTTTGAGGGCTTCGTCATCGGTGATCGAGACGCTCTCACGGACCGCTTTTTCCGCCCATTCTTCGTTTCTTCCATGCTGTTTGGCAAGGGAACGGATAAAGGCGGAAAAGTCGTTTTCTACCTTTTTCGCCATTTCCTTGTCCATTTTCCCCCCACCGAGATTGACTGGATGGGCGGCTCCGATGTGGGTCCCCGGCGCCATGGCCGCCACGTGCGCGGCAAGGGTGATGAAGACTCCGGCCGAGGCGGCCCTCGCGCCGTTCGGGGCCACGTAGACAAGGACGGGGACCCTGGAAGCGAGGATTCCCTTGACAATCTTACGCATCGATTCCCCTAATCCTCCCGGGGTGTCCATTTGCAGTACCAGGCATTCCGCCCTTCCTTTTTCCGCCTCCTGGATCGCTTTCAGGATGAATTCCATGGAGACCGGATTGATGATTCCGTCGATTTCGATCAGGTAGGCCTTTTTCTCCGCGCAGGATCCTTGCGATGGAGAGAGAAGGAGGAGAGGCAGCAACAGAGTCAGTATGATGAAACGCTTCATAAGAGTTTTTTCTTTTTGTTGAGGAAAGGACTCCGATTCCACTTCCTGTCTTTATACTGCAAAACGGTTTTTTTGTCCATTTCATTTCTTCCCTATTGACTTCACTTCAGGGGTTTGACAGTATGGAAAAATCTGTACAAAAGTCTCTTAAGACTCCAGGTTTTTCCCGGGGCATGCCGACAGGATCCTCAATTTCCGGTTTACCCGGGCCGGAACCGATGGAGCGAAGGGAATGAGGATGGGGGTTTCCAGTTCAAACAAAACGGTCCGGATTCGGTTGCCCGAGGTGTGGAAACGTTCTCTGGTTTCCTGCATGGACCGGATGAGGATGACGGAGCATACCTTCGTGATCCTTGTGGCGATCCTGATCGGGCTTCTGGCCGGTTTCGGCGCGATCGGAGTCCGGTTTCTGATTCGTTTTTTCCAGAGGATTTCCTTCGGACCGGGGTTGAACATATTGGAACTGGCGGAACACCTCCCATGGCACGAGAAAATTCTCATTCCTGTGGCCGGGGGACTGATCGTCGGGCCCATTATTCATTACCTTGCCAAGGAGGCCAAGGGACACGGTGTCCCCGAGGTGATGGAGGCTGTCGTGATCAAAGACGGGGTGATCCGTCCCCGGGTGGCGCTCATCAAGGCCCTGGCTTCGGCCCTGTGCATCGGTACGGGTGGATCGGTGGGGCGGGAAGGTCCCGTGGTTCAGATCGGGTCGAGCATCGGATCGACGATCGGGCAGCTCCTGATGGTGTCCGGGCGTAGAATGAGGACCTTTGTGGCCTGCGGCGCGGCGGCCGGGATCGCCGCGGCCTTCAACGCGCCGATCGCTGGAGCGCTCTTCTCGGTCGAAATCATCCTGGGGGATTTCGGCCTGAGCAAGTTCAGCCCCATCGTGATCTCTTCCGTCATGGCCACTGTGGTATCCCGTCATTTTCTCGGCGATTTCGCCGCTTTTCTGGTCCCCGCTTACAACCTGGCGAGTCCTTTCGAACTGGTCTTTTACTTCATCATGGGACTTTTCTGCGGGGCCGTGGCGGTCTCGTTCATCCGTGTGCTCTACTTTCTCGAATCCTTCTTTGAAAATCTGCGGATTCATGATGCGTTGAAGCCGGCGTTGGGCGGGGTCGGAGTCGGTCTCATCGCCCTCAGTGTTCCCCATATCTTCGGGGTCGGATACGAGACCATCAATTTGGCGCTTCACGGGAATCTGGCCGGATGGTTTCTCTTTCTCCTGATCCTGGTCAAGCTTCTGGCGACCTCGATTACCCTCGGTTCCGGAGGATCTGGAGGGGTCTTCGCTCCCTCCCTCTTTATCGGGGCGATGGCCGGCGGTTTTTTCGGAACCCTGGTCCATCAGCTCTTTCCGGTGATCACGGCAACCTCCGGTGCTTACGCCCTGGTGGGCATGGGCGCCGTGGTGGCCGGAGCGACGCACGCGCCGATCACGGCAATACTCATTATTTTTGAATTGACCAACGACTACAAGATCATCTTGCCCCTGATGATCAGCTGCATCATCAGTTCTCTTTTGGCCAATAAGCTGGAATCCGAGTCGATCTATACCTTAAAGCTCTCGCTACGCGGGATTAATATTTTCGGAGGGAGGGAGATCAACGTCCTGCGCACCCTGCAGGTAAAGGACGTGGTTGAGCCGGTGGACCCGGTTCCAGAAAACCTTCCCTTCAAGAAGCTGCTGGATCGGATCACCCGTTCCAGGGAGGGGGTTTTCTACGTTGTCGGGACGGACGGTCGACTGGTGGGGACGATCTGTCTGAAGGATCTCTCCCTGATTCTCAAGGATCTTGAAGCGCTTCAGGATGTTCTGGTGGCCCGGGATCTGGTTACCGGTCCGGTTCCTTCTCTGAGTCCGGAAGACAACCTGGACAACGCCATGCATCTCTTCGGGAAGAACGATATGGATGAAATTCCCGTTCTTGAGTCGACCGATTCCGGCAGACTCCTTGGGAAGGTGAGGGAAACCGAGGTCATTGCCTCGTACAACCGTGAGATTTTCAAGAGGGATACGTTAACCGAAATTCGGGGAGGGATTGAGAGCATCGACCGGACCCGGATGGAAACCCTGTCCGACGGGTTCGCGATGGTTGAAATTTTGGCGCCTCCTTCTTTCGTCGGAAAGAATCTCCGGGAGCTGGCCCTGCGCCAGCGATACGGGGTTCAGGTCTATCTGATCAAGAAACCGAAGAAAGACCCGTCCGGGGAGGGGAGAATGATCGAAATCGTTCCCAGGCCGGGGACCAGAATCGACCGGGGCGATATCCTGTTGCTGGCCGGACGGGAAGAGACACTGAAAAAGCTGAGGAACCTGTAAACGGAGGGCCTGCCTCACAGAAGTGGGTTTTAAGTCACGCAGCCTAACATTAAAGACAAGGTCGGGAGAAAGAGTGAGATCGTGTGGTTCGACTGCGCTCACCATGCTCGGAAATCCAAAGATATAGACCGTCCAGGGGAGACCACGCGAAGCATCTTCAGTGGTCCTTCTCGTCAACGGAGCGCCGCGCCGAGAGGGACGCGGGGCTGTCTCGTCAAGGCTTGCGATTGAGGCATACGCCCCTGCGGTATGTCGCGGGGAGCATAACGCAGACGAGGCGGCTCCGCGGCGCTCGAATGCCGCTCTGTTTGCGAAGAGGGCCACCGGACACTTTTCAAAACGAGCTTCCACAACAAAACGATCTGAACATTCTCTATCGCTGGATTCGGGGGAGTTGGGGAGTTCTATGCCTTGACATTCAGGTTTTTGATCTGGTACGATGCGGTCTATTCTTTCGGTTACCGCAAACGGAAGGCCTCCTTTCTGATCAGGGGCTCAAGGGAGTTTTCCTCCTGTTTTTTCTTGTGGGGTCATCACGTATGAAACCTGTTGAAGAGAGAATCAGGGATTTCAGAAAAAGGCTGAAGATCGGTGTGGTCGGTTTGGGGCAATGTGGCGGGAACCTGGCTCAATCCTTTGCCGGAAGAGGCTATGAGGCTGTCGCCCTCAACACCTCTTTTTCCGACCTCAAGAGTCTGGACAAGCTGCCGAAAAATCATCGTCTCCATGTCGGATTGAACGGTCGAAGCGGTGCGGGAAAAGATCTCAGCCTGGGGAAACAGAGCCTGCTTTCCAACCGGGATCGGATCCTGAGCACCTTGGAAGGATTGGCCAAGTCGGTGGATCTTTTCCTGATGGTGGCTGGGATGGGAGGAGGGACCGGAAGTAATCTCCCGGTCCTGACGGAGATCTTGAAACCCCTCGATATCCCAACTTCCGTATTAGTGACGCTTCCCTCGGAAAGTGAGAGCAGTCTGACCAAGATCAACGCGATTCAGGCCGTGAATACCCTGTTCCGTCAGAATCTGAACAGCGTGATCCTCATTGATAACCAGAAAATCCTGGACCTTTTCCCGGGAGTCAGCATAGCGGACTACTATCTGCGGGCCAATGAGCGGATCGTCAAGACTTTTGACGAGTTCAACAGCGCCGACCATGCCTACAAGATTCGCAGCATCCGAAGTTTCGATAGCGAGGATTTCCGGAAAGTCTTCTCGGCCAAGGGATTGATGATTTATGGTTCCATGAATTATCATCTGAACGGTCCGATCTCCGAGGAGTTTCTCCTGGAACAGTTGCAGAAAATCTGGAAGGGAGGGGACCTGTTCGCCTCCGGATATGACTACACCACGGCCGCCGTGATTGCCCTGATTCTTTATGCGCCCAAGAGTGTCCTTGAGGCGAGTCCGGCCCGGATGTTCGAAAAACTCAATGATTCCCTCAAACAACTGACCAAGGGAGCGGCGATTTATACCGGGATCTACGAGCTTGAGGATGGCAAACCCACCCGTCTTTCCACGATCATCGGGAAGATGAACTTTCCCGAACGGGTCATCAGCCTGCTTTCCCAGGCCTCGATAGAGGGACATGGGCTGGCGGAAAAGGTCCGGAAGCGGCGGCCGGCTCTGGATTTGGGAGAAATCGAAGGGATGGACTTTTTCGGTATCCTGAATGAGGAGCCGTCTCCCGAAGACTTGAGTTCACTGCTTCAGGCGCTGGAGGATGATGACCCGGATGTCCGTCTCCGCACGGTCCTCTCTCTGAACCGTGTCAGCGATCAGGATCGTCTGCATCCCCTTCTTATGAAGGCACTCAAGGATAATGACAACCGGGTGGTTGTTGAGGCGGCGAAGATCCTCGGGAAGATGGGAGAGCACCCCTTTTTCGAGTGAGTCCATCGGATCTTTCCGATTTTCCCCGCCTTAATTCGTATCCGGGTATTGGATGAATAGGACATCCAACGTTCTGAAAGGTGCAGCCGGATGGCACAGATCGGGGTGATCGGATCCGGACGGCAACAGGAAGAAACGGACCGGGCGGCTTACGAGGTCGGAGCCGAGATCGGGCGAAGCGGTGCGGTTCTGATTTGCGGGGGGCTGGGGGGGGTCATGACCTCCGCCGCCAAAGGGGCACGGGATCAGGGAGGGATGACCGTCGGGATTCTTCCGGGACCACGGACCGTGGACGCCAACCCCTATATTGATATTGCTGTGCCGACGGATCTCGGGCATGCCCGTAATGTCCTGGTTGTCCGTTCGTCGGATGTCCTGATCGCCGTCGGCGGGGGATACGGGACCCTCTCCGAGATCGCCCTCGCCCTGAAGATGGGAAAGCCCGTGGTGGGACTTTCCACCTGGGAGATTGACGGCGTCCAACCGGCGCAGAACGGCAGGGAAGCGGTCAGGGCGGCGCTGAGGTTATTGGATCGATCGTGATCGGCCTTCAGGAGGGAGAGATGCCGTCCCCCTTGCGGGAAGGGGTTTACGACGGCATCTCTCGGGAGGACAGAAAAAAAAGCGTCTATCCGCAAGGGGACAGACGCTTTGATAAGCCGGGAGTTCTTTTCCGGGCAGCCCCTCTACCGGACATTGCATGTTGACGGCAGGTGGCTTTGCGTCCTATCCTTTCGGATAGTTTGCCTTTGTCACATCAAGAACCTTTGAATCTATTATCGGACAAGATGGCCGGAACTTGAGGAAAAAAAGAAAAATATTTTCCGGTGGGCCGTCGCTGTGTCGGTCCGGATCGATGCTGTGACCCGTTTTCAGCGGAAAATGGTGAACAGCGGGGATTTCCTTTTCTTCCGAACGAAGAAATTTCTTGACTTGATCCGCAGGTTTCATAAAATAGGCAAAGTCAATGCGGGAATAACTCAGTGGTAGAGTGTCAGCTTCCCAAGCTGAAGGTCGCGGGTTCGAATCCCGTTTCCCGCTCCAGTGACTCACAGGAGGGTGAAGTAATTCCCCTCCTTTTTTTTGTTTTTTCATTGGAAATTGTGTACTATACCGAATGAAAACAACTCCACAGACTCTCCGGGGGAGGGATTGAAATACGGATCCGCCGATCCAATGGTCATTCAGGGAGGTGGATGTAAAGAGATGCGGCTCAACCTGTTTCTTCTGTTTTCGGTCTTGTGGAGTATCTGTTCCTTACCTGGTTGCGGCTCATCGCAGGACCTTTCGAAGGCTTCCGATCGGATCAAGGTCGTTGCCACGATCTATCCGCTCGCCGATTTCGTCCGAAACGTGGGAGGGGCACGGGTCGAGGTGATGACTCTCCTTCCTCCACGGGTGGATCCTCATACCTTTGCGCCTTCCCCGCATGATTTGATTCGGATGCAGGGTGCCCGGCTCTTTGTCAAGATCGGTCTCGGTTTTGAGTCCTGGTCGGGGAAACTGGTCCGGACCGGAGCGGTGAAGGAGCTTCTTGAGGTGGATACCTCCAGGGGGGTGCGGGTGATCCAGGGGGCGCCTTCCCGAACGGGTCAAGGTCATACGATCGCGAATCCCCATATCTGGCTTGATCCCGTGATTGCCATGAAACAGGTGAGGGCGATCCTTGAGGCCCTGGTCCGGTTGGACCCCGCGCACAAGGTCGAGTATGAAAAGAACGCCGAGGCCTATCAACAGAAGCTTCACCGGCTTGATCTGGAAATCCGGAGAAGATTGAGAGACCTTCCCCAACGGGCTTTTGTTTCCCTCCATCCCTCCTGGTCCTATTTCGCGAGGGAATATGGTTTGACGGAGACGGCCGTGATCGAGACGTCCCCCGGGAGGGAACCCGCTCCGGGTGATCTTCTCCGGATCATCCGGGTGGTCCGGAAGTTGAAGATCCCGGTGATTCTCGCGGAACCGCAGTTGAATCTCAAACCCGCCCGTATTCTGGCCTCCGAGACCGGAGCCAGGATTGTATTGATGGACCCGGTCGGGTCACCGCACCAGGCGGATCGATCAACCTATCTGCGACTGATGGAATACAACCTCGATACGCTGTTGCGGGGGGTGAGGGGGGAAGGCCGTCCTGCCGGGAGGAGGGGATGAGTTTGAGAGAGTACGTGATCGAGACACGAAATCTGGATGTTACAATAGATGGTTGTCCGGTGCTCGAAGGAATCGATCTCCGGATTCCGGAAGGTTCCTTTACCGGCCTGATCGGGCCGAACGGAGGAGGGAAGACCACCTTGCTTCGAGCCCTTCTGGGACTGGTCACTCCCGACCGGGGAGAGATCCGGATCCGGGGGAAGTCGCGGGGTACCGGGGAGAGCCGCTCCTGGATCATGGGGTATGTGCCTCAGAAGATCAAGGTCCAGGGCCGGTTTCCGGTCACCGTCTTGGACACGGTGCTGATGGGACGGTACGGCAGGATCGGCCTGGGGCGGCTGCCGAAGAAACAGGACCGGAAAATCGCGAGGGAGTGCCTGGAAAGGGTCGGTTTGGGACATCTGGCATCCCAACAGATCGGAAAACTCTCCGGCGGAGAGCAGCAGCGGGTTTTCATCGCACGGGCGCTCAGCTCCGAGCCTGAGATCCTGATCCTCGATGAACCGACCGCCGCCGTGGACCTGGTCGCGCAGGACAATTTTTACCGGTTGTTGCAACAGCTCAAGGAGGAGTATTCCCTGACCGTCATGATGGCGACCCACGACATCGGCGTGGTTCCCATCTATTGCGATGCCATTGCCTGCCTGAACAGGACTCTCCATCTGCACGGGAAGCCGGAAGAGATTCTCAGGAACGACGTCTTCAAAAAGCTCTATGGTTCCGAAGTGGAGGCGGTGATGCATGGGAAGATCCCTCATCGGATGATCGGAGGGCATCGGCATGGGTGAACTGTTCGTCTACGACTTCATGCGAAACGCCTTTTGGGCCGGGATCATGATCTCGATCCTCTGTTCGGTCATTTCGTTCTTCGTACTGGTCAACCGTCTTTCTTTTATCGGCGTGGGGATCTCCCACGCCGCTCTCGGTGGGGTGGCCGTCGGAATTCTGCTGGGCATCGACCCGACCGTTTCCGCCGTGATCTTCACCATCCTGACCGCCTGGACTATCGGGATGGTCAGCCGTGCCGGCAAGCTCTACGAAGACACTACGATCGGAATCTTCTACGCGGCCGCCATGGCCCTCGGGATCGTGATTATCGGGGTTTCGCGCGGCTATCATGTGGATCTGATGGGGTATCTCTTCGGAAGCATCCTCTCCGTTACCCGTTCGGACCTCTGGAGCATTGCCGTTCTCGGTCTGCTGGTGTTGGGAACCCTTCTTTTCTTTTTTAAGGAACTTCTCTACATCAGTTTTGATAGGGAATCGGCACAGGTATCCGGGATTCCGGTGGCCTTCCTCTATTATCTTCTGCTGACCCTCATGGCCGTGACCATTGTCCTCTCGATCAAGGTCGTAGGCATCGTGCTGGTTTCGGCCCTTCTGGTGATACCGGCCGCGGCGGCGTATGAGGTTAGTACGCACTACAAGACCGTGGTGATTGTTGCCATAGGGGTCGGCCTCTCTTCCACCCTGATGGGGCTCTATCTCTCCTACCGGTTCAGCACAGCCTCGGGGGCCACGATTGTACTCCTGGCCGCCGCGGTTTTTCTCCTCTTCTTCACTCTCCGTCTCCTTCGGAACCGTTGGAAGAGATCCGGAGACCCGACCTCCTGCCCCACGCGCCCCGCAGCGGTGCCTCCAGTGGGGGACAAAAACGAATAAACATCCGGTCCGGCTTTGGGAATCGATCCGTAACTCCCCGGAAAACAATTGTAAATCACCGGGGACCTGTTCCAATGTCCGAATCAGGAAGTGGAGAGGGAGAGCTGCACGGCCATCTCGTCTCGTATCGCGCGCATGATGCGATAGGTCAGGGTCCGCGTATAGATCCGAATGAACCAGTCCGGATAATATCTCCCGATATCGAGGTAGGTGACCTGTTTCAGGTGGGAGATGTCTCCCCTTTCTTCAATCTCGAAGCGCCCCTCATTCTTTTTGACGTTTCCCCCGATTCGTTTCCAGTGGGCCGTTCCCTTGTCCTTGTTTACCTCAACGAGGAGGATGCTTTCGAGGTCACGGAAGGGCCAGGGGAGGTTCACGACTACCTGGAGGACGAACTGCTTTCCGACCTGCCTGATCACCTTGGACCGGACCTCCTTCGGCATGAAGGTGTTATATCGGTAGTAGTTGCAGACCACACTGCAGACCTGGTTCCGGGTCCCATGGATATCTGCTTCCAGTACATATTTTTTGACCCCGGGTTCCCGCGTGTTGCTCAGAGAAAATCTCACATTTTCGAGCAGGGGGCTTTTTTGCGGTTTTGGATCGGCTGAAGCGTAATGGGTTCCCCAGAGTACAAGTACCGCAGCAAAAAGTAGAGAAATTGTGTTCAGGGCTCTTCGGGGCATTTCCATATTCCTCCGTCATCAACCCATAAACGATATAAGGTTTCCATCCGGGCGTCAAGTTTAACATTTAAAGAAATACATTATATAAGAGCTATAACTATAAAAATAATAAGAACATTCATTGACATATTGAAAGCCTGAAGGTATAATAATATGGGAAAAGATATGCTGTCCCGATACGGGATAAAGAGGTCGGTTTACTTTTCGAAAAAAAGAGGTATGATCAGTTGCAATACGGTTGATTACGTAAACAGGAGGAAGTGAAGAAGATTTTCAAGGAGGTCCCATGAAGGAGAGGCGAGTCGTGATTGTGGCGGGGGTTCGCACCCCTTATGTCAAGGCCTGGACCCTTTTCAACAATCTGTCTGCCTCGGAACTGGGAAGGGTTGTCGTCCGGGAGTTGCTGGAACGGATCGACCTGCCGCCTTCAGAGGTGGATGAGGTGATCATCGGAAATGTGGGGCAGCCTGCGGATTCGGCCAACATCGCCCGGGTGATCGCCCTCAAGGCGGGCATCCCCGAAGCCGTTCCCGCCTACACGGTCCACAGAAATTGTGCCTCCGGGTTGCAATCCGTGATCAATGCCTGCCGCCAGATCCGGCTCGGGGAGGCCGATGTGATTGTCGCCGGGGGGGTGGAGTCGATGAGTAATATCCCCTTTTTCCTCTCCAAGGGCCTCCAGGAGATCATCCAGGCCTTCCAGAAGGCCAAAACGCTTTCCGGTAAGATGAAACAGCTCTCTTCTCTGCGTCCCTTCCATTTCAAACCGGTTGTCGGGTTGCTGCAGGGGCTTTCCGACCCGGTCTGCGGGCTCAACATGGGACAAACCGCCGAGGTTCTGGCGCGGGAGTTCGGTATCAGTCGGGAGGAGCAGGACCGGTTCGCCCTGCTCAGCCACCAGAGGGCCGAGTCCGCCACGCGGGAGAAGAAGCTCGAAGAGGAGATCGTTCCGGTCTATGTCCCGCCCCGCTTCGGGGAGGCCGTCACGGAGGATAACGGGATCCGCAAGGGACAAACCCTGGAGGCTCTCGGCAAACTGCGACCGGTCTTCGACCGGCATCACGGGACCGTCACGGCGGGCAATTCCTCCCAGATTACGGATGGCGCCGCGGCAGTCCTGGTCCTGTCCGAAGAGAAGGCCTCGGAGCTGGGATATGAACCGTTGGGGTGGATTCGTGCCTACGGTTTTGCCGGGTGTGATCCGGGGAGAATGGGTCTGGGCCCGGTTTTCGCCACCCACCGTGCCCTTTCCAGCGCCGGGCTTACGCTTCGCGACCTGGAACTGATCGAGCTCAATGAAGCCTTCGCCGCCCAGGTCCTGGCCTGCGAACAGGCCATGGCTTCCCGGAAGTTTGCCTCGGAACACCTGGGTCGGGAGACCCCCATAGGGGAAATCGACCGGGAAATCCTGAACGTGAATGGTGGAGCCATTGCGCTGGGACACCCTGTCGGATCAAGCGGAACCCGCCTGATCCTGACTCTTTTGAAAGAAATGAAGCGCCGCGGCCTTTCCCTGGGGCTTGCCACACTCTGTATCGGCGGAGGACAGGGAGCGGCCGTGATTGTAGAGAGATAAGCCGGTTCAAACCGTTCCAGCAGTTTCAGCGGTTGAATCAGTTTGAACGGATTTTAATTCCCCGGAGGGTGGATCATGGAATCTCCTGTTCATGTGCGGGTTCGTGAAGACGGTATTGCGGTTCTGACCTTCGACCTGCCGGGGGAAAAGGTCAACAAGCTGACCCCGGAGGTAATGGAGCGGTTCTCGCGGGCTGTGGACGAGATAGCGGGAAAGGGAGGAGCACGTGCCCTGATCGTCCGGAGCGGGAAACCGGGGGGCTTCATCGCAGGGGCGGACATCCGGGAGATTGAGCGGATTTCTGACCCGAAAGCCGGAGAGGAACTGGCCCGGGAAGGGCAGCAGATCCTGAACCGCCTGGAGAATCTCCCTTTTCCGGTGATCGCGGCCATTGACGGTGCCTGTCTCGGTGGAGGCATGGAACTGGCTCTGGCCTGCCATTACCGGATTATCACGGATCATCCCCGGACCGTCCTGGGACAGCCTGAAATCCGGTTGGGAATCCTTCCCGGATTCGGAGGCACCCAGCGGCTTCCCAGGCTGGTCGGAGTCCGTCAGGGGTTGGAGCTGATCCTGACGGGTAAGAACATCTATCCTAAAAAGGCGAAGAAGATCGGTCTGGCTGATGACGTGGTGCCCCGGGAGATTCTGCAGGAAACCGCGGCCCGGTTCGCGGAAAAACTCGTCCGCTCCGGGTGGAATCGGCCCCGGGGGATCAGACGAAAACGGACTCTTCTGGAGAGCCTGCTCGAGACGACCGCGATCGGCCGGAATATCCTGTTCAAGAAGGCGAGGGCAGGAGTGATCCGGAAGAGCCGGGGGCACTACCCCGCACCGATCAAGGCACTCGAGGCGGTGGAGCAGGGGTTCCTCCGGGGGATGGAACGGGGGCTTGAAATCGAGGCGCGGTTCCTGGGAGAATTGGCAGTTACCCCGGTTTGCAAGAATCTCATCCGGGTCTTTTTTCTCCGGGAAGAGTTCAGGAAGGACCCGGGGGTCGACGATCCCGGCGTTTCCCCCCTGCCTGTCCGGAAGGCCGGAGTTATTGGCGCCGGGGTCATGGGAGGCGGGATCGCCGAACTCTTCGGGGAAAAGGAGATCCCGGTTCGAATGAAAGATATCGCGACTTCCGCCGTCGCGCGGGGGTTCTCCGCGGCCTACCGGATTCTGAATCAGAAGAGAAAGAAACGGATCCTGGATCGAAAAGATTTCAATCGCAAGTTCGGGAAGATCAGCGGGACAACCGACTACACCGGGTTCGCGAATGTCGACCTGGTGATTGAGGCGGTCCTGGAAAAGATGGAGGTGAAAAAGCAGGTCTTGAAGGAAGTGGAGGAGCATCTTCCCGCCCACGCCGTCTTTGCCTCCAATACATCGTCCCTCTCCCTGACCGATCTGGCGACGGTATCCGCTCATCCGGAGCGTGTGGCCGGGATGCACTTCTTCAACCCGGTGGATAAAATGCCGCTGGTGGAGGTGATCCGGGGAGAGAAGACTTCGGATGAGACCGTGGCGACGATCGTGGCCCTATCCAAAAGGCTCGGCAAGACTCCGGTCGTGGTCCGGGACGGGGAGGGGTTCCTTGTGAACCGGATCCTGATGCCCTATCTGAACGAAGGTGCGCTGCTGTTGGAAGAGGGGATCGGCATTGCGGAGGTGGATCGCCTGATGCTCGATTTCGGCATGCCGATGGGGGTATTCATTCTGCTCGACTCCATCGGGCTCGACATCGCCGTCTCCGTGGCGGAGATTCTGTACCGGGCGTACGGTGAGAGGATGCGGCCTTCGGAGATTCTTTCGAAGATGGTCGGAGCGGGACGTCTCGGAAAGAAGAACGGCCGGGGCTTTTATGACTACCGGGGGAAGGAGAGAACCGTTGCCTCGGAGACAGAGAAACTGGTCGCCGGTAGCGTAAAAGAGCGGGGAGGAATTCCCGAACGGGAGATCACGGGCCGTCTGACGCTGGCCATGATCAACGAAGCGGCCAGAATTCTCGAAGAGGGAATCGTGGAGAAACCCTCGTCCGTGGATGCGGGAATGGTCTTCGGTACCGGTTTTCCTCCCTTTCGGGGCGGTCTTTTACGCTACGCCGATGAACTGGGTCTGGAGAATATCCGGAAAGAACTGGAAGACTATGCGGAACGTTTCGGCGAACGGTTCAGACCGGCGGACCTGATTGTAAAAATGGCCGGGGAAGGGAAGGGGTTTTATTAACCGTTCGAACGGTTTCAAGGAGATCCCATGCGTGATACCGAAAAAGGAAGTTTTTCCAAGGCGCTCTTCGAGGGAAAAATCGAGGAGAATCTGCTTTTCCCCTTTCCCCACCTGGAGGGGGAAGAACTGGAAAATCTCAACCTGGTGCTCGACTCCGTCCGGAGATTCTGCCGGGATAAGGTGTCGGCGGAGCGGATCGACCGGGAGAAGAAGATCCCGGAAGAGGTGATGCGGGGGCTTTCCGAGCTGGGGCTGATGGGGATGGTGATCCCGGAGGAATACGGCGGGTTTTCCCTCTCGCAGCGTGCCTATTGCCGGGTGATCGAAGAACTCTCCCGCTCCAGCGCTTCTGTCGCCGTGACTGTCGGCGGTCACCAGTCGATCGGTCTCAAGGGGCTGCTTTTTTTCGGGACGGAGGAACAGAAACAGAAATACCTGCCGAAACTGGCCACGGGAGAGTCGATCGCCGCCTTCTGCCTGACCGAACCGGGTGCGGGGTCCGACGCCCAGGGGATTTCCTCAAGGGCGGTCCGGGAGGGAGATGTCTATCTCCTCAACGGGACCAAACAGTGGGTGACCAACGGCGGGCTGGCTGATTTTTTCACCGTTTTCGCGAAGACCGAGGTGAATGTGCGTGGGGAAAAGAAGGAACGGGTTTCCGCCTTCATCGTGACACGGGACATGGAAGGGGTTTCGATCGGTCCCGAGGAGAAGAAGATGGGGATCCGGGGTTCCTCCACCACGCCGGTGATCTTCGAGAATGTCCGGGTGCCCGTGGAAAACCTGTTGGGGGAGGAAGGGCGTGGCTTCCGGGTCGCCATGGAGGTCTTGAACTCAGGTCGTTTGGGGCTTGCCTCCGGTTGTGTGGGGGCGGCCCGTACCATGATCGGAGCCGCCGTGGCCCATGCCGGGGAACGGAAACAGTTCGGAAGGCCGATCGCCGAGTTCGAGATGATCCTGGAAAAGATTTCCCGGATGGTCGTTTCCACCTATGCCATGGAGAGCGTTACCTACATGACCGCGGGACTCGTGGACCGCGGGGACGCGGACTACTCCCTGGAGTCGGCCGCCTCCAAGGTCTTTGCCACGGAGCGTCTCTGGGAGGTCATCAACGACTCCCTGCAGGTCATGGGTGGAAACGGCTACATGGAGGAGTATCCCCACGAACGTTTTCTCCGAGACTCCAGGATCAACCTGATCTTCGAAGGGACGAACGAGATCCTCCGCCTTTTTATCGCCCTTTCGGGCCTGCAGAGACCGGGTGAGACTCTTCGCGGGGTCGCACGGGCCATCAAGGATCCTCTCCACAATATCGGGCAATTGGCTGATTACGCCGTCCGGAAGATCACGTCGCTCGCGGGGGACCACTTCACCATGGCGGACCCGCTCCTGGAGGACGAATACCGGCGGATTGAGGAGTATACCCGGCAGCTTTCCGATACGGCCGAGAAGGTGATCCGCTGGCACCGGAAGAAGGTGGTGGAGAAGGAATTCATCCTTGAACGGATGGCGGATATGGTGATCGATCTCTATGCCATGTCGTGCGTGGTCTCCCGGGTGACGTCGGCCATTGCGGAAAAGGGCGCCGAAGGCGCGGAAGATGAACTGAAAATCGCCCGGACATTCTGCAACTTCGCGTGGAGGCGGGTCCGGAGGAACAACCGGATGATCACGCGGAACGACGACGAATTGGCGATCGCCATCGCGAAAACCGCTCTGGACCGGGAGGGGTATCCTTTCTGAACGGGGAGGAGAGTATGGATTTCGAGTTTTCCGAAGAACAGCGGATGATCCGGGACATGGTCAGAAAATTCACGGACCGGGAGATCCGCCCCCTGGCCTCCCGGATCGACCGGGAAGGGGAAATCCCCCCGGGTCTTCTGCGCAAGGCCGCCGAAAACGGCCTGATGGGGATTGCCATCCCGGAACAGTGGGGGGGCAGCGGGTTCGGAGAGGTTGGCTACTGTATTATGATGGAGGAGCTCTCTCACGGATGTGCCAGTTTCGCGATTACGCTTGCAGCTCACCAGAGTATCGGCTGCGTGCCGATCCTCCTTGACGGGACAGAGGAACAGAAGCGGACCTTTCTGGTTCCCATGGCGGCAGGCGAAAAACTGGGCGCCTTCGCCCTGACCGAACCCTCTGCCGGCTCCGATGCCGGAAGTCTTAAGACGACCGCCGTAGAGGACGGAGAGGATTTTGTGATCAACGGGAGCAAGATCTGGATCACGAACGGCGGGATCGCCGATTTCGTCATTCTCTATGCCGCAACGGACCCCGAAAAGGGGCCGCACGGAGGGATCACCGCATTCATCGTCCCCACCGACACCCCCGGTTTTTCGGTGGGGACCGTTGAGGAGAAGATGGGAATCCGGGGGTCGAATACGGCGGAACTGGTCTTCGAGGAGATGCGGGTATCCCGGTCGCAGGTACTCGGAAAAGTAGGGGAAGGCTTCAGAAACGCCATGCGGACCCTGGATTACGGACGTCTCGGTCTCGGCGCCGCGGCCCTGGGCGCTTCCAGGGAGATGCTGGCTCTTTCCATCCGCCATGCCGGAGAGCGGAAACAATTCGGGAAGCCGATCGCGGACCAGCAGATGATCCAGTGCTATTTAGCCGGGATGGCCTCGAAGATCTATGCCATGGAGAGTATGGTCTACCGCACGGCCGCCATGGCGGACCGGGGAGAGATTTTCTCCAGGGAGTCGGCCATGGTCAAGTATCTCTGCACGGAATGGCAGGGATGGATCGTGGACCATGCCATGCAGATCCACGGCGGCATGGGGTACATGACGCGCATGCCGATCGAACGATTTTACCGTGACGCCCGGATCAACCGGATCTTCGAGGGGACCAATGAGATCCAGCAGATCGTGATCGCCCGGGATGTGCTGAAAAAGGGGGGGTACTGAGATGAAGAAGGCGGTTTCCCACAATCCCCTCGAGGAGACACCGGAAGCGAAGGCCCGGTGGTTTCGGTCGCTCCCCCTTTCGGAAAGGATGGAGCTGTTGTGCGCCTTTACCGACCTGGTCCTGGAGAACAATCCAGGGATCGTGGATGCGAGGAGAGATGCTGAATCGGCTGCAGGACGTGTTCGCGTCCTTACACCGTCACAATGTTAGGTATGTTGTGCTGGGGGGGATCGCGGCGGTCCTCTACGGCGTTCCCCGGGCGACCTTCGATCTCGATATCCTGATCGAGGCGGCCCCTGACAATGTGGCAAAACTGCTCACGGCCTTTCAGGAAGCCGGACTGGGGACGGCATCACTCATATCCGTTGAAGAACTTCTGGCAAATGAGATCACCGTGTTCAAAGACCGTGTGCGGATCGATGTCCAGACATCGACGCCCGGGCTGACTTTTGCGGATGCCTGGAAACATAAAGAGACCATGCACTATAAAGAGAAGGAATTTTACATCGTGACACGGGAGGATCTCATTGCATCAAAGGTGGCGGCGGGACGGGATGTGGACTTGGAGGATGTGCGTCTGCTTCGGTTGGAGGATCAGGACGAACCGTAGGGAGGAAGCATGAAAATCATCGTATGCGTGAAGCAGGTACCGGACACGGCGGCCCGGATACGGATCCGGGAGGACGGTCATGGGATCGATCCGAGGGATCTCGGTTTTGTGGTCAATCCCTATGACGAGTACGGGGTGGAAGAGGCCCTCCGGCTTCGGGAGAAACTGGGTGGCGAGGTCGTGGTGATCTCCCTCGGACCGGACCGGGCCACGGAGGCGATCCGGACCTGCCTGGCCATGGGAGCGGACCGGGCCGTCCATCTGAAAGACCCCTCCTTCGAGGGGGCCGGGCCGTTCGTGACGGCCAGGCTTCTGGCCAGGGTCATTTCAGGCATGGAGTACGATCTGATTTTCTGCGGGCGAGAGGCGGTGGATGACCACGCTTCCTTTGTGGGGCCGGCCCTTGCCGAATACCTGGGGATCCCCCAGGCCACGGTGATCACCCGGTTGACGTTCCGTGATGACGCCGGCTCCATCACCGTGGAGCGCGAAGTGGAAGGAGGCCGGGAGGTCCTGGAACTTCCCCTCCCCGCGTTGGTGACCACGCAGAAGGGGCTGAACGAACCGCGTTACGCATCTCTTCCCGGAATCATGAAGGCGAAGAAGAAGGAGATCCGTGTCCTGGATGCCGCGGCCCTCGGGATCAGCCCGGAAGAGACCGCCGATCAGGCCGAGATTCTTTCGCTTTCTCTCCCGCCGGAACGGACGGCCGGGAAGAGGATTCAGGGCGAACCCGCGGAAGCCGTGAAGGAACTGGTCCGGCTGCTGAAAGAGGAAGCCCGGGCATTATAAAGCAGGAAATGAGAATCAGAAATCAGAAAATGGGGATTGGAAATTGGGGATTGGAAATTGGGGATTGGAAAATGGGGATTGGAAATTGGGGATCAGAAATTGGGGATTGGAAATTGGGAAATGGGAAGGAGCGGGAAATGGCGGGTGAGAATTTCCAGGAGCAGCCGCAGGGAAAAGAAAAGAACGAAGAGTCCTTCTGGGGGCGTTACGGGTCCTACATCCTTTTAGGGGGGTTGATCATCTATGTGATTCTTTTAGGGATCGGGACTTTCGCGGAGTGGACACACAATGATCGGATACTGAATTGGTGGATCTTCCGGTGAAAAAGAAGACAATCAGACCACTGAATGTAATAATACAGGAGTTATTCCTATGAGCAATGTCATGGTGATCGCCGAGATAAAGGATGGATCCGTCAAGAAATCGACCTTCGAAGTTCTTACGCTCGGGAGAGAGCTTGCCGACGCTTCCGGTGGGGAACTCTCCGTGGTCCTGGCCGGGGAGGGAATTGAATCGAAGGCGTCCGGTCTCGGAAAGTACGGCGCGGACCGTGTCTTTGTCCTTGACGATCCGAAACTCTCCCGGTATACCACGGAGGGATTTGTCGGAGCCATGGCCTCTCTGATCCAACGAACAGGGCCTGAAATGGTTTTGATGAGCAATTCGGTTCTTTCCCGTGATTTCGCCCCGCGTCTCGCGGCCCGTTTAGGGGCCGGTCTTTTGACCGATTGTGTTGAACTGGTGCGTGAAGAGGGAGGCCTGGCGGCTCTCCGGCCGGTGTACGGGGGGAAGGTCCTGAGCCGGGAACGGCTTCGTGGTGGTACGCCCCGGATGGCGACCATCCGTCCCAACACGGTCACCGCGGAGGAGATCGATCCACCCCGGGCCGCTGCGGTGGAAAAACCGGAGGTAGAGGTCGGGGAGATCCGGACACGGGTGGTGGACCGGATTATGAAAGAGGGCGCGAAGATTGACCTGACCGAGGCGGATGTTGTGGTGTCCGGCGGAAGGGGGATGAAAAACACGGAGAACTTCAGGATCCTCGAAGAATTGGCGGAAGTGTTAGGCGCCGCTGTGGGGGCTTCCCGGGCGGCCGTGGATTCCGGCTGGAGGCCTCACTCCGACCAGGTAGGGCAGACCGGAAAGATCGTCAATCCGAGACTTTACATCGCCTGCGGGATCTCCGGGGCCGTGCAGCACCTGGCGGGAATGGGAACCTCTCGGACCATCGTGGCCATCAATACCGATCCCGATGCCCCGATTTTCGAGAAGGCGGATTACGGAATCGTGGGAGACTTGTTCGAGGTGGTGCCGTTGTTAACCGAGGCATTGAAGAATTCGAAGTAGAAAACGGTCCCCTGACCTCCGGATTCAATGAAAAACCTTTCAAAGAACAGGAAACGCTTGTGACACTACATGGTTTTTTTCAGGAATGCGCGAAGCGGTATCAAGGGAAATCCGCCCTGATGGTCAAACGGGAAGGACGGTACCGGGAAATTTCCTGGCGGGAGATGGAGTCTTCGGTCCGGAAGCTTGCACTGGGGCTTTCGGCCCTGGGAGTGGAGAAGGGGGACCGGGTCGCAATCTTGTCGGAGAACCGGCCGGAATGGCCCGTCTCCGATCTGGCCGTCCTTTCGGAGGGGGCTGTCACGGTGCCGGTCTACCCCACCAGCACTTCCAGGCAGATCGCCTACGTCCTGGATGATTCAGAGGCGAAGGTCCTGATTGTATCGACCGCGGAACAGCTCCGGAAAATACGGGAGGTGGAATCCACACTTTCGGTACAGCCGAAGGTCGTGGTTATGGACCCGGTGGAGGATCCGGGAGCGATTCCGTTGGACCGGTTGCTCCGGCAGGGGGCGGAACTCGCAGCCGGGGATCCCGGCCTTTACGAACGGCACGCGGCGCGTACGGTCGATTCCGATACGGCCACAGTCATCTACACATCCGGAACGACCGGAGAACCGAAGGGGGTTCTCTTGTCCCATGAGAACA
The DNA here is from genome assembly GCA_964483105.1 of uncultured Nitrospirota bacterium. Taxonomy (GTDB): domain Bacteria; phylum CG2-30-53-67; class CG2-30-53-67; order CG2-30-53-67; family CG2-30-53-67; genus CAYZZU01. The sequence continues at coordinate 27,283 of CAYZZU010000017.1, forward strand.
TCCTCTTCAACTGCAAGGCCTCGGAATGTGTCGTACCGATCGAGGAAGGAGATCTTTGCCTCTCATTTCTTCCCCTAAGCCATGTCTTTGAACGGACCGTGGGGCAGTTCTTCATGCTGTTCCATGGCGTGACCATCGCCTATGCCGAATCGATCGACAGTGTGGCGGACAACCTGGCCGAAGTACGGCCGACACTCGTGGTCTCCGTACCGAGACTCTATGAGAAGATGTACGCCCGTGTCCTGGAAAAGGTTCGCCGGAGCCCCCGGATCCGGCAAAAGATTTTTGCCTGGGGTATCGAGACCGGGAAACAACTGACCCCGTACCGTCTGAAACGGGAGCAGGGTCCTTTTTGGCTGCGGATGGAATTCGCCCTCGCGGATCGGCTGGTCTTCCACAAGATCAAGGAGCGGCTCGGCGGTCGATTGCGGTACTTTATTTCCGGCGGCGCGCCGCTCTCCCGGAAGATCGCCGAATTTTTCTATGCCGCCGGCGTCACCATCCTCGAGGGGTACGGGTTGACCGAGACCTCGCCGGTGATTACCGCGAACCGCCACGACAAGATCCGCTTCGGAACCATCGGACCGGCGCTTCCCGGAGTCGAGGTCAAGATCGCGGAGGATGGCGAGATCCTGACCCGCAGCCCCTCCGTTATGAAGGGGTATTTCAAGAACGAGACCGCCACCCGGGAATCGATCGATCCGGAGGGTTGGTTCCATACCGGGGATATTGGTGAGATCGACGAAGAAGGGTTCGTCCGGATTACCGACCGGAAGAAAGATCTCATCGTCACCTCGGGCGGTAAGAACATTGCCCCCCAGTATATCGAAAGTCTCCTCCTGTCCGATGATTATTTCAGTCAGGTCATGGTCTACGGCGATCGGCGTAAGTACCTGACCGCCCTGGTGGTTCCTGCTTTTGAGACCCTCTCCAAGTACTTCAGGGAGAAAGGCGTGACCTTTTCTTCCCGGCAGGAGATGCTCCATGACCCCAGGACTTACGATTTCCTCATGTCGCGTGTCATACGGAAACAACGGACCATGGCCCGCTTTGAGCAATTGAAAAAGATTGCCCTCCTCGACCATGAATGGACGCAGGAGGCCGGAGAGTTGACCCCTACCCTGAAAATTCGACGGAAGGTCATCACGAAAAGATATTTCGACCTCCTGGACGCCCTGTATGAAAACGAGTTCTGAGAAGAATGTGCAAAAAGGGGGCAACGGTTCCCATTTTTTTTCACCGCTTCCTCCCTTCGCGATCAGGCAGTTCCTGAATGTAAAAAAGTCAAATTAAAGAGAATAGGCTTGACAAAAACAGATAACGCCTATAGATAATATGACATATTGAACAATGAGGAGGACGGAATATGAAACGACTACTGTTTTTTTCTGCGGTGATCCTGGGGATCGCCCTTTTTACCTCATCCCTTGCCTGGAGCGCCGGTTTCCTGATTTTTGAGCAGGGGGCCAAGGCAATGGGGATGGCGGGGGCCTTCACCGCCACGGCCGACGACCCCACAGCGATCTTCAACAACGCCGCAGGGATTACGCAGCTTGCCGGTACTCATCTCAGCATCGGCAATACCTTCATCCGGAACGATCAGAAGTACGATGTGGACAGCGCCAAGACTGCAGGTCTGGCCTATCATGAAGAAATGGCGGCACGGACCTTTTTTCTTCCCCATTTCTACCTGACGCATCAGCTGAATGATCGGGTTACGTTCGGGTTCGGTTACTATACTCCCTTCGGGATCGGAACCGACTGGGCCGCTGGATCTGCGGGAAACTCCGTGGCGGACGAGGCCCACATCAAGACCTATGATTTCAATCCCAATCTTGCCTTCAAGTTGAATCCGAAACTCTCCGTGGCGGTCGGGATCCACTATCTGAGATTCAAGACCCAGATCATCCGGCAGGTGGGGGCCGAATCGTTCAATGCGATTCTCACGGCGCTCAGCCTTCCGACGGAGACGCCGGTTTCCAGTTATGAACGGCTCGGGGCGAATCAGCTCGGTCGGTTGAAGCTGGACGGCCGTGGGGGTGGATGGGGATACAACGTGGGGCTCCGGTACGAGGTGAACGACTTCTGGAAGGTGGGATTCTCCTACCGCAGCCATACCAAGGTGGAGATTTCGAGAAGCGAAAGTACAGTGGACTGGTTCCCAAGTGGGAACGCGCTTTTCTCGCCGTTTCTTCCCAACCCGGTGGTCAGTACCCATACCCATGGCCGGACCCAGGTTGGACTACCCGGAATCTTCCTGGCCGGGATTTCCACCACAGCCCTTCCGGACTGGAACTTCGAGTTCGACGTACAGTACACCACGTGGAATCATTTCAACGACATTGTCGTGGATATGGATCCCGGACTTTCCTTGAATCCCCTCTTGGGATTGACGACATCCGATCAGTTGAGTCTCCAGGAGGACTGGGAGAACGGCTGGGGGTTCCATTTGGGGACTGAATATCACTATACCAAGGACTTCGCCGTCCGGGCGGGATATTTCTTCGATAAGAACCCGATCCCCGATCGGACCCTGGGACCGATCCTTCCCGATTCGGACCGGCACAACTTTTCTCTGGGGTGTGGCTATACCCGGGGGAGTTGGACCCTCGACGCGGCATATATGTATTCCCATTTCAAGGATCGTGGGACCGACACCAATTATCAGAATTTCAATGCTGACTACCAGAGTGACTTCCACCTGTTAGGGATTACCCTGACCCGGAAGTTATAAGGAAACCCCAATTTGCCCCTTACCGGTTTTTCTGACTGATTGATTGTCCTGAGACTTTTTCCAGGCTAACAGCGTCAACAGAATCAACCCGATGGCGGAGGAGAGTATGGAACCGAGAAGGATTCCTAACTTCGCGGACGCGAGCCTGCTCTCCGTGGAGAAGGATAAAAGGGAGATAAAGAGGGACATGGTAAAACCGATTCCTCCCAGAAAACCGACACCGATGATATGTGACCAGTTCAGTCTGGAAGGAAGTTCGGCCAATCCTGTCTTGACGGCCGCGTAGGAAAAGAGAGTGATTCCCAGGGGTTTCCCGATCACCAGGCCGCACACAATTCCCATTGTAATGGATGATCGGAGCATCTCTGCGTAGTGGATCCCGCTCAGGGTAAATCCTACATTGGCCAGGGCAAAGAGGGGAATCACCAGATAGGTGACGATGGGAGTCAGTGCGTGCTCAAACCGTTGCAGCGGGGTCTCCACATGCTGGCAGGCCAGCTTGATCGATTGCACCGTATTTTGATGCTCCGGGTTTATCAGGATTGAATCGCCGCACCCCTCCGGGGGGCATTGAAAATGATCGATCAGGTGCCGGGTTTCCAGCAGGAACTTATCGGTGTTGGTTCGACCCCTGGCCGGAATGAACAGAGCCGTGACGATTCCGGCGATCGTTGCGTGAAGCCCGGAGCTCTGGACCGAAAACCACAGGAGAATCCCGAGGATCGCGTACGGCAGGATCCAGCGGATGCGTAACAGGTTCAAAAGGAACAATCCCAGGATCAGGATCAGGGAGAGCGCTAAGAATTTCAGGACAAAATGCTGCGTGTAAAAGAGCGCGATGACCAGGACAGCTCCGATATCGTCGGTGATCGACAACGCGGCGAGAAAGATTCTGAGACTGAGGGGGACGCTCCGTCCAAGCAGGGCGATTGCGCCGAGCGCGAAAGCGATATCGGTTGCCATCGGGATTCCCCATCCCCGGAGGGAAGATGTTCCATGATTGAAGAGGAAGTAGATGGACGCCGGGACGAGCATCCCCCCCAGACCGGCCGCGGCCGGCAAAAAGGCCTTCCGGAAAGAGGCCAGTTCACCGACAAGCATCTCCCGCTTGATCTCCAGGCCCAGGGTAAAGAAGAAAACGGCCATCAACCCATCGTTAATCCAGTGCAAAAGACTTTGACGGATGGCAAACGCTCCGAGCGACAGGCCGAACGTTGTCTGCCAGATCCGGTGATAGATTTCGGCGAAGGGGGAATTGGACCAAGTAAAGGCGATCCCCGCGGTCACGATCAGGAGGAGGCTGCTGAACGCCTCCTTCCGGAAGAAAGACTGAAACGGCCTGACGATCGAGTAGGTTTTCTTCTCCGTTGATGACATTGGATTGAGCCCCTTCCCGGGAGTGGCAACCACATTTCTCCAATCATCCGATCTTCACAAAGAATAGCATATCTGACCTTTTTGAGATAGAGAAAACACCGGAAAAATCGTTGTGTGATCACTCAATGATTCAGGAGAAGATCGGTACAGAAAAACCGATCCGTTTTTTCAATCAAGACCGGATTGTTTATGCCGATATATGGAACAGGGATGGTATCCGGTTTTCAAGATCCGGTTTCCCGGGGGCTCTTGGTTTGAAAAGCGTGAAGGTATTGTGTTAAAAGGTTCCCGGTGTGATATTCCGTTCGCCTTTCCACCCGGTACAGGGAAAGTCGCAGGAAGTGGGGATGAAACGTTCATCAGAATTTTCGAAATGCCTTCAAAATATCTTTTCCAGCGGTTGCTGGGAGAGGTATGAGAAGGATATTGAGACCCTCTCCAGGTTCCTGCTGGTCAATGCCGCCTGTTTATTGGGGAGTGTTTTCTTCTGCAGCTTCGGGATCTGGGATATTCTTCATGGGGTTGAGCCTCTCGGGGCTGTATCGCTCGCCACTGGAGTTCTGATCGGACTCGATTTCATTTATTTGCGAGTTACCCGGCGGTTGCTCCTCGCAAGTTATTTTAATGTTTTTATTGTTTCCTTCGCTTTCCTTTATCTTCTGATAACCGGAGGGAGCCTCAACACCGGACCGTTGTGGCTCTATTCTTTTCCCGTGGCGGCCCTGTTTCTGTTGGGATTAAAGGGGGGGACTGTTGCCACCCTTTTTTTCCTGATCGCGTCGTCGGTGATCCTGTACTACCCGGATTTTCCCCTGGTGATGACGACTTATCCTGTGGAGTTCAAGGCCCGGTTCATCTCCAGTATGGTAGGCGTTGCGGTTCTGTCTTATGTGATCGAATATATACGGTTCCTGACGCAGAAAAGACTGCTTCTCAAGAATCATCAGCTTGAAGAAAGTATGATCGAGGTCAATCACGCCAAGGCCGCCCTTACTTACGAAACGGAACGTCTCTCCGTTACACTCCGTTCAATCGGAGATGGTGTGATCACGACGGATACAGAGGGGAGGATTCTTTTGATCAACCCCGTGGCCGAATTGCTGACAGGCTGGGTGGAACAGGATGCCGTGGGGAGGTCTCTGGTCAGTGTCCTGCACCTTTGGGATGCGGACACCCTCCAGATGGAAAAAGATCCGGTACGGGGAGTGCTGCAAACAAAGGGGGTCGTCGTGTTCTCGGATCGGACCGTGCTCCAGGACCGGCATGGAAACCGGAAAGCCGTTCTGGTCAGTGGGGCGCCGATCCGTCGGGGTGAGAACGAAATCATCGGCGTTGTGATTGTCCTTCACGATATTACGGGACAGCGTAAGATGGAGGAAGAGCTGCTGAAGGCAAAGAAACTGGAATCGATCGGAATCCTCGCCGGGGGCATCGCCCATGATTTCAACAACTTTCTTACGGGGATATTGAGTAATTCTCAACTGGCCAAGGTTCTTCTGAAGGACCCGGAGAACCTCTCACAATGCTTGGACGGCATTGAGGAAGCTGCGCGAAGAGCCACCTCGCTTACCCATCAGTTGCTCACCTTTTCCAAAGGAGGGGTACCTGTTAAGAAACGCATGGAAATTTCCGGTTTGATCAGGAAGACGGTTGATTTCGCCTTGAGCGGTTCAAAGGTCAGGAGTCGTTTTTTCATTCAGAAGGACCTTCGGCAGGCTGAGGTGGATGAGGGGCAGATCAGTCAGGTAATCAGTAATCTGGTGATCAACGCCCAGCAGGCCATGCCGGAAGGGGGGGAGGTTGAAATCACCGCTGAAAACGTGACAATCACGGAGGGACAAGTGCCCGGTCTTTCTCCCGGTACCTACGTAAGGCTTTCCGTTCAGGATCATGGTGAGGGGATCGCAGAAGAACACCTCTCGAGGATCTTTGATCCCTATTTTACGACCAAGGAGCAAGGGAACGGGCTCGGGTTGGCTACGGCGTATTCAATTGTGAACAAGCATCATGGGAAGATTATGGTGGAATCGAATACGGATAGTGGGACTCTCTTTTCCATTTATCTGCCTGCCCTCGAGGACGGAGGAAACCTGCCGTCGAAGACCGGTGAACGGGAAGTTGATCTGCTGAAAGGGAAAGGGAAAATCCTCGTGATGGATGATGAAGAATTTGTGCTCCGTGTGGTCCGGAAGATGCTTTCCGTCGCAGGTTATGAGGTTGAATCGGCGGGAAACGGGCGGGAGGCAATTAAAAAGTATAAAGAGGCGATGAGGAACCGGGAACCTTTTCAGGTCGTGATTATGGATTTGACGATACCCGGAGGCATGGGCGGCACGGAAACGCTTCAGGAACTTTTGAAGATGGATCCCGAGGTCAAAGCGGTTGTGTCAAGCGGCTATTCCAACGACCCGGTCATGGCCTACTACCAGCGGTATGGATTCAGGGGATGTATTACCAAACCCATTCATATGGGGGAACTCCTGAAAACCATCAGCGAAGTGATCTCCCAATAACTCCTCAACCGATTCCGGGAAGATGACGACCTTGCTGATGCGTAACAGGTGGGGGTAGGAGACGCCGGTTCGGGACAAGCGTGGGACGAAGAGCACAAATGCCTTCAAGTCAGTTCGTAGCCCGCCTCCTTTACGGCTCGTTCCATGGCCTCCGGGTCGACCCTCGACGCATCATAGGTGATCACCGCGGTTTTGTTTTGCAGATCCACCCGGGCCTCTTCCACGCCCTCCAGATCCTCCAGAGCCTCCCGAACATGGCGGACGCACATTTCACAGGTCATTCCGTTGACTTTTCGTTGGATTTCCTCCATTGAATTTTCTCCTTCATCGGACGGACTGTTTCCGTCCACTTCGCAGTCTTTTTACCTCATGCCGAATCGCATCGGCCATGTTATGATTCGGGTACAGTTTCAGGAATTTCTCCCAGACTTTCAAGGCTTCCTCGCGGTCCTGTTTGTCATAGGCCAGCACGACCCCCATGTTGGCCAGGGCGTTGGCGTGATTCGGCTGGTAGGCGAGCCCTTTGCGGTATGCCTCGAGCGCGCGGTCCGGCTGGCCCATTTTCCTGTAGCAGGTCCCCATGTCGATCCGGACGTCTACATTGTCCGGAACAATCTTGAGCGCCCTTTGATAATACTGAACCGCTTCGGGAAATCGCGAGATATCCATGTAGGCGTTGCCGAGACCGATCAGGGCATCTACGGCATCCGGTGTCTTCTTCAGGATTTCCTGATAAACATGGATGTCCTGTTCCAACCCGGGGGTTGCCTGGAGGGGTTTTGCAGTGGGCGCGGGTGCCTTGGGTTCTGCCGCGTGCTTTGATGTGCTTTCCTGACATCCCGTGAACAGGAACAACGCCGGAATCAATACGAGTAGAATCCTGGGGGAAAATTTTTTCATGATTTTGCACCTGCCATTCTCTATTTTTCACACGGGATCGCAAGGCCGACCACCTCGATTGCCTTTCAATCAACCCCGTTCAATAAATTACGGTAACCTTTTTCGGACTTACTGTCAAATGGAAAAAGCAGGAATGAGGCACGATTTTACTCTTTCAGAAGAAACAGGGGGAATACGGGGAAAAGATGGAATAAAGGCAAAAAGATGGAACAAAAACATTGAAATCCTGAAGCAACCATGTTTATAAAAGAAGTCGGTGCTTGGCGGAAAAGCTGTATCAACGATTTCAGGAGGCTGATATGATGATCAGGGAATTGGTGCTGAAGAACCGAAGCTATCGACGGTTTCATGAGAAAGAGAGGATCACGATGGAGACCCTGGAGGAGTTGATCGACCTCGCGCGACATTCAGCGGCCGCGGCCAATCTGCAACCGCTGAAGTACTTTCTTTCCTGTGATCCGGAGGGAAACGACCGGATTTTCCCCTGCCTGGCCTGGGCCGGCTATCTCAAGGACTGGCCGGGTCCCTCCAGGGGGGAAAGACCGTCGGCTTACATCGTGATTCTGGGAGATACGGAGATTGTCAGGGATTTCGGGTGTGACCACGGTATCGCCGCTCAGAGCATTCTCCTGGGTGCGGTGGAAAAGGGACTCGGAGGATGTATGATCGGGTCCATCCGCAGGGAGAAACTGCGGCAGGTTTTACGCATTCCCTCAAGATACCGGATCCTCCTGGTGGTTGCGATCGGGAGACCTGCGGAAACGGTCGTGATTGATCCTGTGGGGGACGATGGGGACATCCGTTACTGGAGGGATGAACAGGGAGTGCATCATGTCCCGAAACGTTCACTCCATGAGATGATCCTGAGGGACCCCCGGTTTTGTCAGCAGCAGAAGTAAGGGTTTCCCCCGGAATGTCCAGGATGTATGGGGAGGACAGGGGGGTATCAGGATTCTTCTTTTTCCCGGATTTTTTCCTTCAGCTCCCGAATTTCCTGTTCCATTCTGGTGAAGCGCTCCATGATCGGGTCGGGCAGGTGGATATGGTCCAGGCTGCTCCGTACCTTCTCCCCTTCCACTTTGACGACTCTTCCGGGAACTCCCACCACTGTGGAATTCGGGGGTACCGGTGTCAGGACCACCGCGTTGGCGCCGACCTTGACATTGTCTCCGATGGTCATGCTGCCGAGAATCTTGGCTCCGGCGCCGACCACGACATTGTTTCCGAGGGTAGGGTGCCGCTTCTTGTGTTCTTTGCCGGTTCCGCCGAGGGTGACCCCCTGATAGAGGGTGACATTGTCGCCGATTTCAGTGGTTTCCCCGATGACCACACCCATCCCGTGGTCAATGAAGAATCCCTGACCGATCTTCGCCGCCGGATGGATCTCCACTCCCGTAATGAATTTGGCGAGCTGCGAGAGAAACCGGGGAAAGAAAGGGACTTTATGGTTGAGGAGCCAATGGGCGAAACGGTATGCCAGGATGGCGTGAAAACCGGAATAGGTCAGAAGGACCTCCAGCCTGCTTGTGGCGGCTGGATCCATCTCGAAGACGGCCCTGAAATCGGACCGCATCTTTTCCCAGGTCTGTTTCATGTGTCAGTTTGCTCCGTGTCGTTGAAGTGGGCGCGCTGGATCAGGACGGTGGCCAGCGCCGCGATTCCTTCTCCCCTGCCTGGAAATCCCATGCCTTCCGTTGTGGTGGCCTTGATGCCGATCCTCAAAGGAGTGATCCCGAGACAGTCCGCGATCTTTTGTACCATCCGGGGGATATGCCCGATCAGTTTCGGTTGCTCCGCCAGCACGGTAGCGTCGATATTTCCGATCCGGTATCCTTCTTTCGTGATCAGCTCTCCCACGTGAGAGAGGAGTTTCAGACTTTCGATTTCTTTGTACCGCTCATCCGTGTCCGGAAAATGTGCCCCGAGATCTCCCAGGGCCGCTGCGCCCAGCAGCGCGTCGCAGATGGCATGAGTCAGTACGTCGGCATCGGAATGACCTGCCAATCCCCGGTGGAAAGGAACCGATACCCCCCCGAGGATCAGCTTCCGGCCGGAGACCAATCTGTGTGCGTCATACCCGAGCCCGATTCGCATGATCCGGCCTCATCCTGAGGAGTACCTCTCCCATCGCCAGGTCCGTGGGGGAGGTGATCTTGATGTTTTCGTGGGACCCCATCAGGACCCGGACGGGGGCTCCGATCCGCTCGACCAGAGAGGCGTCATCCGTACCGTAATAACCCGTCCGATAGGCCTCTTTATAGGCCTTGAGAAGAACGTCGCAGGGGAAAGCCTGCGGGGTCTGGATCGACCAGATGCGTTCGCGTTCAAGGGTTTTTACGATCCGTCCCGTTTCGTCCACCGATTTGATCGTATTGTGCACCGGGACTCCCACAATTGCGGAGGTCCCCTCGGCGGCAAGCGCGATCGTTTTCCGGATCAGCTCTTCCGTGACCAGGGGGCGCACACCATCATGGATGATTACAATTTCCGGTTTTTCCTCCATGCCGTTCAGACCGGCGAAGACCGAATCCTGTCTTTTGGGGCCACCCGGGATCACGGAAGTCACCTTCACGAACCCTCCGGCGTGGACGATCCGGTTCTCGCAGAAGGACTTTTCCTCCTTCGGAACCACGAGGATGATGGAATGAATCTCCGAACAGGCCTCCAGTACCTTCAGAGTATGTGCCAGGATCGGCTCCTGTCTCAGATATAGAAACTGTTTCCTGATTGTGCCGCCCATTCGGGTTCCTGAACCTGCGGCCGGTACAATGGCAACACATTGAATCGGGTTCCCCTCACTCATGGAAAAATCATATCAGATTCCGGCGATGAAGTAAATAAAATGGAAACTGTCGGTCAGGGAAAAACGGTCTCGCGCGGAACCGGCCGGAAAAGATTTTTCCAGGGTGACGGACAAAAAATCCGTTCTCAACCGTAAAGAGTCAGCATCCTGCGCGCGTGTTCATCCATGGAGATCAGCCGATCCAGGGTGTGTTTTTCCATTTCATGGATTTCCCGGGGATGTGCGGCGGCATATTCGACCGCCGCGCGCAGCGCATCTTGATCGCCGACCCGGAAAAGGATCCCGTTCCGCTTGTGAACAACCGCTTCGGCCATCCCCCCCCAGTCGGAAGCGATGACCGGAACCCGGTGGCTGAGGCTTTCCCGGGCTGTGATACCGAAGCTTTCGCTCAGGGAAGGAATGATGGTGACATGAATCCGTGAGAAGATCGCGGCGAGGTCGGTTGTGGCGTCGTAGCCTCCGTGGTAATGCAAATTCGGACGGCTCTTCGCATATTCCCGGAATGACGGCGCTCCGGGATCGTTGCCCCAGAGATGGAGCGGGAAATCCACCCTTTCAAAGACCCGGAGAAGGAGGTTGACTCCCTTTCTGGATTCGATCGATCCGATGTAGCCGAACTGGATTCCGGGAAGGTTCGTGTGGTCCGGTGGTGTCTCGATGAAATCCATGCCCAACGGTTCGACAAGAAACCGTTCCGGAGAGAGCCGGTATTTCCGGTCATAGGTCTCTTTGATCAATCTGGAGGGACCGCAGATCCAGGCGGCCTTGTCCATGATCTTTGCGAAAAAACGGTCCTTTTCTTCCAGATAACGGGCCAGGAACTCCCCGGTCTTCTGGTTGAGTTGCTCCTCTGGGAAATGGCAGAGATGAAGACAGCGAATGCAATCTTTTTGCCCGTAACCGAGGCGGGCGCAGTCATAATCGTCTCTTCCGTAATCGATCATATGATACCGGATGCAGAAAGGCCAGAAGTCATGGAATGTGATCCCATAGGGAATTGCAAGTTCCGCGCAGCATTCCGCGATCGCAGCGGAGAGTCCGATGAAGTGGTGAATGTGCACAAAGTCGTAACGGCCCCGGCTGAGAAGCTTGCGGAAGATCGGGCGGACATCGTCCCGTCTGTAGAGTTCTTCAGGATGTTGGAAGAGCGTGATGTTCAGCGGATAGACCCGGATGTTGCGGTCCAGGGTGTAAGGGACCAGGGCGAGGTGTGGCGAGGCGGTGTCCCGTTTCTGTGTCAGAACCGAAAGGTCGTGCCCGAGATCCTCCTGTGCCCGGACCAGCCGGTAGACGTATCGGCCGGTGCCTCCCGCGCCTTTGGGGAAGGGGGCGAATTCGTGAACGACGTGGAGGATATTCATCGCGGTCCTTTAAATCTTTCCCTTCAGGCCGGGTTGAAGACGGATCGCCTCGTTTTTCGCCGCTTCAGCCTCCGCACTCTTTCCGGTGGCCCGATAGAGGCGGCTCAGGTTCGCATGAGCCGCGGCAAGATCCGGCTGGAGTTCCACCGCGCGGCGGTACCACAATAAAGCGGCGTCGATTTTCCCCTGTCTCGCGGCGATGTTCCCTGAAAAAAAGCAGTCAACACCCGATTCCGGGTTCAGGGTCAGTGCGCGTTTGAAGATCTCACCGGCTTCCTCCAGTCTGCCCAGTTCAAACAGCAGGGCTCCCAGACGGGTCAGTGAGGGGGAATAGTAGGGGTTTTCCCTCAGGGAGTTTCGGTAGTGTTCCAGCGCGGAATCGATTTCCCGCGATTCCTGTAGGAGGGCGCCCAAGTGCATCCAGGCCCTCGCGTCGTCCGGGGCGATTTCCAGGGCTCTTTGAAAACTCTCCTTTGCCTTCCGCGGATCGCCGTTTTTCTGCTGGATGCGCCCCAGGAGTATCGCCGCGACACAGGATTTCGGATTGAGACGAAGGGCCTGCTCGTAGGCAAGATCCGCTTCCTCCGGAGCGGACGATTCCAGGGCGTTCCCCAGGTAGAGCGCAGCCAGATAGAAGTCCGGGCATGCGTCGAGAGCCAGTCTGAAACACCGGACCGCTTCGGGAATCCGGTTGTGCTGGAACTGGTGGACCAGACCGTTATGGAGATTCTCCTCCACGGGGGTGTAGAGAAGGGTCGTGTAGTCCGAGTTCCCTTTCCGGCGAGCCTCCGGGAGACGGTTTACCCAGGGAAGAGGGCCGGTACGTGAAACAGTCCGGACCTGGATTTTTGCCAGTTGTTTCCGGTAGAACTCGAGCCGGTCACCCGCGTGCTGTGCCTCCATCCGTTCATTCCGAACATAGGCATGGGCGTTTCTCGCGATCCTTTTCCGCAGGGCGGGATCGTCGACAAGGCGATTCAGAATGACCGGAATTTCCTCCATTCCATGGAAGAGGAGTCCGGTCTCGCCGTTTTTTACGGAGTGATAGGTTTCCAGATCAGGGCAAACCGGCGCGACTCCGAAGGCGCCGTATTCCAGGAATTTTACATCCGATCGACAGAGATTGTAATCGGTCGGAATGAGCGGCGCGAGGCCGATATGGAGTGTCCGGAGAAATCCGAAAAAGTCTTCAAGCGATCCGGGTGGGGTATAGCGTTTCTGCTGTGGATCCAGTTCGTCGAAGAGCGAGTAGATCTGCCTGGATCCCATGATGCTCAGCCTGGTTTCCGGATGTTCCTTGAACCAGCGGATCAGATGAGGTGCCGCCTGGCGCATGTCGTCCAGATGGCCGTGAGATCCCCCCCATCCAATCGTGAGGGGTGATTCCGGCTTGTTGAGACTTCCCACCTCCCTCATCTGGTTTTCGAAGATGGCAATGTTCGGGTTGTAGTTCTGAAACCGCCTGGCCAGCTCCCGGCAGGTTACCTGAACGCAGTCGGATTTTTCGATCAACTGAAGAATACATGCCCGGTTTTCCGGGTCTCGGAAAAAATAATAGACGGGGTTCCACGGCTGAAGGCCGAGGAAGTAGTCGTTGATTTCATAGACGGTCAGTTTGCCCGCGCGTTTTCTCTCCCGGATGACCGGGAGCAGGTCCGGGTCTCCGATCAGATTGATGATCAGGATGTCCGCCTCGGTCAGGATCTTTTCACGGTGACGGGAGAGGGTGGAGAGTTCCACGACCTGCACGCCGGGAAGGGAGGCCAGGGCGAAATGAGGTTGCTCCACCCGGTAAATGAAATCGCCGCCCCGGTCCACCTGTGGGGAGGAAAGATGAGCGATCGACAGGGAAGTTTCATCCTGAGGTGTTGTCATGAAAAAAGATTATCGGTCATCCTGTGCCTTGTCAATCAAATTGTGCCTCATTCCTCTCCCCGACACCCAAGTTGCAATCAGGAGGGTTTGGCATTACTATTCGTTCATAGCCGTGACCGGGATCCGGTTGGAGAATCTTCCGCCGGTTCCGGAAGAAACGGGTATGCCTGGGACAAAACGAGGAGGAGAGAATGGTCACGGAAAGGATTCTGCTTTCAGGACACATTATCGATTCCCTGACCCTCCCCAAGGTTCTGGATGAGATCGTGGAATTGGGAGGGGATTTCGTGATTGGGGAAATCCGGGTGGGGAGGACACGCCGGGATATGTCCAGAGCGTTGATTGAAGTCTCGGCCGCCGGGAGGGAGCTGCTGGATCGGATTCTGACCCGGATCAAGAGACAGGGGGCGGTCTCCGTGGAACCGGGAACGACCCGGTTCGAGAAGGCCCCGAAAGACGGTGTGCTGCCGGAGAATTTCTATTCCACCACGAATCTTACGACCGATATCCAGGTGGCCGGGCGTTGGATCCCGGTGAAAAATCCCGAGATGGATTGCGTGATCGTATTCGATCCCGGCAAAAAGAAGGCCCGTACCGTTCCGATGTCGGACGTGCGGAGGGGAGACCGGATTGTGGTCGGAGAGGAGGGGATACGCGTGATTCCTCCCGCCCGGGAGAAAAAGGACGATGAATTCCGGTTCATGCGAAGCCGGACCTCCCCGGAGAAGCCCAAGGAAGTCGTGATCCGGGAGATCGCCGCCCGGATGCGCGAAGTCAAAGAGAAGAGAGAAAAGATCCTTCTGGTCGGCGGTCCGGCCATTGTCCATACCGGCGCGGGATCCGATCTTGCGTCCCTGATCCGGAACGGGTACGTCAACGTGCTCTTCGCGGGAAATGCTCTGGCCGTACATGATATCGAATACGCCCTCTTTGAAACCTCCCTGGGGGTCTATCTCGATCGTGGGCAGAGTGCCGAGGGCGGTCATGGGCATCATATCCGGGCCATCAACATGATTCGCCGTGCCGGGGGGATCCGCAAGGCCGTGGCCGAAGGGGTCATAACAAGCGGGGTGATGTACACCTGTGTCAGGGAAAAGATTCCATTCGTCCTGGCCGGATCGATCCGGGACGATGGCCCGCTGCCCGGGGTGATTACCGATACACTGGAAGCGCAACGCGCCATGCGGAGACATCTGAAGGGGGTGGGTCTCGTCCTCATGGTGGCGACGACCCTGCATTCGATCGCCGTGGGCAATCTGCTTCCCGCCTCGGTCCGGACGGTTTGTGTCGACATCAATCCGTCGGTGGTGACAAAACTGATCGACCGGGGGAGCTTCCAGGCGGTGGGGATCGTGACCGACGCGGAGCTCTTTCTGCGGGAACTGGCCCGCATTCTGATGGGACCGGGAAAGAAATGAAGCGCCGATCCGGTCATCGGAAGAAGGACCTTTCGGAAAGAACCCATGCCGTTTGTCGGAGCCGGGGGTTGGAAGTGATGCCTGGAAAAAGTCCCTCTCTTCTCATGTGTGCGCCGGATCATTACGCCATCCGGTATTCCATCAACCCCTGGATGAAGATTTCCTGCCCGGCCCGAAGGGATTCATCCCGTCGACAGTGGGATCGGCTGGTTGAAATCCTGCATGGACTGAAAGTTGAGATTGATCTGGTTCCCCCCGTGCCGGGGCTTCCGGATATGGTCTTTACCGCCAATGCCGGGCTTCCGGTTGGCGACCGGGTCTTTCTTTCCCGGTTCCGTCACCCGGAGCGGAGACCGGAGAGTGTGCGTTTCCGGAAGTGGTTCGAAAAAAAAGGTTTTGAGATCCTGGAGCTTCCGGAGGGGGTCTTCTTCGAAGGAGCAGGGGACGCTCTTTTCTTCGGAACGATCCTTTTCGCGGGTTATCGTTTTCGCTCGGATGTCCGGGCTCACTCCCGGATCGCCGAGGTTCTTGGGATTCAGGTTCTCTCCCTCGAACTTGTGGACAGGCGGTTTTACCATCTCGATACCTGTTTTTCCCCGCTGGATGACCGGTCTGTCCTGTACTATCCTCCCGCCTTTGATCGATACGCCCTTCAGGTGATCCGGGAGAATATTCCGGATCCGATTCCTGTGCCGGACCGGGAAGCGTTTCGTTTTGTCTGCAACGCGGTCGTTGTCGGACGGGACGTGGTTTTTCAGGCAGGTTGTCCCGAGACGGTCCGGGTTCTGGAAGAGCGGGGGTTTCGCGTTCACGAGACCGATCTTTCCGAATTTCACAAGGCGGGCGGAAGCGCCAAGTGTCTGACTCTTCGGATCGGATGATCTTCGACAAAGAACAAGAAGGTCGGAACGGTTCCTTGTGTCGATCAAAAACTGAACACGAGACCGGGTCCGAAAGCGTCCTTGCCCTGAATCCGGGGATAAAAACCGGGACTTCCCCCGAAAACAGCCGCACCTCGGTTCTGACTGATTGAAAAGAATCATGAAACTCGTTTTGAAAAGTGATGGACTTGTAAAAAGTCCTCTAATGGGACGGCAAAGTAAACTTGTCTTTGAGGCTCAGCTCATGACAGGGGGTACGCTCCCCCTGCGGGGGAGTCTGATTTGCATATCCTGTCGATCCTGTTCATCCTGTCAAAAAGGTTTGTTTGTTTGATGGGTGAATGGTTTTTCGCTTTGGACCTCATCACCCCGGAAAATTGGGGGAACTTCTGAATAAAAAAGGCTTGACATGAGAAATTGCTTCATGTAGATTTGATCTTTACTAAAACGATAGGAATAATAAGTTATTGCCGGACGGATCGGTATGAAGCTTTCGACCAAGGGAAGATATTGTGCACGTTTCATGTTGGATCTGGCGCTTCATTTCGGGGAGTGTATAACAGACAGTGAGTCGTGTCATCGCTCCGGTTTTTGTGTGACCCGTGATGTCTGGGTGAATCTGAATGAGAAGATCATAGAAATGCTTCAAGCCGTCACCTTACAGGAGATGGTTGAACGGAAAAAGGAGATCCGGAACGCAAATGTCGGTCTTTATCAAGTCTGATTTTCTTATTGGAAAGGCGAGTCTATGAGTTACGTGAAGGGGTTGAAATGCAGGGAGTGCGGAAGAGAGTACTCCAAGGAACCGATCAACATCTGTGAGTTCTGTTTCGGTCCGTTGGAAGTAGTATACCGGTATGATGAGATCCGAAAGGTTCTCTCCCGTGATATGATTGCGTCCCGGGCCCCCAATATGTGGCGTTATCATGAGCTTCTTCCGCTGGATGACGCTCCTACGGTCGGACTGAACGCCGGGTACACCCCGTTGGTCCGGGCGGACAACCTGGCGAAGGTTTTGGGGGTTTCCGAACTTTATATCAAAAATGATGCCGTGAGTCACCCGACCCTCTCCTTCAAAGACCGTGTGGTGGCGGTCGCTGTGTCCAAAGCCAGGGAATTCGGCTTCGACACGGTCGCCTGCGCCTCCACCGGAAATTTAGCCAATGCCGTGGGTGCCTGCGCCGCCTCCGCCGGTATGGAGAGTTATATCTTCATTCCGGCCGACCTGGAGCAGGGGAAGGTCCTCGGGACCCAGGTCTTCGGGACGCATCTCGTGGGGGTCGAGGGGACCTATGATGACGTCAACCGGCTCTGCACGGAGATTGCGGACAAGCATCGCTGGGCCTTCGTGAATATCAATCTCCGCCCCTTCTACGCGGAGGGATCCAAGAGCTTCGGGTACGAGATCGCCGAACAACTGGGTTGGCGGGCGCCCGCCCACGTGGTAGTTCCCATGGCGGGGGGATCATTGATCACGAAGATCCGGAAGGCGTTTCATGAATTGGAAGAGATCGGTCTGATCGACCATGCGGAGACCAGGATGTACGGCGCCCAGGCGGCGGGATGTTCCCCCATCGTCACGGCTGTGAAAAAGGGGACCGATCTGTTTAAACCGGTGAAGCCCAATACGATCGCCAAGTCTCTGGCGATCGGGAATCCGGCGGATGGCTATTACGCCATCCGGGCCATGAACGATTCCGGCGGATGGGGAGAAGAAGCGACGGACGACGAGATTGTGGAGGCCATCAAGCTTCTGGCGGAGACCGAAGGGATCTTTACCGAGACAGCGGGGGGAGTGACGCTGGGGGCGGCGAAGAAGCTGATCGAACAAGGGCGCATTCCCCGCGATGAGCCGATCGTAATCTCGATCACCGGCAACGGCCTGAAGACGCAGGAGGCACTGGTCGGCAGACTCAAGCCGCACGCGGTCATTGATTCGAAGTTGTCGTCTTTTGAAGAGCTTTTGATGGAAAAAAAGGCTCAAGTATGATATGAAACAGGGTGTTTTGAATGTGGCGGCCCGTGTTCCGCGAGCAGAATATGGAGGAAGATTTCCGGTTCCGGATGGGAAAATCAGATGACAAACGTCAGGAGGAAAGCATGAGTGTTTCAGTGAGGATCCCGACACCCCTGCGATCGTTGACCGGGGGGGAACCCGAGGTCCCGGTCGAAGGAGGAACGGTACAGGAGTTGATCGACAACCTGGAGCGCGGGTATTCGGGTATCAAGGAAAGGATCTGCGATGAAGAGGGGAAACTTCGGCGATTCGTGAATCTCTATCTGAATGATGAGGATATCCGTTTTATGAAAGATCTCGACACGGAAGTGAATGATGGGGATATCCTTTCCATCGTGCCGGCCATCGCGGGAGGGTGATTTTATGAAAAGGAAGGTGTATCTGAATTTTCCACAGCATCTGATACGGGAACCTCTGATTTATCAGGTGGGTCGCGATTTCGATGTGGTGACCAATATCCGCTGCGCGAGTGTAACGCATGAAATCGGTCTGGTGGGGCTGGAGTTTGAGGGGGAAGCCGCGGAGATCGAGAAGGCTATGGAGTACCTGGAATCGAAGGGGGTCACGGTTGAACGGGTGGAAATGAATGTTGTGGAGTAGCCCCTGGATCCCGGGTTCATTGTCCGGGGGGGTGGGAGAAAGCGTTCTGTGATCCGTTCCCAGACGGGGGAATTATCATGGCGAAGAAGACCGTGAAACTGACTTTTACCGGGGAGATGATCCGGGAGCCGCTGATCTACCGCCTGGGAAGGGAATTTGACGTTGTGCCGAACATCTTCCGGGCGGCGGTGGCCGGAGAAGAAGGATGGGTGCTTCTGGAACTCGAGGGGGAGGAAGAAGAGCTTCGGCGGGTGACGGATTTTCTGGAAGGTGTCGGAGTGAAGGTGGAAGAGAGCAGGGGCCCACTTCCGAAATAAGGAGTCAATGAGCCGCGTATGTTTGAATTTACGGAAGAAGAGATTCGACGGTACAGCCGTCATATCCTCCTGCCGGAAGTGGGAGGGGCCGGGCAGAAAAAGATCAACCAGGCACGTGTTCTTCTGGTCGGAGCCGGGGGGCTGGGCGCCCCGGTCGGATACTATCTGGCCGCGGCGGGTGTCGGGAAGATCGGTATTGTGGATGCGGACCAGGTTGAATTGAGCAATCTGCAGCGCCAGGTCGTTCACAGCACCCAGGACCTCGGAAAGAACAAGGCCGAATCCGAGAGGGAGACTCTGCTGGCGCTGAATCCGGGTATCGAGGTGATCGCGTATCCGGAGCGGGTCACTTCACGGAATATGTTCTCCTTACTGGAAGGATATGACATCGTTGTAGATGGAAGCGACAACTTCCCGACGCGGTATCTGGTCAATGATGCGTGTGTGCTGACGGGAAAACCTCTTTCCCACGGGTCGGTTTTCCGTTTCCACGGCCAGGTGATGACCATTGTGCCGGGAGAGGGGCCGTGTTACCGGTGCCTGTTCCGGGAGCCCCCCCCTCCGGGGATGACCGCTTCCTGTGAAGAAGCGGGTGTGCTTGGGGTCCTTCCCGGAATGATCGGATTGCTTCAGGCCACGGAGGTTTTAAAATTAATCCTGAATCAGGGGCAGGTGCTGAACGGGCGCCTGTTGACCTATGAGGCCCTGGAAATGGAATTCAAAAGCATCCGGGTTCGGAAGGATCCGGACTGTCCGGTGTGCGGTGAGCACCCGACCATCACGGAATTGATCGACTATGAAGAATTCTGCCGTGTGAATTTCTGACGCGTGATTGAATCTCCCGTATGCTTCATTCCTTGAATGTCTCACGCATCGTTTCCCGGATCACAGAAACACGATTCCAGTCGGAAGCAGGGCCATGATCACGATTTCCCAACGGCTGCTTGAAGAGATCCTCCGGCACGCCGCGCGGTCTTATCCGGAGGAGTGCTGCGGGATTCTGGTGGGGAGTGATGAGGGGGAGAGAAGAGTGGAACGGGTTTTCCCTGCGGAAAACAGCGAGCGGAAGCGGAGACATGACCGGTACGCCATTGACACCGGGACTTTTTTAAAGATTGACGGTGAGGCCAGGGCCGTGGGGTGGGACATTCTCGGTTTTTATCACTCCCATCCCCGCTATTCCTTTTATCCTTCGGAAACGGACCGGCTGCGAGCCTGGCATGGTTATTCCTATCTGATCGTTGCCGTGCCGGAAGAGGGAAAAGCGGAAACCCGATCCTGGGTACTGGATCGCGATGGAAAGGGTTTTCAGGAGGAGTTGATCCGGATGGTTCCGAATAGAGGCCGGGACAATGCGTAAAGAACAAAGAACCGGGTCGAAAATCTGTATCCTGGTTACGAGCGCTCCGGAAAGTACGAATACCCATACTTTGGTCCGGATCACGGACGCGGCCCTCCGTCTTGGACATCGGGTTCGGATTTTCCTGATGTACGACGGCGTGTATCATGTTCAACATGAGGTCCTTCATTCCCTGATCGAAAAGGGGGTGGAGGTTTCCCTCTGCGCCAGAAACGCCCAGGAACTTGGAGTGGAAAAGCGCCCGGGAATCCTTTTCGGAAGCCAGTATGACCTGGCTGTTATGGTCTCAGAATCCGACGCGTTTCTGTCGCTGCATTGATTCATCGATTTGCGTGTCGGAAGACCGGAAGCCATCATGAAAACTGTCACCACCGTGATTCGATGCTCTCCCTTCAACAGCATGCAGGCGTCCGAGGCGCTCCGCATGAGCCTCGGATTGAGCCTGTCGAGCAATCGGGTGAGGGTGCTTTTTGCCGAGGATGGGGTCTATCTCCTGGGGCCTGTCTCTGTGGAGCGGATCGGTTTTTCGGAGATGGAACGGCACATCCGAACACTGCTGGAGGTTGGATGCGAACTTTGGGTGGAATCGGAATCACTTGAGGCACGGGGCCTCTCTCGGCTGAATTTTGATGTCAAAACCGCTGAGCGGAATGAAGTTTCCCGGTTTCTCGCGGAGAGTGATCTGGTCATGAGTTTTTAGCGGGAGAAGGGATTCACGCGTGAAGATCCTGCATGTCATCAAGACACTGGATGATCGTTACGCCTATGAGATGGCGTCACGGCAGAGAGAGGAAGAAGGCCATTCCGTCGGGATTCTTCTCCTGCAGGACGCGGTATTGACCCCGCCTGTGGATGCGTCCGGCCTGTTTGCGTGCAGAGAGGATGTGGAGGCGAGAGGCGGTCCATGTCCCGGACGTGCGGTCGGCTATGAAGAAATCGTGCGGATGCTTCTGGAGTATGATACAGTCATCTGCTGGTAATGGAATATGATTTTCAGGAGGGGTGTTCTGTGAGTGATGAGACCCGGATTGACAAGGAACTGAACATCAAAGGTGAAGTCTGTCCCTACACCTTTGTGAAAACCAAACTTGCGCTGGAGACGATGGAGGCGGGAGAGGTTTTACGGATTATTGTGGATCATCTTCCCGCCACGGAAAATGTTCCTAAAAGCCTGAAAGGGGAGGGGAACGAAGTCCTGGATGTCAGCCGGGTCAATGAGACCGACTGGCAGATTCTGGCCCGTAAGGGGGGACGATGATGATCGGAAACAGGGATCCGGAAGATCGGCCTTTTCTCCCCGGAACCACGTTGATCCCGGATTGAGGAGTTCCATGAGACACAATCGGATCTACAACGATGTCACCGAACTGATCGGAGATACGCCGATGGTTCGCCTGAATCATGTGATTCAGCCGACACCGGAAAGAACGGCCTGCGCCAAGCTGGAGTATTTCAACCCGGTGGGATCGATCAAGGACCGGACCGCCTTCGGAATGATACGGGGAGGGATTCAAGACGGTTTTTTGAAGGAGGAAACCATCTGCGTGGAGCCGACCTCGGGGAATACCGGCGTGGCTTTAAGCGTATTCCTGAATATGATGGGATTTCCTAAACCGATCATTACCTCCGGAGAGCAGGTCCCCGAAGGCAAAAAGGCGCTTTTGAGTCTTACGACCCGCGGGATGGATTTGACCCCGGATGACGCCTGCCCCCGGTTCCCCGGAGAAGGAGCGATCGCGGCGGCCTTCGGCTACAAGAACAGGAAGAATCACTTCGTTCCCTACCAGTATGGAAATCCTCACAATCCGGAGATCCATTACAAGACGACGGGGCCGGAGATCTGGGAACAGACCGGGGGGAAGATCACTCATTTCGTGTGTGGTGTCGGGACAGGGGGAACCATTACCGGTACGGGACGATTTCTCAAGGAAAAGAACCCCGATATCCGGATCATCTCTGTCGAACCGAGTGAGAAGAGTCACGAGTTTTACGGTCTTCGGAACACGGAATATACCATGAAGCCGGAGATCTATGACGAATCGATCATTGATGAGAAACTTCTGGTCGAGTCCGACGATGCTTACCGGACGTTGGTGGAGATGATTACCCGGGAGGGAATTGTGGCCGGGCCTTCTTCCGGAATGGCCGTGTACGGGATGAAGGTGCTTGAACAAAGGGGGGAGACAGGGCTCTTTGTCGCCATCGTGGCCGATGAGTTTTTCCGGTATGCGAACGAGATCCTGGATAAACTGAAAAAATTTCTGTGAAATCTTTTTCTACTTGCCTGCCGGGCTGTTCTTTCTGCCCGTTAGGCTTCGTGTTTTCCTTCGTTCCTCAACCATCAATTCAACGGTGTCGGACTGGAAGGCGGGAATGACACCGGCTTCTCCGGAGTCGGGGCGGATCATGTACCGAAATGAGCCGAGCTGTCCATACTTCTCCGCCATATTCTTCCATCCGTTCACGAAGAGGGGACATTCATCATTGATACAGACCCACAGGAAGTCACTTTCCCATTCCAATTCCTCTGCGACGTCCGGAAGAGGCAGGGGAATCTGATATTCCTCCATCTGTTCCCCACAGTGGGGGCAGGAGGGTTTTCGGGCAACGTTCAAGGTTTTTCCCCTTTTTCCGAAGAGGGTGGGTATCGGAATTCCACCGGGCTATTCATCCATTAGAAGCATCGTGTGGGGGTTCAGCTTGATCGGCAGATCTGCGCCGACCGGCTGGTCGAAATTTTTCAGGAGTTTCAGGTGGACAGCGTCATCCTTCGGGTCCAGCATGATAATTAATGAGAAGAGATCATCCACTTCATGACAGGGCGCTGGAATTCCCCGGTCGTTTTGAATGTCGGATTCCCGATGGGTTCGCGCGGAGAACCAGATTTCGATATCCTGTTCCTCCGCGGCATATTTGAAGGCGGCCAAGGTATCCCAGGCAACGTCCTGTTCCTCGAAAGGAAATCCATCGATGAGAATCAGATCCGGGGTGAATGTACCGTCTTGTGCGATGTCATTCATGTCCCGAATGAGACGTTTCACCGTGAAGGTCTCCGGAGTGTAGGAGAGGATGATCCGGTTTCGATCTATTTCTTCCTGCGTTTTATCGGGGTCCCGGATATCAAAAGTTTTGTAGAGGTCGGAAAGAATTTCATTATACCAGACCTGGACGTCCTCAAGGGATTCTCCAATTCCGACGTGCACCACTTTTTGATGTTTAAATAAATTGTCCAGGGCCACGTGAATCAGGCAGGCTGTCTTCCCGACCCCGGCCCTGGCCATGAATATCCCCAGATTGCCTTTGCCCAGACCTCCGCCGGTCTCCTTTTGAAGAATCCTCATCGGGCTTTTCAATGTAAACTCCTGTCTCAGCATTTCCGGTTCCCTCCCGAAAGGATTCCCCAAAATCCTGATGGAACGCGGAAACCCTCGAAGAACGAAAGGGGAATTACGCGGTTTTCTTTTTCTCCGAATAGGTTTTGATCAGCTCTTCGGCTATGCCCCGAGGGACCGGCTTGTAGCGGGAGAACTCCATGGTGAATTCCGCCTTCCCCTGTGTGGAGGAACGGAGGACCGTGGAGTATCCGAACATATCGGCAAGAGGGACCTCGGCTTCGATTACGGAGAAGGTCCCGTCCTCGGTGACACCGGAGATCATTCCTCTTCGCTGATTCAACGTGGCGAGGATAGCGCCCTGAAATTCGGAAGGCCCTTCCACGACAACCTTCATGACCGGTTCGAGGATGATCGGTTTTGCCTTGGCATAGGCCTCCTGAAAAGCTCCGATGGAGGCCAGTTGAAACGCGATATCCGAAGAATCAACGGAGTGAGATGCCCCATCGTTGATGGTGACCTGGATTCCAGTGATCGGAAATCCGATCAGACTTCCTTTTTGCAGGCTGGCCCGGAAGCCTTTCTCACAGGCGGAGATAAACTCCGAAGGGATGGCGCCCCCCTTGATCTCGTCCACAAAGGAGAAATCACCGTCGGCATAGGGCTCGATGAAGCCGGCGACCCGGCCGTATTGTCCCGAACCTCCCGTCTGTTTCTTATGAGTATAGTTGAACTCCGCTTTCCGGGAAATGGTCTCCCGGTAGGCCACCTGCGGCATACCGGTTTCCACCTCCGCGTTGTACTCCCGTTTCATCCGTTCAATATAAACATCCAGATGCAGTTCCCCCATCCCCGAGATGATCGTTTCGCCGCTTTCCGGATCCACGTAACTACGGAAGGTCGGATCTTCCTTGCAGAAACGGTTCAACGCCTTGGACATATTGACCTGCGACTTGTTGTCCTGAGGGGTCACGGTCAGACTGATCACCGGTTCGGGAATGTGCATGGAGGACATTGTGTAATTGAGTTCTCCTGATGTGAAGGTGTCTCCGGACGCGCAGTCGATCCCGAAAAGGGCCACGATATCCCCGCTTTCGGACTGCTCGATGTCTTCCATGTTGTCGGCATGCATTCGGACCAGGCGGCCGACCTTGAATTTCCTGCCGGTGCGCGTGTTGTACAGAGTGTCGCCCTTCCCGATTCTTCCCTGATAAATCCGGATGTATGTGAGCTGACCGTATCGCCCGTCTTCCAACTTAAAGGCCAGGGCCACTGTCGGGTCATCGGATGAGTTGGTTAAGGTCACCTCTTCTTCTTCATGGTCGAGATCCAGGGCCGTATTCGTCACTTCTTCCGGGCTCGGGAGGTAGAAGTTGACCGCGTTGAGCAGGTTCTGGATCCCCTTGTTTTTATAGGCGGACCCCAGGAACACAGGAGTCAGGGAAAGGGAGAGGGTCCCCTTGCGGACGGCGTCATGGATCAGTTCTTCCGTAACCCGTTCCTCCAGAATGGCCTCGGTCAACTCATCGGAAAACATGGAAACGACATCCAGCATTTCCTCCCGTCGTTTTTCCGCCTCTTCCCGAAGGTTTTCGGGAATTTCTTCAATTCGGACCTTTTCGCCGTTGTCCCCATCAAAGTAATAGGCCTTCATGCTGACCAGATCGACCAGTCCCTCCAGGTCGGCTTCCAGTCCGATCGGAATCTGCATGGCCACGGCGTTGTGATTCAGCTTCTCCCGAAGTTGTTGGATCACCCGGTCCGGGTTCGCTCCGGAACGGTCACATTTGTTGATGAAGGCGATCCGTGGAACCTTGTATCGGCTCATCTGGCGATCCACGGTAATCGACTGGGACTGCACGCCTCCAACGGAACAGAGCACTAAAATGGCACCATCCAGGACCCGGAGCGCACGTTCCACCTCAATGGTGAAATCCACGTGACCCGGTGTGTCGATAATATTGATGGAGGTCTCTTTCCATTCACAGAATGTGGCCGCGGAGGTAATGGTAATCCCGCGTTCCTTCTCGAGCTCCATGAAGTCCATGGTGGCGCCGACCCCATCTTTGCCCTTGACATCGTGAATCGCGTGAATACGGTTCGTGTAAAAAAGAATCCTTTCAGTCAAGGTGGTCTTCCCTGAATCGATATGGGCGCTGATTCCGATGTTCCGTAATTTGCTCTGTTCAGATTTCATTTCCCCTTCCTCTCTGAAATCATGGTCCGGCGTGGTCCGAGTCCGAACCGAATGCAAAAAAAATCTGGATTAGTAGAAATCAATCCAGATTTCAAATTTAGTAATGTACAAAAATTTTTAACCCATGTCAAGAAAAATTTGTTCCCCAAATCCAGCGACAGAAATGTTCAGATCGTTTTGTTGAGGAAGCTCGTTTTGAAAAGTGTCCGGTGGCCCTCTTCGCAAACAGAGCGGCATTCGAGCGCCGCGGAGCCGCCTTGTCTGCGTTATGCTCCCCGCGACATACCGCAGGGGGGTATGCCTCACTCGCAAGCCTTGACGAGACAGCCCCGCGTCCCTCTCGGTGCGGCGCTCCGTTTACGAAAAGGACCACTGAACATGCTTCGCATGGTCTCCCCTTCGGGGCGACACGATCTCGCCCTTTTTCCCTCTCCTTCTGCGATGCTCGGCTGCGTGACAGGGGGG
>CAYZZU010000018.1:0-53009 GCA_964483105.1 uncultured Nitrospirota bacterium
ACGCGTTACTCACCCGTGCGCCACTTTACTCATCCCCCGAAGGGAACTTTCTCGTACGACTTGCATGTGTTAAGCACGCCGCTAGCGTTCGTTCTGAGCCAGGATCAAACTCTCCAGTTAAACTGCATACTGGCTCCGTATCTACTCTACGGATTTACTTTGATCCGCCAGGCTAAAACATACACGATTCAGTTGTCAAAGAACAGGCTATCGTTCCAAACGAGTCACGGAAGATAGCATAGTGAAGATTTGATGTCAAGGGCTATATTACATTTTTTCATTTTTTTTCATCATTAACAATGCGCGATCGTTTCTCCCGCAATGTCTCCGCCCCTTCACATCATCATCTCGTCATGTGAGATTTTGACTATAACTCACTTAGAATCCAATGTCAAGAATTATGGGAGGAAAATTTCAAATGATTCACTCGCTGTTACAAAGGAATCCAGAATACAAGCCAGAG
This sequence comes from uncultured Nitrospirota bacterium, assembly GCA_964483105.1. Taxonomy (GTDB): domain Bacteria; phylum CG2-30-53-67; class CG2-30-53-67; order CG2-30-53-67; family CG2-30-53-67; genus CAYZZU01. Next base: position 464 of record CAYZZU010000018.1, read on the forward strand.
AGCTCCATGCACGAAAGGTCAAGAATGTTCGGCCCCATCATCCTGGAGCACGTTGTTGCACACCAGATAGGCAAACCTCTTCTTCCCGACCTTGAGAAGATGTTCTTTCATCGGAGCAGGAAGCCGGTACTCCAGATCTTTGATGCAAACCCCATTGACCTTTACAGCCCCCTGTTGAATGAGTCTCCGGCCTTCACTGCCGCTCTTGACCAACCCAGCCTGGGTGAGGGCCTTTACGATCCAGAGGCCCTCTCTTGACCAATCTAATGAAATAGTGGGAATGTCGCTCGGCGCGCCCTTGTCACGAAATACACGTTCAAACTCTCTCCGGGCGGAAAGTCCTTCTGACTCAGAATGATATTTTCGCACGATCTCATAAGCCAGTCTCTTCTTCACCTCCATGGGATGAAGCGCTCCATCTTCGACCTGGTTCTTGATCCTCACGACCTCATCCCACGAAAGATCGCTGAGTAGTTCATAATACCTCCACATCAGGGCATCGGAAATCGACATGATCTTACCGAACATCTCCGCCGGGGGGTCCTCTATCCCTACATAGTTGCCGAGACTCTTGCTCATTTTCTGAACACCGTCCAGCCCTTCCAGTAGAGGAAGGGTCAGTACAACCTGTGGCCTTTGTCCCCATTCCTTCTGCAACTCCCGTCCGACCAGCAGGTTAAATTTCTGGTCCGTACCTCCGATTTCCACGTCCGCCTGAAGCGCTACTGAATCGTAACCCTGAATCAACGGATAAAGAAATTCGTGAATGCTGATCGGCATGCCGGATTGGTACCGTTTTTCGAAATCATCCCGTTCCAGCATTCTCGCCACGGTCATCTTTCCTGAAAGGCGAATCAACTCCTCCGCCTTCATTGCCGACATCCAGGTACTGTTAAAAACAATTTTTGTTCTCTTCGGATCAAGGATCTTGTAAATCTGCTCCTGGTAAGTACGCGCGTTTTCTTCTACTTCTTCACGGGTCAGATGAGGCCTGGTTTCCGACTTTCCCGTAGGGTCTCCGATCATGCCCGTGAAATCACCAATCAGAAAAAGGACTTCATGTCCCAATTCCTGGAAATGCCTTAGTTTCTGAATCAGGACAGTATGCCCGAGATGGAGGTCCGGAGCGGTGGGATCAAAACCCGCCTTCACCCGTAGAGGCCTTCCACTTTGTATCGACTCTTCCAGTTTCTCTTCCAGCTCTTTTTCAACAAGGATTTCGACTGTTCCGCGACGAATCAGGCTCAGTTGTTCTTCAAGAAGCTTCACTCTTTTCTCCTACAAATGCTCGGAACCAATCACGATCTGAAAAGCCTGCTTTGGGGTTGGAAGAAAGCATCCCTCACGGCCCGCTTCCGAAATAACGTGAAACATCGGGAATGTCTGCCTGTGTCTGTACGCCTGTCTGCGTGCGGTGCGCCCGCACAGGCAGGCACGCAGACGAACCCGGGATTAGGAAACAGACCACGAATTAGTGCCGGGGCGTTTTCACACCGTCCACCCCTTTAATCCGCTCCGCGCTCTTGACCGTTTTCGTCTTCCGAATATCGGCAAGGATTTCTTCCAGTTGTGTCCGGTCATAAACTTCGATCTCAAAGTTACACTGCGCGCCCTGGTCCTCCCCTGTAACAATCTGAGTCTTTCCGATGTTGGCGCCGTGCATTGTGATGACGCTGCAAACCTCCGCCAGAACCCCCGGCTGGTCTACGGCATACACCCTCACCTTGACAGGCCTGGCAACACGAGCCTCCGGATCCCACGTAACCTCCACCCGACGTTCCGGATTCACATCCAGCTCCGAAACCAGCGGGCAGTCAATCTCATGGACGGACACTCCTCGTTTGTCCCCGATAAAGGCAATAATGCGGTCTCCAGGAATGGGATTACAACAGGACGCCAGATGGATGAAGAGGTCATCCACACCGGATACGAAAATTCCTGTGGCCACGGGCCCCTGATGACCTTTCTTCCTCAGTTTCTCTTCCCTTTTCTTCAACCGGTTGAATTCTTTTGCCGGAAGCAGCTTCTCAACCACCTTCAGTGTTGAAACTTTTCCATACCCGATATTCTCCAGAAACTTGTCCTTCTCATGATATCCAAGCTTCTGAATAAACTCCTGAAATCGTTCTCCGGACTTCAGAAGGTCCAGGTCTACCTGATACCGGTCAAAGGCGTCCCGTAAAAGCGCCTCACCGAACTCCATGCTCTTCTCCCTCTCCCTGCTTTTTAACCATTCTTTGATTCGGGCGCGGGCCTTGGGGGTTTTTGCGTAGCGTAACCACTCTCGTTGGGGAGTCTGTTCTTTTGACGTGGTGATCTCAACACTGTCTCCGTTACGGAGGGGGTGATTCAAGGCTGCATCCATTCCGTTAATCCTGCAGCGTACGGCGTGGTTTCCAACCTCGGTGTGGATGTTGTAGGCAAAATCGACAGGGGTGGCACCCTTCATCAACTCCCGGACTTCCCCTTTGGGTGTAAACACGTAAATTACATCCGGGAAAAGATCTTCCTTGACGGACGTTAAAAACTCTCTCGAATCCACCAGTTCCTTCTGCCATTGAAGCAATCGCTCCAACCAGAAGAAGCGCTCGTTCTTCTGCTCCAGGGACTCCCGCGGCGTCTTCTTATATTTCCAGTGCGCCGTAATCCCACGTTCCGCATGACGCTGCATCGCGAAGGTCAGCACCTGGAACTTCACGGGATGTCCCTTGTGCCCCATAACCAGCGTGTGCAACGATTGGTACTGGTTCGTTTTCGGAACACCGATATAATCCTGGAATTTCCCCGGGACCGGTTTCCACAGATTATGGATCACCCCCACCAGCGTGTAGCAATCAATCGTCCTCTCCGTGAGAACCCGAATCCGAATCACATCAAAAACCCGTTCAAAGGGGATCTTCCTGGCCAACATCTTCCTGTAAATCCCATAGACGCTGCTCTGTCTCGCCTCAACATCGGCATGAATATGGATCTCGTCAAGCTTCGGAAGCATCAGAGGAAAGATCTCCCGCGCGTAGTCATCCAGTTCCCTTTGCTTGGCGGGAAGTTTTGAGACAATCTCCTCGTAGTACTCCGGATGCAGAAATTTGAGGCAAAGATCCTCCAGTTCCCGCTGAATCACCCAAAGTCCGAGACGGTGGGCAATGGGGGAATAAATGTCGAGTGTTTCCTGAGCGATGCGTATCTGCTTGGGTCGGGGAAGATATTCCAGGGTTCTCATGTTGTGCAGACGATCCGTCAGTTTGATTAGAATCACCCGGATGTCCTGCACCATGGCAAGAATCATCTTGCGGATGTTCTCAGCCTGTCTGTCTTCCTGGGATTGATACTCGATCTTGCCGATCTTGGTCATCCCCTCCACCAGGGAAGCAACCTCTTCACCGAAATACTCCTCGATCTCCTCGCGCGTGGTGTGAGTGTCTTCAACGGTGTCATGGAGCAATCCGGCGACAATCGTCGGCACATCCAACTGCAGGGAAGTCAAAATCCCCGCCACTTCAAGTGGATGACTGAGATAGGCCTCACCCGACATCCGGGTCTGTCCCTTATGCACCTTGGCGGAAAAAATGTATCCGCGACGGACCATGGTCACGTCCGCCGTGGAATTGTACGAAAGCACCTTTTCCACTAAATCTTCACAGCGTAACATCATCCAGGCCCTTGGTTACCGGCATCCCTCCCGATCGCGGACAAATATCACGGGAAGGCGGTCCTTTGCCGTCTCCGGGAAAGAAACCATTCGAATGATCATACTCTAACTCGAATCCCGAAAGGGAATTATAACGAAGGTACGAAAAGTGTGTGATCCAGTCACCCACATTATAATAGTAGCAGGTCTTTCCATCCCCTCCGAATTTCCTTCGGCAAGGTCTATGAGTATGCCCCAAAACAACAGCATCCATCCCCTGATCGCACTTTTCACGCGCGAATCGGATATCCGGAGAATCGGTCTCCCGAAGGAACCGCCTCCTGTGCATCCAATGCCGGCCATTGATCCAATTCTTGATTCTCCGAGTCCATCCAGGCCCAAGCAAGCGAATCAGGAAATAGACCGCTCGGTTTTTCAGGAAAAACCGATAGAGGCGATAGCGGAAATCCCACGGGTCCAGTCCGTCTCCATGTGAAAGGAAGATCCGGATTCCATCAATCCTTAAAACATATTCCCTTGGATAGACCTCCCCATGTAATACCTCTGTGAAAAAACTCCCCATGGAAAAATCATGATTTCCCTCTAAATAGATCAGGCGGATCCCCTTCCGCGTGAGGGAAAGGAGTGTATCGCATAGTGGACGGTAGGCTGGATCCACATAATCCGGAAAACCGAACCAGAAATCAAAGAGATCCCCAAGAATGACCAATCCCTGCATCCGTTCCCGGTTGGACTCCAGAAAAGAGACCAGCCGCTTCTGTCGCTCCCGGTCCTGTTCAGACAGATGCGCATCGGAGATAAAAAACCAATCTTTCATGGTCCAAACCATCCCGGACGTTGCCCCACGCAAACAAGAGGGACAGAGCTCTTCCTTGGAGATACTATACAGGATTCACCCTGGTTGTTCAAGAAATCTCAATGAGAACCCCGAATCTGACGCAATATCTCCTGAACGGAAGGAAAGGCATCCAGATCCGTGTGAGGCAGGAAGAGCGCGGACATATATTCATCCATGAAGGAACGAGAGACTGAGAGTTCAATATAGGTCATTTTCCGCGCAATCTCTTCTGCTTCCAACCGCATTTCCTTGGAAAGTAAGACCAGGTAGGCACCGATGATGGAGGAATTCCCAATAAAGTGAAACCGTTCCTGAGGCAGATCCGGAAGGAGACCGATCAGGATCGCTTTTTCGATATCGATGTAATTCCCGAAACCTCCCGCAATCACGAAACGTTGCACTTCCTGAAAAGTCAGGCTCACCTCACCGAGAAGGGTCCGGAAGCCGGCAAAAATCGCTCCCTTGGTCCGGATAATATTGTCGATATCGGCGGCAGTGAGAACGATATCCCGCCGACCCGTCTTCTCCTCCCGCGAGACCAGGACATATTCCAAGCCGGCGTCTCCCTCACGGATCCGTTTTGTCTTCGGATTCGGTAACAAATTCCCCTTCTGGTCGATAATTCCAGCCAGGTACATCTCGGCCAGCACATCGATCATACCGGATCCGCAAATCCCTTCGGCTTCAACATTCCCGATCACATGGCAAACAGGCTCCAGAGTGTCCCGGTCAATCTGCACTCCCTCAATCGCGCCATTGCTGGCCCTCATGCCGAATTTCACCCCACCTCCCTCAAAAGCGGGTCCTGCAGAGCAGGAAGCCGCCACCATCCACTCCCGGTTTCCGACCACCAGTTCCCCATTGGTCCCGATGTCTACAAAGACAGTCAGTTGATCACTTTTGTAAACCCCGGAGGCCAGAATTCCGGCCGTAATATCCCCCCCCACATAGCTTGCCGTCCCGGGAACCGAGTAGATACTCGCATTCGGGTTCACATGAATTCCGATTTCCCGGGACCGGATGACCGGAAAAAGATTCACGGTTGGAATGTATGGTTCTTCCCGAATCGTACGTGGATCCAATCCATAAAGAAGATGGGTCATCGTTGTGTTTCCCGCGGTCACCACGGAATCGATATTTTCAATCCGGATTCCGTTTCGTTGGACCAACTTGCCCACGAGATCGCTGATGGTATCGATCACAAGCCCCTGGACCTCTTCCACGGTTGAAAGTTCCGTGGCGTAAACGATTCTTGAGATAATATCCTCACCGCAACGGATCTGCCGATTCAAATCCGATTCCACATCCACGATCCGTCCGGAGTTCAGGTGAATCAGATAGACCACGACGGTGGTGGTTCCCACATCAATGGCCAGACCATACCGGGAAAGAGTCACGTCTCCAGCCTCAACATCCATGATTTCAATTTCGCAGCGGTTCCAGAGAAGGGTGATTGTGACATCCCAGAGACTTTCCCGGAGTGTTCTTCCAAGTTTCTGCAATACCGGAAGGCCGCAGGTGATTTCGACCCCCTGGTACCCGGCAGCTCTGAGCGCCCTCTTAATCCGTGACCAATCCGAAATATTGTCATTCAGGGTTGGAGGGGGAATCTGCAAGTGGACCTTCTTGGTTCGTGGCCGGATCTGGCGGTCTCCGATCTTCAGCAGCTCCCGGCCGGCGACTTGACCGGTATCCACCCGGATTCCCACCCCCGGACGCGTTTCCCGGGGAATCGTCACCGTAAGATCACCTTGTACTACGGTAAGGCAGGAGAGAACATAGCCTTCTTGCACTTCTTGTTCAGACAGGTGAATACTCGGCTCCGTGCGGAATTCCCCATCATGGATCATGACCCGGCATTTCCCACAGGTCCCCGCACCACCGCAGGAAGCGTTGATATGCATCCCGGCCAGTGATGATACCTTCAGGAGTGTGGCACCCGCACGAACCGTGATACTCCGGTTTTCAGGTAGGAAGGTGACTCGACAATATTTCATTCTTTTCCCTCCATGCCTCTCTTTTTTGAAGTCATTCCTTGCTTGAAGCCATTTTTCACAACGATGAATAGAGAAACAGGGGACAGGAAACGTTCCTTGATTTCAGGGAGTGGGTTTCACATCCGTGCCGGCATCAAGCCCCCAGTAGAAAAGGTGTCCGGCAGTCGTCAAGGTAAGCCGCGTCGTCTTTCCAGGTTGAACCCGAACCATGAAGGTCCCGGGACGGCTGGAAGTCATATCTCCGTGGTTGTCCTTACGGTAAGTCAGGGAAACAGAGTGTTTTCCCTTCGGGAACGGTTGATCCAGCACCCGCACCCGATCAGAACACCCGAGGCCGATGGATCCCGCTCCCGTCATGGAGACTCCATCCACCTTCAGATCAAGGATGCGAATTCCGCTGCAGAAAAAGCCGGAGACATCGCTGACAAACTCCACCACAAGGCGTGTCTTCCGGGCCAGCGCGGCCTGGCGCGCTTCTTCCTCAGCCTGAAGGCGAAGCCGTTCTTTCTCCTCCTTCAGAGCCATCGAGACGATTCTTCGAACCCTCCGGACCAGTTGGCTGCTGTTCGATACAGAATAGAACGTCCCGTTGGACTTGGCGGCAAGAAGGCTCAACTCTGACCGGTCCTTTGCATTGGTAACCCCCAGAGCGACCACATGGACTTCTTCTTCCGCGGTCAAGGCTTGAGATACTTTCTCAATCGCCCCTGGAATGTCCTCCTCACAGGAATCACTCCCATCGGCGATGAGAATCAGGACCTTCTTCCCAACGGATCGACCTAAGTCCTTCAGTCCCTTTCGTAGAGAAAAGATGACCGGCGCCTGCCCTGTGGGATTCATCCGTTTGACCGCCCGGAGAATCTCCTGACGGCTGTCCAGGGAGGGAGGAACCAACAACCGGGTGTTTGAACATCCCTCTCCCCCGGGAAGCCCGAAGGCCCTTAAGGCAAAACGGATTTGAGGAGGGGCCTCCTCCAGATAGTTCTCCATCCCTCTCTTTAAGACAACGATCTTGTATTGATCGTACAGTTTTCCCCACATGCTGCCGGAACCGTCCAAAACAAATTCGACCGTAACGGCCGCATAAAGCCGGGGGACCGCAAATAACAAGAGCAGGGCTGAAAGGACTATTCTCCGGGATACCCGCCCACCAGATAAAGGGAACATCCAAACCCCGTTTCAGATCTTTCGTTCATGTCCTATGTCGTATTCTCATATTTCCTACTATACTTTCTTGTACAAAAACAGGAAGAAAAGAATCATAAGCGTCCCCAGAAACGTCAGGTTCAAGGTAAACCCCAGTTGGATGGAAATCACACCGAGATCCAGGGTCCAGGGAGGATCCATGCCCAGACGGAAACCGGAAATCAGCAGATCATGAACGAGTCCTCCCGGCACAAGAAGCGCCACCCCCCGGCCGATCAGATCCCCCATGATTCCTGCAACCACCAGAATCCCTAAAGGAATCAGAACCCCTCGCGAAATCTTGCCGGAGTCTGACATCTGATCCTTCATCGCCGAACCCGCTGGAAAAGCGATACCTGAAACATTCCGGTCACTGATACTTCATATCCCGCACCGCCCCGGCGCAAGACAAAAATTTTAAAAGAGGCCCTTGACCTTCCCGGTCTCCACATCCACGTCGACTCGACGGAAGGCCGGATCCGAGGCCGTTCCCGGCATCAGGCTGATCGCCCCCGCGACCGGTACCACAAATCCCGCCCCCTTGTACGTCAGGATATCCCGGATGGAGAGTTTCCAGGCCTTGGGAACTCCCTTGATCATGGGATTGTCCGAAAGGCTCAAGTGAGTCTTGACCATGCAGGTTCCCAGACCGGAGATCTCCGGGTCGTTCTCCATCCGTTTGGCCTTTTCCAGGGCCAGGGGGGAATATTCGACTCCATCCGCGCCGTAGACCTGCTCCGCCAGCATCTCAATGCGGCTGCGGAGCGGGGTCTTGATATCGTAAAGGAACTTGAAATCATTCGGCTCGTTGCAGGCATCGACTACTGCGTCCGAAAGTTCAAGGGCGCCCTCGCCCCCCTGCTCCCAATGTCTCGAAACCGCCACCCGGGCGCCGGCCTCTTCCGCGATACGACGAACCACCTTGATCTCATCCTCCGTGTCGGTGAAGAAGGCGTTGATGCAGACCACCGGGTTGATTCCGGACTTCTTGACGGTCTGAATGTGATGGACAAGGTTCTCACACCCCTTTTCCACCCAGCCCACGTTCTCCCCCTTGTACTCCTCCGGCATGGGATGTCCCGGAACCGGAACCGGCGCCCCTCCATGGCATTTCAACGCACGGATGGTGGCTACGATCACGGCCGCATGGGGCTTCAAACCCGAAAAACGACATTTCAGGTTCCAGAATTTCTCAAAGCCGATATCGGCCCCGAAACCGGATTCCGTAATATGGTAATCACTCAGTTTCAGACCGACCCGGTCGGCAATAATGGAGGATTGACCGATGGCGATGTTCGCGAAGGGGCCCGCATGAACAAAGACCGGCTGCCCTTCCAGGGTCTGAAGCAGATTCGGGTTTAACGCCTCCACCATCCAGGCCGTCATGGCGCCGTCCACTTCCAGATCCGCTGTGGTGATCGGATCCCCCTGCTTGCTGTAGGCAACCACAATCCGGCCCATCCTCTCCCGCATATCCTTGAGATCCCTCGCCACGGCAAGAATCGCCATGATCTCCGAGGAAACGGCTATCCCGAACTTGGAGGGCATCATGAATCCGTCCATCTTGCCCCCGATCCCGATGATGATATGACGCAGGGCCTGCGCGCAGAAATCGATGATCCACCCCATTTCCACGTTGTTGGGGTCAATGTTCAGACGTCTCAGTTTCCGTTGGGCCAGGGTCTCATCGTCATAGTTGAACTCATGCTGCATCCGGGCCGTCAGTGCAACCATGGCCAGGTTGTGGGCATTCATGATCGCATTGATATCTCCGGTCAAACCGAGGGAAAACGGTGTCAGGGGAATGCACTGAGACAACCCGCCGCCCGCCGCGGACCCCTTGATGTTCATGGTCGGCCCCCCGGATGGCTGGCGAATCGCCGCCGATACATTCTTCCCCCGCTTCCCCAGTCCCTGCACCAGACCCATGGTGGTGGTGGATTTCCCTTCCCCCAAAGGGGTCGGAGTAATCGCCGTCACGTCAATATATTTCCCGTCCGGCCGGTCCGACAGCCTGCGCAGCACCTTCGAAAAGTCAACCTTGGCTACGTAATGACCGTGCGGCAACAATTCCTCCTTCTGAAGACCCAACTCCTCGGCAAGCTGGTAGACTGTCTTCATCCGGGATTCCGCCTCTTCCGCTATCTCCCAGTCGGCGTGTTTCGTAGGATCTAATGCCATGGTTCCCCTCCTGATTGAATGAATTCGTAGGTTGTCCCAACATAAAAAAGCGGAACGCTTTTTTATTACCACATATAATTCACCATTCCCATGAATTTCTCGTTCATGTCCCGCAGAATCCTGCTGATCTTCAGGGCCATGTTCTTGATGATTTTCAAGGCTACTTCCGGATGCTCCTGTTCAATCCGCCCCAACCCCTCCTGCGTGATCATCAGAAGGCTCGAATCTTCCACCGCCTCAGCCGAGGCGGAATGTTTCCGGCCGTCCAGAAGAGAAAGTTCCCCGAAGAAATCTCCCGGTTTCAGAACACTCAATGTCTGGCGCTCCCCCTCCCGGGTCACCTTCACAATCCGGATCTTTCCCGAAAGGATGATATAGAGTTCTCTTCCCGGAAGGGTTTCATCAAAGATCCACCGCCCGGCCGGGAATTCTTTCTTCTCGATGACCTTCTGAACCTTCTCAAGATCCTCTTCTGACAATCCCTGAAACAGCGGATTTGCGCGCAGTATCTCCTTCTGCATACCGATTTCTCCCTCTCCCTGTGCGAAAAACCTTTACAACGATACCTCTTGAGGTTGCAGTTTCTCGAGTTTCACAGCACACACCTTGGTTTCAGCAATTCCGGACATCGGATCCAGGGCCGCGATGGTCAAACGGTTGGCCGCAGATTCAGCGAAATGAAAGTTCATATAGACCACCTTCGGAGTCACTCTCTCGGTAATCCGCACCTTGACCCGAATCGATCCCCTTCGGGAGGTGACGCGAATCATCTCACCTTCACAGACATTCAGTTTTTTCGCAGTCCTTGGGTGAATTTCGATGAACCCTTCGGGACACACTTCGTTCAACCCCCGTGATCTTCGGGTCATCGTTCCGGTATGATAATGGGTCAGCATCCTCCCGGTGGTCAGCAGATAGGGATACTCCACATCCGGTAATTCCGCGGGCGGACGATACTCTACGGGATAAAAAAATCCCTTACCCCGGGCGAACTTCCCCTTATGCAAATAGGGAGTTCCCGGATGGTCGGGATCCGGACAGGGCCATTGAAGCCCCCCTTTCTCCAGACGGTCATGGGAAATGCCACCGTAAATCGGTGTAACGGAGGCAATCTCTTTCATAATCTCCGAGCTGCTTCTGTACGGCATGGCCCTTCCCATCCGGCAGGAAAGATCCGAAATGATCTCCCAGTCGACGCGGCTTTCCCCGATCGGTTCGATGACTTTCCGGAGTCGCTGCACACGTCGTTCGGTATTCGTAAAAGTTCCGTCCTTTTCCACGAAACTCGCGGCCGGAAGAACCACGTCGGCATAGGCCGCTGTTTCAGAGAGGAAGATATCCTGGACCACAAGAAACTCCAGGCTACGCAGGGCCTTCTCGGTGTGCCCCATGTCCGGATCGGAAAGGATGGGGTTCTCCCCCATGACATACAGGGCCTTGAGCTTCCCCCCGATCGCGGCATTGATCATTGCGGTGGCGGACAGTCCGGGATCCCGGCTGAGAATATCACAATTCCAGGCCTCGCTGAATTTCTTCCGGTTTTCTTCGAGGTCGACCCGTTGATATCCTGGATAATAATCGATTAAGCCCCCCATGTCGCAGGCCCCCTGGACATTACTCTGCCCCCTTAAAGGATTGACCCCGGTTCCGGGACGTCCCACGTTTCCGGTCAGCATGGCCAGATTCGCCACGGACATGACATTTTCCGTCCCCATGACGTGCTGTGTAATTCCCATGGCATAAAAGAAGGCCACCTTCTCCTCACGTCCGATAATCCTTGCCGCTTCGATGATCTTCTCTTTCGGAACTCCGGTAATCTCTTCGGCGACCTCGGGCGTGTATTTCTCGAGCACCTTCCGCAGGGCGGTAAAATTCTCGGTCCGTTCCCGGATAAAGGCCTTGTCTTCCAGCCCCTCCTGCACAATCACATGCATGATGCCGTTGAGCAGGGCGGCGTCGGTCCCCGGCTGGTGTCTGAGCCAAAGCGTCGCAAAACGTGTCAGCGGAATCTCACGGGGATCGGCGATCACCAGCTTGGCCCCGTGATACCGGACCCCGTGTTTCAGTTTCAGGGCGATAATCGGATGGGCCTCGGTCGTATTGGAACCGATCACGAAGTAGGCGTTGGAATGCGTAAACTCCTTGATCGAGTTGGTCATGGCACCGCTTCCGAAGGTGGTCACCAGACCGGTGACCGTGGAGCTGTGTCAATAACGTGCGCAGTGATCCACATTGTTCGTGCCGATCACCGTACGCATGAACTTCTGAAAGAGATAATTGTCTTCGTTGGTACATTTTGCGGAACAAAGCCCGCCAATACTGTTGTTCCCGTACTCCGTCCGGATCCGCAGAAGGTTTTCGGCAACGGTATCGAGGGCCTCGTCCCAGTCAGCCTTCTTCAATTCTCCATCTTTCCGGACCAGGGGGGTGGTCAACCGCTCCTCATGGTTGATGTACTCAAATCCGAACTTTCCCTTGACGCACATCAACCCCTCATTGACACATTCATCTTCCACGTGACTGACCCGGATGATAGACCCTTCCTTCTCATGCACCATCAAGCTGCAGCCACAGCCGCAATAATTACAAATGGTCTTCACCTTGCGGGTTTCCCAGGACCTCCCCTTGTATCGGGAAATCTTCCCCGTCAGTGCACCCACGGGGCAGACTTCGATGCAATTTCCACAAAACTCGCAGGATAGCACTCCGTCATATTCGGTCGCGATTTTCGCGTTGAATCCCCGTTTTGAGAAATCCACGGCCCCCACCCCCTGAATTTCATCGCACATCCGGACGCACCGACCGCAAAGGATACATTTATTGTAATCCCGTTCAATCAGTGGATTTTCATTCTGGATCGGGTGCACACTTTTCTCACCCTGGAACCGGATCTCCTTGAGACCGAACTCATAGGCCAGATCCTGGAGCTCACACCGGCCGTTCTGCTCGCAGATCATGCAGTCGTTCGGATGGTTGGACAGGATGAGTTCCACAATGGTCTTCCGGACCCTGCGTATCGAGTCCGTGTCGGTCCGGACCACCATACCATCCGTGACAGGAGTCGTACAGGAAGCCACAAGCCGCGGGATTCCCTCTACCTGGACGACGCAGACCCTGCATCCTCCATAGGGAGAAAGTTTCTTATGATAGCACAACGTCGGAATGCGGATTCCCGCTTCCCGGGCCGCCTCCAGAATGGTGCTCTCCTGTTTCACATCCACGGTCTTACCGTCTATCGTTACCTTCATGGGCAACCCTCGTTTTTCCTGAAATAAGCATGTTACGAGTCCATTACCTTCTCGTAGCTGTCCACCTGGGTAATGGCATCAAAAGGACAGGCCTCTATACAGACACCACACTTGACGCATTTCTTGTCATTGATCCGGGCCAGTTTCTTGGCCCCCCCGGAAATGGCGCCCACAGGACACTTCCGGACGCAGAGCCCGCACATCTTGCAGAACGGCTCTTCAACACGGTACTGGAACAGGGCCTTGCACACTCCGGCCGGACACCGTTTTTCATGGATATGCGCGTCATACTCGTCCCGGAAATAGCGGATTGTGGAAAGTACGGGATTGGGCGCCGTCTGTCCGAGACCGCACAGGGAGGCCGACTTGATCTCCGACCCCAGGTCGAGCAACAAGTCCACATCACCGGACTTTCCCTTTCCGGACACAATCCGTTCCAGTATCTCCAGCATCCGTTTGGTTCCGATCCGGCATGGAACACATTTCCCGCAGGATTCTTCCTGCGTGAAATGTAAAAAATAACGCGCCATCTCGACCATGCAGGTATTTTCGTCCATGACCACCATGCCGCCGGACCCCATGATCGCGCCGACCTGTGCCAGTGATTCATAATCGACCGGTGTGTCAATCAGTGAGGAAGGGATACAACCCCCGGAGGGGCCGCCGGTCTGGACGGCTTTGAACTGTTTCCCGTTCGGGCATCCGCCTCCGATATCATAAATGATATGCCGAAGAGAGGTTCCCATGGGTACCTCGATCAATCCAGGCTTGTTGATCTTACCGGCCAGGGCGAATACCTTGGTCCCCCTGCTCTTCTCCGTACCGAACCCGGCGTACCAGGAGGCACCGTGCATGATAATCGGGGCGATACTGGCCAGGGTCTCCACGTTATTGATATTGGTCGGCTTCTCCCAGAGACCGTGGTTCGCCGGGAAAGGAGGCTTGGGACGCGGCATCCCCCGCTTTCCTTCAATCGAGGCGATCAGGGCCGTTTCCTCTCCACAAACGAAGGCCCCGGCTCCCTGTTTGATTCGTACCTCAAAATCAAATCCCGAACCGAGGATGTTCCGGCCGAGAAATCCGGCTTTCCGAGCCTGGTCGATGGCGTTTTTCAACCGTTTCACCGCAAGGGGATACTCGGCCCGCACATAGATGAATCCGGCATTCGCGCCTATGGCGTATCCCCCGATGGCCATCCCCTCCAACACGGAATGGGGATCCCCCTCCAGCACGGAGCGATCCATGAAGGCCCCGGGGTCCCCTTCGTCGGCGTTGCAGATCATATATTTCTCGTTCCCCCTGGCCATGGCGGCGAACCCCCATTTCAACCCCGTCGGGAAGCCGGCGCCTCCCCGCCCACGGAGTCCGGACTCCTTAATCTCTTCGATCACTTCTTCCGGGGTCAGGTCCGTCAGAACCCGGCGCAACGCGTTATACCCGTCACGCGCCACATACTCTTCGATCCTTTCCGGATCAATGGACCCGCAATTCCGGAGCACAATCCGCTTCTGTTGGGAATTAAAGGGCAGCTCGTCATAAAAGAGCACCCCCTCATAGGGCTTCTCTCCATTCACGGGCCTGATCTGCCCGAGCACATATTCCCTGCAGACCGTTCCCCCGATAAGATGCTCTTCAACAATCTTCTCCAGGGCCTTTCGGTAGGCATTCCCGGCCGGAAGGAGATTTCCGTACAGTATCCGGGTTCTTCCGGGCATCCGGATATCGACCAGAACCTCCTGGGAACACATCCCGATACAACCGGTCTGAGCCAATTCGGAATCAATGCCCTTTTGATGAAGAAGGTCCGACAGAAAATCGAAAATCTTCCCGGCACCCGCCGCACGACCGCAGGTGCCCATCCCCACCATGATCCGCACCTTGGGGTCCGCTTTGTTTTCGGACACACGCTCTCTGGACGGATTTCGGCTCGCGGAAACCGGGGCCCTTTCGACGGTCTTCTCCGGCTTATTCTTTGAAGTGGTTCTCTTTTTGGGGCTCTTCTTTGTCATGCATTGAATCCGTTCAAGCTGTTTAAACCGCTTGAACCGTTTAAACGATTGGAACGGCTCGAACGGTTATTTATTTATATTGATCCAGAATCTTTCCCACTTCATCCGGTGTAACCTTCCCGTGAACCTCGCCGTTGATCATCACGGCCGGGGCCAGGGAACAGGCCCCGATACAGGCAACCTGTTCCAGGGTAAAATCACGATCCGGCGTGGTTTGTCCAATATCAATTTTCAGGGTCTCCACAAACTTGCTGCTGATCCGCTCCGCTCCCTTGACATGACAGGCCGTGCCGCAACAAACGCGGACCATGTTCCGGCCCTTCGGTTCGAGATTGAACTGGGTATAAAAGGTCATCACCCCGTAGATCCGACTGGGATAGATCGAAAGTCCCTTCGCGATCCGACCCACGGCCTCCCTCGGAATATACCCGTAATGTTCCTGCACTTCCTGCAGCACGGGAATCAACACTCCCCGGTCTCCGTTAAAACGGGAGAGGATCTCATCTACCTTGGATAGATCCGGTTCCTGTTTCTCCGGCATCTCATTCTTTGAAATCACAAGCTTGCTCTCTTCCAATTTCCGGTTTCTCACACAGGTGACGGGATGATTTACTCCACGGCGGCAGCCGCTTTTTTCTGTTCATCCTCCAGTTTCCGACGGTCCGTCATATCCATGAGGACCTTCTCCGCTCCGAACTTCCCGGGAACATACTCGTTGATTCCCAGGGCCTTCCTCTTCAGGGTAATGTGCTCGATCGTACGTTTGATGATCTCTTCCCGATCCGTGATGAATTCCAGCTTCCCGCCTACTTCTTCCTCCCATCCTTCGGAGATCAGACGGGTAACGGCTTCACTCCCGGCCACGGGAGATCCGACACCGAAAATGGTATAAACTCCGGAGGCCACGAAGTAGACACCGATGGCCAGCGCCTTCTCCGACATCCATTCCGGACAAAGTCCCACGGCAGGCAGCTCACTGATATCGTCTCCCAGTCCTCCTTCCGCCACCATCTCAGTGGCGATCGTGAGAATTCGGGTATTGTCCACGCAGGACCCCACCTGCAGAATCGGAGAAATACCGATCGCCTCGCAAACCTCTCTTAAACCCGGACCGGCGGCCTCCATGGTTTCCGGCGTAAGCAGCCCCTGTTTTCCACAGGCGATTCCACCGCAACCGGTCGTGACCACCAGGATATCCCGGCTGATCAGTTCACGGGCCAGTTCCACAATGCAGGAATCCTGGATATCCCTCGGGTTGTTGCAGCCCACAATCCCCACCACTCCCTGAATCCGGCCATCCATCACGGCATCATTCAGGGGACGGAACGATCCCCGGTAGGTCCCCCCCTGCATATAGCGGATATATTCATGGGAGTACCCGGCAATGGCCTGGCTGGAGAAAGAGGGAATCGTAATGGTCTCCTTCTTCCGGTTCGGGAAGTTGTCGATCGCCCTTTTCAGAACCTTCCGGGCGATCGAAAGGGCATGTTCCTCCTCAAACTCGATATGCTCGGCGCCCGGGATATGGGCCTTCGGAGAGGTCGTGATCAGTTTGGTGTGAAAGTTTCCCGCAACCTTGGCCAGCGATTCCATGATGCACTGTACGTCCACCACCATGGCCTCCACGGCTCCGGTCAGGATGGTCAGTTCCTGATTCAGAAAATTACCGGCGGAGCCGATCCCCTGGCGCATCAGCACCTCGTTGGCCGTGCAGCAGATCCCGGCCAGATTGATCCCGGATGCCCCTTTGGATTTCGCGTACTCCAGGATCTCCGGTTCCTCGGCGGCCACCACCATCATCTCCGAAAGGGACGGTTCATGTCCATGAACCACGACATTGACCTGGTCTTCCTTCAGAATCCCCATACTCACCTTCCCACGAACCGGCGTCGGTGTGCCATAGAGGATATCGGTGATATCTGTGGCGATCATGGCGCCCCCCCACCCGTCTGTCAGAGAAGTCCTCAAGGTATGGTGCAGAAGACTCTGGGGATCCTGATCCACCCCCATGTGGGTCCGGTGCATCATCTCCACCACTTCCCGGTCGATCCCTCTCGGGGCCAGTTGTTTCGCCGCCCACAGTTCCTGCCGTTTCTTGGGGGCACGGGAGATATAACTGATCGTTCCCTTCTGACGGCCGAAATCTTCAATAAAACGGAGGGCCACCTCCTCGGCGATCTGCTCCTTGGTCCTGCCCTGAATGTCGATATTCAGATGACCGGCTACGGCATGGAGTTTTTTCACGTCCTTGATCTCGATCCCCTCCGTCTCGCCGCGGGCCGCGGCCAGCAGGATAAAGGCCATATCCCGGCCGTGGTCCGCATGGGAGGCCGAACCGGCGGCCACCATCCGGCCGAAATTTCTGGCGCTGATCGTGTCGACATCGGCGCCGCAGACCCCTTCCGGCGTCTTCGGAGTAATCCGACAGGGGCCCATGAAACAATGCTTACAGCACTTTCCGTCCCGCCCGATCGGACATGGTTTGACCTGATCCGCACGATCAAAGGCGGTCTCTATCCCGGCCTTCTGCGCCACAGACAGGATCTCCTGCGCGGTGACGTCGATCGTCTTCTGGATATCATCCTGGGTGTTTGTCGTTTTTTCGTTCATACCTGCTCCTTTTCCCCCTCTACCCGATTCGTCATCATCCCCTCTCCAGCTTTTCCGATTCAAGATCAGAAAATTGATTCCATGGTCAGGGCCGGATGTCCTTTTTCCGTCAGAAAAGCCACGAGTTGCTCGGCATCCGTAGCCACCGTTTCATCAGCGATCTTGTCCAGAAGATCCGGTTCGCCGATCTCCTCGGCGCGCGCCTGCAAAACATCTCCCAACTGGTTCTTGAGACTCGTCGTCAACCAGACGATCCGCTTGAACCCTCCGTCAGCGGTCAGAAACTTCTTGCTGGTAATAAAATATTTCCCGATGCCCGTAAATCCGGGGGTCTGCGTGCCTCCCCCCACGGTCCCCGCCAGCGTAGAAAATTTCATTCCGATGGGGGTCATTCCGGGATATCCCCGGTCCACAATCATGATCCCGTTCGCCTCGGGAACCACGGCCACGATCGCCTCGAAACATCCGCAGGAAGTCATGGGAGCATCCATCAGGGAATAGGCTGAAAACCCCTCCAGCGCCCCATGGGATTCCTTCTGCACATAGGCGTCCACACCCTTCCATCGTCCCTTGACCGGATCCGTGGTTTCTCCCTTCTTCACCGGCTGGTTCCCACCGGTGGGGTTGATCTCGTAGGCGGCCTTGGCATCCATCCAGTTCACAGCCCCGCAGAGGCCAAGACGTTCCGGCGAAATCACGCACACGTGGTTCGGGGCAAAAGACTGGCAGAGCAGGCAGGAATAGTAAATATCCACCGACTCATCCGTCATATTGGCCACCCGGATGTCCCGCTCATGGTAAACCTTCCGGGCCTCGTCCCGGATCCGGACCACTTCCGCCTCATCGGTATAGATCGTGACCTGCACTTTGTCCACGATCGCCGGAAACTTCGACTTCATCATGGCCGCATGGATTTCCCCGAAGTGATGAATCCGGAATCCTTCGTTAAAGGCGTCCTTACTGATACGGGCCCAGCAGATATCCCGTTGCCCCATGTGCCAGACCCCCTGGGCCATGTTGATAAAATCATGGGTCTTTCGTTCCAGGACCGGTTCGAAGTCCTTCTGCATCTTGCGGCCGGCCACCTCGATCACCACACCCAGGGGAACCACACCGCCCGCTTCATATTTGTCCACGTTCTCTGTGCCGATCACCTCCACCTTGCCGTCTTCCACTTCATTCAGTTCCTTCATCCGGACCAGTTCAAAAGCCGGAGTCTTGTTCCCTCCGAATTCGAGGAAAGTCTCTTCCTTCCGGATCCGTTCCCCCTCAAAGGCCGGTCCGTAGGCGACCGGAACAGGAGGCTTGTCCACAATAATCTTGAGTCCGCGGGTCTCGATCGCGGTCTGCACCAGTTTATCCTGATCCAGTTCCCGGACCACGTGCTCGTAAGTACAGACTCCTCGGGGGCGGATCTCCGGAACCATCGTATCGCAGACAGCCGGAAACCCCTGATTGATCGCCCCGGCCCCGGTGGCCCACTTCATATCATCCAGTTCTCCCAATACAATAGCGAAAGCAAAAACACGGTTTAAGGAATACTTCAGGTTCAACTGATAATCCCCCGGATTGAGACCACCAAAAGTCAGACCGGCCCGGGCGGCCCAGTTCAAGGCATAGATGGCATGTTCCGTGTCCGGTCCCAGGGGGACGATGCGGGTCGGCCATCCCATCTCAACCCCTTTGCGGTGGAGCTGTTTGGTAACGCTCTCCCCCTTCACATGACCTGCCAGGAAAATGAGGATATTCTTCTGCTGAAGCTCCCGGACGATCTGGACGGCCCGTTCATCGCTCTCGGCCGCACCCAGGATCACGACATACCCCGGCATGGTCCCGTCGACAAGCTGAAAACCAAGGTCGCGGAGGATGGAATCGGTGATGAACCCGTTGTAGGTCAGGTCCATCTCGGGGTCGTATACAGGCTCCGCTCCCTGGATGTAGCGGAGAGCCATCAGGATCTCCTGCGCAAACAGGGTCGCCATCCCCGCGTCCAGGGCCTCCCCGAGATAGGGTTTGTAGACCTTCGCATCCGGAACGGCCGTCAGGAGAGGACGGACATATTCCTCAAAGGCCCGCCTCATGTCACCCGTCGTCTTCACCGCAAAACCGGTCATGGCATAGATCTGGGGCAAGAAATATCCGGTATCGTCGAATTCAAACACAAAATCTTCACCCTTCTCGGCGATCACTTCCTGTAAAAGTTGATCCACCCTCTCAACAATTTCATGGGAGGCACGAATGGCCGCCGAGGCAATTTCCTTGGACATGATGAAAACCTCCTAACCTCTCAATAAAAGTGAAAACTCCCCTTATGACCCGTTGACACGGGACTTCAGAAACTGGGGAAGCTGGTTGGCCTCCCGCGGCCCGACCACTACCTTCCATCCATCACCCAACTTGTCCTCCAAGGCACCGGAGAGGACCGAGACATAGCCGGGAAGAATAACCTCCTTCCGGGAAAGACTGCCTTCCACACCGCTTTCCTTGATAAATTCGGCGATTTTACTCGCCGTAAACTTTCCGGCGGCCCATGCGGTCAGAACCGACAACCCCTCCACATCCTGAACCGCCAGGCGGGTCGCCACCCTGCTGTTCTCAATCTCACCGGCCACGATAAAGTAAGTCAGAGCGAAGTTCGTAGTCACAATGAAGGGGGAGTCCCCGTTGACACTTCCGATCTCGTAGACCTTCTGATCGACCTGCATCGGTTTCTGCGGATCGGTATAGATATTGAGCCGTCCGGTCAGCAGACCAAGCATCTCCCAGTCACGCAGTTCACCGAGAAGGATCACCGAGGCGTACTTCATGGTCCCGATCGTGGCCAGAGCATTTTCAAGCTGCGGATCGTCGTTCACGGCCGACATGAAGATCGGGAAACCGAAAGGCTTGAAGTTCTTCTTCACCGCCAGTCTTCGAATCAATGTCAGACGCTCAAGCGCCTCCCTGGCGTTTGCCGGAGCAGGATCCAGAATCAGATCCTCCACTCCGGCCCCGACCGCTTTTTCCGACATTACGGCCAGATCGTCCAGGTTTCCCGCGCTCAGGACCAGCGCCGCCTTTCCTTTGACCAGAGGAAGGAGCTCATCCAGATTTTCGGATGTGGCGCCGTAGACCAGCGGTTTCTTCCCCTCGCAGGCGGACAGGGCGGCCTCAATCCGCCCGGCGTCACGGGTCGAAAGCAAGATCCCCTGACGGGGTGCCGTCTCGACAACGGTTTTCACGGCCGCGGCAAAGGTTGCGGCATCCCCGGAGGCATCGGTGACCGCAATCAGGTTTACCCCGTAATCCTCCCCAACCCGATCCACCTTGTAGGAAGCAATCCGTTCGACCTTTGCCGTGAGCTCCGGATCGTTGTCCGATACGGAAACAGCATAGGCACAGGGATTGACGAACTTCTTCTCATGACGGAAGAGAACCGTCTCCTCTCCCAGGGGCCACTCGGCGGCACCGGAACCCAGGACCACCTTTCTCACCGGAGGAGCCGACGCCGCTCCCAGGAACTCCTTGGCCTCATCCGAGGCATGGGGACAATCTTCAAGGGAAGCCTGTTTGGCCGCAAGCTTCATGGCAAAGGCAAGGCAGGTGGGAAACCCGCAATCCTTGCAGTTGGTCTTCGGAAGATGTTTGAAAATCTCGATTCCTGTGAGCGCCATCTCTTCATTTCTCCTTATGATTCAATCAAGAAATATCTGCCAGGTACAGGACGCGACCTGATCCCGGTTCCGCGTCTCTATATTACCGGCTGAAATCAGGGCATCAGTTGATCCAGCGTCTTCTCCACGGTACGGACAGCCCTTGGAGAAGACATGACCAGAATCTCCGCCCCCGCCATGAGCATACTGACCGCGGTCGAGGCCTCCCAACTCACCCCTCGTTCCTGCTGATTCCCCCATTCCGGCAAATCCTCTTCCGGGGCCTTGACTTCCTTGACCTTCCAGACGACCGGGGCCAGGTCCAGAAACATGGGGGGCTGCATCATCGCGTCGTTCTGCAACAGTCCCGCCGCCCGGATCCTTTCAATAACGGAATAGGTATACTCCAGCCCATACCCCAAGGCGCTCGCCGTGGGATCCACGACGATGTTGTTGACATCAAACCCCGCCTGGGTCAGGAGAATGTTGATCTGTTTCGCCAGGTTGAAATCCAGGTTGGAAAAGGCGATCAATTTATGCCCGTTGGCGATCGCAGCGGCTGATATGGTCTTGTAGTTCTCCTCCTGAGCCTTCCCGATCAGGCAGTTTGCCCCCCGGGCCGCATCGGCCGCAGCCTTCAGGACCGAACCATCCTTGGCTTCCTTGAAAGATCCTAAAATGATCAAGGGAATTTCAATTGCGTCCAACACCTTCCTGACCGTCTCAGCCGCGGACTCGGGAGTGGCGTCCTGACCGTCCGGATCGGTACTCACCAAACGCAGGGCCACCGCCCGGGCGGAGAGTTCGTTCTGGCAGTAAAGAGCCCACTGGACCGGGTCGTCCCAGACCGCGCCCAACTCTTCTTGCAGGGACGATGGTGGATCCTCGGGGATGGCATCCAGCACCTCATAGGCGATCAGGGGACGATACCCCACCTCTCCTTCAAAGGAATGAAAGGGAAGGCAGGAAGCCCCACCGATGCGAACTGCCTTGTCCCCGGTCCCGATGGTCATCGAGATCACCTTCCCGGTATAGTTTTCCTTCAGAATTTCAACGGCCATTTTCTTCTCCTCTTACAAAATCGAAGATTTTTTAAAATCAGACTTCAAGAAACGAATGCGCGTACATAATTTCACCCCGCATCACCTTTTCGGTTTTCTCCACATGCTGGGGCGGATAGACCGCCTTCGGATCTCCGCTTTTCACAACCTCCATAAACTCTTTCTCCAGAGGATCGATAATGGCGGCGGTCAGTCCGGCATCGGCGAGCATCTTGTAAAAAACGGCGGTCAGGAGCCCCTTCATGGCGAGGGGGGCCGTATTGGCGATATTCGAGAGCCCCACCACCGATTTCATGGGAGGATCGTTCAAGGTCTGAAACATCTCGACCGCATGGATGCAGTGCATCGCCTGATCCTGGTTCCCATTCAGCATCAGGACCAGAGGATCCAGATAGATGTGATCCAGCGGCAGCCCCACCTCATCGGCCTTGGTCATAATGTCCACGGCAATGGCGCACCGTTCGTTCGCGTCAGCCGGCAAACCCGATCCCGAAAGACAGAGACCGATGATGTCGCACTGGAATTCGGCGGCCACCGGCATAAAAGTATTGAGCCGTTCCGTCTCCCCGGATGTGGAGTTGATCATGGGACGCCCCCATTCATTGTTGTGAGCGCGAAGTCCGGCCTGGATGGCCTCCAGATTGGTCGTATCCAGACAGAGCGGAACCTGAACAACCTCCTGGACCGTCTTCACCATCCAGTCCATCAGCTCGGGACCATCCTCCTCGGCAGGGCCGATATTGATATCCAGCATGCTTGCACCGGCTTCAACCTGGGCTTTGGCGATCTCCTGAATCGGTTTCGGGTCCCGGTCCTGCATAGCCGCACGTTGTGCCTTGGTGATCACGTTGATGCGCTCGCCGATCAGTAACATACTCTTCCTCCTTTGAAAATATGCATAAGCCGTTCAAACCGCTCAAACCGATTCAGCCGCTCGAGCCGCTCAAACACTACCTTGCCTACCCCGCACTCTTCAGAATCTTCAGCAACTCCTCTTTGGTTGCGGCATCGATACCCCCCTTCGCCTCCGCCACATCCGCAGTGATTCTGCCCATCTCGCAGTAGATCCGCCTCCCCTCCGGCATCAGGCGATCAAAAGCGGCCAGATGCCCTTCCAGGGTCGTACGGTCTCCCCGTTCGATCGGACCGGTCAGGGCGGCAGGAACGCCCACACGTTCCAGGTTTTTCACTGTCCCCCGGATCAGCGGCATCAGAGCGGGTAACCCCTTCTCCCTCGGAATACCGATCACCTCGAACATCCGAAGAGCCTGATCCACCAGGGCGACAAAGTAATTGCAGGCCACCACCGCCGCCGCGTGATACAACATCTTTCCCTCGGAGGGAATCACCATCTCGGTTCCCCCCAAGGCGGCGATCATTTCCTTCCCGACCTTCATCGCCCCCGGGTCTCCATCCAGAGCGAAAAACGAACCCGGTAGATTGGCCACCGCCTGCTCCGTGTCCGCCAGCGTCTGCAGGGGATGGATCGACAAGGTCCTCGCTCCACAGGCACGGGCCGATGAAAGAAGCTCCGCAGAATGGGCGCCGCAGCAGTGAATCACAGTGCTCCCTCTGCTGAACCCCTTTTCCGCGGCAATCTCGGCGCAAACCTTCCCGATCACCCCATCCGGCGTGGTGATCAGTACAATCTCACCCTGACGGGCCGTCTCAACGGAATCGGTGGACGCAACTCCCGCGCCGATAAACCGGACCGCTCGTTCGGCCGATTCCAGGCTCCGGGAAGAAACTCCCACGATGCGGTATCCCTTCCGGTGAAGCAGGGTCGCGATCGACGTCCCCACGACCCCGGCCCCGATGATCGCCACGCGTTGCCCCATCATGGCCCTTAACCTTTCGGCAAAGAGATCCCTTACGGAATCCGAAGCTCATCCAGGATCTGTTCCACGGCAACCACGGCAGGGGAATCATCCGGAAGATCCATCACCGGTTTTCCCTTCGCATCAAATTCGCTGATGACCGGATCCGCCGGAACCATACCGGTAACGCTCATCCCCTGATCTTCAATGTAACGCATCAATGCCGGGTCCGGCGATCCATCCACGCGATTGAGGATCAATGCCGTACGCCCGATATTCAATTTCAGCTCCCCCGCCAGATCCTGGACCCTCTTCGCGGCCTGGATCCCCCGCCGGGAGGGATCGCTCATGACCAGGAGGAGATCGGTGTCATGCGTGGTTCTCCGGCTGAGATGCTCCAGACCGGCCTCATTGTCGATCACCATATAGGGATACTTGGAGGACAGTTCATCCGAATACTTCCGAATCAGGTTGTTCACAAAGCAGTAACAACCAGGCCCTTCGGGACGCCCCATGACCAGAAGATCGAACCCTTCCCGTTCCACCACAGCCCGGTGGAGCATCATCTCGAAATAAGCCTCCTTGGACATTCCTCCGGGCTGCATCCCGCTTCTTCCCAGAACCTCCTCCCGGAGTTCCCCGATTGTATTCTCGACCTCCACGTCTAAAACCTCGTTGAGGTTGGCATTGGCATCGGCATCAATGGCCATCACCGGGCTTTTCCCTTTTCGGACCAGGTATCGGATCAGAAGGCCGGCCAGGCTGGTCTTTCCGGTTCCGCCCTTGCCGGCAAGTGCTATGCTATAAGACATACTCTACCATCTCAATCGGTCAATCTAAAAAAGCAGACAGTAACTCCCCTTGCCTGCATCCATACATTCAGCGGCCGATCAACGTGCGGCGGAATCACAGATTCAGAAAAACTTCCCGAACCTCTTCACTCTTCCCGCAAGTCATTTTCCCTTCCGGGCATTTCCCACGCACGCATCCGGGACCGGCATTTTGGAAGAGTTTGGGAGCGGCTTCCTTGACCTTCAGAAGCATCTCGAAGGCCATGTTGCGGATCTCCCACTGGGCCCGGTTGCAGCAACGGACCCGGAAAAAATGAAGGAGTTCGCGGGCGTTCATCGTAATGATAATTTTGGTCTCTGCAGCATTGGGAAGGAGAAATCGGGCATCTTCCTGTGAGCGCTCTCCCCTGTCTCCAAGAGCGGTATTGAGTTCGTCGTACCATCCCTGAATCTTCTTCATCTTCTCCGCGAACCATTCCGCGCGACCGGCATCCACTACGGAAGGAGGAATCACATAATCAAAGACCTCTCCTTCGTGCCTGGCTGTCTGTTCTCCCACATAACGCTGGCTCTGTTGGGAGTAAGAGGCGACCCGATGCCGGACGATCTGATGCGTGCAGGCCCGGGAGATTCCCTCCACTCCGAATGTGAAGCTCACATGCTCCACCGGAGACATATGCCCCATCGAAACCAGCTTGTCCACAAAACCGGATTGATCCCTGCTCTCGATTCCCTCCTTCAGGTCGCTGATGTTCGCCGGCGAATAACAAAGCTTGGCTCCCATGGCGACCACTTCTTCCGGGCGCGGGGTATGCCGTAACAACTCCACATGCAGTCTGGCCGGTCCCATGAGATCCCCCTTTCAGGCAAAGCGACGGGCCGGCTCAAGACCTGACCCCGTTTACCCTTACAGAATTGTCTTAATGAAAGGTATGTTCCTCTCCGGGAAACTCGCCTCCCTCTACTTCTTCCTTATATTGCCGCAGAGCGGAAAGGGCCGACTCTCCCAATTGAGCATACCGTTTAATGAACTTTGGAGTAAACCGATCGAAGAGTCCCAGCATGTCGTGCAGAACCAGGACCTGACCGTCGCAATCGACCCCGGCGCCGATCCCGATCGTCGGGATTGAAATCTCTTCGGTGATCCGCTTTGCAATTCCTCCGGGGACACACTCGAGAACCACCGAAAAGGCACCGGCTTCTTCCACAATTTTCGCATCACGGACAAGGCGGTCCACTTCCTTCTGCACCTTGAAACCGCCCATCTTGTGAACCGACTGCGGAGTCAGACCGATATGGGCCATGACCGGGATGTCGGCCCCGGCAATCGCTTCGATCGTCTTCCGGACCGAGGCACCGCCTTCCAGCTTGACCGCCTGGGCGCCGGCTTCCTTGATGAACCTGCCCGCATTGCATACGGCCTCTTTTCGGCCGACCTGATAGGAAAGAAAAGGCATATCCCCCACGATCAGAGAGTGTGTGGCGGCCCGGGTCACCATTCCCGTGTGATAGAGCATCTCCTCCATGGTCACCGGCAGGGTATTCTCCCTGCCCTGAACGACCACACCGACGGAATCACCCACCAGGATCATATCGATCCCCGCCTGGTCCACCAGGGAAGCAAAAGGGAAATCGTAGGCCGTAAGCATGGTGATCTTTTTGCCTTCGGCCTTCTTCTTCGAAAGATCGGTAATGGTTAATCTTCCCATGATTTCACCTGATCCTTTTCGGCCCCCCGGAAGAAGCTGCTTCTCTATTCAGGTTAAAGCAGCGATTCCGGTTCAAACCGTTGAAACCGTTTCAACGGTTTGATTATGCCAATCCCGCCCGCTTGACGATCTCGGGAACCAGTTCCTCCTTCCCGATCGCCATGATATGGACCCCGTCGCAAAGATCCTTGACCTCGTTGATAAACTCACACATGATATCGATTCCAGTGTCGACAGCCTTCTCCTTGCCCGCAGCCTTCATCCGGTCGATCAGGTCTTGCGGGACCATCACCCCGGGTACGAACTTGTTCATGTAGTTGGCCATTCCCGCCGAGGTCAAGAGAACCAGTCCGGCCATGATCTTGGTGTCGAACTTCCGTGCGAACTTCATGAACTCCTTGAAATTCTCCGCGTCATAAACCGCCTGGGTCTGAAAAAACCTGGCTCCCGCCTTGACCTTCTTCTCGAATTTCATCAGTTGCGGTTCAAGCGGTTGGGACTCGGGGGTAACCACCGCCCCCGGGAAAAGCGAGGTGGACCCTTTCAGGTCGTTTCCCGCAAGGTCCTTGCCCGTATTCAAGGATTCCACCGTTTGCAGGATTTGAACCGATTCCAGATCAAAGACCGGTTTGGCGTTTTTGTGATCCCCGGCCTGGACGCCGTCTCCTGTAAGGCAGAGTACGTTGTTGATGCCGAGAATGTCCGCGCCCAAAAGATCGGATTGAATGGCCAGCCGGTTGCGGTCACGCCCGGTAATTTGGAAGACCGGGTCGTGCCCCATGTCTTTCAGCAGTTTGCAGACGGGAAGAGAACCGATCCGCATGACCGAACTTTGGTTGTCGGTCACATTAATCCCGTTCACATAACCGAGCATCCCTTCGGCATGGTGCAACATCTCCCGGATGTCCGTCCCCTTGGGCGGGCCGCATTCACCGGTAACGACAAATTCTCCAGATTCAAAGGCCTCCTTCACGGTTTTTTTCATCGGTCTCGCCTCTCCTCCTGATAACTTCAGCCAGAAATTTCATCCATTGAATCTTTGCCACGAATTTCCTGAATCAAACTCGGGAAAAATCATTCTTCTACCCTGAACTCACATTCCCCCCATTCGTGGCCGGTTTATTTGTCCTTTTTCGCTTCCTTGGCCTTGCGCTTGGCCTCCTTTTCCTCCAGTTTTCGCTTGTTGGAAGGATTCAGATGGCGCATCGGTTTCAGATGGGCGGCCCAGTTTTTCGGCCCGTTCAGATCCTTCAGGTTAGCCAGCCGCCCCTGTTTTTCCAGCCGTTCATAGGCCAGGACCCAGGCACAGGGGGTGTCGTTCCCGATCTCGCACATTCCGTTATTGACACCACCGCACGGTCCATTCAGGATTCCTTTGTAACAGCGTGTCATCGGGCAGATGGCCCCGAACTTGTCGATTCTGCACTCCCCGCAGGCGGAACAGAACTCAACGTGCTGACCGAACCGCTCGGTATTCCCCAGAAACAGAGCGTTGTTGATGGGAAAGACCGGCTTCTCCTCATAGAGGGTTCCCACGGTCTGAACGCCGGCCCCACAGGACATCACTCCGATCCCCTCGGCCTCCTCCACCTCACCGGCATGTTTCTTCAGCAGGCGTTTCACATCCGGAATATGGCAGCTCGTATCGGGAACCACCATACCGCTCACTTCCTTCCCTTCTGACTCAAGGAACTCCTTCATCCTGCCGAGATCTTCTTCGCCACCGGCTTCACAGACCGTCGCGCAGTCCCCGCAACCGACAAGAAAGATCTTTTTGACATCCCTGAGCATCTCGAGAACAAGTTCTTTGGGTTTGGTCTCTTGTACGATCATAACAACGGCTCCTTTTCTCCTCCTCAATGAAACTATAAGACTGAATGATCTCTTTTCCGCATCAACTCAAGCATCTCAATCCGGGTCCGTTCATGGGTTTCGAAGATCCCGCGAACCGCGGAAGTCACCGTTCTCGCTCCCGCCTTCTTCGCCCCCCTCATGGACACACAGAGTTGCTCCGCTTCGATCACCACCATGGCTCCCCTCGGATCCAGGCTTTCCATGATCAGATCCGCCAGCTGCGTGGTAAGCCGTTCCTGAAGCTGCGGCCTTTTCGCCAGGAGTTCAAGGGCCCGCGTCAGGGCGGAGAACCCGACA
Source organism: uncultured Nitrospirota bacterium (assembly GCA_964483105.1). GTDB lineage: Bacteria > CG2-30-53-67 > CG2-30-53-67 > CG2-30-53-67 > CG2-30-53-67 > CAYZZU01. The sequence continues at coordinate 29,342 of CAYZZU010000018.1, forward strand.
ATCTTCCCCTCACCCGGGATATAAGCGATATGGGCCTTTCCCGCAAAGGGAAGCAGATGATGCTCACAGACCGAATAGAAGGGGATGTCCTTCACCATGACCATCTCTTTGTGAGCCTCCCCTTCAATCGGTCGCAAAACCTCCGAGAGATCGGCCTGAAGCCCTTCAAAGATCTCCCCGTACAGTTCCGCCACCCGATTCGGGGTCTCCTTCAAACCGGGGCGTTCCGGGTCTTCTCCCACCCCTTCCAGAATCAGTCTGACCCCCCTCGCGATCTTTTCCTTATCCATCACATGCAACCTGTCCTGCACCTGTGAATCGCCTGAAATATGAATCGGTTCAAATAACAAACCGTCCTCTTCCGAAGAGCAGGACCGGCTGTACCATACTCATTTGAAAGAGGATCTTTTTCGGTATGCCGATGTGGTCTCGCCAATGGACAATGTTGCAGGATGGTCTTAATAAAACACTGTTTTGTATCAGCAATACCTGGAGCATGCAACGTTAGCAATTCAAACCGAAATTGTCAAGAAAATAAACATTCGGTTTTGAATATGTAAATTTTATACCCCCATAAACAAACTGAATTATCAGGAGATCTACAGGGGAGGTGTGATGGTGACCAGGACCTTCATCTCCGTTTCGGCCTGTATCCCATGTGGAACCCGCACCTTCCCGATCAAGACATCCCCCTTCCGGACCTCGATCCGGTCCTCGTTTTCAATCACAACGCCTTTCCCGTCCAGAATCAGCATCACAATCTCTGATTCCACATCATGCGAGTGAACCGGCAGAGTCTGCCCCGCCTTAAAACAGAAGAGAATCTGCCTGAAATGCTCGGAGTCGTGGGTCATTTTCACGGTCATCTTGTTGTCATCAAACCTTGCGATCTCATCCACATTGAACTTCTCAGCCATTTCCCGATCTCCTTCCTGTAGGTTCCCGTTCGAAAATCCGTTTTGTTCCATAAGAAACGTCTTCTGCTTTTTCCAATTTTAGACAGGCAGGTCCGTTTTTGTCAAACCGATCCGGTGTAAAAGGAGAAAAATATTGGCACCCGGTTTCGTTTTCCCGAAATCGGGACGGGTTCACCGATACTCTTCCTGATCCCATCGTCCGGATTTCCCGGAGCAGGAGACCAATCAGGACGGACCCCCTCAGGGATCAATTGACAACGATCGATCCTCTTGTTACTTTCAAAAGAGGAGAACACGATCATGGAGGAACCCCATGAACCGCAAGGGAATCGTGGAAGAACTCTATCTGGGGCGTTTCAATCCGGGACAAACGGGCTCCTTCCGCCTGGAGGAACAGAACGAAAAGGTGGAGACCCTCCTGTCCAATTATCGGGAACTGATACGAAAATACCCACCCGCGCTCCTTGAAAAAGGGGGGCGGCTACCGGAGGACCTCCTCAGGAAACTGGGCGAAATCGGAATCTTCGGTCTCAATATCCCGGAAACCTACGGAGGAGTCGGCGCCAGCCTGAGACAATATCTGAAGGTCGTGGAAGCCATGTCACGGGATGATCTGGCTCTGGCCATCATTCCGATCGCCCATCTCTCCATCGGGATCAAGGGAATCCTTCTTTTCGGAACGGAAGATCAGAAAAAAAGGTATCTGCCCCGCGCCGCTTCCGGAGGGATGATTTTCGCCTATGCACTGACGGAACCGAAGTTCGGCTCCGACGCCAAACATATCGAGACCACGGCCACACTCTCCGAAGACGGGAGCCATTACATCCTGAACGGGACAAAGACCTACATCACCAACGGGAACTACGCAGGAGGGCTCACCGTCTTCGCCCAACTCAACCCGGACAAACCGGGTTTCATGGGGGCCTTTATCGTAGAAACCGCCTGGGAAGGGGTCCAGGTCGGCGCCGACATGCCGAAGATGGGGCTTTCCATCAGCTCCACTACGGCCATCCGTTTCAAGAATGTCAAAGTACCCGTGCAGAACCTCCTGGGACAGGAAGGAGACGGGTTCAAAATCGCCATGACGGTTCTCAACTACGGAAGACTCGGTCTCGGCGCCGCCTCTGCCGGTGTGCTGAAGCGCTCCCTCGAAGATATGATCCAAAGGGCGGCAGGGAGAAAACAGTTCGGGAGACCCATTGATTCCTTTGATCTGATCCAGGAAAAAATCGTGAAGGCAAAAGTGAGAAGTCTGATGATCTCCGCCATGACATCTTTCACGGCACATCTCCTGGAGCAAAATCCGACGGAAAGCCTCGCCATTGAAAGTTCGCACTGCAAGCTTTTCGGAACAACCCGCGCATGGGACACGCTCTATGACGCACTCCAGGTCGCCGGAGGAGCCGGCTACATCGCAACCCAGCCCTTTGAAAAAAGGATGCGTGACTTCAGGGTCACCACAGTCTTTGAAGGGACCACCGAAATCCATTCCATCTACCCCCCTCTCTTTCTGGTCAAGAGCATCGGGAAAAGGATCAAGGAACGGCATGTCGGCAGAATCGGGATGCCGTACTATCTGCTCAAGGCGGCTCTTCAGCGTGTGCGCCTCTCATTGCCCTTTCACAACCCGGTCATGAAGAAGGCCGTGCGGCTGATCCGGAAAAACGCTCAGACAATCCGGCGGATGATTTTCTTCGGGCTCCTCGTCCACGGGAAAAAAATGATGGAGAAGGAATTTCTCTTGAGGCGGATTACCCGCTTGAGCCTCGACACCTACGGGATCTTTGCCACCGTGACGTTTCTCAATGAAAAAAGCCGCACCGGTGAAAAGATCGAAGAAGAATCCTGGCTGCTCTCCTACTTCCTTGAAGAGGCCTACGAATCGAGAAAGAAGAACCGGCGGTTTTTCACCGATGAAAAGGAAAAACTGCACAGGCGGATCTTCCGGAACCTGCGATAAACATCCGTAATCCCCCTACTTGATCCAGACCGTCTGGATGTTCACAAACTCCCGGATTCCGTGATAGGAAAGCTCCCGGCCATATCCCGAGCTTTTGATCCCCCCGAAGGGAAGTCTCGGATCGGAGGCCACCATACCGTTGACAAAGACCGCCCCGGCCTGGATCCGATGCGCCAGGGTCTCCCCCCGCGCCGCATCACCCGTCCAGAGAGAGGCCCCCAACCCGAAAAGGGTCTGATTCGCCACGGCGACAGCCTCTTCCTCGTCCTTCACCCGGATCACCGCCGCGACCGGTCCAAAGAGTTCTTCATCAAAGGCCGGCATCCCCGGCCGCACATCCATCAGGATGGTTGGAGGATAGAAAAACCCGGAGCGTTTTAGGGGCGATCCTCCCGTTATAACCCGGGCGCCCAACTCCACGGACCGTTGGACCTGGCCATGAAGATCCCTCACCAGGTCTGCCCGCGCCAGCGGGCCGATCTGCGTTTTCTCATCCAGGGGATCCCCAAGGGCCAGCGCCTCCATCTTCTCCTGAAAGAGGGCGATAAAATCATCGGCCACCTCTTCCACCACGATGAACCGTTTGGCGGCGATACAGCTCTGGCCTGAATTGAGCGTCCGGGCCTTCACTCCCACCTCGGCCGCCTCGGCCAGATCGGCATCATCCAGAACGATGAAGGGGTCGCTCCCTCCCAGTTCCAGGACACTCTTCTTCAGGACCTTCCCGGCCTGGGAGGCGACCTTCGATCCGGCGGCGCTGCTCCCGGTCAGGGTGACGGCCCGGATGGCGGGACTCTCAATCACGGCATCGATCCTGGAAGGCCCGATCAGGAAAGTCCGGAAAACATCCTCCGGAAAACCCGCTCTCCTGAAAAGATCTTCAATGGCAAGGGCGCATCCGGGCACGTTGGAAGAATGCTTCAATATACCGGTATTTCCGGCGATCAATGCCGGCGCGGCAAAGCGGAAGACCTGCCAGAAAGGAAAATTCCAGGGCATAACGGCCAGAACCGTTCCCAGGGGAGGATAACGGACATAACTCTTTCCTGCCGTGGTCTGGATTATCTCATCTTTCAGGAATTCAGCCGCGTGGTCGGCGTAGTATTCACAAACCCAGGCACACTTTTCAACCTCCGAACGGGCCTGGAGAATCGGTTTTCCCATCTCCAGTGTCATGGTCCGGGCATAGCCTTCCACATTTTCCCTCAAGGCGGCCGCGGCCTTCCGCATCAGGTCGGCCCGCCCAGGCAGGGGGATCCGCCGCCACTGCTGAAATGCCCGGTCCACCTTCCGGATCCCGGACTGAACCTTCTCCTCCGACCATTCCTCAAAAGTTTCCAGAACTTCACCCGTTGCAGGGTTGATGGACTGAATGGACATCAACATCCTCCTTACCTGAATCTCCTCGTTGCTTATACTATGCCATATTTTCACGGTTTGGCAAGTCACTCAACTCCACCCCCCGGAAATGCCGTTGGACCATTCCTCAACAATAAAGATCTACCCGATTCTCCCGCGCCTTCCAGTTTTTCATTCAAGCAAACACCCGGGGGGCATCGGAATGACAAGTCGGATCGGGTCTGGTACACTTTCTGTCAAAGGAAATCAAAAAGGGAAAGTTTTACTGTGGAGAACAGGAAGAATGAAGTCACATCAATTGGTTTTTTATCTGCTGATCGCTCTGGGGGCGATATTGTTCCTGCTGCGGGGGGATGCCTTCTCCCTTGTGATCAGCAAAGACGGAAAAACCTTCCTCGTGGATCGGACGGGAGAACAGTGGGAGATCACCCAGGCCGTTTCAATCGGCTTTCATCCAGAGCGTTTTGAATACGGCCTCGGGAAAAACGCCTTTACACCGCTGGATGACCGGCATGTAAGCGATCCCGAAGGGGATGAGCCCTGGTATCTGCGCGTTCTTGGAATTTCTGAAGGATCCAAGGCCAAGGCGTATTCGATCCCCAAACTCAGAGGACACGAGGTTGCGAACAGTACGATCGGGGAGAAACCGATCGCCGCGGCTTATTGACCGCTGGTCAACCTGGCGGCTGTGTACAGCCGCGAAATCGAGGGTCAGATACTGACTCTGGTTCCCTCGGGATGGACGTACCGGAATACTTTTGTCCTCTATGATCGGGAAACGGGAACGCTCTGGTATCCCTACCGGAAGGGACTGATGGGAATACAGGGAAAGTACTTTCAGCAGTGGCTGTTGAAACTTCCTTCCAGAGACACGACGTGGAAAAGGTGGATCAGGCAGTTTCCGGACTCCAAGATCCTGCGGTAGGAAAGGTTTCAAACGGAAGCGAACCGATTCGTAAGCAGTGGGAAAGGAAATTCACCGTTGCACGGACTGGTTCAGGTTCCAGTCATAATGAAGATAATCAACCTGAATTTTCTCCGCTCGACTCCGGATAAACTCCTTCTTGTCTTCTTCCAGAAGATACCGTTCGAGAAACCGGAAGACTCCCCCCTTCCCGCCAAAGTCGTCTTCATACCATTTTAAGATCATGGAAAGCACCACCCTCTCTTCTTCAGGGAGCACAATCACCTCAGAACTGTTGATGAAATTCAATGCCGCAAGGTCCAGTTCCTCCTCGATCCTTTCCGGCGTATAGAACCGGATCGGGGCGCAGGAACGGGAACCGCAGACGAGAGCAAAATGAATCCTCGGGTCGACCTGCTCCAGGGAAAACGCCCTTCTCGGATCGCGAAAACCGAAGGGGCGGAAAACACGCGAGGGAGGACGGGCATTCGCCCTCAGGATCCCGTGTTCGATTTCATCCGGAGAAAACCGGAGTCCACTAATTCGATACCCGACCCTTGTGAAAAAACCGATCGCTTCTTTGACTGAGCTTTTGATTCCCAGGGCGATGATCCCGTCCACGACAATGGTATTGTAGAGATTGATCCAGAAGGCCAATTTCTCCCGCGTACCTTTCAGAAGATGAAGATCATAGTCCTTCAGGCGCGCGGCCAGTCGTTTATAATAGCGGTACTCATCGGACCCTCTGATGGCCTGGTAGTTCACCCGTCCCTGTTCACTGTAGTAGTGCGACTTGATCTCCCGGACGGCTGAAAGCATCTCCTGGGACAGCCGTTCAAAGGGAACCTCCAACGCGGGTTCCGAATCGTTCAGGATCACCCGTCGCCAACGAACTTTTCGGAGACGTTCGGAGAGCGGCACCTCCCCGGTTTTCAGATAATGTTCGTAAGCGGTGTCCAGAAACAGGGCGGCCGTCCAGGAAAAATCGACGGAACCGTATCCGCTTCCATCGAAAGAGTCGTAATACTCATAGAAGCCGAAGCGCAGCGGCAACTGCAAAATATCCTTGGCCACGGAATCCACCTTCTGCGAAAAACCGTAACGATTCAATCCGTACATCAACATCCAGTTGATGTTCAGCCAGACAGGCCCCCGCCAGTAATTTTTCCGGTCGAACCCTTCCTTCTGCGTGTCGTAGTTCGGGATAGTAAAGCAGTTGCCCTGATGAAGGGCGCAAAAACTTTTGGAGTCCAGATAATCATAGAGTCTTGCAGCCTGTTCCAGGGTGGCGGCACCACAGAAAAGGGGCATGAAACCCGCAGCCGTGTCGATCTCGATGAACCGGTCTTCCACACCGTCCAGCGAATCGAACAAACCGTGTTCTCCATGATACAATTTTTCACGAATCGCCCGGGCGGTTTTCTGATACCATCCTTCCACCTCTCCGACCGGCTTGCCCAGTCTCGCTCCAATCTTCACCAATGCCTCGTCGGCAGCACAGAGGATGGAATTAAAAAGGGGCCCGTATACCAGGAAAGGACATTCTTTTCGGATCGCCGTCTCGTCGTAGCGCAATCGTCTGAAGAGATCCACGAGATAAACGAAACGGTCATATTCTTCATCCCGGGGTCTCATCCGCGCCTCCACACCCTGTGACAGATCCTTCCTTCGGTAGGACGGGATCTCCACGGACGACCAGTCAACCTTCCGAAACACGCTGTCCCACGTCGGCGAGTTATCCATCCCCGATTCCCAGGGATGACGGATGTAAACCAGTCCGCTTCCCTCGGGGTCCCGTTCATCGTAGAGATATCGATGGAGAGCAAGAAGCCGGGGATAGATCCACTCCAAAAAAGGGATCACATCCTGGGGTTTCCGGGCGTTCTTGTAGATTTTCAGGACCGCGATGGCATGGATCGGCGGCATGGTGATCCCGGAGGTAAGAACCCCGTCGGGAGCATTCGGAGAGCGTTCCGTCTGCCAGAAATCCGGTTCGGGAAAATAGTTTCCCAGGCGTTTTCGATTAAAAACAATCTGTGGCAACATCCCATTCTTCCACTGCCCCCGGAAAAGGGATTTCAACTCCAGCATGGCACGCTTCGTATCGTAATGAGAATAACCGATGGCGATAAAACCCGAATCCCAGTTCCATTGATGGGGATAAAGGCCAACGGACGGCATGGTGTAATCCCCCGTCCAGTTGGCATTCAGGACAGCTTTTGCCTTTTTCATGAGCTCCCGGATGGTCACCGCCATTGCCTGCAGGAAGATCAAGAGGGCCGCCAGATTCCTTCGCATCCCCATTTGTGCCTCAAACATTGAATCACAAAGTTCCGCAAAAGACAACTCCCCTCAAGAGATACGCCATCTTGTGTGATCTCAGAACCGGATCCTGAGGTATGCCGTTGTCTGATTGACTCCCGTCCCTAAAACCTTTAAGATGGATTGCATGGAAAACAAGAGCGGTATAGACAAATTACTGGCCATTATGTCCCGACTCCGGTCCGAGAATGGTTGCCCGTGGGACAGGCAGCAGACCATGGAGAGTCTGAAACCCTTTCTGATCGAAGAAACCTACGAAGTCATGGAGGCCATCGACCGGGGGGATCAGGACGCAGTCTGTGAAGAATTAGGGGACCTTCTACTGCAGATCGTTTTTCTTTCCCAGATCGGGAGGGAAACGGGCGACTTTTCTTTTGATGATGTGGTGGCGGGAATCAATGAGAAACTGTTAAGAAGACACCCTCATGTGTTCGGTGAAGAGCAAATCGACAATGCGGATGAAGTACTGCACCGTTGGGAACAGATCAAGAGGGAAGAAAAAAAGGAGAGGAAAAGGGATTCCATCCTGGAAGGCATCCCCAAGGCCCTGCCCGCCCTGTTGAAGGCGCACCGGCTTCAAGACCGGGCCGCCCGGGCCGGATTTGACTGGGAGCACATCTCGCAGGTCCTGGAAAAGGTGCAAGAAGAGACAGCCGAATTCAAGGAAGCCTTGGAGAAGAAAGATCCGGAGGAGATTGAAAATGAGTTCGGAGACCTGCTCTTTTCCCTGGTCAACCTTTCCCGCTTTATCAAGGTCCATCCCGAGGAGGCCCTCCAGAAATCAACCCGTCGGTTTGTCTCCCGTTTTCAGCACATCGAAAGGCATGCCGTCCGAAAAGGCGTGGAGTTGCACACCCTCTCCCTCGAAGAGATGGACCGCCTCTGGAACGAGGCAAAACAATCTGAGAAGAATTGAAATCGGAATGACGGTTTCCTGTTGGAAGTGATGGAATCCGTCCTGATCCCTCCCTGTTTCATCCCGCGGGGACGGGGCGACCCGGATCAGAGATCCGAGGTGTGCTCCTTCTGTTTACATCGGGACACGAAGCGTTTCAATGCCCGTCTGTCCCGGTCAGGAATATGGGTGATCCGTGCGCCGATTTCGTAATGTTTTCCCTTTTCCATCTCCTCGATCCGCTTCACCCTGGCCTTGCAGGAAACCGGGGTTTTCCGTCCCGGAAGTTGAAAAGAAAGACGGAGAATCGTGTCGATTGGAAGGGGACGGTCGTGTGTGAAAAGGAGACCCCCTTCACTGAGATTCCGGATCTGAAGCACTTCCCCGGAGTCCGAGGAGAGCTGCAAACGGCCCGTGAGGAACGCCTCCACCCGAACGAAATCTCTTCGTTCGTCCTCGTAGAGACAGACCTGGTTCTTCCCGCGTGCCTTCGCCCGGTACAAGGCCTGATCCGCCTTTTTGATCAGATCCGTATCGGTAACGGCGTCCACCTTGAAGGTCGCCACCCCCGCGCTGACGGTAAAAGATTTCAACGGCTGCCTCGCTTCCCGAATGAACGGGGTGCTCTCGACCTTCCTCCGGACCCTCTCGGCGATCACCATCCCTCCCTCCTTGTCGGTCTCCGGAAGAACCATAACAAATTCTTCTCCTCCATACCGAGCGACGATATCCACGTCACGGACACAACCTTTCAGGATCCGGGCGAGTTTCCTCAATGCCTTGTTTCCGCTCAGATGACCGTTCGTATCGTTGTAATGCTTGAAATCGTCCGCGTCAAAAATCACCAGGGAGAGAGGAGCATGATAACGGTCCGACCGGCGAACCTCCTGTTTGAGAACCGATATAAAATAGCGATAATTGAAAAGCTGGGTCAATTCATCAATGTGGGTTTGCTGTTGGGTCTTCTGGAAGATCTTGATCTCGATGATCTTCGGATTTTTGATCCGGCGGTTGATATCGACAAAATAGTCCAGAAGGGCCACGCGGACATCGATCTCCCTCCCCACGCATCCGCGCATCCCTTCCCAATGTCTCAGGATTTCTTTCCAGTGTTTACGGGCCGTTCTTTTCTGAAATTCCAGGTGGGCCATGGTGAACAGGAGACGGGGATACAATTCGTCTCCGAATCGTTCCACAAGACGGTCCACCTCCTCACTGAACCGCGAACGGTCCCGGGTGATATCACGGACAAGGAGCTTGTCGACCGCAGCCTGAATCTTTCGATCATCTTTCTGAGTCATCCGTCCCCCCTCCTTCCGACCTGACCGAATTCCGGACTGAATACTACACCACCCCCGCCTTCAACAGATCATGCAGATGGATCACCCCAACCGGGCTTCCCGTCTGATTGACAATCACCAGAGAGGTAATGGCGTAACGCTCCATGATCTGAACCGCCCGTGCCGCCAGTGCGTCCGCCTCGATGGTCTTGGGGTGTCTGACCATCACCTTCTCCGCCTGAATGCTCAAAAGATCGTCGGTTTGCGAAAGCCCTTTCTCGAAAAATCGTCTCAAATCGCCATCGGTGATAATACCGATCAACTTTCCTTCACGATCCACAACGGTCGTCATCCCGAGTTTCCCTGCGGTCATCTCGCAGATGGCCTCTTTCATCAGGTCCGAGCCCTGGATCCTTGGAACCTCATCCCCGACGTGCATCAGATCCGAAACCTTGAGCAGGAGCCTTTTCCCGAGCGTCCCCCCGGGATGAAGCAGCGCGAAATCCTCCTCCTTGAACCCCCGCTTGGTCAACAGGGCCACGGCCATGGCATCCCCCATCGCCAGACAGGCCGTCGTACTGGAGGTCGGCGCCATTCCCAGAGGACAGGCCTCCCTGGCCACCCCCACATCCAGAACAATATCGCTTCGTTTTGCCAGGGTGGAGTGAACCTGACCGGTCATGGCCACCAGAAAGTTCCCCTGACGTTTGATCAGAGGCAGGATCGAGGCCACTTCACCGGTTTCACCGCTGTTGGAAAGGGCCAGCACCAGATCCCCCCGGACGATCATCCCCAGGTCCCCGTGGATTCCCTCGGCGGGATGAACAAAAAGGGCGGGGGTCCCCGTACTGGCAAAGGTCGAGGCGATCTTCCGGGCGATGATGCCTGATTTACCCATCCCGGTCACGACCACCCGTTTCTCGCAGCGATAGATGGCCTCCACGGCCTGTTCGAACTTTTCGTCCACCCGCTCGATCAGCGCGAGGATCGCCTCTCCCTCCGTCCTCAGGGTCTGTTTCGCCGATTCGATCAGTGTCTTATCTCCGGTTTGCATGGAAATATCCTCATTCCCGGGCGGCTTCACAGAAATCCCTCCGGTAATCCCGCTTGCCGCTCCAAAAACAAAATCACGGGATATCCGCTGTCTTCCATCCTTGCCTTGAAGAACGGGCGAAGTTCGATCACGCCTTTTCTCCGGACCGGACGATCGCATCGATCTCCTTCACTTGTTGCAGCAACAACGGCAGGTCCTTCAAGGCCAGCATATTCGGACCGTCGCACAAGGCGTCATCCGGTCGGGGATGAACCTCGAGAAAGATCCCGTCAACCCCCGCGGCCACGGCGGCCCGCGTAAGAGGAACAGCGAATTCCCGCTGTCCCCCCGAAACGTCCCCCCGCCCTCCGGGTAACTGAACACTGTGTGTCCCGTCAAAGACCACCGGAACGCCATACCCCCGCATGACCGGAAGGGAACGCATATCGGCAACCAAGTTATTGTAACCGAATGAACTGCCCCGTTCCGTCAGGATAACGTCCGGATTCCCAGCCGACCGGATCTTCTCCACCACGTTTCCCATGTCCCAAGGGGCCATGAACTGTCCTTTTTTGACATTCACGGGCCGACCGGAGCGGGCCACCGCAAGGATAAAATCGGTCTGCCTGCAGAGCAGGGCCGGCACCTGCAGGAGATCCAGCACCTCGGATGCCGGGCCGATCTCCTCCTCCCTGTGCACGTCGGACAAAAGCGGCAAGGAAAATTCCTCCCGGACCCTCTGGAGAATCCTCAAACCTTCCTCCAGGCCAGGTCCCCGGAAAGAACTGAAAGAAGAACGGTTGGCCTTGTCATACGATGACTTGAAAACCAGAGGCAAACCGATTTCGTCCGTGATTTTCCGGAGCGCCTCCGCCGTATCGAGCACAAGGGATTCACTCTCGATCACACAAGGGCCTGCAATCAGGACCAGCGGGGCGTTTCCACCGATCGTTACATCATCCAATCGGACGGCTTTATTCATTCGAATGATTTGCTCTCCTTGCTTTCAGACTCTTCCGGTATTTTTGTATCTCTTTGTTTGTACCGCAGGGAGGCCTTGACGAATTCCCGGAAGAGGGGGTGGGGGCTTTTCGGGCGCGACTTGAATTCCGGATGGAACTGGCACCCCACAAACCAGGGGTGGTCCGGAACCTCGATAATCTCCACCAATTCCCTGTCCGGAGACACCCCGGCGATCTTCAGACCGCTCTCTTCCAGGGTGGCCCTGTAACGGTTGTTGAACTCGTAGCGATGACGGTGGCGCTCCGAAATCTCCAGGCTGCGATAGGCCCGGTGCGAAAAACTCTCCTCGGCCAGGGAACAGGGATATGCCCCGAGACGCATGGTCCCCCCCTTGTCGGAATGAACATCACGGTGTTCAACGCTCCGATTCTTAAAGTCGGTCCACTGTTCCAGAAGGAAGATCACCGGATCCGGCGTATCCGGAGCAAACTCCGCGCTGTTCGCCTCCGTGAGTCCGCAGACATGACGGGCATATTCAATCACGGCACACTGCATCCCGAGACAGATCCCCAGGAATGGAACCTTCCGGGTCCTCGCGAACTGGACGGCCTCGATCTTTCCCTCAATACCCCGGTCTCCGAATCCCCCGGGGACCAGCACACCATCCACGTCACCCAGAAACCGTCCCGCGCCATGTTTCTCAATCTCCTCGGAATCGACCCATTTCACATTCACCCTGGCGTCGTTGGCCGCTCCCCCGTGGGTCAGCGCCTCATTCAGACTTTTATAGGACTCCCGGAGATCGACGTACTTCCCGACCAGTCCGATCGTGGTATTGTAGGTCGGATGTTTGATCTTTTCGACAATCTCCTCCCATTCCGAAAGGTCCTGTTCCCCCATGGGAATGTCGAGAAGTTCCACCACCTTTTCATCCATGCCTTCCCGGTGCAGCAGAAGAGGCACCTCATAGATCGTCTCCACATCCCTGGCCGATATCACGGCGTCATGGTCCACGTTACAGAAGAGGGCAATCTTCTTTTTCAAATCATCGGGTAGAAAATGTTCGGTGCGGCAAAGAAGAATATCCGGCTGGATCCCGATCTGCAGCAGCTCCTTGACACTGTGCTGTGTCGGTTTGCTTTTCAACTCTCCCGCGGCACGGATGTAAGGGACCAATGTCAGATGCACGTAAATAACATTCTTCCTCCCCACGTCATGACGAAATTGGCGGATCGCTTCCAGAAACGGGAGAGACTCGATATCTCCGATCGTTCCCCCGATCTCCACGATTACCACATCGACATCGTCGGCCACGGACTTGATACTGTCCTTGATCTCGTTGGTGATATGCGGCACCACCTGAACCGTCCCCCCCAGGTAGTCCCCGCGCCGTTCTTTCATGATCACCGAATAATAGATTTTCCCGGTGGTATAGTTGCTGTTCCGGTTCAGGTTGGCGCTGGTGAAACGTTCATAATGCCCCAGATCGAGATCGGTTTCGGTTCCATCATCCGTAACATAGACCTCTCCGTGCTGGAAGGGACTCATGGTACCCGGATCGACATTGATGTACGGGTCCAGTTTCTGCAGGGTGACACGCAATCCCCGGCTTTCCAGAAGCGCTCCCATGGAAGCCGCCGCCAGGCCCTTCCCCAGTGAGGAGACCACACCGCCGGTCACAAAGATGAATTTCGGGGCCATGATCAAACTCCTTTTCAAATAGCTTCGCCTGAACTGCCACCCGAGGCGATCACTCTTCGGATCTTCTCCAGATCCTCCGGTGTATCCACCCCCCGGGAATCGTACCGGGTCGGAACAACCCGGAGAGGAAAGCCGTTCTCCAGGATCCGCAGTTGCTCCAGTTTCTCCCGCATCTCCAGGGGGGTTCTCTCCATCTCACTGTATTTCAGGAGAAAATCCTTCCGATAGACATAAAGACCGATATGCTGGTAAAAGGGGGTTTCAGTCAGATCCACTTTCAACGGGTCCACTCCCCGATCAAACGGAATCGGAGCACGTGAAAAATAGAGGGCAAATCCAAGCCGGTCCGTCACCACCTTCACCACATTCGGATCCAGGAGATCCGCATGAGAACGGATCCGGGTGCAGGGAGTCGCCACAGGAACCTCTTCCCCTTCCCGGATTGCCTCCACACACGCGTCGATCACACCCCCTTCGATCAACGGCTCATCCCCCTGGACGTTCACGATCATCTTGGAATCGAGATTCCTTGCCACCTCGGCCAGACGATCCGTGCCGGAGGGATGATCCTTCGAGGTCATCACGCACTCGCCCCCAAAAGCGCGCACCGCGTCCAGAATCCTCCGGTCGTCCGTGGCGACAAGGACACGCTGGACCGTGGAGGAACGCGCCACCCGTTCATAGACCCACTGAATCATCGGCCGTCCCTCAATCTCGGCAAGGGCTTTTCCGGGAAACCGAACAGAGGCGTATCGGGACGGAATGACGGCCGTCACTGTCATGGGGCATACCTTAACTGATTACCATGGATGGAGTCTGATGTTATCAGACCCGGGAAGGCGGGTCAACAAGAACCTTGCGTTTTCCTCTATAGGTGCCCGTCAGGGAGCCCGCTATCGGTCTTTCCTTTCACCGAAGATTTCCGCACGGAAGATCCAGAACCGGCCTCCCTCCTTCCAGGCATCCGGGGGAAGACCCGCCTTGAGGCATAGATGGAACAAGGTTTCTTCCCGGTCCCATCCCTCCTGCGTCGCCACCTGCGGCAAAAAGACCGCACGTCTTCCCCCTTTTTCCATCAAAATCCCGTGTTCACCCGGGACGAATTCGGAAGGTTCCCGAATGCGCTGCTTTGGGGTTAGAACGGAAATTTCGATTGTGATTTCGCCCAGCTCCTCTGCCTGGACCGGTTTGAACCTATAATCCCTTGCGGCGGAAGAAACAACATTCTCCATGACCGCCTGATAGAGGGGGTGAACCGGTTCCGGGTAACCAATACATCCCCGCAGCCGCCCCTCCTTTTCCAGAGTCACAAAAACCCCGGCAGGCTCGCGAAGACGTTCGCTCAGGCGAAACCCAGCAAGGGAAGGATCGATTTCCTCCTGTCGACGGACATAGGTCTCAAGCGCTTTCCTGGCAAGTCGAAGAAGGATCCCCTTTTCTTCCTCATTCAGATACATGATCATCCCACGGAGAGGAAAGGAATTAAACAGATGGGGCTGAATCTTCGCCCAGATCCCTGAAGAAATCCTGCGGTCTGAGGTTCTTCACTTCATCCTTAAATTTCTCCACTTCATCATCCGTAATCGGTTTCCGGATTACGGGACATTTGTCGAGAACAGTCTGGCTCATATAAATGGGGGCGTCCAACCTGACGGCAAGGGCGATCGCATCACTCGGCCTGGAGTCAATAGCGTACTGTTTGTCTCCATCCCGCATGTCGATGATCGCATAGTAGGTATTTTCCCTCAGATCGGTAATCATGATCTTTTCGACCTGAATATCCATTGTCCGGATGATATTCGCCATCAAATCGTGGGTCATGGGACGGAGCATTTTCTCGTTCTGCAACTTGTAAACAATGGCATTCCCTTCATTGACGCCGATCCAGATCGGAATCAAACGGGTTCCCCCAACCTCTTCCAGGTAAATGACGTACTGAGACGGCAAGGGGATCAGCATCAGAGAAAATATTTTAAATTCCTTCATATCGTATGGAAACCTCTCTATCCCTTCGTCGGAATCCTGCCGATAGCGGATTTCAGAATACGCACAACAACACCCCAAAGCAAATGAAATCTTCTCGTTACATCATACCAGAAGGATGGCTGTATAGCAAGATCCCACCAAACTGCTGTGACGAAGGATGAAGCGTACCCCCGGATATATCCATTCAAGGCCGCCAAAGGCAGCACGGATCGATACAAAGCGGGGCATGCCGCAAGCGTAATAATGTAGCAGACGGACTTCTTACGAAGCCATCAAAGAAAACGAACCTATGATCCGACGCACCGGTCACCGGATCCCGCTTACACGGGACAACGCTTCGCTTTTTGAAAAGCCTGCCCTGAGCATGTCGAAGGGGAGAGGGGAGTTGCACCGGTGGCCCTCTTCGCAAACCAAACGGCATTCGAATGGCGCAGAACCGCCTCGCCTGCGTTATGCTCCCTGCGACATACCGCAGGGGGGTATGCCTCACTCGCAAGCCTTGACGAGACATCCCCGCGTCCCTCTCGGTGCGGCGCTCCGTTTACGAAAAGGACCACTGAACATGCTTAGCATGGTCTCCCCTTCGGGTCGGCACAATGAAATATTTCTCGTTACCCGAACCACACCATTCTGACCCCGGCAAGCTGCCTCTCCCCAAAAAAAGCTAATTTCAGGTTAAAAACAGTCGATATAGTAAATCAGAGGCTTTTTACAAATAATTAATTCACATTTTAATAATTTTCTTGTATTATGTAATAGTAAGTAAAAAATAGAGGTTTCGGCTTCCACGAAAAAGGCAACCTGTTTCAAAAAAGCGGGGCGCAAAGTCACCGACCACCTCGGAAGACGGGGTTGGCAGCGGGACTACCGAATGGAAGGAAACAGATTCTGTTCCTCCTCGCGGGGCGTCAACACTTTCATGCCAACAGGAACGTTGATTGTGGCCGAAGGAATGCGAAGGAGGAATCATGAAACGTTTCAGCAGATTTTTTCTGAGGACATCTTCCCTTTTCCTTGTAATTTCTCTGATTGCTTTCCCGATTTCACCCGCCTGGGGCATGCACGAAGGAATCCCCTGCTCCTCCTGTCACAGATTTTTAAACAACTGGGAGGATCAACAGAACACCTCCGAACTGATCAAGACCAGGATTTGCCTTACCTGCCATGACGCGGATCGGGACCAGTCCGATCTGAATCCTCCCTATGTCCTGAATGAAACGGCGCCCCTGCCTGCGGGCGGCTCCTTTTCTCCAACACTTCTGATGGACAACGTGGGACACAACATCCTGACTCCTGATTCAATCCACGGCTCCACTCCGCCGGGAGGAGACCCCTTGCATGATTTCGGATGTCTGAGCTGCCATGACGCTCACGACAATGGAAATTACCGGAACTTGAAAAAAGAAATTCGTGGAAAGAGTACCTTGGTGCAGGCCGTTGGAGACCCGGACTACAGGGCGAATATTTACATCTCAGGGATGGACGCTTTCTGCGAGGCCTGCCATCAACGTTTCCACGCCGAGACCGAAACTCATCGGCGGGGAGATTTATTACACCACCCTGTGGGGGTTTCCATCTACGGGGCCAAGGATGCCGATTTTCAGAACTGGTTGCAAAAAACCCGCGAATTAAGCCTTGTAGAATATCCCGACGGAAGACCGGACAACCCTTACACTGCGAAGGTTTTCTGTCTTTCCTGCCACTATGCCCACGCCAGTTCCTTTGCCGGCGCCCTGCGCTGGGATCCCCCCGGTAATAGGGGATGCCTGGAGTGTCACGATCCGGATACAAATTAGTTTCCATCCGGCTCCCTTTCCGGCGAAGATCCGGAGATACTCATTCCGGCAAGAGGAAAACTCCGAAATCGCAACAGGCACGACAACGATAACGCTGAAGACAATTTCAGAATCTCCGACGAAACCGGATGAAAGAGATATGGACGCGCGGCAGAAGGGATTCGCAGATGGAAACAAATGAACCGGTGGTCACAGCTCCCGCAAGTCAGAAGCTCGCGGTTACCGCCAGGACCAGAAAGCCGGCCTCATACGCCGGTCCCCCGAGAAACACGGTCCCGTGATTTTCAATCCGGAAGGTAGTCTTCAGTAGAGAATGTTCTTTTTCGACGAGTCCGGCCGTAATGCCGATCTTCCGTTGCCTGAACTGGGTCGGGGTCAGTTCCAGAACCCGCCCCCCGGGGATCTCCACGGTCCCCTTTTCCCCCGGCTTCAGGGAGAGTCCTACCGTATCCAGGAGCTCAAAGGAGATATAATTAAGGGCAAGCAGATCCGTCTTCAGATCCAGGAGTCTGGGGTCGAATCCCCGATCCGAATTCGAAGCCAGGATGATTCTTACCTCGAGACGGTAATCCTGCGCGCCCGCACTGGGCGGAACCCAGAAGAAAAACAGGAAGGCTCCCACCAACCCGACCAGAAGGCCCGGAGTGAATCTTCCCGGATTGTTTCGAAACCGGCCGCTTGTCATGAAGATCTCAGGTTACGGGTGTCACCCCATTTCCGCCGTTCTCCTTGGGATCCAACATATCGTGAACCCAGATCACCGTAATTTCAGAACCATGGGTTTGAAAAAGGAGGAGAGAACGGTCCTGGCTCTCAATCGAATCTACAAAGCATTCATTTCTGGCCTCTCTTTTTAACACAAATGTACGGGGCTTGTAAATCGTAAAGATCCATGCCGTAATCAGGACAGAAACCAACGCCAAAGGAAACAGAAACCTTTCCAACGCGGGAGAAAACCTCCACGCTCGGAACCCGCCTGTCCGGCCGGCGGACGCCGGATCGGACGCAGAGATCCGCATTTGAATATTCCGGTACAGTTTTTCCAGATCCGGCTGGTTTTCCGATATCCCGGCCCGAAGACCATCCCGTACCAGAAGGCGCATCTTTTCCAGACGTTCTTTGTACAACCGGCAGCCGGAGCAGACATGGAGATGCTTCCGGACGCGGAACGCGTGACGGGGAGATAGCTCCCCGTCCACGTACGGACCGATCCGAGGCCGGACTTTCTCACATTGATTTCTTCCCACCGCTCTTCCCTTCCTCAATGTAGGGCAAAAGAATTCTCCGGAGCTTCTCGCGCGCGTAATGAAGCCTCGACATGACCGTTCCCTTCCGAATCCCCAAAGTCCGCGAGATATCCCCGTAGGAAAGTCCTTCCACCTCACGCAACAGAATGATCGCCCGATGGTGTTCCGGCAGACTCTGAATGGCCTCCATGACCACCCGGCTCAACTCCTTCCGTGACAATTCCCTTCCCGGGTGAAAGTCAGTCGAAGGAGGGGTCCTGAGATATCCATCCAGGGGCTGCCCATAATGATCCTCATACTCCACATGTTTCTTCCGAAACTCCTTGCGCATAAAATCCACGGCCTGATTGTAGGCGATTCTGAACAGCCAGGTATGAAACCTGCTTTCCTGTCGGAACCGCCGGATCGACCGGAAGGCCTTGAGGAATGACTCCTGGGTAATATCCAGGGCATCCTCCCGGTTTCCTACCAGTGCGTACACCAGTTGATATACCCTCCTCTGATACATCAGCACAAGCCTGGAAAAAGCATCGGCGTCTCCGGATCTGGACCGTATGACAAGATCTGAAACCTTGTTGGATGCGTCATCCTTTTGATTCATTAGACGTAAAAATCAGGGAGAAATTCGACTGGACGAAATGGGAATTTTTTTCTCAAAAAAACAACCCGGAATCCCGGTCGAAAAGTCGGATCAGGAAGGGAAGTCAGGAAGGTTCTCTGGGTCCGTTGGACTCCGGAATCAGGATATACAGCCTGATCCCTTAAACGGAGCCCAACGGCGGGGATTCTCAGCCCCCGGAAGAATCGGGTCACGAACATTCTCCTATATCGCCTCACAGGACCGAACAATCTGTGAGAAGGATTCCGGCGCCAGACTGGCTCCCCCCACCAGAGCGCCGTCAATATCCGGCTGGGCCATCAGATCACGCGCATTGGATGGCTTCACACTCCCACCGTACAAAATCCGCGTCTTGGCGGCAATCTCCGTATTCAGCAGCTCCGACAGGACATTCCGCACATGGGAGTGAACCTCATTGGCCTGTTCCGGGGTGGCCGTCTTCCCGGTTCCGATCGCCCAGATCGGCTCATAAGCCATCACAATCCGGGAAAGATCGTCATCGGAACATCCCGCGAGAGCGCCTTTCAGTTGCCGGTCCAGCACATCAAAGGTCTTCCCGGTCTCACGCTCTTCCAGGGATTCGCCGACACAGAGAATGGGGGAAAGCCCCGACTGCAAAGCCGCCCGGATCTTGCGCTTCACAATCGCGTCAGTCTCACCGAAGAGAGCTCTTCGCTCGGAATGCCCGACAATGACATAACGGCATCCCGCGTCCTTGAGCATCTCCGGGGAAATCTCCCCCGTATAGGCACCCTCCGCTTCATAAAAGAGGTCCTGAGCGGCCAGGGAGATATGGCTTCCCTGTAGCGATTGAAAGACAACATGCAGCGCGGTGAAGGGAGGAGCGACCACGACCTCCACCGTGTCCACTTCCAGAACTTCTTTTTTGACCCCCTGCGCGAGAGCCACAGCTTCGGTCATCGTCTTGTGCATCTTCCAATTCCCGGCAATCAGCGGTTTCCGCATCGCATCCTCCTTCAAAAAACATTAAAGAGTCATCCCCTTTACCCGGTTCACACCCGCCCGGAATCAGTTAGAGGCTTTTTCGCTTAATCCCTCGATCCCGGGAAGTGCCGCTCCTTCAAGGAGCTTCAGCGAAGCACCACCTCCCGTTGAAATAAAAGTCATGCTGTCCGCCTCTCCGGCACGATTCACCGCATCCGCGGTATCCCCACCGCCGATGATGGTAGTCGCATAACAACCGGCGACAATGTGTGCAAGGGCCATCGTCCCCCGGCTGAAGGCGTCGATCTCATACATCCCCATGGGACCATTCCAGACAATCGTCTTGGCTCCGCGCAACGCCAGGTCGAAAAGCTTGCTGGTGGCTGGACCGATATCCAACCCGTACCACTCCCCGGGAATTTCCTGCACTGTCACAATCTTCGTGTTGGCGTGGGCATCCACGCGGTCCGCCACGACCGTATCCACCGGAAGGTAGAGTTTCACCCCTTTCTCCCGGGCGCGTGAAATCATCTCCCACGCGAAATCGATCATCTCCCTCTCGAGGATGGAGTTCCCTACCTCATGCCCCAAAGCCTTCAGGAATGTGAACATCATCCCACCTCCAATGATGATCTTGTCCACACGGTCGATCAGGTTTTTGAGCACACCGATCTTTCCCGAGACCTTGGACCCGCCTAAAATCGCCACAAAGGGATGAACCGGATGGCTCATGACCCTTTCAAAATAATCAATCTCCCTCTTCATCAGGAAACCGGCCGCGGCCACCGGAACAAAACGGGTCATTCCGAACGTGGAGGCGTGAGCCCTGTGAGCGGTGCCGAAGGCGTTGTTCACATAGACATCGATGTCTCTGGCCAGTTCCTTCGAAAACTCCTCGTCATTGGCTTCCTCTCCCGGATGGTACCGCAGGTTTTCCAGAAGAAGGACTTCCCCTTCTTTCAGTTCATCCACCATAGACCGGGTCTCAGGGCCCACGCAATCCGGCGCGAAACGGACCTTTTTGTTCAGCAACCGTTCCAGTCTCCTACTGACCGGTTTCAGAGAAAACTCAGGGACCCTGGCTCCCTTGGGCCGCCCGAGGTGGGAGGCCAGAATCACCTTCGCGCCGTGGTCGATACAGTAATTGATGGATGGAAGTGTGGCCCGAATCCTGCGATCATCGGTAATATTTCCATCCTCGTCCATCGGCACATTCAAGTCCACACGGACAAAGACCCGCTTCCCGGACAACTCCACATCTTCCAAAGACATCTTGTTCACAATACACCCCTTACTCTGGTTGAGAATTTTCCCAGAAAATACGTCCGGCCCACAAACTTCCCCCCTGGGCATGGCGATCCAACTCACCCTGCCGGGTCAATTGTTTTGTTTATAATCGACCACCCGCAGAATGTCAAGATGGATGGTCACCCCGATCCAGCGATAGAGATGTTCAGACCCCACTGTTGTGTAGTCCAGGGTCCAGGAATCCATCGGACGTGAGTACTCATACCTTGGCATTGCCCACAAAACGGTTGACCGGCAGGAACCTGTCCCACGGAGAAGTCAGCAAAGCCAACAATGAATTGACCGCCGGCACATGGGAGTCATGGACGGTCTCGCGGCCTTGGAAAAGGTCTTCAAAGAATCGATTCCTGTCTGACCTTTTACGATTCCCCGGAAGAAGAATGGATCTCACTTCGGACCACGAACATCATCGAACAATTGAACAAAGAATTTAAACGTCGGACCAAACCGATAGAGATCGTAGCGGGCGATAATGCCTGCTACAAACTTCTGGCGTTTATCGCCTTCAGCATGGAACCCTGTACTGTGCTTAAGGCTAAGGGCTAACCAACCTGATGCTTGGAAAATATGTTCGATAATCTGGCGACATCCCGCGTAATCAGTGCAAAATCCAGAACAGCGGCCTGAGCCCCGATGTAAGAATCAGGCAAGGGAGACTTCTTTACCCCTTTCCCTTTCCTGTATTTAAGGAAAGTTTTCCCCGCCAGGAATAGCGCTTCCTTGGGAATCTCCAATATTTGAAATCCAGCCTTTGAAAGGGCAGATTCCTCGTCCGGTGCAGCGCCTTGTTCCGCCTTGGCCGTTATTCATATGTCTTTATTTTTATGATCTTTTCCAGCCCAAAACCTGTTCCGGGGGTGTCGTAAGGGATTGATGTGTGATCCGAAAGCTCCAAGGTGGAGTGGGGATCGCATCACTCCTCTTGTTGAAGCATTCTTGGGGTTTTGCTAATTGGATTGCAACCATTCCTTTACAGGACCGTGATCAGCGTTACCGCATCAAAGGATTGGTCCGGTAAGAGGAGGGCTTCGGCAAAACCATGGACGAGAGTCAAAGACCGATGAGTTCGGCATGATAGCCCAGCTTTCTCACACTCTCAAGAAGGTCGATTTCATGTGTTCCTTCGGGATCGAATGCAACGGAGAGCATATGCTCTTTCCCGGGGTTGAATCGAGTGGCGATAACGCCTGGGAGATTCCTCACGCTTTCTGCGATTTTCTCCCTTGCCGAAACATCCAGCTCTTCATCGACATGAATCAGTGTATCTGCTACATTCATTGTCTTCATGATTCTCTCCTTTCAGATAAGTTTGTAATCGTTTTATTTCTCCAGGATTTCCAACGGCGTCCGGATATCGACTTCTTCGATGATTTGTGTGGCCATGATCTTTCCCTCCTTTTGTCCGGTTTCGAACCCATTTGAGGTTGAAACACGGCGGGTCAGGGTTTAGGAAGGTTCCAGAGAAGGGTTATTGGGGGAGTCCTCCATATAATGTATCTAAATATGTATAATGTTGCATATAAAAGACCAAAAAAAATAAGCTACCCCGGGCAGCATTCTTCTCTACTCATGCAAACAGCGTCCTTCTCCTCGTTATAACTTTTCAGGAGCTGAATCAGGCCATATACCTTCTCGTTCTTGAGGTAATAACATCGAAGCTTTCCGTCCGGGAAAAAGTCAATAATACCGCACCTCCTCATCATTCCTAAATGGTGTGAGATATTGGGCTGCTCCACATCCAGGATCTCCGTGAAATCGCTGACGCATTTTACGCCTCTATGCAATTCTTCAATGATTTCAATGCGAACAGGATGGCTGACGATTTTTAGAATCTCCGCCACTTCATGATTCGTCATGGATTCTCCTTAGGGTATATGCCTTAGAGTATATGTATGTATATATTTAAATCCTTATATATAATTTATCAGCTCCATGCATATTTGTCAAGGGCCTTCTTGAAAAACGAATCTTTCATGGAATATGCACAATATTTAAACTCATGATCATAAGGATGAAGATCTATGTGAGGGCGTAAAAAGAGGTTCTATGAGCGTTTTGGCCAACTGGATCAAAGAGAGCGATACAGTTATCGCCGTCTGATTTGATTTTCAGTTTTGTAGGGCGGGGTGCTACCCCGCCGGAAAGGAGCGAGTGAATCTGTTCCGTTCGTTCGCAGGAAGCTTACTTCTGCCGACTCCATGGTTCCGGATAAAGCCTTCCGTGAGGTGATTATCAATAGAAAACGAAGTAAAAACAACAAGGACAAATCTGAGAATCAGCGGACGGTATCCAGCGATGGCACATGTTAAGGGAGAGCCTCCCATAGACATGAATCAAAAAAAGGGGTTGCGAAAAATTCGCAACCCCTCGATTTCCCTTTGGTAGCGGGGGGAGGATTTGAACCTCCGACCTTTGGGTTATGAGCCCAACGAG
>CAYZZU010000019.1:0-50867 GCA_964483105.1 uncultured Nitrospirota bacterium
GGGTATATTGATGGGCGTGCACAACATCGACCCCT
This sequence comes from uncultured Nitrospirota bacterium, assembly GCA_964483105.1. GTDB lineage: Bacteria > CG2-30-53-67 > CG2-30-53-67 > CG2-30-53-67 > CG2-30-53-67 > CAYZZU01. Next base: position 36 of record CAYZZU010000019.1, read on the forward strand.
TCCTGGGCGATGATTCGATGTAATCGGTAGACAAGGCCCCAGTCGATGCCTTTTCTTCTCTTCAGACCATAAACCGTTATGCCGCGGTCGATCAATTTTTCACCCAGGGGGCCGATCATGTCGAGACAGCAGACCACGGAAGTGACATCCTGCGGCGATAATTCCTGAATCATGTCATAGACCAGCTTCTCCGCGCCGCCCACACCGAGGGAGAGCAGCACGAAGAGGACCCGCAGGGCGTGGTTGCTATCTTGGTTCTTGGAACGCGACATCTCAGGAAAGGAGTTCTTGTGCCCGGAGGGCATAATATTTCAGGGTCTCCAGCATGGAGGGGTAATAGACCCGCATATTGCAGTTCCTGCAGATCGCGATTCTTTTCTTCTTCTGCAGTGCCACGAATTCCCTGTGTCGTCGGTTCCCCCAGATCTTATCCAGCCCGGTTTTTAGCAGATTGCCGATGACGTAGGAGCGGAAAAACGGGCAGGGGACGACATCCCCGTTCGGATTGATTGTTACGAACGTTGTCGCAATATGGCAGTGTTTGAAATCATATTGTCCGGTAAGAAAGGTCTGTTCCTTTGCCACATCGAGGGCCCTGAAATTCACATAGATCTTGTGCGGATCTTTTTTGACCTGTTTGATGAGTTTCTTGAATTCGGTCAGTTGCTCACGGTTCAGCAGGTGTGACGCGTCCTCGGAAGATACGAAGTAGGGCTCGGGCTGAACTCCGTTGATCTTGGATCGATTGATATGCTCCCGGCTGAACTCCCCTAAAAACCGGGGGTAAACCGCATCGATACGGTATGGTTCAAGAAACCGGATAATTCGGGGGAAATCCCGGTAATTCATGTTGGAAAGCGTGTTGCATATGATGATCTTGGGATAGGTTCGGGCTCCTCGGATATCAATGAAATTCTCGAGGGCATCCTTTATTTTTTGAAATGTGCCATCCACGCCCCGGATCCCGTCGTGCTTGGTACCGATATCGTCGATGGAAAGATAGACGGTATGCAACCCGCACTCGATCAGGGCGCGGATTGTCTCTTTGTCACACAGATTTCCATTGGTCGGGAAATAGGTCTGGATACCGTTTTTTGCGCAGTATCGGATCGTATCAAAAATGGCGTCTTTCCTTAAAAGAGCATCGCCGCCGAAGATTTCGAATGATCGGATGCCGTGAACCTTCAGCCTTGCAAGGATGGTGAACCACTCCTCGCGGCCTAATTCTTCCGCTTGCTCGCCGTTTCTCTTCCATATGTTGCAGGTTTTGCACCGGCTCGTGCACCGATAGGTCAAAAACCCCATCGAGTCTGCTGCTCTCAGGGATAAATGGCGATATTCATAGCGGATCAATTCCGGGATTTCCCGGAGGCCGGGAACGATATTTCGGATGATTTTAGAGGCGTTCATGGGTTTGCCCTTACAGGGAAAGATGGATCTGTCGTGGGTTGGTTGTCCCCAATCCACGATCTGCGGCTGCCTGGATGAAAACCGGGGTCGGTGACACCGGTTTCAGGCCGTGTTCTTTGCGTTTTTTCTCGATGATCTTCCATCCGGTATAATCAATCGCCACCGGGTCGTCTGAAATGATCAGCTGATTCAAGGTATCGATATACTTCTGGTCCCTTCCGTTGATCCACTTATATTCAATAAAGATGGCATCCAGGACGATCAATCGGGTTTTGTCACGGATCTGAGGTTGGGCGTTCAGGTAAGGCAGAAACGTCATAATATCTTTATGATGATCGTAAGGGTTCCCGATGGAGCCGTAATGGTTCTTCATGCTGAGGGTTACGCCGGAATATCCGTCCAGTGCCTTCAGCACGGGTACATTGATCAGATAATCACAATGGTATTTATTTTCACTGAAAGGGTAAGCGCCTGTTAACAGTTTCGCCATACGGTTGTAAATAAAACGGTGATAACCACCGAAATCGTCGACCGTTCCGACTTGGATCCCTTGGCCCAGATTTTTCCTGAAGCCGGCATATTCAAAGGCGTGATCGGTTTTATCGTATATGACAATGTTGTCTGCTTTCACACCACGCAGGATCAATCCGTTCGTGATTGCTTGGACGACCTTTGATTTGGTATAGATCCCCTGTATCTGGCAGTTAATCTTGATGGCGACCCGTCGGCTTGGATCCGGAATGATTCTGGACCAGGCGGCCTTCAGGTCGGTCTCGCCGGTCAAAGCGAGAATGCCTCGATTCAGCATTGCCCGTATTGCACCATAATTCAAATTTTGATTGTCTTTTCCCCCGGTCCCATCGGTTGCGGAGGGATGCGAAACAAGGACCACGTCGCTCCTATGCTTCATAGGATAACCGCTTTTCTGAAACGACGGGAAGAAGTTCAGAAAGATTGCACCCGAAATCCACCTGAGAGTTTTTTGCAGTGTTTTGCGGCGGGTCATTAAACTATCAAAAGACATGAAAATACCCAAGCGTTATTCAAGATTGAGACGACTGACTTACGGAATACCTGCCTGTTTCTTTAATTTTTTCAGGTTTATGAGAAAAGAAACGAAATCTCATCAATCTGATATATCGTATATGTCCGATTCGTTGAAATCCGAGATGTTGATATAAACGTCTGGATGCCTGGTTCCATCCAGGGATGTGGCAATAAACAAATCGTATATTTGTGAGCTGGCTGAGAGTCGCTGAGAGTAATGTCCGGCCAAGGTGTTGCCCCCTGAGGTCAGGCAGTATAAATGTATCGCAGATAAATGCTTCATCATATTGTAATGAGAGCTCGTTCTCATAGTCTTCAACGTAAGCCTTGTTGAGCGCCACCTTGATATACCCGCATATCTTTCCTTCCCGGATCAGAAGAGGATAGTAGTGATGATACCGAGTTGCATAATCGATTTCTTCCGGAACATAAATCCATGGAAATTTTGTGGATTGTTCTTGAATCCACCGTATGGCATGTTCCCGATTGCTGTAATCGATCGTTATGGATGGATCATGATTCCTTCCGTAATGGATTGTTTTCTCATGATCCAGGAGTTTACAATACCAGAACGCATGATTTGTTTTGAAGTTCTTCCTTTTTATGGCTCCTATTGTTTTTCTGATCGGGATCATTGCACTTTTCCCCCTCTTTGAATCATTGCTTTGAGGGATTTGATGAACTGGTATTCATAAACATAGAGAAACCTGGAATAAGGTATTCTGTTGTATAGATGTACGGAAACATGTTTTCTGATTTGCTCCGTCCATTTTTTCTTATAGTCGTCGAAGCTTCCACCGAGATCATATTCGGCGACATCCCTCTTTTCGAAGAGTTGTTGAACGATATAGGAGTCCAGAAATACACCCGGTGACATTCGGCCATAATTTTTTTTGTGGGACGCCCGCATCCCGTGGGTTCTGCCATTGTATTTCAGGTGATACTCAAACGCAACCGGATCCCCTTGGACCTTCAGCAACCAGACCGAGAGCCATCCCTTCTCGGCGGCTATGCGTGCAAGCCGATCGAAGAAGCTACGGTTAACCGGGGTGTTCAACGAATCTCCGATTTCTTCCGTCCAGCTGTTTCTTGCGATATCATGCAATTCCGGTGCGATTCTTTGAAACGTTGCATAATCTTTGATCTCCTGTATGGCAAAATCTCCTGCCCGTTTGAAACGGTTACGAATGTTCCGAAGAGTTTTCCGGCTTTTTGTCGAACGACTTCCATAGTAGGTCTCCCAATCGGAGTGGATCGTGATGTAGGGAGAAGCCAACCCTTTTCTCTGGCCGAAAAGTATCTTGTTTTCGGTGATGATCTCTTTCAGTACGCTCCAGTTCCTGGAATCCGCGGGGAGGTTCTTGAATTCCGTGATGTCCCAGCAGGATTGTGTGTCCATCAGGTGCCGGACTATGGCGGCCAAGGCTTCTTTTCTTCTCCGGGGATGAAGTATGAAGTTGTTGTGCAGGGAGTTGCCGTTCTCCATAAAACTCAGCATCCTGACCGGCAGCCCGCGGCTGATTTTCTTCCGGAGCATCATGGGTGCAATCCCGATCAATTGTTCTTGATCCCTGACCAGGATGATAAAGGGAATCGCATTTTCCCCAAAACTGCTCCACCAGCACCGAAACCATTCCGGTGTGTAGAAAACGATATTATCCTCGTTCTGCGGGGATAACAGACTGTTCCACTCGGATTCCAGAGATCCGAAATCATCGAAGTTGTCAATTTTTGTGACGGCCAGCACGATTCCAGGCGGATGACTTGTCGAAATAATCAGGATGAGATATGTGAACCTATGCGGCAATGTTTTTCCGGACCATCGGTCCAATGAGTTTGGTTAAACCGACGGGAAGTTTTTTCCATAACTCAACCATGCGGGCCAGTCCGGGACTCGTCTGATTGACGGGTTTCAGTTTGCCCGGATTGCGTGGCCAGTAGTCCCAATACAGTTGTTTCGGCTTGGCTCCCCACTGGGCCTTGAACCGGTAGGTCCCCGCATCCAAGGTGGACCGTCCGAAATCGAATTTCCTGAAGCCGTGATCGCAGGCGTACTCCAGGATTTTCCAATAAAGCAGCATATTGGGAGCGGACCGGTTGTAGGTTCTGATTGCAGAGGCCCATGGAATTTCCAGCTTGTCCCGGTACCCGATTAAAAAGCCGGCCGCGATTGGGGTTTCAGCGGAATAGACGACACAGATCCTTGTCTGTTCCGGAAATAGATCCATGATATTATTAAAAAATTTTTTGCCGTGTACCGGGGATCCGAGGTCGCGCATATTCACGGCGAAAACATGATAAAAATCCCTCACCATTTCCCGTCCTCCGAAACGCGTTTCAAAACCTTCCTTCATCGGTTTCCTGATCTGACTTCTCAGCTTGGACTTGAAGGAGGCCCAGAGCGCGTCCGATGTCTCCGGGAGATCCAGGATCATGGAAACTTTCGATAAGTTCTGCACCAGGCCGAGTGAGTACGGCTCTTCATGGCGTAGTTCCAATTGTCTTACGTGATTTTCTCGAACCATATCGATCGCCGCGCCCAGCAGTTTTTTTCTTGCCCCATCGGTTTTCGCCACGATGCCGCCGTAATTCAGAAAGGGCATCGAAACCAGCGCCTTCCCGAAGATCATGCTCTTGACATAAACCAGGGGGAGAATTCCGACGATCTGATGATTTTCTTCCGCGTACAAATAATAGGTCGGATGGTGAAAGGTTTCTTGAATGAGTTTTTGCCAGCCGGATAAGTGATAAAGTGAGGCCTGTCGAGAGTGCATGACAAAGTCATCCCACTCCCGCATTGTATCCTGCATGCATAATGAGATTTTCAGATGAGATTGGATCGGAGCCCTCCACGCAATCCGTTTCACGATCTCAGGTGATTTTCTGTGGGAAAAATTCCGTCAGGCGCGGATAGAGATCCCGCACGAATTTCTGCAGGATCTTCCAACTGTTGCGGGACGCCCCCTCCCGCATGGCCATGGAAATCCGAATCAGCGCCCCGTCTGTTCGATGTTTCGTGATCGCGTTCATGATCAATCCGACACGTTGGAGATACTCGTTCGCGATCACCCGGTCCTGCATCTGGTACCAGTAGACCACCATCCGTCTCTCCGAGCCTTTTCGCAGGATCAGGCGGTTGATCCGGATGGTGCGGTTTTTCAGGGGAACGGCGACGATCCTTCGTGACAGCTCGTTCCACCCGCTTCCGGGATAACAGTGAAGCGGGGAGTGAATCTGTCTTCCTCTTGTCTGACTCTGGTAATACCCGATATAAAGCCAGATGGGGGCCGCCTTCACGTTGCAATCGCGGTATTCTCGGTTCAGAGTCTGATCGGCGCCCACTTTCGCGAGTACGGCCGGATCAAAATCGTGATCGATCCCGCTCCATTGATCGATCCGATTCGGGAAACGTGAGAGGGGCTGCGCGAGAGGGGTTGCCGTGGCGCGCGGTTCCTTCCGACTCACATAGATTGTTGTGATCAGCAGGATGAAGACAAGCGTGAAATAAAGATTTGCTTTTCTCATGGCGCCAGGGGTCTCTCCAGGTTTTGATCCCTCCCGAGTCGGATCCGTTGAAGGGCCTCGTTGACGGCGAAGAGCAGAAGGGTGGCTACCGTGTAGACCACAATCCCGGAGGTTTCGTGCAGAAAACCATGGGCCGTTTCAGGGTCTTTGTAGACGGCCAGCAGCGCTGTCAGGACGATCCGGAAGATATTGGATAGAACCGCGATCGGCAGGACGGCCAGGACCAGAGTCCCACGGAAGAGCGGGCGTTTCTGGACCAGATAGGCAAAGGCCAGACCGAAGGTGAAAAGCGACATGAGGGATCGAAGTCCGCTACAGGCATTGGCTACCTCGAGGGTGGTGTTTGGAAGGTGAATGATGTTTCCTTCCCGGTACACGCTGACCCGTAAAAGGTCGAGGATGATAACAGACCACCGGGTGGCGAACAGTTTCATGGGGAAGGCGAGGGCATAGTAGACAATATAGGGCAAGGGAATCATGCAGAGGAGGTAGAGCACGGGAAAGAGGAGGGGTTGGGTCCCCTCTTTCCCCAGTACGGTCAGGAGTATTCCCAGCAGAACCACGACCATGGAGAATCTCATGGTGAAGAGTTCATTGGCCACGGTTCCGAGAAGATAAAGAAAAAGCCCGAACAACACCACGAGCAGACCGGGGCCCCAGGGGACCGGATCGATTGCCCGAATTTCTTTTCGATTATGCCATAAGAGAAATCCTGCCAGAATGGGAACGAATATGCCATAGCTGTAATTCGGATCCTGGTCCCAGTCCCGCCAGAGTTCCGGGAAGAGCGGCGCATAGAGCAGACCGGTCAGGAGCAGAAGGATGAAAAGTTGTATGATCGTTTTTTTTCTTTGAGGATCCAAAGAGTTCCGTTGACCCGCGAGGCATGAAGGAGAGGAGGGTGTACGCACAGCTCCGCCCTCTCGGTTACATGGGAGCCCTCTCGAATTGTGAAATCATTCAACTTCCCCGATCCGTAAAGATCGAGTCAGGAAACAGAAATTGAAAACATCCTGATTCTTTCCTGCCGGGGTCCGTTTTTTGATTGCAACCAGTGCTCCCCCTTTCAGGGGAGAGGGCGGATCCCGCTTGCAGGAGGCGCCGCTTTCCCGACTTCTCAGGGGGTCCGGGCTGTACCGGACGGTACCTGTTGGTACCATTGAATGGTTTGCCTGAGACCCCGGTCCAGATCAAACTCCGGATGGTAATCCAAATACTCGCCTGCGTAGGAAATGTCCGCCAGGGAGTGCCGGATATCCCCTTTGCGTTTGGGTCTGTGGGTAATCCGCGATTCGGATCCCGTAATTCTGATGATTTTGTTCGCGAGTTCCAGGATACTGACGCGCTCTCCATAGGCGATGTTAAAAGAGCGCCCGGCGGCTTTTCCCTGATGAAGTCCTGCGACATTGGCGTCTACCACGTCTTCAATATAGGTAAAGTCCCGGGTCTGCTTTCCGTCCCCTTCGATCGTGATTTCTTCCCCTCTGAGTGCGGCGGTGACAAACTTGGGAATGACGGCGGCGTAGTCGGATTGAGGATCCTGCCGTTTGCCGTAGACATTGAAATAACGGAGTCCGACGGTATTGAGACCGTACACATCGTGAAAGACCTTGAGGTAGAGCTCCTTGGCCACCTTGGTGACGGCGTAGGGGGATTGTGGATTGTAGGGCATGGTCTCCTTTTTGGGAAGTTCCGGGGTGTCTCCGTAGACCGAGGACGAGATGGCCGCGACCACCTGCCGTACACCACACTCCACGGCCGTCTGGAGCACATTCAGCGTCCCGGTGATATTGATTTCATTGGTGGCAAGAGGATCCTCGACACTCCGGGCGACGCTGGGCCGGGCCGCCTGGTGGGAGATGACGTTAATCTCGTGCTGGCGAACCACCTCCATGAGGTGGGACCGGTCGAGGACGGTCCCCTGGATGAAGGTCAGAGAGGGGTGGTCCAGGATCTCGTAGAGATTCTCCTTCCTTCCGGTGCTGAGATCGTCGAAGACGATGACCCGGTGACCACCCCGGACCAGGCGTTCCGCCAGATTGCTTCCAATAAAACCCGCTCCTCCGGTGACAAGTATATTCATGATCAGGACTCCTGGTGAGGTTTAGGCCCCTGTAGGGGAATGTAGTAAAATCCGGATGGATCCAATCCATAATGTTGAATTCTAATTATACTACGTTGGTATGTTTTTGCAAAAGGTTTTTCACGATTTCCTCCCCTAAATATTATCCTCTATGATCCTATTTTTCTCAAGTTCGGGGCGATTTTTCCGATATGGCAATTATCCGGCGTAGAATATTTCTGTGTATCATCATCCGGCAGCTCGGGGAGATGTCTGCGTGCATCAGGGAAGTTGCACGCCTGTCCTGAACACCAAGGAGGAAAAATCATGAGATGTTCTTATGAAGATCAAGGGTTTACATTGATTGAGATCATTGTGGTCATTGCGGTCATTGCCATCCTTGCGGCCATCATGACCCCTTCCATCATCAAGAATATCGACGATTCAAAGATCGCCCGTGCCAAGAATGATGTCCAGGTGATCGGGGCGGCCATCGCGGATTTCTACAAGGATACCGGAAGATGGCCGTCGGACAATGATCCCAGCGATTCGACGGCGAACTATCTCTATATCCTGGAATCGGCGAATGGGAATACACCGACGGCACGGGGTACCGGCACGGGGCAATGGATCAATTGGCCTTCCGCCCGGAGGGATACATTCGAGAATCAATTGTTACTCAATGATCCCAAGGGGACAGGGAATCCCTATCCGACGACCGGGGAGTTCCGGTGGAAAGGGCCTTACCTGACCGAGATCAAGACCGATCCCTGGGGTAACAAATATTACTGCAATATCATCGGACTGTGGTACGGCCGGGCATACGAGGCCACCTTTGTGCTCTCCGCCGGACCGGACGGTGTCATCAACACCGATGTCAGCCAACTGATTTCCGCCTCGCCGTCCCTGGGGGGGGATGATATCGGTTTCCGGGTGAAGTAGCGTCCCGATGGGGAGGGGACAGCCACCCGATTGGTTCGCGTGCGTCTGGAAGTATCGGAAGGGAATCCGTATATGGTGGAAAAGACGGTCACCCGCAAGCGTCCGCTGGGCCAGCGCCTGATCGACGCCGGTCTTTTGAATGAAGAACAGCTTCGGATCTGTCTGAAAGAGCAGAAACGGACCCGGGAGATGCTGGGACAGATCCTGGTGCGTCTTGGTTTTGTGAATCAGGAGCAGATTGATTCAGTCCTGGCGCAGGAATCCGGATCCGTCCAGAAGAATCTGGAGTTCATCAATATCGATCTGGACGCGGTCAGAATGGTTCCGGAGGAAACCGCCCGCAAATACAAGATCATCCCGATCGCCCGGGATGAACGGGTTCTCACCCTCGCGATGGTGGACACCTTTGATGTTTTCGCCGTGGATGAGGTGACGAACCGGACCGGGATGGAGGTCGATGTCATCGCCGCCTCGGAAAAGGAAATCCTGGAGGCGATCAACAAGTATTACGGTTTTTCCGGATCCTTTGATGAAATCATTGACCAGGCCCTGATGGAAGGGGGAGGAGGGGAGGCGTCTTTTCCCGAGGCGGCGGAGGCTCCCATCGTTCGTCTCGTCAACCAGTTGATCATCCGGGGGATCAACGAAGGGGCCACGGACATTCATCTTGAGCCGGACTCCAACATTCTGCGGGTACGGTATCGTCAGGACGGCACCCTCCAGCAGGGAGTGATCATTCCCAAACAGATTCAGCCCGCCGTCATCGCGCGGATCAAGATCCTGGCCAACCTCAATATTGCGGAAACCCGCATTCCCCAGGACGGCAAGATCCGTTTTTCCCTTGGGAAAAAGGAAATTGATCTCCGTGTTTCCACTCTTCCGACAATCTACGGGGAGAATGTGGTTCTTCGAATCCTGGATAAATCCCGGGTGATCCTGGGCCTTTCCGATCTCGGTTTTTCTCCACAGAATCTCGATGTTTTTCAGGAGATGATCCAGCGATCCCATGGGATCATCCTGGTGACCGGTCCCACCGGCTCCGGAAAGACCACCACGCTCTATACCGCGCTTTCCCACATCAACTCCCTGGACAAGAAGATTGCCACGCTGGAAGACCCGGTGGAATATCAGTTAGCCGTGATCCGGCAGACGCAGATCAATGAAGAGGTGGGAATGGGGTTTGCCGCGGGTCTCCGGGCTCTTCTGAGGCAGGATCCGGATGTGATCCTGGTCGGGGAGATGCGCGACTCGGAGACGGCGGAGATGGCCATCCGGGCGGCCCTGACCGGCCACCTGGTTTTTTCCACACTGCACACCAACGACTCAGCCGGCGCGTTGCCACGGCTGGTGGACATGGGGATCGATCCCTATCTTCTTCCCTCCGCGATCATTCTGGTCATGGCGCAGCGCCTGGTCCGGAAGATTTGCCCCGCCTGTAAAGAGCCGTATGAGGTGGAAAGCGGGAAGCTTGAAGCCCTGGGACTTCCCGAACTGGAGGGATTTTCTTTTTACCGGGGGACGGGGTGCGAGAAATGCAACCAGACCGGCTACAAGGGGCGGGCGGCGATCTATGAACTACTCCCGGTGGACGAGAAAATTCAGGGATTGATCCTGAAAGGAGCGTCGAGTCTTGAGATCCGGAATTGTGCCATCAAGCAGGGTATGGTGACCATGCGCAACGACGGCATGAAAAAGGTCATGGTGGGGATTACGACCCTCGACGAGGTCTTGAGAGTGACGTCTTGATGTTGCGTCCGCCGATTTGAACCGGCCGAACCGGTTCCAGAGGATGCAGGAATGCCGGACTATCTTTACAGGGCGTGTGATCCGCGTGGAAAGATCATCAGCGGGGTGATGGCCGCCGCCGATCCGGAGGATCTTTACAACAAGCTGTCCGGGATCGGCTGCTATCCCGTCGGGATCCGTCTCAGAAAACGCGCCGCCTTTTCCTTCCGGAAAAAGGTGAGTCGAAGAGATCTGATTACCTTCACGATTCATCTGGGAACGGTGCTTGCGTCCGGTGTTCCCCTCGCGGTCGGATTGCAGGATCTGGTCGACCAGACCGAAGAAGGGTTCTTCCGGAAGGTACTGGAGAATCTTCAGCGAAATATCGAGGCCGGGACCTCTCTTTCCAAAGCGCTGCGGGAGTATCCCGATGTTTTTCCTGAACTGTATGTGGCCATGATCCGGGCGGGGGAGAGTACCGGGAAGATGGATGAGGCCTTTCAAAGTCTGTCCGGGCATCTGGAGTGGCTGGAAGAGCTCACCGGACAGATCAAGCAGGCGACGCTCTATCCGTTGATTGTGTTCTGGGCGATTGTGGGACTGGTGGCCCTGATTTTCACCGTGGTGCTGCCCCGCTTTCTTGTGATCTTTGAAAAGAGCCGTTTCCCCCTTCCTCTGCCCACGCGGATTGTGATCGGTGTCAGCCGCTTCATGGCTGAGCATTGGGGGGGCGGGCTGCTCGGGTTGGTGATTCTGATCCTGGCGCTGCGTTTTCTCAAGAGGTCTCCCACCTTCAGGATTTTTTATGACCGCCTGAAACTCGGTATCCCGGTTTTCGGATCGCTGAACCGGAAGATCATCCTGGCACGGCTGGCGCACACCTTCAGTGATCTTTATTGTTCCGGAGTGAATGTCATCCAGGCGCTTCAACTGGTGGAAAAGACCTGCGCCAACGACGTCTATGAACGGGCGGTCAGGAAAGTCCGGCAACGGGTATCCGAAGGGAGGAAAATGGCGGATTCACTTCGGGAGACCGGGCTTTTCCCCCCGCTCTTTCTCCGAATGGTGGATATCGGGGAGGAGACCGGGAGACTCGATTTCACCCTGGACAAACTGAGCCACTTCTATGACCGGGAGATCCCCATGACCGTCAAGAAGGTATTCGGTATCATGGAGCCTTTGATCATCGTGTTGTTGGGAGGAGTGGTGGGGATGGTCGCCATGTCGGTTTTCTTTCCTCTTTATCAGATGATGAGCGGTATCGGGAGGTAAACCGTGTTTGGTTTTTCCCTGAACAAATGGATCGGAATCGAAATCAACGGGAACCGGATTCACCTGGCCCGAATCCGCCGCCAGAGACGGAAAGTTTTTCTGGAAGGGCTGGATATTCTGGATGCGCCTTCGGACCGGCCGGAAGCGCTTGCCGAGACCCTCTCCTCTTTTGTGAGTGAGCATGGACTTTCGGGGATGCCCGCGGCCCTGCTTCTGCAGGATCCCAGAATTGCGCATCGGGCCTTTACCTTCCCCCGGATGGGGTCCAGGGAGCTGGAACGGGTCGTTCCTTTCGAGGCGAACAAAGCCTTCGGGGCAAATGGGAACAACGTGATCGCCCACGCCGTGACCCATTTGTTCCGGGAAGAGGGAATTCCCCGGATGGAGGTGCTCGTCGCCTCTGTTCCCGAGGATCTGATTACGGCCTCCCTGGAATTCCTGGAGCGATCCGGGATCACACCTTATTCTCTCATGACGATTCCCTTGGCCCAGCGGACCGCCCCCTCTTCCGCGCTGATTCTGGGAGGGGAAGAAACCGTAGCTCGCCTGCACGTCACCCGGCAGGGGATCCATCTTTCCGTCTACCGGGGGAAGCGCTTCCTCTTCTCCAGGATGATCCGGAGGGATCTCGATTTCACAACGCTTCAGGACGAAGAGCAGGTTCCGGTTCCGGAGGAGGGGGGAGGAGCGGAAGGGGTGGCGGGGCCGGAGGAGCCCTTTGTCATTACGGGTTACGAACAGGAGGAACCCCATCGGGGACCGTTGGAACGCCTTTTTGTCGAGATTCAACGATCTTTTCTTTATGTCAAACAGCAGAACAGGGAAGCGGTCCGGAAGATCTGGATGACGGGTGAAGGAGCGTCCTTTCCGGTATTCCGTGATCAGTTGTTCAATGCGGTTGAGCTTCCCGTTTCCATTCCGGATCCGGTAGTGGAAGCGGGTATGTCCCGGGATAGTCTCCCGGACCGTTCGGGCATCTACATCTATGATCTCTGTATCGGCGCAGCGTCCCTTTTCCCGGTCACTTCATCCGGGAACCTTCTGCCGCGGCAGAGAAAGGATACCTGGAGGAAGAAAGCACTGACCGGGAGACTCCTGATCGGTTATGCGGTTCTGTTCCTTCTGCTGCTTCTGGTCTCTGTCCGGTTGGCGCGGGATGTGGATCGGGCCCGAATGTTTCGTTCCGACCTGAAGGCGCGCTTCGAACAGATCAACGAGAAATTGGAACGCCGTCAGGAAAGACTGATGGAACAGGGTGACGGACTTTTGAAAACGGCGCTGCTGCGGGGACTGAAATCAGGCGCCGTTCCGCCGGAGGATGTCCTGGCCGCGTTGGCCCTCTATCTTCCGGATCGGGTGATTTTGGATGAACTCTCCATAACGGGAGGAGGGAAACCCTATTCCGTTCGATTTTCGGGGATGATGCTCCTCCCGGATTTTTCGGGGGCGTGCCCGGGGCTGGACGACCTGCTCAAACGGTTCAGGGAAGCCGGGATCTGCCGGTGCGCGCGGGGACGGCTTGGTTCGGGAACGGATCGGGGTGAATCGGGCCGGGTCAGGATCCGATCCGCCGCGGGCCGATCCATCCGGTTTGAGATAGAGGGGAAGTGACCCGGATGAAACCGATACGTATCCTCCGCAAAGTTCCGGCATTCGTGGTGCGGAAGAGCCCCCTTCTTCTGGTGGTTCTTCCGGGGATTTTGATTCTGAGCGTGATCTTATTCTGGATTGTGCCGGAGTACAGTGAACTGGTGAAACTGAATCGCGGCAACCGTCAGCTTCGTCAGAATATTCGAAATATCTCCCGCGACACGGAACGCGTCTCGGAAGACCGGATCAGTCAATGGCTGGCCGATGCGAAGGACGCGAAAGGACGGATCCCGGACCGCGACGCCTTTTATGATTACCTTGAACAGGTGCGGCAACTCGGCAACTCGCTGGGGATTGAACAAATTTCCTATTTCAGGGGGGCCGGTGAAGAGCTTTCCCTGGAAGACGTTCTCTCCCGCACCGAGCTTGGAAAGCTTTCCTTTCTTCAGGAGTCAACCGACCGGGTTTTGTGGGGGCTTCCGGTCAAGATGCGGTTTCAATGCGGCTACAGGAGTCTCTACCGTTTTCTGAAGATCCTGCGGTCGGGGAGGCGGTTGACCGATATACGGGAAGTGAAAGTCAAGAGGATCCCGGGGACGCTGCAGGTCGAACTTTCGACCGAGATCTATTATCTCGCCCCGGCCGGGGAGGAAAAAGATGCTGCGTAAAACCGGTCTGATTCTTGTCTTCGTCGTTGCGCTGCTCTTTGCCGTTTATAGGAACTATACTTTTTTCAGAGAGCGGCGCGGGGGAAGTCGACTCCTTTCCTCCACCCTTTCCGCGGGTGTGGGGGGGAGGCAAGAACCGACAGGGAAGGGAGCGGACGTTCCGGTGGCGATAGGAATCTCAAAAGTGGACCGGGTCCGGTTTGAGCGGGGAGAGGGACGGGATCCCTTCCGGCTCTCCGGGAAGGTCCCTCCGGCAATCCGGCCGGGAGAGCCCTTCCCCCTTCCGAGGCTGGAAACGATCCTGACCAGCTCGAGGAGACGGCTTGCCGTGCTGAACGGTGAGATCTGCCGGGAAGGGGATACCCTCTTCGGTCGGAAAGTTCTCCGGATCGAGCCGGAGTCTGTCATTCTTTCCGGTGAAGGGGGAGGAATCAGGATTGAATTTTCTCAGGATGGAGACCCGCGACAGGAGGAGGTGACCCCTTGAAGAAGTTGTCAGGCAATGTTTTCGCGGCGCTTTTGTTCCTGTTGGGTTCCGGCTGTACAGCGCTGCATCCCGGAATCGTGAAAACGGAGATATCGAGGAAGGAAGCCGCGCCGTTTCCGGGAAAGGTCAAATCTTCCGTTTCGGGGGACTATCTGATTCCGCAAATGGCTCCGCCGGTTCCGGTTCCCAGCCGGAAGGAGGAGACGTTCCGGATCATGGCGCAAAAGACACCGGTGCGGGAAGTATTGATGGTCCTGGCGCGGGACAGCCGCTACAACATCATCGTGGATCCCGACATCCATGCCTCGGTCACCGTGGATTTGAAAGGGGCCACCATGGCGGAGGCACTCGACGCCGTGTTGTCTCCTCTCCATCTGAAATACAGAATCCGGGGGAAAACCATCCGGGTTTTCCGGCCGAAGATGGAGACCCGGATTTTTACCTTGAACTATATTACCTCGTCCAGAATCGGGAAGACCCTGCTTTCCGTCAGCAGTGGCGGAAAATCAGGGACGACCGGTCAATCCGGTCAGCAGGATACATCCGAGGGGGATTCCGGAACAGTCCGGACCGAAAGCAAGGCGGACCTCTGGGAAGAAATCCGCAAAGGACTTCAGGCCATCGTGCCGGAGAAGGGAGAGGGTGGCTCCTCCGGGCGGTTGGTGCTCAACGAATTGTCTGGAACCGTGCTGGTTACGGCCTACCCGGAACAGTTGAAGGAGGTAGAGGATTTTTTAGAAGCGATCGAAGGATCGATTCAGCGACAGGTTATGATCACCGCCAAGATCGTCGAGGTGACCCTTTCCGATTCCAATAAAATGGGAATTGACTGGGCCGGGATCCCCAATCTTCGAGGGTCCTTCGTGGGGAACCTTACCTCCGGGCTGGCCGCCACGCAGCCTGAACCGGCCTCCGTGGTCCAGAAATTGAGTCCCGGCACAGGGTTTTTCCAGATCGGCGCCACCAAGGGGGACATCTCCGTGCTCCTCGACATGATCGCAACCCAGGGGAAACTTCACGTCCTTGCCAGTCCCCGGATCGCGACCCTGAACAACCAGAAAGCGATTATCAAGGCCGGGCGGGAAGACAGCTTCTTCACCTTGAACAAGGAAACCAATTCCGAGGGTGGGGTGCTTCAGGAGAACCTTTCCGTGGAGCGTGAAGACTATACCATCGGGGTTGTTCTCGACGTGACTCCCCAGATCTCTTCGAACGGGACCATCATCATGAACATTCATCCCAGCATCACGGACTTCGTGGAGGAGAAAACCTTTCCGCCGGGTGCGGTGGGATCGGATATCCTCGCCAACGCCCCGGTCCTGGATGTCCGGGAGGTGGATACCATCGTCCGGATCCAAACCGGAGAGACCATCGTGATTGCCGGTTTGATGAAACGGAAGCAGAACCGGAAAGTGACATCCGTCCCGTTCTTCGGAGATCTTCCGGTTCTGGGCAGGCTGTTTCAGCGGGTGGAAACCGAGAATGAAAACGTCGAGCTGGTCATTCTCCTGAAACCGGAAGTGGTGGCCGGACGCAGCCACCGGGAGTTTTCCGGAGAGACTTTACCACCTGATACCGTTCGCTGGGGGAAAGATGAAGGGATGTGAAGGCCGCAAATCCTTCCAGCCGTTCCGGCGGAGCAGAATGGACTCCGACAGGAATCCTCTTCAGAAGGATAGAGACCGCCGTCGTCGGGGGAGCCGGTTGTTCTGCATGATCGGCGCGTTCATCCTGAGTTTTCTTCCACTCGCCCCTTTGGATGGGTACGGATCCGTTCGGTTGATTTCATCCGTAACGGAGGCGGAAGGCGCTCAAGGGAACCGTCCGTCCGGCACGGGAAGATACGGGGACGGTTCCGGTCTCGCCGTATCCGCCTATAACCGGGGGATTACCCTGTTGCGTGAGGGGAAACCGGGGAAGGCCGCGGAGCAATTCAGGCAGGCCCTCTCGACCGATCCCTTCAACACGGCGGCGTACAACAATCTCGGTCTTTCGCTGATGGTCCGGGGGGCATTCGACGCCGCCGAAAAAGCCTTCCGTAAGGGCTTGCTCTGCGCGCCCGATTCCATCCGGTGCATGAACAATCTTGCCTTACTCTTTCTGGAAAAAGGAACCCCCCGCCGGGCGCTTCCCCTGCTTCGGAAGGCTGTCAATCAGGCACCCGATGACACCAGGGTCTGGATCAATCTCGGCGCCGCACTGGGTGCGACAGGAAACCTGCGCGACTCGGAACGGGCTTACCTGCACGTCCTCGCACTCTCCCCCGGGGATTACAGGGCGCACCTGAATTTAGCGCGCGCACTGGAAGCGGAGGGACGGATCGGGGATGCCGTCGTTCATTACCGGGCCTTCCTGCGGTTCCGACCCTCCCCGGAAGATGCCCGCGCCGCAGGGATTTTGAGCCATATCCGTGAACTGGAAAACGCGCCACCCTCCCATGTCGGGAAGAAATAATCCCCTCTGATCCATGCCTTGTCTCGGGCTCGTATTCCCTGGGGAACCGCAGGCTCCTTCTCAACCGCGGGGGAAAACTCCACCGGAAGATTTGACAGAGAAAGAAAGGAATGGCGCCGAAGGACGGGGAAGCATAAAATGATTTTCTCTTTTTGCGTATTTATTGTATAGTAATTAAAGATGGGTATTCATCAAAAACAGAATACCCCCACGGAACAAGGATATCGGCAGATCGACCGACTACTACCTATTGAATGGACACCGGCAAGCGACTCAATCCACATTATTCTCCTCCGGAACTCAAAGAGCGACTCTATGCCGAACAGGTGGAACAGATCGAGAAGGTCTCCCCCCTTGGTTTGCTGGCGACCCTGATTAACGCCTCCGTTTTCACGGTTCTCTTCTGGGGGGTTACACCTCATGCCGGGCTTCTCCTCTGGTTCTCTCTTCTCTTCGTCCTGACGGTTCTGCGGCACCCGAAACTCTATCAGAAACTCCCGTTCCTGTCGGGTTCTTTCTCCATTCCCTTCCGGGGAAGGCTCTTGGTGATCGGTGCCACCCTTTCGGGAACTGTCTGGGGGTCGACGGCCCTTTTTCTCTTTCCCACAGACTCCCTCGCCCATCAAACCTTCCTGGCCTTTGTCCTGGGAGGCATGGTCGCGGGTGCGGCGGGCGTCTTTTCCGCCCTCATGCCGGTTTTTCTCGCCTTCAGCCTTCCCGCCCTGACACCGCTGGCCATCCGTTTTCTTGCACTGGGAGATGCGTTTCATCTTTCCATGGGCGGGATGATCGTTCTCTTTGCGGTCCTCATGTGGGGGACGGCAAAACGATACAATGCGACGGCCAGACACAACTTCACCCTCCGTCTGAAGAACTGCGACCTGATCGCGATCCTGGCCGAAGCCAAGGAGCGGGCGGAACAGTTTAATGAGGAGCTGAAACTGGAAATCCGGACACGGAAGAAAGCGGAAGAGGAACTCAAAAAACAGGAGGAACAGCTGGCCGAACTGGTGGAAGAGCGTACCGCGGAACTCCGGGAGGCCCATCGGAAACTGCAGAAGGAATTCGACGAACGGAAGCGGCTGGAAAAAGAGCTGATCAAAGCAGCCAAGCTTGAATCCCTCGGCGTCCTGGCCGGCGGTATCGCCCACGACTTCAACAACCTGCTGACGGGAATTCAGGGCAATATCTCCCTGGCGGCGCTCGACGCCCTCCCCGGTAGTCCACAGGAGTTGACACTGAACGAAGCGGACAAGGCCTGTACCCGGGCCAAGGGCCTGACCCATCAGCTTCTGACCTTCTCCAAGGGAGGGGAACCGGTGAAGACGACCCTCTCTATCGGAAAGATCGTTCAGGAAACGGCCGACTTTATCCTGAGTGGCTCCAACGTAAGATGCGTGTTTCATCTGCCCGAGGATCTGTGGTATGTTGAAGCCGACGAGGGGCAGATCGGCCAGGTCATCCAGAACCTGGTGATCAACGCCGATCAGGCCATGCCGGAGGGGGCGCCATTGAGATCCGCGGCGAGAACATGCATCTTCAAGAGGGGAGGGTAAACAACCTGGCGGAAGGCGACTACGTCCGGATCACCTTTCAGGACCAGGGATGCGGAATTGAGGGGGATGATCTTGCCCGCATATTCGACCCCTATTTCACGACCAAGGACCAGGGAAGCGGCCTCGGCCTCAGCTCCGTCTCTTCCATCGTCCGGAAACATGGCGGTGCCATCACCGTCACATCCGAATTGGGGGAAGGAGCGACCTTCGAGGTCTATCTCCCGGCCTCCATGAAGGGGGAGGACCATCCGCCCCGACCGGGGAAAGGCCATCTTGCCGTCGGTTCGGGAAGGATCCTCGTTATGGATGACGCAGAACTTGTCCGGCATGCCTTGAGCCGGATGCTGAATCAACTCGGCTACCGGGCCGACAGTTGCAGCGACGGCTGGGAGGCCATCGCAAAGTATCGGCAGGCACTCAAGGAAGGCTCGCCCTATCGTGCCGTTATCATGGACCTCACCATACCGGGCGGCATGGGCGGCAAGGAGGCCGTCCGGGAACTGCTCAAGATCGACCCCGAAGCGAAAGTGATTGTCTCCAGCGGATACTCCCAAGACCGGATTATGGCGGATTATCGTCATTACGGTTTTTCCGGCGTCATGGTGAAGCCCTGTGAAATCCGCAAGTTATCGGAGGTCCTGGAAACCGTCCTGTGAACGAAAAAAGTTTTTGGGCCGGCCACCTCATTGATGGACTTGTAAAAAGTCCTCTAATGGGATGGCAAAGTAAAAAGATCCGATAGCTCTGCTTGCGAATCCTGAGGAATGAGGCGTACTAAGACGTACGCCGCAGTGACGAAGGATGGAGCATAACGCAGCAGACGGACTTTTTACGAAGCCATCCTCATTGATCCTGGGCATGTACAATGGAAACCGGCGGAGATTTCTGAAGGCCCGCCGGCAGTACGGCAACGATGACAAGACCCTGTTGAATGATTTGCGATACGGCCTTTGTCTCCGTCGTGCCGGGTTTGTGGAAAAATGGCGGAAGGTTCTCCGGGAAGAGATGCACCGGGAGAAGCCCGATCTTGTTCAGTGAATATGTTGCATGAGACAGGGGGTATAATCAATATGCAGATCCAATCCGTCGAGGATGTTTCCAGTGCCTTGAAGAAGCAGAAATATATTGCCTCAAAAGAGATCGCGACGATCGTTTACCTTGCCATCAGGATGAAACGCCCGGTCCTGGTGGAGGGGCCGGCGGGCGTCGGCAAAACGGAGTTGGCCCGGGCCATGGCCAACGCGCTGCGCATGGAACTGATCCACTTGCAGTGTTATGAGGGAATTGATGAGACGAAAGCGATTTATGAATGGGAATATGCCAAACAGCTTCTCTACACGCAACTGCTGAAAGAGAAGATTCACGAATTAATCGGGTCCTCGAAGGATCTCGCGCAAGCAATCCGAAGACTCGATGAGTTGGAAAACGCCTTTTTCTCCGAACATTTCCTGTTGCAAAGGCCTCTCTTAAAGGCGATTACATCGGAAAAACAATCCGTCCTGCTGATTGATGAAGTAGACAAACCGGACCCGGAATTTGAAGCTTATCTGTTGGAAGTGTTGAATAACTACGAAATTACCATTCCGGAAATCGGGACACGGAAACCCCGGGAAATTCCCATTGTCTTCTTAACCTCCAATGCGAACCGGGATCTGAGCGACGCCCTGAAGCGGAGGTGCCTGCACCTCTTCATCGACTATCCATCGCAGGATCTGGAATGTAAAATCGTGGCATCCAGATTCCCTGAGATGAACAAGACCTTGATTGCAAAACTGGTATCCTCGATCCACAGGATACGTGAATTAGACATCAAGAAGAAACCCGCGATTTCCGAGACGATTGACTGGGCGGAATCGCTTCTTACCCTGAATATCAGGAATATCGGTCCCGACGACCTCCGGAGGACCTTGGGAATCATCAGCAAGTACAAAACCGATATGGATACCATCATGATGAACTCGGACACGGTCCTCGGAGATCTTTCGTGACATCCATGTTGCTTCAGTTCGTGAATTTTCTGCGGTACCGTGGATTTGCTGTTGCAACCTCTGCATTACAGGATGCCGTTATCGCCTTGGAACAGGTTGACTTATTGGATCGCGAGCAATTTCTCTTTGCCCTGCAAGGATGTTTTATCAAACACAGTAAAGACCGACAACGGTTCAATACGTTGTTTCATCGCTTTTTCGAAGATCACACGCCTCTGGCGTTCGAACAGTTGGATTCCGTAATCAAAATACAGGCGCTGGAGTTTGCGCGACAGTTGCGGGACAGTGAGTATGACGCCGGGAACATCCTGGCCGATTATATTCAAGGTGACATCACCGGATTATTGGAATTCGTTGAGGCTGATGAATCTCCGGTAGGTGTGGAAGGAGAGCCATCAGACACCTCTACGGCAAAGTCCAAACGGGGCAAGGTGTTAAAAGCACTCCGTGCCACCCAGAACAAAGGAGCGGAATTCGCAGAGGCATCCTACCAGATGACCCGGGATCAGCGAGAGGAGTTGAGCGAATTTTTAAGGCGGCGTCTGCAGGAGGCCCGGGACCTTCTGGAGGACAAGGTGTCACAAAATTCGGTCCAGGCGAAACTGCTGCCATGGGAGCGCCAAAGAACCATTTCCACCATCCGCTTTGATCAGTTGACCCTCAAAGAACATACCCAGGTGAAAGATGCGGTCGAAAAGTTGGCGCAAAAATTGAGGGATGCATTGACTCGTCGGGCTAAAAGAGCGCATCGGGGAAGTCTGGATGTCAAGAATACGATCCGTAATTCCTTGAGATATGGTGGCATTCCTTTTGATTTCCGGCGGCGCGTGTATCGCCGCAAGAAAGGGAAAATCGTCGCCCTTTGCGACATCTCCATGTCGGTTGCTTTTGAGGCCCATTTGATGCTTCTGCTGTTGTACCGCCTGCAGAATCGCTTTTCCAAAATCCGTTCGTTTATTTTTGTTCGAACCTCCCATGAGATTTCTTATTATTTTAAAGAGAACACCTTGGAAACCGCCTTCGAAAAGGCGGTCAAGCAACATCGGATCGGATTGGGACGCTTAACGAATTACGGGATTGCTTTTGAAACATTTCTTGAAAAATACTCCGGGGCACTGGACAAGGATACGACAGTGATTGTCCTGGGGGATGGGGAGAATAACTGGAACGATCCGAAAGTGGAAGCTTTCCGGCAGATTGCGGAGAGAGTACGAAGAATCATCTGGCTGAATCCGGAAGAAGAGAAATGCTGGTATTCCGCAACCAATGTGATCATGAAGTATCAGCCCTATTGCGATGTCATAAAAGAATGCGCGACTTTAGAGCAGCTTACCGATTTCGTGGGAAGCCTTGTCGTGTAGACACCCTCGGCACAACCTCAAGTTGCTCCCTCGTCGACCATCGAAAAATATCCTGAACCGCCTATTTTGTGAAATGTTGAGACCTGACCCTGGGCATATGGAATAGCTCGATGTGGCGGATCCCGTGAAGATGAAGTTGTCGGCGTTGCCTGCGTATGTCCGCATCGGGTATGACAGATGGAACGTGATCAGAAAAAGGAACAGCCAGAACCTGGGAAGATGCGATTGATGCAAGATTTCCTCCTCCGGAAAGATCTTGTCGCCTTGATGTCGCCGGTTCGGATTCAGAAGTATGATGATCAATCGTTCCGCAATGGATTCATCCAGCTCTCCCGGATAAAAAACAGAAACCGGAGCCTGCGAATCAATCCACCACAAAACTTTCTGCAAACTTTCTGCCAATTCCGTTCTGGTTGGTTGCCTGCAGTGCGAAAGTACAGTCTCTACAAAGTGTTACCGGTTCGTGCGATCTTTTGAAAAGAAACGGAGTGGTCAGGATGTGTGAAATATTTTTCCACTTTCAGGAAAAAATCTTCCATGGATGTGAAATAAATTACCATTTCGAGGAGGTGCTGTCAAGACCATCTTTCTTCTGAATACAAAAACAGGCACAGATACTTTTTTCAGCTTATAGCGCTGTAGTAAACAGATTCGAATATTCTGAAATCCTCTTGCTTTTTATGGGGGACAATACTACTATGCTTCCCCGTTGTGATGGCTTTGAATCCGTATTGTTTAATCTATATGTCGGAGGGAGCGTTTCAGATGGACGAGCAGAAGAATCTGGAAGGGTTGGAAACTTACAAGCAGAAGATCAATCCGATGACCAGAGGGACGGTTTCCTGGATGGAGGATCTTCGTTTTGAGGCGAGGACCCAGGTGGGGTATGATTTTGAGTTTGACGGGAAGATTCAGTGGGGGTGCGCCCCGACCGAGAGTCTTCTTTTGAGTCTGGCCGGGTGCATGGCGATCGACATGGTCAGCTTTCTGAAAAAGATGCGGGTTGAACTTTCCTCATTCAAGATTGATATTGCCGGAGAGCGGAACCCCACTCCTCCTCAATATTTCAAGGCCGTGGAGATCATGATCCATGCCGCGGGGGCCGGGCTGAATGAGAACAAGATGAAGCGGGCCGTGAGTCTTTCCCATGAAAAATATTGTTCCGTCTATCATACCCTGAGGAAGGATCTCGAGGTGAAGGTGGATTATGTCATTGAAGAGGCCTGATCCCGGCCGGGGAGGTAACATATGCGCACATTCACAGGCCTGAATCATCTGGCCCTGGCGACTGCCGATATGGACCGGACCATCTATTACTGGCGGGATCTTCTCGGGATGCGTCTGGTCGCGGGGTTCGGAAAGCCGGGATATCGTCAGTATTTCTTCTCCATCTCGGAGAATGATCTGATCGCCTTTTTTGAATGGCCGGATGTCCAACCGGTCCCCTACAAGCGGCACGGAGCCTCGGTCAAAGGGCCTTTTGTGTTCGATCATGTCTCTTTCGGTGTGGAGAAGGAGGAGGATCTCTGGGAACTCGCGGACAAACTGGATGCGGCGGACTTTCCGGTTTCCGACGTGATCGACCATGGTTTTATCCATTCTATCTATACCTTTGATCCGAACGGCATTCCTCTCGAGTTCAGTCACAATGTCGAGGGGGTGGATATCCGGAAGAGACCCATGATGGCGGACGTAGTTCCAGTGCCCGCGGCGCAGGAAGGGCCGGACCCGAAGCCGGAACGCTGGCCTGCTCCGGAGTCACCCACACCCGAGGAGGAACGAGTGATCGTACCGGGTGAGGGGAGCGGGATGTTTGTAAGGAGGAATGAAATGACACAGTCCAAAAAGAATTCCCTCGGTGAGATCGTGGCCAAAAGGATCGAGCGCTTGCGGGAGCGTCCTCAGGTCGCGATCTACAAGCCGAAGGTCACCTCCCGCCATGTCCGGAATCTCTACACCGAATCGGAAGTGCGGGGCCACATCGTCAAGTCGGACTACCCGGAACCGGCGGGCGGAGAAAACCTGGCCCCGAACCCGATCGAGCTTCTCCTCTCGGCCATGGCCTCATGTATCGAGGCCGCCTTTTACGAATTTGCCGAATATCACGGGCTGACGATCCACTCCGTCAGCGTGGACATCAAAGGGGAACTCGATCTGAGAGGTCTTTTCATGGTGGATGAGACCGTCGATGCCGGATTCCGGGATTTGGCCTACACCTTCTGGATTGTGACGCCCGATCCCCCCGAAAAGGTCCAAAGCCTCGCCGAGAAGGTCGTCTCCCACTGTCCCGTCGTCGACAGCCTGCGGCGGCCCATTGATGTTCACGGTGAGATCGAAATTCGTAAGCCCTGACTTTCGATCCTTGACAAGGAAGAGGGGTTCTGATATAAAAAGTGTGTGCCTCCGGGGGGGATCGCCGCTATGAAACCTGGTTTTCCAGCGAACGGCTCATGGGTTCGAGTGAGGACAATATGAATGTCAGGGACTTGATCAAAGAGAAGCCGAACATTGTTTATTCCACCGACCAGGAAAGCAGTGTGGCCGAAGCCATCGAGCAGATGGTGGAGCACGAGGTCGGGGCTTTGATCGTGACGCAGGAGAACCGTCCGGTCGGTTTGTTGTCCGAGAGGGATATCATCAAATGCTGGATCAGCATCGGGTATGGCGCAAACGAACCCAAGGGGCATCGCCTCTTTAAGGATATCAAGGTCCGGGAGGTGATGAGCGGGAACCTGATCGTGGTGGAACCGTCGGATGACTTGTGTTACGTGATGAATATCATGATCAAGAACCGGATTCGTCACCTTCCTGTCGTGGAGAACCATCAACTGGTCGGCGTGCTTTCCATGCGGGATGTGGTGCGGACGCAGGTGACCACCCTGAAGGCTGAGAACCACTACCTCAAAGAGTACATCACGGATCAGTATCCCGGCTAAGTGCCTGACCTTGCATTCATCTCTTGTGCGGCAGTGAAGAATCTTTTTCGGACGAAGCCGCTATTCTTTCCCCGTTTATCAAACCGGACTTGATGGATTCGGACGCAAGTCCACGCCCGGGAGGGCGACGAGGGAGTGAACAAACCCGTTTTGAGGGTTTCTCAGCGCGAGAGAGGGAGCCGGAACCCGGGTCATGAAAATCGGAATCATCGCGAAACCGCAACTCGAGGCCGCTGAGATCCTTCGCGCCTTTCTTGCCTATCTCCATCAACGAAAGATTCAAACTTTCCTGGACCGGGACACGGCAGGGATGATGGGTGAATCGAGCCCCTATTCGACGGCCGAAATCCCGGACAAGGTGGATCTGATCGCCGTCCTGGGCGGTGACGGGACTCTCCTGGGGGTGGCCCGTTTGATCGGTGACCGGGATGTGCCGATTTTCGGGATTAATCTCGGCAGTCTGGGGTTTTTGACCGAGGTGACTCTGGATGAACTCTATCCGACCCTGGAAAAGGTTCTGGAAGGGGACGTGGTATACGACACCCGGATGATGCTGCACGCTGTTTTAGTCCGGGACGGGAAGGAGATTGCGTGCCATACGGTTCTGAACGATATCGTGGTGAACAAGGGGGCCATGGCCAAGATCATTGACCTGATCACCTATATTGATGGAAGACATGTGGCTAATTTCAAATCCGACGGCCTGATTGTCTCTACCCCCACCGGTTCCACGGCCTATAACCTGGCGGCGGGCGGACCGATCGTTCAGCCCGGAATGCACGCGATTATTCTGACCCCAATCTGTCCCCACATCCTGACAAACCGTCCGGTGGTCGTCAAGGATACCAGCCGAATCGAGATCTCACACTTTTCCTCGGACAGTGAGGTCCTTCTTTCCCTGGACGGGCAGGTCTGGCATTCCCTCCAGGGCGGGGATGTAGTCCGGATCGTCCGGGCGGAGCATGCCCTGCAGTTGATTTCCGTCCCCGGGAAGAACTATTTTGATGTCCTGCGGACCAAGCTGAAGTGGGCCGAACGGTAATTTCCAATGAAGCAATCAGCGGTCAGCCCTCAGCACAGCGAATGAAACTGCAATTCCAAGGCGCATGGGTCGGCTGACAGCTGGTTACTGAAAGTTTTTTTCATGTCCTATGATTTGCTGATTATCGGGGGTGGTGTGGCCGGGATGACCGCCGGGGTTTTCGCGGCGAGGTACCGCTTGAAGACCGTAATCCTGGAGAAGGCGGTGGTGGGCGGCCAGCCCGCCGTGGCCGAGCGGATCGAGAATCTCCCCGGATTTCCGGAGCTGGACGGCTGGGGGTTGAGCACCCGCCTGGAAAAACATGCCCGGAAACTCGGAGTCGAGATCGTGGAGTCCGCCGATGCCCGCGCGATTCACCCGACGGACGGGGGGTACCGTGTCCTCGCGGTCAAAAGGAACTACATGGCTCGGGCGGTCATCATTGCGTCCGGAGGACATCCAAGGCGGCTCGGTGTTCTGGGAGAGGAAAATTTCGCCCGGAAGGGGGTTCACTACTGCGCCCAGTGCGCCGGTTTCAGCTATGAAGGGAAGCGGATCGCCGTGATCGGAGGCGGAGAATCCGCCCTGTCGGGCGCCCTTTTTCTGGCCGGGATCGGGCGTGAGGTTTTACTGGTTCACCGGGAAGACGATTTCCAGGGGGAGATGATACTCCGGGAACGGGTCCGGGATCGGGACACCATCATTCCGGTCGGAGAATCGGCAGTGGAAGAGATCTCCGGAGGAAGAGGGGTGGAACATATACGAATCCGGAATCTCCGTACCGGAAAGGCGGAGACACTCCCGGTGGACGCGGTCTTCATCTACGCGGGATATGCTCCCAACACCTCCATCGTGGACGCGGACAAGGACGACAAGGGGTTCCTGAAGGTCGATCTTGAGATGCGGACCTCCCGTCCGGGAATATTCGCCTGCGGCAACGTGGTCCGGGAGAACACGCAGATTATCTCCGCCATGGGAGAAGGGGCCGTGGCCGTCCTCTCCGCCTTTCGATATCTTCAAAATACTTAAGAGGCCTGTTTCGTAGATACGATAGCCTCCGGGCGCCGCAGGATTTTCTTGGAGTCATCGGCACATGATCTCCATTCGGGCGGAGGAGAGGGAGAAGTATCTCCTTGCCCTGTTCTTCTTTTTCGGCCTGTTTTTCTCCGGCACCGCCTGGGCCACTCCGGAATATGCCGCGCGGACCGGCCGGGCCTGCTCCGTCTGCCATATCGACCCCGCGGGAGGTGGAAGGCTAACCGTCCGGGGGGAGTCCTTCAGGGATCGCCTGATCCGGGAAGGCCTCTACAAACCGGTTGGCCCCGTGCTGCGTGCCATCCGCCTGGTTGTCCTCTACATCCACATGCTGACCGCCATCCTCTGGTTCGGGACTATCCTTTACGTCCACCTGTTGTTGAAGCCCGCCTACGCCGCGAGAGGCCTTCCGAAAGGGGAACTCCTGCTCGGCTGGAGTTCGATCGCCGTGCTTGCGGTTACCGGGACCTTTCTGGCCTTCCTGAAAATCGCCTCATGGCACGCCTTGTTCCACACACGCTTCGGGATTCTGCTCTCCGTCAAGGTCGTTTTGTTTTTGGTGATGGTCACGACAGCCGCCCTGGTGACCTTTGTGATCGGTCCACGGCTGAACAGGCGGAGGGGGAAGACACCCCAGTGCGGGAGAAAAGATGAGACGGAACTTGTTCTGACGCCGGACGAACTCGCCCGGTTCAACGGCAGGGAAGGAGAGCCCGCCTATATCGTATACAAAGGCAGAATCTACGATGTGACCCGGAGCGGTCTCTGGAAAGGGGGGAGGCATATGGGAAAACACCCGTCGGGTTTCGACCTGACCGGATGGTTGGCGCAGGCCCCTCATGGAGAGGAAAAGGTCCTGTCCATGCCGTGTATCGGCCGCCTTACGGAATCCGGAAGCAAACCGGAAGGCTCTCCCGCGGTCCAGGTCTTCTACCTGTTTGCCTACACGAATCTTGTACTGGTATTCCTGATCGTCCTCGTCATCGCGCTCTGGAATGAATAGAGATCTCCTCCGGGCGGCGGCGCCATTGCCCTTTAAAAGGGGTTCACCGTGAGGTCAGGGCCGTGCATGGATCCCCTGTAGTCTCCCCGAAAATGCGAGAAATAGTGATCTATGTCACGTAAGGTATTCGCAAATTACGTTATTATAATGGCATTGTGCCGGTCTACAGCCCGATGCTCGGCTGTCGCCGGTTCCATACCGACCCCGGCGGTGGAATACCGAGGGGATATTTCCGGCGGATGTCGATGTTTTCGGCGGAATCCGCGCGGGCAGCGATGTCTCATGAAGGAAGGGAGTGAACATGTCACGTGCAAAGAATTCTGAGGCGATCAAGACACCCAGGTTGGACGAACTGGAGAAAGGGCCGTGGCCGAGCTTCGTGACGGACCTGAAACGATGGTCCCAAAAAAAGCCGGTGATCCGGCAACTCCTGGGGCAACTGGAAAAGTCCTACGAGGACCGCTGGGACTACTGGAAGGGGACGGTGCTCAACCTCGACGGTTACGGAGGAGGGGTCATCGCCCGTTACTCGGAGGTTTCGGACCAGTTCCCCGATATCGCCCAGTTCCACACGATCCGGATTATCGAGCCGTCGGGGTGGGTCTATTCCACGGATGCCCTGCGGGAACTGTGCGATATCAGCGAGGAACACAGCGCGGGGATTCTCCAGTTCCACGGGATGACCGGTGATATCCTCATGCTCGGTTCCGACAACGAGCGGACCTTCGACGCCGGCGAGGCACTGATGGAGAAGGGGTGGGATATCGGCGGGTCCGGCCCCGCCCTCAGGACCCTTGCCTGTTGTATCGGCCCCGCCCGGTGCGAAATGGCCTGTTTCGATACCCTGGGGTTGACCCGGTTTCTCACCGACACCTTCATCGGCGAACTTCACAGGCCGGAGTTCCCTTACAAGTACAAATTCAAGATCTCCGGATGTGCCAACGACTGCGCCTGCTCCATGCAGCGTTCCGACATGCCGGTAATCGGGACCTGGCGTGGCGAGATCCAGGTGAACCAGGAAGAGGTGGAGAAGTTCATCGGCCGGCACGGGACGGAATATGTCCGGAAACATGTCCTGGCGCACTGCCCGACCCAATGCATCTCGCTGGAGGACCGGACGATCCGGATCGATGACCGGAACTGCGTGCACTGCATGCACTGCATCAACGTGATGCACAAGGCCCTCGCCCCGGGCAGGGACCGCGGGGCGACCATTCTCCTGGGCGGGAAACGGAGCCTGAAGATCGGAGATAACATGGGATCGGTCCTGGTCCCCTTCATGAAGCTTGCGACCGAAGAAGACTGGAATGCCCTGGTGGACCTGGTCCGCAGGATCTGGGATTTCTGGGGGGAACACGGCATGGAGCACGAGCGGGTGGGAGAGTTCATCGACCGGGTCGGGCTTGGAACCTTCCTGGACGGGATCGGCCTCCCGCCGGATCCCCGGATGCTCAAGGCCCCCCGCAGCAATCCGTACATCAAGTTCGAGGAGTACACCCGCCCCGCGCTGGCCGGCGAGGAGAAACAGACCCCGTCCGTCCTGGACCGTGAAGAGGAAGAATTCGAGACCCCCTGCGCAGGGGGGAAGGAGGAAGCATGACGACCCCGAAGCGGAACAAGGCGCCCCGGGACAACGGAGCGCCCGATTTCAGGAAGTACCTGCATCCCCTGATGGCGAAACATTACGGTCGGTGGAAATATCACGAAAGGCTCCGCCCCGGCGTCCTGATGCACGTGGCCGACGACGGAGAGGCCCTCTACACGGTTCGGGCCGGCTCTTCGCGCACCCTGAGCGTGGAGACGGTCCGCAGGATCTGCGACATCGCCGACCGGTACTGCCAGGGTCACCTCCGTTTTACCAGCCGGTCGAACCTCGAATTTCTCCTGGCCCGGAAGGAGGATATCGATCCCCTGATCCGGGAGGTCCGGGAGGTCCTCGGGTTCCCCGTGGGAGGGACCGGCCCGTCCATCTCCAACATCATCCATACCCAGGGATGGCTGCACTGCAACCTCCCGGGCACGGACGCGGCCGGGGCGGTCAAGGCCCTGATGGATGTCCTGTACGAGGATTTCACGCACGAGCGACTGCCGCAGCGGGTGAAGATGTCCACCTCCTGCTGCCAGATCAACTGCGGCGGTCAGGCCGATATCGCCATCAACCTGCAGCATCACCACCCCCCCGCGATCGATCACGGTCACATGCAGATCTGTGAACTGCCCAAGGTGGTCGCCATCTGTCCCGTGGCCGCCGTGCGCCCGATCCGGAAGGACGGCCGGGATTCCCTGGAGGTGGTCGAGGAAAAGTGCATGTATTGCGGCGCGTGTCACGGCCAGTGTCCGAGCATGGAGATACGGGACGCGGAGACGGACACCCTGTCGATCTGGGTCGGCGGGAAGTGTTCCTCCACCCGCGGGGGGCCTTCCTTCATGAAGCTGGCCACCTACGGACTTCCGAATCATCCCCCCCGCTGGCCCGAGGTGAGCGACGCGGTCCGCAGGATCCTGGATGCCTACCGGGAAGGCGCGAAACCGTACGAGCGGATCGGCGAGTGGATCGATCGGGTGGGCTGGAAGCACTTCTTCGAAGTGACCGGTTTTCCGTTCACGAAGTATCATATCGATAATTACCGGTTCGCCCGCACGACCTTCAATACCTCGGCCCAGGTCCGGTTGTAGGAGGAAACCATGGAAACACGTTCCAATGAACAAAACGCGGGCGACCGCGAAGTGGTTCGGCTCAGGAGTTTCTCCCCCTCGGACGTGGTGGTGACCTGCGGTTCGAGCTGGAAATGCCCCGTCTATGTCCGGAAGATGCCTCCCTGCCGGCATGAATGCCCCAGCAGCGAAGACATCCGGGGATACCTCACGACCGTGGCGCAGGCGGAATCTTACCGGAAATCCCTGGAGGAGGCCTTTGACGAGGCCTGGTACATCCTGACGGACAAGAACCCCCTGCCCGCCGTCCACGGCAGGATCTGCCCGCATCCCTGTGAAAAGGGATGTAACCGCGGGCACAAGGGAGACGGCGCCGTGGCCATCAACTATTTCGAGCGGGTCATCGGAGACCACGGTCTTAAACGCGGTCTTACGTTCCGGAAGTTGACCGACACGGTGAGACCGGAACGGGTGGCCGTGATCGGATCGGGGCCTTCCGGGCTTTCCTGCGCCTACCAGTTGGCCCGCCGCGGTTACCCGGTCACGGTCTTTGATGCCTACCCGGAGCCCGGCGGGATGCTCCGCTACGGGGTCCCCCCGTACCGGCTGCCCAAAGACGTCCTGGACCGGGAGATCCGGAATATCCTGGACCTGGGGGTGGAACTCCGACGGAATATGCGTGTCGGCGTGGATATTTCCTTCGAGAAGGTGCGGCGTGAATACAATGCGGTCTACGTTGCGATCGGTGCGCACCGGGGCGCGCAACTGGGGATCCCGGGAGATGACGCGGGCGGTGTTTTTACCGCCGCGGATTACCTGAACCGGGTCAACTCCGGCGTGCATGTGGACCTCGGCCCGCAGGTCGTGGTCATCGGCGGCGGGAACAGCGCCATCGATTCAGCCCGCGTCTCCCTCCGGATGGCCCACCGGTCATCCGACGACCAGGAGCAGTTCGATACCGAATCCGCGCAGGCCGTGCTGGACTCGGCGCGTGTCTCCCGGCGCTCCGGGGGAGGGGAAGTAACGATCCTCTACCGGAGGACACGGGCGGAGATGCCGGCCATCGGAGAAGAGATCGAGGAAGCGGAACACGAGGGGGTACGTATCCAGTTCCTCGCGGCCCCGACCCGGATACTCGTCCGGGAAGGACGGGTGAGCGGGATTGAGTGTATCCGCATGAAACTGGCTGAAGCCGATGCGTCCGGGCGTCGCCGTCCCGTTCCGGTGGAGGGAACGGAATTCGTCATGGAGGCCACGGCCGTCATTTCGGGGATCGGCCAGAAACCCGATTTCGTGGGCGACCTGGCCGCCCTGGCCAACGACTGGGGTTGGGGTGAGGTGGGCAAGGACCGCCAGACCGGCCTGAAGGGCGTCTTCGCCGGCGGGGACGTGCTCGGCTTGGGCATTTCCACGCGATCCGTGGGAGAAGGAAGGAAGGCCGCCCGGGCCATCGACGCCTACCTCAACGGAATCGAGTACCGGGTTCCGCCCGCGGCGCGGCCGATCCCGGAGACCAGGCTGCGTCTTGATTACTATCCGGAGGCGGCGAGGCATGAAGAGAAATCCCTGGATGTGAAGGAGCGGGTCCGGGGTTTCCAGGAGATCCGCCGGGGACTTTCCCTCGAAGAGGCCCTGGCCGAAGCGGGCAGGTGCATGAGCTGCGGCCTCTGTTTTGCGTGCGACCAGTGCCGTGTATACTGCCCCCGGGACGCCGTCAGCCGCGATTTCAAGCGGCCCCGTGGACAAGTCATGTTCGCGGATTACACCCGATGCAACGGGTGCCATATCTGCGCCCAGGCCTGCCCGTGCGGTTATATCGAGATGGGAATGGGTCTTTGAAAGACCGGGCGCCAGATACGTTTCGGGAAGGAGAGTGAATGCGCCGGAGGGGATGGGTCTGGTTGCTGTTCTCTATCCTGCTGGCCGGCGGGGGGGGCTGGTTTTCTCCTTCGGCCGATGCCCGAACCGGGCCGGGTTGTCTCTTCTGCCACCAGGGGATCGAGACCATTAATGACAGGATGGAGCCTTTCCTGCTGACCTTCGCCCGGAAACAATTCGGGCGGGGAGAGGGCTATGAGTGTTCCATTTGCCATGAAGGGAACCCGGCTTTCCGTTCCAGGAAGACCGCGCACCGCGGGTTGATCCCGAACCCGTCCAGTTTGTGGGTTCTTCACCGGGGCAAGGGGTGCGCCAAGTGCCACGACGGCAGGGGAAGTATCCGGACACTCATGGGGAAACCGCTTCCCGCCCCGGTGGGCGGATCGCTCCTTTCCATTCATGTCCTCTCTTCGGATCCTGCCGGGGCGACCGGCTTCGATTATACCTACCGGATGGCGCGTGCCCTCATGTCCCTGGAGACGGGGAAAGCGAACAAGATCCTCTCGTCCAACGGTGTCATCCCCAAGGGGACCTTCCCTTATGCCGACTTCAACATGGACGATCCCGACGGCCCGGTTCCGAGGGCCGGATCCGATCTCTACAAGGCATGGGTGAAAAAGGCGATCGAGAACCGCTCCTTTCTCCGGTGGGAAAGCCCGATCCTGGGGGTCAACCTGAAGGGAAAGATTTCGCCCCTGGTCCCGGGGTGCCAGGTCTTTTATACCTTGATCGGCAAAGACGGGAAGATCAAGACCCTCAACCGGTCGTTTTCAACCTCTGACGGCCATCGCGGTCCGACGCTCGCCCCTCTGCAACCCCATTCGGTCACACGGGTGGCCCGCACCTGTGAAGACTGCCACACCAATCCGAAGACCCTGGGCTATGGAACGGCCAACTCCAGAAGCGCGGCAAAACTTCTGGGGGACCGCCCTCTGTTTCAGGACCTTTCCCATGGAGTTTACGGGGACATCCCGGGAGCGGAATCGGGGAGACAACAGGTCCCGGCCATCCAGGATTTCCCGTATGCCCTCGACCAATTGGTCACCAGAAGTGGGAAGCAGGTCCAGAACATGCCACTGCCCGGGGACCGGCCGCTCAACCGCAAAGAACGGAATCTCGTGGAAAGGGAAGGGCTCTGTATCGGCTGTCATCAATATTCAGGATCCGGGGGCTGGGCAAGGATCGTGCGGAAATACGGACGGGCCGGGACACCGGAGGAGCATGACCGGATGGTTTCGAGGGCCTTGCGGAGCCTGATGCAGGAAAACCGGGAATAATCGATCTCTGCTGCCTGTTTCTTTTCTGTAAATCTCCACGCTCTGTGATTCTCGTCACATCCAATGGGTTCCTGCTTCCTTTAAAATAGAGGACAAACTTGGGGGTCAGGGTACCGGTATTGCACCGGTATCGAACTTGATGAGAGAAGGGGGCGGCTATGACCGATCCGGAGATGATCAGAGAGGATTTCAGACGCGCTGCCGGAGAGATACGCGGTTTTATCGACATCAGCGAGGAAGATCTTTTCAAAATCTATCAGCTGGCCGTGAAGCATGCCCGAAAACGGCTGAAGGGGGATTGTGTTGTAGAAACGGTGATGACCCGTGAGGTAGTCTCTGTCCAGGCGGAGGCCCATTCCCACGAGGCCGAAGCACTCCTTTCCAGGCACAGAATCAGCGGGCTTCCCGTGGTGGATGAGGAGGAGCGGGTGATTGGGGTGATCAGTGAAAAGGATTTCCTCTATCGGATGGAAGATCCGGAACTTTTTACGTGGATGGATCGCTTGAAACACATTCTGCATCACAAGGAGATCGGGAAAAAGATTTCGGGTGAAAGAGTTCAGGACCTGATGACCACTCCGGCTGTAACCGTCACAAAAGGCGCGACCGTGCGGCAGGTTGCGACCCTTTTCGTTGAAAAGAAGATCAACCGGGTCCCCGTGGTGGATGAGGAGGAAAAGTTGGTTGGAATTGTTTCCCGGGCTGATCTTGTGCGGGCGCTTCATCAGGAGGAGGGAAGTTGATGAAAAGATATCTGTTGAAGATGACAGGTGGGGGAAGAAGCCCAGCGAGGGTCAGACCGATCGAAATCTTCTGGTCCTGGGTCGGCAGTTTCTGCGGGATCTTCGCGGTGTCCTACCTTTCAAGAAACTACATGGAACCGAAAGACTTGACGCTGGTGATCGGATCTTTCGGGGCCTCCGCTGTTTTGCTCTACGCTGCGATCAGGAGTCCTCTGGCACAACCCTGGAATTTGATGGGAGGACATTTCTTCTCGGCCCTGGTAGGGGTTTCCTGTTATAAACTGTTTCAGCCGCAGTTTCTTGCGGCCGCCATGGCCGTCTCCCTCGCCATTGCCTTCATGCTTTTCCTCAAGTGCCTGCACCCACCGGGAGGAGCCACGGCCCTGATCGCCGTGATCGGGAGCTCAAAAATCCATTCACTGGGCTATCTTTATGCCCTGATTCCGGCGGGTTTGGGAGCCGTGGTGATGCTGGTAATCGCCCTGATTGTCAACAATCTGGCCCGGGAACGTCGCTATCCGGAATATTGGTTCTGAGCGCCTCCTCGTAGAACATTGTTTTATTCTTTTGCTTTTTCACAATAAAATCCTTGACAAGACCTTCGGAAATCTATATATTAGCAATCCTTAATATGTTTGTTCGTTAAAGGGCCGGTAAATTAAGTTGTGCCTTATAACACAATCGTATTCATAAGGTATTCAGGATCGTCCCTAAAAACTTCTTGACAAGTTCCACGATGATCCTTAATATTAGCAAACCCTAATATGTTTATGCCTTCGAACGGTCGGTTTTCCAACACCTTAATCTGATGAGATTTAACTCGCATTCTGTGGAGAGCCGGTAAGTTTTTCCAAACGATTCAGAAAATGGCCAGAGCCATGAAACTTCGGAATCTCCTTTCTCAAAAAAAAGACGCAATTCTGAAAAGATGGCTCCGCCTGATCTTCGCGGGTTATCCGGCAGAAACCTCAAACTTCCTGGAAAAAAAGAGCGACCGCTTCGCGAATCCTGTGGGATATACGATCTCGGAATCGATTGAAACCCTGTTTGACGAGCTGTTGTCCGGAGCGGATTCCGACCGGTTGGCGCCTGTACTGGATCGGATCATCCGGATCCGGGCCGTGCAGGATTTTCTTCCTTCGCAGGCGCTCGCCTTTCTTGTGGACCTGAAGAAGGTAGTCCGGGAGGAGATCGGAGACGAATCGGCGGCGGATGTCCCGTACCGCGGTCTGGAGGAGTTTGATGACCTGGTGGACCGGCTTGTTCTCCTCGCCCTCGATATTTATGTGAAATGCAGAGAGACGATTTATGAAATCCGGGTGAAGGAGTTCAAGAGCCGTGCCTATAAACTTCTGGAGCGGGCCGATCTGGTTTGTGCGGTCGCGCCGAACTCTTCAGAAGGATTGTGAGAATTTGCGGGCTGTATCAGGCGGTATAAAACGAGAAGGACTATTCAGTGAGGTAGACGTCAAATGAGAATTTTGCTTCCCTTGATCGCAGTCATTGTCCTGGGCGCCATCGCTTTTTTCGGGGTGCAGGGAGCAGGTCTTCAATACCTGTTCGGCGTTGTGATTCCTTATGCCGCATTGGCAATCTTCCTGCTTGGGGTTTTGTATCGGATCCTGAAATGGGCGAGCTCGCCGGTTCCCTTCCGGATTCCGACAACCTGCGGTCAGGAAAAGTCTCTCCCCTGGATCAAGGCGAATAACCTGGAGAGCCCCTACAACATGGCCGGCGTGATCGGCCGTATGGCGCTCGAGGTTCTTTTCTTCCGATCACTCTTCCGCAACCTGAAATTCAGGTACAAGGTGGGGGATGGTTCGAACCCGTCCCTGACGTATCAGCGCACCCCCTGGCTTTGGTTTTTCGGCCTTACCTTTCATTGGTCCTTCCTTTTCATCTTTGTCCGTCACCTTCGTCTTTTTACACAGCCGATTCCCGCTTTTGTTTCCGTGATGAACGGATGGGATGAGGTTTTTAAAGTGGGGGCGCCTCCCCTTCTGATCACCGATATCGTCCTGGTTGCGGCTGTGACCCTGCTCTTTCTGAGGCGGGTAGGGATTCCGCAGGTGCGTTACATTTCACTGGCCGCGGATTATTTCCCACTCTTTCTCATCTTCGCGATCGCCCTGAGCGGAATCTGTATGCGTTATTTCTTCAAGGTGGATGTGGTCCATATCAAGGAATTGACCATGGGCCTGGCCACGTTCAATCCGGTTGTCCCTTCCGGGATCGGCGCCATCTTTTTTGTGCATCTCTTTCTTGTGAGCGTCCTTTTCGCTTATTTCCCCTTCAGCAAACTGGTTCATATGGCGGGTGTTTTTATGAGTCCGACAAGGAACCTGGCGAACAACAGCCGGGCCCGGAGGCACGTGAATCCCTGGAATTATCCTGTCAAGGTGCATTCCTACGAAGAGTATGAGGATGAGTATAGAGAATTGATGAAGAAGGCTGGTCTTCCCGTGGAGAAGGATTAAAGACTATGGCAAACAACGTTCAAAAACCAGAAGAAACGGCGAGAATCGATCATCGTCCTCCGAAAACCGGATGGATGGAAACGCCGGTGGAATTCCGTCCCGGAAATTGGTGTCATGGCGGGAAACCGTCGGTTCTCCAGGTCCTTGATCTTCCCAATCCGAGGGAATGGCAGCCCACGGACGAGGACTGGAAGCTTCCGTCGAACTGGAAGGAGATCATCTACGAAGGGCTGCAAGACCGCCTGAACAAATACAGGTCGTTCAAGGTATTTCTCGATATCTGTGTTCGTTGCGGCGCCTGTGCGGATAAGTGCCATTTTTTTCTGGGGACCGGCGATCCGAAGAATATGCCCGTGCTTCGCGTGGAACTGCTCCGTTCGGTCTACCGGAAGGATTTCACGCTGGCCGGGAAGATCCTCGGAAAAATCGCAGGGGCCCGGGAATTGACGAAGGATGTCGTGAAGGAGTGGTTTTCCTACTTTTATCAGTGCACGGAATGCCGTCGGTGTTCCGTCTTCTGTCCCTACGGGATTGATACGGCGGAAGTGACCATGATGGCGCGCGAACTGCTCCACCTGGTCGGTGTCAATATCAACTGGGCCCTGGAGCCGGCCGCGAAATGTTATCAGACCGGGAACCACATGGGGCTTCAGCCGCACACCTTCAAGGACAGTATCGATTTTCTTTGCGACGATCTTGAAGAAATTACCGGCGTGCATATCGAGGTTCCCTTCAACAAGAAGGGGGCGGATGTCCTCTTTATCACCCCCTCCGCCGATGTGTTCGCGGATCCCGGAATCTACACCTTTATGGGGTATATCCTTCTTTTCGAGCATATCGGGTTGAATTATACGATGAGCACCTACGCCTCCGAGGGAGGAAATTTCGGTCTTTTCAATTCCCAGGAGATCATGAAGCGGTTGAACGCCAAAATGTACGCGGAGGCGAAGAGGCTGGGAGTGAAATGGATCCTGGGTGGTGAATGCGGGCACATGTGGAGGGTGGTCCATCAATACATGGACACGATGAACGGTCCCGCCGATTTCCTCGAGGTCCCCGTATCCCCGATTACGGGAACGCGATTCGACAACGCCGCCTCCACCAAGATGGTTCACATCGCGGAATTTACCGCCGACCTGATCAAACACAATAAGCTGAAACTCGATCCGAGCCGGAACAACCACCGGAAGGTGACCTTCCATGATTCCTGCAATCCCGCCCGTGCCATGGGGATCTTCGAGGAGCCGAGATACATCCTGAAGCATGTCTGCAACCATTTCACGGAGATGCCGAAGAACACCATCCGCGAGAAGACTTTCTGCTGCGGGAGTGGGACCGGGCTCAACACGGACGAGTACATGGATATCCGCATGCGGGGCGGGCTTCCCCGTGCGAACGCGGTCAAGTATGTCCATGAAAAAAACGGCGTGGATCTGCTTTCCTGTATCTGTGCCATCGACCGTGCGACCCTGACGCCGCTGATGCAATACTGGGTTCCCGGTGTCACGGTTTCCGGAGTCCATGAGCTTGTCGGAAATGCCCTCGTCATGGAAGGGGAGCAGGAGAGAACCACCGATCTCAGGGAAGATCCTCTGGAAGGGATGGAAGAGGAGTAACCCGGTGGGGGAACCGTACGGCATGTGTGTACCCGTAAGACATCTTTAAAACTTTAAGGAGAGGCCTGGACCTCTTGATTCTATTCAATCACAAAGTAATGGAGGTAAAAAATGGGACTTGAAGTCAATGGGAAAACATACGAACTGGATGAGGATGGATTCCTTGCAAACATGGACGAATGGAATGAGGATGTCGCGCTCGCTCTCGCGAAAACGGAAAATGTGGAGATGACCGATGCGCATTGGGAAGTAGTTAACTTTCTGCGGGAATACTACGCGGAATACAAGATCGCCCCGATGATCCGTATTCTGACCAAGGCCATCGGCAAAAAACTCGGCAAGGAGAAAGGAAACACGAAGTACCTGTACTCGCTGTATCCCGGCGGGCCGGCCAAGCAGGCCTGCAAGATCGCAGGACTTCCGAAGCCCACTGGCTGCGTGTAAAAACCGCCGCTGGATCAGCCCTGTCCTGTTTA
Source organism: uncultured Nitrospirota bacterium (assembly GCA_964483105.1). Lineage (GTDB taxonomy): Bacteria > CG2-30-53-67 > CG2-30-53-67 > CG2-30-53-67 > CG2-30-53-67 > CAYZZU01. The sequence continues at coordinate 39,240 of CAYZZU010000019.1, forward strand.
GAACCGTACGGTGTGAAGGCTGTGAGCCTGCCGTATGGTTTGAGACGGCAGGGGGGATCATTCATGGGGGATGATGAGCAAGCTTACATTTCAGTCGGATCGGGCTGACATGTGTCGATGCATGACGTGAAAGCGAGTGTCAGCGTCGAGGATACTTTATTCAGAGTGGAGGAACGATGAAAATCGGTATATTGGTCCAGGAAGGCCCCTATACGCATGAGGCGTCGGACAGTGCCTACAACTTCATTCAGGCGGCCCTGGAAAAAGGTCATGAGATCACCGGCGTATTTTTTTATAATGATGGTGTGATTAACACCACAAAACTGATGGATATCCCGGCCGACGACCGGCATATCAGCAAACGTTGGTCTGAACTTGGGGCCAAGGGAATTCAGCTGATTGTCTGTGTGGCGGCGGCCAAGCGGCGGGGAATCAATCCGGATGTTCTGATCGAGAACGCGCGGATTGACGGGCTTGGTCAATTGAGCGAGCTTTGCATTGAATCCGACCGGTTGATCACATTTGGAGATTAAATCAGGGAGAAGAAAGGAGCCTTCATTCTATGGAAGAGCAGGAACCGAGGAAAATCATGTTTGTGAACCGGAAGGCGCCTCACGGTTCAATTTATGCCTATGAAGGATTGGAAGTGATCCTTATCTTTGGCGCGTACGATCAGGAAATCAGCGCTGCCTTTCTGGATGACGCCGTTTATTCACTGAAAAAAGGGCAGGATACATCCGAAGTGGGGAGCAAGGAATTCTCGACCACCTTCCGTGTTCTGGAAGCCTATGGCGTGGAGCATCGGTACGTGGAACGGGAATCCCTCGAACAGAGAGGACTGACAGAGGATGATCTGATTCTCGACGTCGAGGTAGTGGACGGACAAACGCTTCGGAAGTTCATGGGAGAGCAGGATGTACTTCTTCCCTTTTAGACGGGAAGACTCAAAGGAGGATCAACGTTGCTGCACATTGTGAATAAATCACCTTTCAAGTTTCGTAATCTGGACAGTTGCGTCAGGGTAGCCCAGAAGGAAGACCCCATCATGCTGATTGAAGACGGGGTTTATGCCGCGATCGCCGGATCAAGCATTGAATCACTCATGAAAAACATCCTGAAAGCCCATCCCGTGTATGCGATCCGGGCGGATCTGAAGGCAAGAGGATTGGATAAGATCATTGACGGGATCAAGGTGTGCGATTATTCCTGTTTCGTCGATCTGGTGGAAGCGCATAAGCCCTGCTCCTGGCTTTAAATGTGGATGGAAGTCTCCGGGAGACGCTGAAAAAATTTCTGCGCGAGGGAAAATTCGCGGAGGTGGCCGCAAAGTGGGGCGGGACACGGAAAACCGTCAGGTACCTGAGATCCTTGTTATATGACCCGCAGGATCTGGTCCGCTGGCGAGCGGTGACCATGCTTGGATGGCTTTCCACCAGATACCCGGATCTGATTCGCCCGGAAGCGGATCGGCTGATCTGGTCTCTGAATGACGAGTCGGGAAGCATCGGGAGAGGGGCCCCGGAGGCCTTGGGCGAGATTGCAAGGAACAATCCCGATCTTGTCCGCGATGGCGTGGAGGTCCTCATCCATTATATTGAAGATCCTGAAACCTGCAGGCCGCCGAACCGGAATCTCGAGATATTGACTGGAGCCATCTGGGCGGTCGGCAGGATTGGGGAACGATATCCTGAAAGGGTGCAGGACGTTCTCCACGAGCTCATACTATTCCTGGAAGACCCTGATTCGGGAGTCCGGGGGCATTCGGCTTGGAGCCTGGGTATGATCAGGGCGGAGATCGCCCGTAAAAAGTTGGAAAAACTGCTTAATGATCCGGAAAGAATATCCCTTTACGAAGAGGATTTCTTGAAGGAAGAAACAGTGGGGAGGATTGCGGCATGGGCCGTTGAACGGATCCGGCACGCGACATAGATGTAAGATGAAGCGGAGGCAAGAGCCATTTTAATGATGAAGAGATCAATTGTGATGGAAAGGGATTTATTTTATTAATTTTCCTCTAAAGCAATCACAGAGGGAGAAGGAAAGGAGAATCCGGAGATGACTGACGGGAAAAAACTGGAAACCCCTCTTCTGGATGAACTGGAAAAGGGGCCGTGGCCGAGCTTCGTGAAGGACATGAAGCATATGGCCGAACGAAAGCCGATGATCAAGGATCTGCTGGGCCAATTGGAGCTTTCTTACAAGGAACGGAAGGGACACTGGAAACATGGCGGCCTGGTCGGTGTCATTGGGTATGGCGGCGGTGTCATCGGACGTTATTCCGATGTGCCGGACCAATTTCCCAATGTGGCACATTTCCACACCATCCGTGTGAATCAGCCTTCCGGCTGGTTTTACACCACGGCGGCCCTTCGGGAACTCTGCGATATCTGGGACCGGCATGGTTCGGGTATGACCAACATGCATGGATCCACCGGAGACTGCGTGTTTTTGGGAACCACCACGGACGAGCTGGAACCGACCTTCGCGGAATTGACCTCCAAGGAATGGGATTTAGGGGGATCGGGATCGGACGTCAGAACTCCGAGCTGCTGCAACGGCATGGCAAGATGTGAGTATGCCTGCTATGATACCATGGATGCCTGCTACAACATGACGCAGGAGTATCAGGACGAGCTTCACCGTCCGGCCTTTCCCTACAAGTGGAAGTTTAAATTCTCCGGATGTCCGAATGATTGTGTTGCCTCCATCGCCAGATCGGACCTTTCGGTCATCGGGACCTGGAGGGACGACATCCGGATCGATCAGGCCGCGGTGCAGGAGTACGCCGATGCCGGCATGGACATCCGGGCGGATGTGATCCGCCGTTGTCCGACCTCCTGTATGCAATACGACGGCAAGGAGATCCATATTGACAACCATGAGTGCAACCGCTGCATGCATTGCATCAACGTCATGCCCAAGGCGCTCCGGCCCGGGACCGATACCGGGGCCACGATCCTGATCGGCGCCAAGGCCCCCATTATTGAGGGCGCGCTATTGGCCACAGTGCTTGTTCCCTTTATCAAGATGGACAAGGACGATGATTACCAGGAGTTCAAGGACCTGATCGAACGGATCTGGGATTTCTGGGATGAGCATGGTGTCAACCGGGAGAGGATCGGGGAGTGCATCGAGCGGGTCGGACTCGGGAACTTCCTCGAGGCAATCGAAGTCGATCCGATTCCGGAGCATGTCAAGCACCCGAGGACCAATCCCTATATCTTCTATGAAGAGTATTTCGCCGAAGAAGACGAGGGGGAAGGCAAGGAATAAAGATCACGCAAACGATATGGAAAGAGATCCATTCAAACGGAGATAGGAGGTAGATCAAATGGCGACAGAACCAGCAGCACCGAGGAAGACCGATATCGGCCCCCCTCATTATGAGCAATTTCTTCATCCGGTAATCAAGAAAAACTATGGGCAATGGAAATACCACGAGTATCTGAAGCCTGGAGTCATGGTCCACGTGGCCGAAAGCGGGGACAAGCTCTATTCGGTCCGCGTGGGATCGCCGCGTCTCATCAGCGTGGATGTCATCCGGATGATGGCCGACCTGGCGGACAAATATTGCGGCGGTTACCTGCGTTTCACCAGCCGGAACAACGTGGAGTTTCTGCTGGATGACGAGGCGAACATCGACCCCCTGATCCAGGAGGTTCAGGACAACGGCTATCCCGTGGGTGGGACCAATAACTCCATCTCGAACATCATCCATACACAGGGATGGGTGCACTGCCACTCAGCGGCCACCGATGTTTCGGGACTGGTCAAATCGATGATGGATGAGCTGTATGAGTATTTTGTCGAGATGAAGCTTCCGCACAAAGTGAAGCTGGCCGCGGCCTGCTGCCTGAACATGTGCGGCGCGGTGCACTGCTCGGATATTGCCATCCTGGGGATTCACCGTCGTCCTCCGCACATCGACAATGACAAGGTCTCCAAAATTTGTGAGATTCCCACGACGGTTTCAGCCTGTCCGACGGCGGCAATCCGGCCCACAACAGTGGAAGGGAAGCAGACCGTCAAGGTCGACGAAGACCGATGCATGTTCTGCGCCAACTGTTACACCGTCTGCCCGGCGATGCCGATTGCCGATCCATTGAATGATGGAGTTTCCATTTGGGTCGGCGGGAAGGTTTCGAACGCGCGGAGCGAGCCGATGTTCACCAAGCTTGCGATTCCCTTCATCCCGAACAATCCTCCGAGATGGCCGGAAGTGACCGGCGCCGTCAAGAAGATCGTTGAGGTCTATGCGAAGGGTGCGAAGCGTTACGAGAGAATCGGGGAGTGGATCGAAAGGATCGGATGGCCGAAATTCTTCGACCTGACCGGGTTCGAGTTCACGAAATATCATATCGATGACTTCAGGCATGCCGCGGAAACCTTTAAACGGTCTGCCCAAATCAAATTCTAAATTGAGGAGGCCGGGACCATGGCTGATGAACTCTCCATAGAAGAAATTGCGGATGAGATGTACAACCTCGTCAAGGAATATGCCGGGAAAAAGCGGTTCAAGGCGAGTGATCTGACCAAAGAGATTATCGCCAAACATGGGGATCAGGCGAACAAAAAGGCCTGCAAAGCCGCCCTTCGTACGCTGATGGATTCCGGACGATGTGTTTACGGCTACGCCGGGGGAAGCTTTATCTCCCTGCCCGGTGTGGAAGGAGCGGCCAAAGGGTAAACAAACGCCTTGAATGCTCCATTTCATGCCCTGTTGTGAGATATCGGTTTAGATCCGGGTAATCTCAGTAGGCCGGTCGCCTCCGGAGCGGGTTCTCGAATCTTCTGGAGACGTCCGGCTGTCTTTTCCGCCTTTGTATTCAGATGAACAGTAGCCAAGTTGTACCGGATACAGGGGCGAAAAAGGCAGCGGTTTCCATACCCGGCAGAGACCGGTGAAAGGTCAGACAGCCTGACACAATTATCAATTATAAGGAGTGAGACCTATGGCGATTGTGGTGAAGAAAATAAAGAGAAAGATCGGGATCCGGCGTGGGGGAAGAGGGACCCAGACGTCCACGTTACGCCCCAGTTATAACCTGAAGACACCGCCATGCATCAACGCCTGCCCCAGCAGTGAAGATATCCGGGGTTATCTGGTCCGGATCGCCCAGACGGAAAACTATGATTGGTCCTACGAAGACGCCTTTGAAGACGCGTGGTACACCATTACGGACAAGAATCCCTTTCCGGCGGTGATGGGGAGGGTCTGCCCACATCCCTGTGAAGGTGAATGCAACCGGAAGGACAAGGATGCCGCCGTTGGGATCAACAACATGGAGCGGTTCGTTGGTGATTACGGTATTCAGCATAACCTCGCGCTCCGGAAGATAGACGGAGAGACCTTTTCCGGGAAAGTGGCAGTCATCGGTGCGGGTCCTTCCGGCCTTTCCTGCGCCTATCAATTGGCCCGTCGCGGGTACAGCGTGAAGGTCTTTGAAATGTTTGGTAAAGGCGGTGGAATGCTTCGCTTCGGGATTCCGATCTACCGGCTTCCCGATGATGTCCTGGACGCCGAGATACAGAGGATCGCCGACCTCGGGGTCGACATTCAGTACAACACGAAGATCGGCAGGGATATTACACTGGATGAACTGAAATCAGAGTTTGACGCCGTCTATCTTTCCATCGGCGCGCATACCGGCTGGGATCTGAACATTCCCGGTGAAGACGCGGACAACGTCTGGACTGGAGCGGACTTCCTGCACAGGGTCAACTCGGGCGAAAAGGTGGAGATCGGGAACAAGGTGGTTGTAATCGGAGGTGGTGACACGGCCATCGACGGTGCCATGACCTCTCTTCGTCTGGGGGCGGACGTCACGCTCCTGTATCGGCGGACCCGAAACGAAATGCCGGCGATTGAACACGAAATCAAGCTGGCCGAAGAAGAAGGGATCCGCTTCGAGTTCCTGGCCGCTCCGGTTGAAGTGATCAAAAACGGAGACGGAACAGCGAAGGCGATCAAGTGCATCCGCATGGAACTCGGAGAACCGGATGAATCCGGACGGAGAAGGCCGGTCCCGATTGAAGGATCGGAATTCACGATGGATGTCACGGCAGTGATCTCCGCGATCGGCCAGACCCCGGACTATGAAGGACTGGAGAGCTTCAAAAACGAGCGGGGCTGGATTAACGCCAATGAGGACGGGTCCACGGAGAAAGAAGGGTTCTTCGCCGGTGGTGATGTGACAGTGGGTCTCGGAATCGCCACGGAAGCGATCGGACTTGGCAGAAAAACCGCGGAGGCGATTCACCATTTTATCCAGGGGAGTGAACCTCCGAGAGAGGATCCGCTGCCGATTATTCGGGCGGATAAGATGAATCTGGGCCATTATGTCTCCCTGGAGCGGAATCAGGAAAAGTATCTTGCACCGGAAGAAAGGAAGGATAACTTCAGGGAAATCCGATTCGCCCTGGACGAGGAACAGGCCGTATCCGAGGCCAAACGGTGTATGAGTTGTGGACGTTGCTTCGATTGTGACAACTGCTTCACATTCTGTTCCGACAGTGCCGTCAAGAAGACCTCCAAAGATCTTCCCTTCGGACAGCACTACAAGTTTGTGCTGGATACCTGTCAGGGATGCAAAAAGTGTGCTGAAGAATGCCCCTGCGGTTACATCGATATGGGGTAGCCCCCTGTTGATCGCAAAGATTTCTGCGCGTTGGAACAGCGAAAGTCCTGGTGATTGAGACTCCGCTTCAATCTGAGAAGGGGATGTTGATTCAACGGATCACTCCCGGAGGGGGGACTTTGCATTGAAGAAACAAAGAACGGATTTGGATGAACGGACAGCGGAAAGAGGAAATCCAAGGAGCCGCCATGGAAGACATTACCTTCAGTGAGATTATCAGTTACGCGAAAATCGCGGAAGAGAACGCGAAAAAATTTTATCTCGATGCAGCCCGGAATGCTAAAAACAGCAACGTCCGTGAATATCTGGAATCATTGGCTGAGGAAGAACAGGGGCATATTGAACGTCTTGACGCTTTGCTGGCGAGGGTCCAGGAGAACGGGACGGTTCCCTCCGTTGGGGAAGAAGTGAAGACGTTGGGATACGACGATCTGGTCAAGGGCGCCTCGATCGATGAAGACGCGACCTATAAGGAGGTGCTCGAGGCCGCTATTGTGAAGGAGAAAGAGGCGGCTTCCGCATATGACAAGTTTGCGCGGTATATCGACGACACCGATGCCGCGAAACTCTTTCGGCTTCTGGCCGAGGAGGAGCGGAAACATCTGAAAAGATTTGAAGAAGAGTATGACGATCTTCAAAATCAGAACTATTGATTGTTCGTTTCCATCCGGGAACGAATCAGAGGAGCGATTCTCGCCGGCTCCATGAAACGGCGGGCCTTTACGGAAACCTGGATTAAGGTGGGGAAACAATGTATGAGATTCTAAAGAAGAAGGTATGGTCTGACGAGGAACCGAGGATCAAGGAATTCGAGGTCCACGCCCCGGATATTGCCAGGGCTCACCGTGCCGGCCAGTTTGTGATCCTGATCGTGGATGAAAACGGGGAAAGGATTCCGTTGACTATCGCAGACAAGAATGTGGAGAAAGGGACCATCAACATCCTCTTCCAGGAGGTCGGGAAATCGACCATGTGTTTAGGGATGCTGAAAGAAGGGGACCGGATTCTGCATATCGCCGGTCCGTTGGGGAAACCGACACACGTCGATCGATTCGGCACAGTAGTCTGTGTAGGAGGCGGGATCGGAGTCGCGCCGGTGCATCCAATCGCCGCCGCCATGAAAGAGGCGGGGAACAGGGTGATCTCCATTTTAGGAGCCCGGTCGAAAGACCTTCTGATCTATGAAGAGAAGATGAAGGCGGCCAGCGACGAGATCCGGATCACCACAGATGACGGGTCCTATGGGCGCCATGGTTTTGTGACCGATGAATTGAAGGCGATGATCGAAGAGGAGAAAATCGGGATCGACCTGGCCGTGGTCATCGGACCTCCGATCATGATGAAATTTGTCTGCAAGGTGACAGAACCTTACAAGATCAAAACCTACGCCAGTCTGAACACAATCATGGTGGACGGTACGGGGATGTGCGGAGCCTGCCGGGTGACGGTTGGTGGCAAGACCCGGTTCGTATGCGTGGATGGGCCTGAATTTGATGGTCATCAGGTCGATTTCGATGAGATGATGATGCGGCAGCGGCAATATCTGACCGAGGAGAAGATTGCCAGGGAACGGTGCGAAAAGCAGACCTGTTACAAGGGATAAACCGACACATCGCCCGTTATCGTCTAATAAAACCAGTATAAATAAGGAAGAGACAGCATGAGTGAGGAGAGATCAAAACCTGAAACCCCGAAAGCGAAACCGAAGAGGCCGAAGATCCCGAGGCAGGCCATGCCCGAGCAGGATCCTCATGAGCGTGCTCATAACTTTGAATCCGTGACACTCGGATATACTCCTGAACAGGCCGAGCTGGAAGCCAGTCGTTGTCTGCAGTGCAAAAAGCCCTTCTGTATTTCAGGATGCCCGGTATCCATTAATATTCCCGCATTTATCAAGCACATCCATGAGAAGGATTACCTGAAAGCCGTCCAGGTTATCAAAGAGACCAGCCTGCTTCCCGCCGTTTGTGGGCGGGTCTGCCCGCAGGAAGACCAGTGTGAGAAGGTCTGCATCCTTGGGAAGAAACAGGAACCGGTTGCGATCGGACGGTTGGAACGCTTTGTAGCCGACTATGAGGCGGAACACGGGGAGATTCCTCTTCCGGAGTTGCCTCCGGAGACAGGGAAGAAAATTGCCATTGTCGGCGCCGGACCGGGAGGATTGACCTGCGCGGGTGATCTGATCCGCAAGGGACATCATGTCACCGTTTTTGAGGCGCTGCATAAGGCGGGCGGTGTTCTGGTCTACGGAATTCCTGAGTTCCGTCTTCCCAAGGCCATTGTAGAGCGGGAGGTCAAGTACCTGGAACGGCTCGGAGTGGAATTCAAGTACAATTCCGTGATCGGTAAGATCCGGACCATCGATCAGTTGATGAGTGAAGACGGATATGACGCGGTTTTCCTGGCCAGCGGGGCGGGACTCCCGTGGTTCATGGATATCCCCGGAGAAAATCTCAACGGTGTTTATTCCGCCAACGAGTACCTGACGCGCAGTAATCTCATGAAGGCGTTCGATTTTCCGAATCATGACACTCCGATCAAGCGGTTCAAGAACGTCGCGGTGATCGGTGGAGGCAACGTGGCCATGGACTCGGTGCGGACCGCGCTCCGTCTGGGGGCGGAGAACGCCTATATCGTCTACCGGCGTTCCCGTGAAGAGATGCCGGCGCGTCAGGAAGAGGTAGAACATGCCGAGCATGAGGGGGTGCAGTTCCAGATGCTGACCTCTCCCGTCCGGATCCTCGGAGATGAAGATGGATGGGTCAAGGGGCTGGAGTGTCTGAGGATGGAACTCGGAGAACCCGATGCCTCGGGACGACGCCGTCCAGTGCCGATCAAGGGATCGGAATTTGTCCTGGATATGGACGCCGTGATCATGGCGATCGGGACCAGCGCGAATCCCCTTTTGGGGCAGACCACACCGGACCTGAAGCTGAACCGGCGCGGCTATATCGAAGTGGAGAACGATCAGACCTTCCGGACGAGCAAAAAAGGTGTCTTCGCCGGAGGAGACATCGTGACCGGAAGCGCGACCGTCATCCTGGCCATGGGAGCCGGGAGGGGTGCCGCGAAGAGCATACAGGAGTATCTGGAAAGCGGAGAATGGTGGTCTCCCAACGGCAGTGAATAACGTGATCGTATGGGCGGAGAGGGGCGGAACCGTTCTGTGGAATCTTGACAGATCATTGAGAAAGCAGAAAAGCCGAAGCGCTTCAGCACTTCGGCTTTTTACATCCGACTTCTGTATCATCTGATCCGGGTCAGGTGGGGTCAGAAAGGAAGGATTACATCCTGGTCCTCCATGCAAGCAATCAGTTCGGATTCAGACAGCATATCCACATCGAGAATCAAGTCCTCCAGGGTCAGGCCGCGGTGTTCCATTGATTTTCGTTTGACGCAGATCTTCTTCACGCCGTTTTGATTCAACAACATGTCATAGATCGCAGTGATATCCCGGGTTCCCAGTTCGGATGTGTTCTGTCCCTTTTTCAGGCAAAAGACCGCGTCATCCAGAAAAAGGAGGGTAACCTCCAGTTGTAATGAGCAGAAGCTCCGGGCGGCCTCCAGCCCCTCCTGTATGGAGAGGGTCCCGTGGGGCGCCTTTCTGAAAAGAAACAGGAACTTTTTTTTCTTGCCCATTGTTTCCTCCTGCCACCCGGGAAATGATGGATCTCTCGTACTGTCAATCAGGATGGATTTGTAGAAAGCCTAAGCCATCAACTTACATATTATTAATCATATGACGTTTGGCGGTGTCTTTCAAGGTCTTTTTCGGATCGCCTGACTAACAACGGGATTGTCTTCTGTGACGAACCAGCTTGAGGGCGATGCCGACCGCCTCCGCGAGGCTTTCAGAATGAGCGATTCCCTTACCGGCGATATCCAGGGCCGTTCCGTGATCCACGGACGTCCGGATAATCGGGAGCCCGAGCGTGATATTGACCCCCTGGTCGAAAGCAATCATCTTGAGCGGAATCAGTCCCTGGTCATGGTACATCGAGACCACGGCATGGAACTCACCCCGGTAGGCCTTATGGAAAAGCGTATCCGGAGGGAGGGGCCCGGAAGCGTCAATCCCCTGTTTTTCTGCTTGCATGACAGCGGGCGCGATGATCCGTTCCTCTTCATCCCCGAATATTCCTCCCTCTCCGCCGTGGGGATTCAGGCCGGCCACGGCGATTCTGGGAGAGGGGAAACCGAGGGCGCGCGCGGCCTGATCAGCAAGAAGGATCTTCTGGAGTACCTGGTCCGTACTGAGTTTGCCTGGCACCTCTCGGAGGGGAAGATGGGTTGTGACCAGGACCACGCGGAGTGGCCCCCCCACGAGCATCATGGCGAAATTTTGGGTGTTCGTTTTTTCCGCGAGAAGTTCCGTGTGGCCGGCATAGGAGTAACCGGCCATGTGAATCGCCTCCTTATGGATCGGAGCCGTAACCATGGCGTCTATCTTTCCCGCCAGGGCAAGCTCGATGGCCTTGAAGACGTATTCCAGGGAGGCCCGTCCCGTTTTGTCTGAGATCCGTCCTGTCGCGTACTCCCCGGGATGAATATTTGCAACATCCAGGATCAAGGCCCGTCCGTCGGACGGGAAAAGGGGTCCAGTCCCGCTGATTTTCGTACAGGGATCAGGCAGACCGAGCTTTTCCGCGGTCGCGGCCAGGACGGATTCACTACCGATAATCAGAGGAGTGCAGGAGAAAGGAGACTCTCTTCTTGCCAGCCAGGAGAGGATGATCTCCGGTCCGATCCCGGCGGGATCTCCCATTGTAATTCCGATGACCGGTCTTTCCTTCATGGTTTCAATGGTTCCCTCCGAATCTGCGTTCTTAACCCACGCGCGCGTATGAGGAACCTTATCAAAGAGTCCGTTCCGCTGTCAATTGCTTTCGCAGAATCTAAGTGCCAGGCAAAATTTTTCCTTCCCTGGTTTCCGATTCTGCTTCCCGTCCGGCAAACCTTTCGAGCGGATCTTCAGGGGGCGCAAAAAGGC
>CAYZZU010000020.1:0-48528 GCA_964483105.1 uncultured Nitrospirota bacterium
CCTGGCACCTAATCTTTCCCTTGCAATCAAGGTCTCCATTCCTCTACTATGGATTTTATGGATCATCCGATAAAAGGCAAAATTCCGATTTACCTTCTTCAAATCAACACCACACCGGTGAAGAGTAAGAATCATATCGAAAACACGCTTGAAACGATCCGAAAAACCGCGAGCAAGAAACCTGGAATCCTGGTTCTTCCTGAGATCTGGTCCGGCGGGTTTGAATATCCGGAGATCAGAGATCTTGCCCTGAAGACCCCTGCTATCCTGAAACAGATCCGCTCGATCTCCCGATCAACCCACACGCTCATCGTAGGTTCCCTTCCCGAAGCCCGTTCGGGGAAACTGTACAATACGGTCGCGATCATTGATGAAGGACGCATTCTTGGGAGATACCGGAAACAACGACTTTTCGCCCCAATGGCGGAAGACCGCTACTTCTCAGTCAGTCGATCCAAACGGTCCTTCTCCAGCGGAAAAGGGGTAATCGGAACGGCCGTCTGTTTCGACATCCGATTTCCGGAACTCTTTGTGAGAATTCGTGACCGGGGGGTCTGGCTCCTGATCGTACCCGCCCAGTGGCCGGAACCTCGATGCTCGCACTGGAAATCCCTGTTGATCGCCCGGGCCATTGAGGGACAGGTCTATGTAGCCGGGTGCAACCGTGTCGGGAAGACGGGCAAAACCCGTTTTTGTGGAAATTCAATGATTGTCGATCCCTGGGGAGACGTCATCGCCCACGGCGGACGTAACGCCGAGGTGGTGTCCGCCGAGATCACCCCCTCCCGCGTCCGTCAGGTTCGAAGACAAATTCCCATGGACTGATCCACAACACCCGGGAAGCAATCATGCGCGGTTCTCTTAACAACTTTCTCCAGTATCTGCAGGTGGAAAAGGGACTCTCCGAAAACACCCTGGACGCATACCGAGGCGATCTGTCACATTTTATACAGTTCCTGGCAACCAAGGGAATCAGAACACCCGGTGAATTGGACCGCGGATCGGTACTCTCCTACCTGATTCACATCAAACGATCCGGACTGAGTCTTTCCTCAGTCCGTAGGAGGATGGTCAGTGTCCGTGTTTTTTCCCGCTTTCTGATTCTTGAAAAAAAGATCGGGAAGGACCCCACTGAAAATATCGAAACCCCCAGGGGTATCCGTCACCTGCCGGAAACCCTGACTCCATCCGAAGTGGAACGGCTGATTCAGGCGCCGGACAGAACGACGCCACTCGGCATGCGGGACCGGACCATGCTTGAGTCCCTCTACGCCACCGGCCTCAGGGTCAGTGAACTGGTCGATTTGAAGGTTCCGGATATCAACCTGGAGGCAGGGTACCTGATCACCTTAGGGAAAGGGAATAAAGAACGTCTGGTCCCGCTCAGTGAGATCGCCCTCGAACTTCTTCGGGATTATCTTGTCTATACCCGTCCCGCGATACTGAAGTCCCGAACCAATGCTGTCCTTTTCCCCAACCGTTTCGGTAACCGGATGAGCCGTCAGGGATTTTTCAAAAATCTCAAGAGATATGCCAGAAAGGCCGGAATCAAGAAGAAAATTTCTCCTCACACGTTGCGCCACTCTTTCGCCAGTCATCTTCTCGAAAACGGAGCCGATCTCCGCTCCGTTCAGATGATGCTGGGACACGCCGATATCTCCACCACACAGATCTATACTCATGTCACACGGGAGCGTCTGAAAAAAATCTTCGATCGGTATCACCCGCGGGCTTGAAAACCGGGAGTGATCCCATGACCCGCTGTCACGGTCCAAGGAAATCATCCCGGGTCAGGAGCAGATCCTTACGGACCTGACCGGATACCCCGAAAGGTCCCAGTGTTCTCCCATGGGACCGGATCAGAAGACCTCCGGCGTTGCCTATGTTCAGACGAATGGAATGACGCATGCGAAGATGAAGGGTTTCACCCGGTCGAAGAGTCACATCATGGTGATCCGTACCATCCACATCGCAGGTAAACCAGGTACGTTCCAGCGCTGAAAAGGTGATCTTGATTGGAGGCGGGGCAACATCCGCGATTCCGGATCCGGATGGGGCCTCTTGAGTCTCCGTTGAAACCGCCTCATTTTTGGAGAGGTCACGGGAGCGGGGGATCTCCTTTCGGCCCACGCCTTCGGGAGACTCCGGGATCGCCTGCTCAACCGAATGGGGAGAAGAAACGACCGGACCGGGAGCCGGTTTCCGGATCCGGTGAATCCCGTAGAAGATCAGCACAGTCGTCAGCAAAAAGAAAATCAGGAGGAAAATCCACGGATTGCGGATCTGATGCAGGAAATGCCGGGAAACAGGCGCCTTGGTCGATAAATGATCCTGCGTTTCACCTTCGACCTTTTTGTATTCCTGATAATGGAGCAGAACTTCGTCTTTGTCGAGACCGATATATTGTGCGTAACTGCGGATGAAGCCCTTGATAAAAACCTCTGCGGGCAATCGTGCGTCATCATCCTTTTCAAGCGCTTCCAGATAACGATAGCTGATTTTGGTTTCATCGGAGATCTCCCGTAAAGTGATCTCCCGTAGTTCCCGCTCACGTTTCAGGTACTCTCCGAAGGAGTTGGTGAAAAGGTCTTTTTCAAGTCTCTGGTAAGGTTTTTCCTCTTTTTTCCCCATAAGGAAAAGCACCCTGAAATCAAAGGTTTCGGATCACTGCAGCAGTTCAAGATATTTTCCGGCATCCTCCGAGAGTTTGGTTTCGGAAGAAAGCCTCACGACCTCCCGGAAATGAATCCGCGCATTGTCGCGGTCGGCATTCTTGAAATAGGAAAGCCCCAGCCAATAGTGCAGATACGCCAGACTCAAGTTATTGACCGGATCCCCTTCCACCTTGGGATGGCGTTGAATGGCCTTGCTCAGGATCCAAATTGCCTGATCAATCCGGTTGTTTTTGTAGTAAAGTTTTCCCAAATCAAAGTAGGCCCGAAAAAGGAAAGGATCGAGTCGAATCGCCTCTTTGAAAGAGGCTTCCGCTTTCCGGAACTGCCCCAAAATCTGGTAGCAAAGCCCGAGATTCTCTTTGGCCTTGGCGGGGGTCTTGTAAAAAGGATTTTGAAGCGCCTTCTCGAATTGGGAAACGGCCTGGGCGCACTTTCCTTCTCGCGCATAGAGAGTCCCCAGATTTATATAGGCTTCGGAATAGTTCTCTTTCATCAGAAGGGCCTTTCGGAATGCCTCTTCAGCCTCTGTATTTCGGCTCGTATAATAATAGACCAGCCCCTCTGCATTATAGACCTCAACCTTTTTCGGATCGGTCGCCTGAGCTTTCCGGAGTTCGAGCAGCGCCCTTTCATACTCTCCTTTGTTGAGATACTCGACACCCAATTGATAATAGGCTGCGGCCGCTTGTTCCAGATCCTCCTTTCTTACGCGGGGTTCGAGACAGGCAACCCCAAAGAAGAGAAGCGCTCCGATCAAAAAGACGGAGAAGACGTTGCCGCGCATCTAAAGATCCTCAAAGTGCGTCAGGGCCTTGAACATCCGGAACCGGCTTTCAATATCATGATAGCTCAGACTGCGTAACCGGTTTAAACTGAAGTCTTCCACATTGTAGGAGGCCATCACGCTGCCGAAAATGATGGCGCGGCGAAGGGTTTTTTCATTGAGGTTCCGGATGTTGGCCAGGTATCCCATCATGCCTCCGGCGAAGGAATCCCCCGCCCCCGTAGGATCGAATACCCCCTCCAAAGGATAGGCCGGGGCTGCGAAGATGCTGGTCCCGTTGAACATGAGGGCTCCGTATTCACCCCGTTTAATGATCAGAATCCGGGGGCCCCATGAAAGAATCATCCGGGCGGCTTTTACCAGGTTGACCTCTCCGGTCAACTGACGCGCCTCACCATCGTTAATGGTCAGGAGATCCACGTGCCGGAGAACCTCCAGGAGGGAATCCCTCTTCTGGTCGATCCAGAAATTCATCGTATCCAGGCCGACCAATTCCGGATGCCCGATCTGTTTCAACACCGCCATCTGCAGTTCAGGATCGATGTTACCCAGAAAAACGTATTCGGCATCCCGATATGATTCAGGCAACTCCGGAGAGAAACCTTCGAGGACGTTCAGATGTGTCTCCAGTGTCTGCGCCTCATTGAGTTCATAACTGTATCGGCCTTTCCAGCGGAAGGTCTCCCCTGAACACCGTTTCAGTCCCCGGGTATCCACATTCCGGCTTTTTAAAAAATCGATTTCCTCTTCGGGGAAGTCTTCGCCGACCACCGCCACCAGCTGGACATCGTTAAAAAATCCCGCGGAGAGGGAAAAGTAGAGGGCCGACCCCCCCAAGGCATCTTTCGCCTCTCCAAAGGGGGTTTGAACCGAATCAAAGGCGATGGAGCCCACCACCAGAAGACTCATGAAATTCCTCCCAACCAAAACGGCTTGCGATTATTATCCTTCGATCAGAAGTTTCAGACGGCTCAGGGTTTCGTCCGGGTAACAGGCCGGGTCCGTCAAAATCGACCCGGAGAGAGCCTCACGGCAAAGACAATGACATTCCCGGAGATTCGGCAGGATCATCCGACGAAGGATCCTGCGAGCGGTCGCCACATTCTTCTGCAGAATCTGAAGAACCGCTCCGGCGCTCACATCCTCCTCCTCCACATGCCAGCAGTCATAATCCGTGGAAAGGGCGAGGGTGGAATAGCAGAGCCCGGCCTCACGGGCCAGTTTGGCTTCCGTTGCGTTGGTCATACCGATCACGTCCACATTCCAGCCCCGATAGAGGTTCGATTCGGCCCGCGTGGAAAACTGGGGTCCTTCAATACAGAGATAGGTCCCTCCCGCGTGAACCCGCGCACCCACCTCCGAGGCGGCCTCGACCATACGTTTTGAAAGTTCCGCGCAAACCGGATCGGCAAGAGCGACATGTCCGACAATCCCCTCCCCGAAAAAGGTACTGCTCCGTTTCCGTGTCAGGTCGATAAACTGATCGGGCACCACCATATCTCCCGGAACGATCTCCTCCTTCATGCTTCCCACGGCACTGACGGAAAGAATCCGTGAAACACCGATTTTTTTCATGGCGTAGATATTGGCCCGGAAATTGATCTCCGAAGGAAGGATCCGATGACCCCGCCCGTGACGGGGAAGGAAGGCGACCCGGACCCCGTTGAGTTTCCCGGTTATGAAACAATCAGAAGGCTCTCCAAAAGGCGTGGAAACCCTGATCTCCCGGAGATCCTCAATCCCCTCGATCTCGTACAGACCACTCCCCCCGATCACTCCGATTTCGGCTTCCGGCATGATTCCTCCCATGGAAAACGGCTGTCATCGTAACATCTCGATCCGGTCCCGTCAAGAAATTTGAGGTTCTGAAATTCCCCCAAAACAGCGCCTCTCCGGATTGAAGTTGTTGAAAACATGTCTGAAGGAATCACATACCCCGAAGGGCCTACTTCCGGATCTTCGAACCGGAAAGTCCCGGCACCAGATCCCGTATGGAACGTTTCCGGTTCAGTTTCCTCCCGGACTCCTCAATTTTCCGGATTTCCCGGGTATCACCCGGAGGAGCGGCGGATAAAATATGGGGGGTGATCAGAACAACGATCTCCGTCTTCTGGGTGGTATTGGTGGTTCTTCCGAAGAGAAGGCCGATCCCCGGCAGACACCCCAGACCCGGCACCTGTTCTCTGCGATCTTCCTTCCGGCCCCGGATCAGCCCCCCGATGAAGATCGTTCGTCCATCCCGGGCGATCAGGTTGGTGGTCACCTCCGTGGTCGTCTCGGTGGGCAGACCGGCGGTGATGGTCCCGTCGCTGACCTCGGGATGGATCTCCATGATGATATTGCCGTCATCCATGATGGAGGGGGTGATGTGAAGCTGGGTCCCGATCTCCAGGAATTCGACGGTCTGGAGGACCGTGGTATTCGTCGCGGTCGTTACGAAATAACCGAGTTTCCCTCCCACGATGATCTTCGCCTCCTTATGGTCCAGGACCAGCAGTTTGGGCGTCGAAAGCGTATTGACCTGGTTCGACACCTGCAGGGCGTCCAGAAAGGCGCTGAAATCCTTATCCGCCGTGGTGAAAAAAAGTCCCTGCGCAGCGGATTCCGGGCGTTTGGCGAAACCCTGGGTGAGAATCTTGCCCGAGGTTTCGAAATGGCTGAAGGCCAGGTTCCAGTCGATTCCGAAAGAAGTATCGTCATTCAGGCGGACCTCGAGAATCTTGGCCTCGATTAAAACCTGCCGGGGCGGCGTATCCAGGTTTTTAAGAACCTTCTCCAGCCGAGCAAGACGTTCCGCCGAATCCTCCACGATCAGGGTTTTATCCGGCTGATACACCGACACCACAGCCGAAGGAGAGAGAATATCCCTGATGTTGTCGACTACCTTTTCGACATCGACGTAATTGAACCGGAAGGTCTTGACCTCCCGCCCCACCAGGTCCTCATTCGCCCCGTCCTTTCCCTTCGTTACAAAGAGGATGTTCCCTTTCCGGACATAGTGAAAACCGTTCATGGTGATTACTGCGTCCAGGGCCTCCTGAAGCGACGCATCCCGAAGATAGACGGAAACGGTCCCGGTCACGTCCGGACTGGTCACGATATTGAGTCCTTTCTGCCGGGCCAGCGCACGGAGCACACTCTGTATGTCGGCATTCTGAACGGTGAAAGTCACTCCGCCTCCCTTCACCACCAGTCCCTGGTCTTGATACTTATAGATGGTCTCAATCTGTAACGCCGGTGAAACAGGAAGAAAAGAGAAAAAAAGACCGGGGAAAAACAGGAAAACAATCCCGATCCGTTTGCAGATATACCCTCGGTTATGCTTCATCTCACCCTATCCTGTTTCATCTTAAGGACCCTTTCCTTCCCCCTCATGGAAAGGACCACTTCATTTCTCCGGATCGATACAACCGTTCCCCCTGGAACCGGGTCACCAACTCCGACGACCTCCTTCCCGATAACGGCCAGAGGGTTTTCGGAATCCATCAGCACTCCATTCAGCACCAGAGGGTCGTGGTCCGAAGGGCTCCCTTCCCTCCGAAGCGGGTCGTAGGTCGGGTTGACCGGAGCGAAAGGATCCCGTGTCAGACAAGAGGGAACCTGGATTCTCTTGTCGACAGGGGAGGCGGCATCCCCAACGGTTCGATTCAACTCAGGAGACTTCCCCCCCACCCGAAGAAGCCGATCCGGATCAAATTCCGTCTCCGTGGTCCGGGTCGCAGCCGCCCGGGGCGGAGGCCCCTCCCGCCCGGCGAAGCGGACCTTTAATACCCAGAGGAAAATAATCAACAGAACGACTACAAGACCCGTTTCGATCCATTCCTTCCTGAAAAAACGCCGGAGGATTCCCGATCTTCCTTTTTCAATCATCACTCTTTCCCCACAAAGAGAGAAAGGACCATTTCCGCATGACAGAAAACCCGGTCCGCCCGATCGGAACTGTCCGGACCGGACCGGTGGACGCTTACTTCCTCCACCCGGGTGATCCTTGGAATCTTTTCCAACTGATATAGAAACCGGTAGAGCCGGGGAAAAGCTCCCTCAAGAGAAATCGTGATGGGAACCCTGGAATAGAGCCTCCCCTCCTCCCTGCTTCCGGGCCGGATCGACCGGACCTGTAAGCCGCTCTTCCTGGCCAGTCCATCAATGGTCCGAATCACGTCATAGATCTTCAGGGTCCCCGGCAACCGTCGATCAAAGGACTCCAGATCTTCACGGATGTGATCGATCTCACTGGAAATTCTGCTGAGTTCCTGGTTGGTATCGAAACTCCGGTCGAGTTTCTCCGTTAGAACCTTTTCTTTTCGTTTCAGCTCCCGGATTTTCGTCCGCTCCACCTTAAAAAGGGAGAAGTAAGCGATCAGGATCAACAGAGAAACCATCACGGTACCGATGTAATCGACTTTTTTCGCATCCATCACGCCTTGATTCCCTATAAAACCGTCTCCACTTTAAATTCCAGAAAATCCAGGCCCCGATCATGCCTCTGATGCACATATTTCAGATCAACAGTCCGGTAACACCTGGATTTCGACAGCCGCTCCAGAAAATCAGCCAGGTCAACACTCGACAGGGAGATTCCCTGAAACGAAGCGATACACCTGTGCCGATCCCGATCCACTTCCTTCCCTTTTTTGAGAGCATCCTGACGAATGATAAAATATCCCCCTGCCGTTCCTTTCGCATGACCTTTGCGGTCCGGCTCCTCTTCGGGTGAAAAACCGTCTTTAAATTCAAAGGACTGTAACCAGAGACGAGGGTTCATCTCATTCGAGATCCCGGCCAAAACAAGACACAGAGAACGCCGATGAAGAAGAAGTTGTACGGCTCTCTCCTTTTTCCTCAGGGTGTCCCGCTCTTTCTGCAGAACGCTTAACTGATGAATCCGTTCCTCCAACACCCGGTTCTTTTGTTCCAGTTCGGCAATCGTCCTCGCCACGACTCCATGATTTCTTTTTTCAACACCCCAGAGCCCCAGAATCAGAATCAGGACCAGGCAGAAGACTCCGGCCCATCCCCGGACTCGCCGGAGCGTTCTCCCCCGCTCTATCAGATCCTGCGGAATCAGGTTGATTTCTTTATACGGCAACATCGGCGATGTCCTTTACCGATTTTTCGGAAAACTCCTCACAACCCCGCAGGGCCAATCCCAGGGCCACGCTCGAAAGGGACGCCCGGACCTTTCTTCCCGCCTCTACATCCCCCTTTTCTTCCGGAACCCGGAGGAAAGACGGAACAAATCCCTGAACCGGAATTCCGATCCTCGTTTTCATAAAACGGTCCAGATACCGGATTTCTCCACACGCTCCGAGAAGGCGGAGCTCATGAATCGGTTCGCCCCGCCTTTCCGAGGAGAAGTAGATCATTACCTTCTTCACTTCCCGCGCCAGGGTCTCCATTTCGGGAGTAATGAGTTCACAGACCGTCTCGGCCGTGTGCCCGGATACAGGGGCCGCCTCCGGAAGAGAAGCGGAGGGATCCGATCGAAAACTGAAAAGCCCCACCCGCTTTAAAAGATCTCCCGACTTCCGCGAATCGAGCCGTAACTGCTCCACCAAACGTTCGGCTGTTGTCTCTCTCCCCAACGGAAGGTTTCTCTCCAGAACGATACTCCCTCCGCTCAATATGGTAAGCGTGGTATATTTCTCATCCATGTGGACCAACAAAAGGTTCTTCTCCGTATCACCGGCGAACCGGAATACCCTGGCGAGGGCACAAGATGGAATGTCCAGGGCCACAGGCAAAAGCCCGGCACCTTTCAGGACGGCCAGGTAATTCTCGACATGCTCTCTTCGG
The DNA here is from genome assembly GCA_964483105.1 of uncultured Nitrospirota bacterium. Taxonomy (GTDB): domain Bacteria; phylum CG2-30-53-67; class CG2-30-53-67; order CG2-30-53-67; family CG2-30-53-67; genus CAYZZU01. The sequence goes on from CAYZZU010000020.1 coordinate 9,256, forward strand.
GCCGAAATCAGAAGCAGTTTCACCCTGGCCTTCGCCTCGGTTCCGTATCGCTCCTCTCTCAGAACCAGATAATCGATCACCGCGTCCTCCATGTCATAGGTCAGATAGGACCGGGCCTCCCGAAGCACCGCATCATCCAGACCTTCATCTTCCCCGAGGGCAAGCTGAACCGGAAAGATATCCACCTGATCTGCCGGCATGGATGCCACCACCTTTCGCCCTGAAAAGGGAGCGCGCCTCCTCGCCTCCCTGAGTTTCCGGATGATTTCTTCACGCCCGTTCTTCATATCGGGTATTCTTGCCGTCAGGAATGCTCTTGCGCCCCACTCCCCGCCGGACCGCCGTAACTGAACCATTCTCACGGATTGCCGGCCAAACTCAAGACCGATGGAAGAAGTGAAATCTTTCGTAAGCCGGAACAAACTCCATCTCCATAATAAGACCCGCCGAAACATTCGGATCGTATGTCACGGCATGGTGTAGATCACCGTCAGTTTCGGTCTGAAACTTGCGTCAACGTACTCCCCGGAATAGAATTCCCCCTCAAAGGTATCCTGCTTACCCGCGGCACCCTCATCGATATCTTTCAGGATCATGCCGCTGTTCGAAGCGGGATTATTCACCCAGTACTGGACCAGCCCGGTGATGTCCCACCGGTGCCATTGATTGATCTCCCCGTAAAGCACGGTCGTGACCGCTTCCACTGCCGGATCAAAGTCCCCCCCCCGGCTGGTCCAGTCGCGGTTCTTGGCATACCTTCTCCAGTTGGTCTCATCCCCCTGTCCGTCCTTCTTGCCCTCCTTCCAGGAATGGACGAGCCGGTGGACCTCGATCTCAAGGTGGTTGTTCATCCCCATCTGCCTCACGTGATCGTACAGATACAGTTCCAGATCCGCCGACATAATCGTGGAACCGGGAGGAATCAGTTTCAGGTCATATTTCAACAACCCCCTTTTCGCATCCTCTTTCTTTTTCGCACCGACGACCAGTTTCGTGGAGATACCGAAATTGTCCGTTGCGCGCCCCTGATCGATATAGGTATCTTCGAGCAGAGAAAGAGTCGCCTGATAGGCCGGAAGAACACTCCTCTTTTCAATGGTACGAACCGCGCGGCCGACCCGCCCCGTGGAAGAGATCAGGATGCCTCCCGCAGGCGACGGGGAATCCATGACGGACACGGTATAGGATCCGTTCCCGAAGGGAATCCCCGTCGCAATCGTCCCCCGCTGGGTAGGGTCATGTTTCAAGACGAACAGGGCGTACTCAACCCCCGCCAGAGAGGTATAATAGGCGTCTTCGCCGTTTCCCCGGTTGGAGGAGAGCACCGCCTGCATCCCGCCTACCCGGTTTAAGGTAATCCCCATGACAGCCAGAAGGCTGATCACGATCAGTACAATCACCAGGGCGAACCCTTGCCGGGAAGCAACCGGTCGGTATCGAACAGAGTGTATCACGGAACCCCTCCCGATCTATCACAGGCTAATCCGCCGGAAGGCCAGGACCGTGGTATTGAGTTCCACGTGCTCCTTCCCGTTATCCAGTCTCAGGTGGATGTCGATCAGGGTATTCCCGTTCACCCGCCTGCGGACCACCTGAAATTCTGCGACATTCTCCGCGAGGGGGATCAATGATGCGGTCACCCCGAGAACGTCCTGTCTCTCCATCAGGGTGGATCCGCTCAGATAGAAAATCAGAGGATCCAGGGGATCCTCATTAACGGCGCCATCCCCGTCGTCGTCTTTTCCCTTTTTGCCCTGGATTCCATAAAAGTTCTGGCCGGGATCTTCGTCCACAATTCCGTCCCCGTCATTGTCAATCCCGTCAATTGCGTCATTGTCCGTTACGCCGGATCCCTCGCCGTCTTTCTTGACATTTCCCTCATCCACAAGGCCGTCGCTGTCATCGTCGATCCCCACAATCCCCGCCGCGTTGTCTCCCGTGATATCATCTCCCGGATCTTCATCGACCAGACCGTCCCCGTCGTTGTCGATCCCTCCTGAAACGGCCAGGATCGTCCGGGGATAATAGGATTGATTCGGATAAAGAGGATCGTTCGGATCGGAGTCGCGGAGTGGAAGGAGAACCCAGGAGGTTTCGCGGACCTTCCGGACCATCCTTTCCATGGCGAACCGTGCCGAATGAAGGAGCTCGGACTGTTGCCGTCCGTAGTTCCATGTATCCAACGCACCGGTGAGAATTCTGAAACACAGGAGCAGAAGCATCGACAGGAGGACAAGGGAGATCAACAGCTCCACCAGCGTCCAACCCGACATTCCCCCGGATCTGTCGACATTGGAATACGTCATCGTTTTTACACATCAGCTTACGCGTCGGCCTTCAGGGTCTGGAGTCTGAAATCCCTGATCTGAACGGTGATCTTTTTCAGGTCGAGGTCCGGGATCCCGTCACCGTTGCCGTCGTACAGGTCCACATAGACGTCCCGCTTCACCTGTTCACCGCCGAGAACCACCGTATCCGACAGCGTGGCGCTCGGAGAAGATCCGCTGACGACAACCTGCTGATAATTCATCGCCAGAATCTCTTCCAGCGTCGCCCGGGCCAGGTCAACGAGCTGCTCCGTCTCCTTCCCCGCGGCACCTGACTCCATGGAGGTTCCAAAGAAGTCGAGCATCGGCACCAGGGCCACGGCGACAATCGACAACGCCAGCAAAATCTCTATCAGAGAAAATCCGGATGAACCGGGTCGAGGTCTTCTTTCCACCACAAAATCCCCTTCGGCTCTACGTGGTCCAGTTCACAAACAGGGCATACGCCGGAAGGATCGCAGGGTCGTCTCCTCAAACCGCATGACCGGAACATTTTCCGGATCGAGGAGTCGGACCCGGGGAAACGGACCGCGGCAGCCAGATACCGTCGTATTGACAAAGCCCCCCCGAGATTCCTCCCGCCTACTGGATCACCACCTTCCCGGTCGGCGCGTCCACACGAACTGTTCTTGTCAAACCGGAATACTGCAACACCGCCGTCCCGCCGGCCGGGATTTCACCGAGAGAATCAAATTCCAGAAAACCGGCCCCTCCGAAACTCGCGCTGAGCAGCATGACTCCCTTCAGGCGCTCCTCCGCTCCGAAGTCGACCACGTAGGGCTTCTTGTCGATCGGATCCAGGATCGTGGCCGACGTCGACTTCTGATAACACCGGACTTGGTTCAAGGCGCTGTCGAAGGCCACCCCGTAGGAAACACCCTCCTGCATGGACAGGCTCTGGGCATACCGGACGGCGGCGGCCAATTCCTCGCAGGCGGCATCCAGTCTCGTCCGGTCCAGGGTGGACCGAACCAGGGGGAAGCCTGCGAGCAGGACGATTCCCAGGAGGAGGAGAACCATCACCAGCTCGATCAGCGTGAATCCCGGAGCCGGCTCTCTCCTCCTGATTCTGTTATATGGACGCCTCATGCGGCTTTCCCTGGATAGCGGTCCCGACCCCTCTACTAATTTGCGTCGTGCCCGCCGTCATTGGCGATCAGGCGCCCGGATTTCACATCAAACCTCCAGCCCGTTCCGTCGGTCGCGACCCCCGCGAGTGTCAGCGTCCCCGTATCCACGCAGGTAACCCCGTTGCTGCTGGCCCCGGCCACAAATGGATTGTCGGGCAGCGTTCCCTTTTTCAGATAAGGACCATACGGGAAATTGGCAGGATCCTTCGTGGTGGACGTCTTGCCGTCTGCATCGGTATACTGGGTCAATTGGTCAGCAAAAGCGGTCGCCGAGGAGGCTGCGTTCCATGTCGCCGTCAAATCGGTTGTTCCATCCACGGCCATCGCTCCGGGATACTCTCCATGGTGCTGATAGTAGAGCTCGACGGCGGCCCGCAAGGTGGATAGATTGGAGTTCAGGGTCTGCAACTTAGCGTCATCGGTGGAATTCCCGAACTGAGGAATCGCCACCGCCGCCAGGATCCCCAGGATAATGACGACGATCAACAGTTCCACCAGGGTAAATCCCTTTTCGTTTCGAACCACTCTTCTCATTTTCATACCTCCCTGAGAAACAATTCAAAAACTTCTTTACCTGCACAATCAAATCTTCTATTTTCCACCTCCCTGTCGCTCTTGCCGTATTAATGGACCACCCTTGCCAGCTTGAAGATCGGCAGAATCAGCGAAATCACGATGACACCGACGACAATTCCCATCAGGATCAGCAAAACCGGCTCGATGACGGTGGTAAACCGCTGGACCTGTCCCTTGATCTCTCCTTCGTAGTAATCGGACAGTCGGAGCAGAACCCGATCCAGTTTCCGGGATTCCTCACCGGTCCGGACCATCTGGCTTACGGTTTCAGGAACATAAGAGGTCTCAAAAAAGGCGGGGGCGAACCCCTTCCCCGATTCGACGTTTTCAATAATTCTGTCCATAAAACCGATGAAAAACAGATTCTTTGTGCTCCCCCGGACGATCTTCAGAGAGTCCAACAGCGGCACATTGCTGCCGATCAGGGAGCCGAGAGTCCGCATCATCTGCGCCAGATAGATTCGGATGTAGACTCCCGACAGGAACGGCACTGTGATCTTCATCCTGTCCACAAAACCTCTTCCGGAACGGGTCTTCAAAAACCAGCTTATTCCAAGCCCGGCCACACCGGAAAAAAGCACCAGGAGATACCAGTTCCGTCTCATGAAGACACTCAGGGCCATCAAAAACCGCGTGGTCGGCGGCAGAATCTCTTCCACCCCCTGAAAGAGGGTTGTAAATCTGGGGAAAACGTAGGCAAGCATGAAGACAACCACTCCCGTCGTAACCACGCAGAGAACCAGAGGATAGGTCATCGCCCCTTTCAGAGCGGTTACGAAGGCCACCCGTCTCTCCTCCAGTTCCACGGCCCGCTCCAGCATTTCCTGAAGATGCCCGCTTTTCTCCCCGGCATGAACCAGACTGATATATTCCGGGGAGAAGATACGGGGGTATCTCTTCAAGGCCTCGGAGAACATCTTCCCCTCTTCGACAACCGCCGTGAGATTCGAGATGATCGTTTGAAACGCGGGATTTCGGGTTTGCCGTGCGATCGCGGAAAGGCTCGTGTTCAGAGGGGACCCGATCTCCTGCATCAGCGCAAGCTGACTGGTAAAGAAGATCCGGTCCCGCCCCGTGATCTTTCTCTGGAACCTCGACCGTAAAAGAAAATCTTTCAACCGGTCCCGGACCCATGCCAGGTTCCGCGTCCCGGATGAAACCTTTTTGGCTGTTGTCGCGATCGCCATACTCAGAACCTCTTCTACCCGGAGACGACCCGGTTCGGGGTCCGCTTTCGAAACAACGTCAGGCATCGAGAGTGTTTCCGGTCGGTCTCATCTGGAACCGGATTCCCCGGTCGATTCGGCCGGGAAAGGTCCCTTTTCACACCGACTCGACATACACCGACCGTAACACTTCTTCCACAGTTGTCTGTCTTTCCTGAACTTTTTTCAGCCCTTCCATCCAGAGCGAGGGGATCCCCGCCTTCCGTTGGAACTCACGGATTTCCTCCACGGAAGGATTGGTGAGAATTAATGATTTCAGCGCGGCGTCGGTCCTGACGAGTTCGTAGATACCGACTCTTCCGTGATATCCTGAGTCGTAGCAGGCGGGGCACCCCTTCCCCTTCACCAGATGGACCTTTCCCCCCTCCCGCAAACCGATCCGCTCCAGAAGGTCCTGGTCCGGATAATAGGAAGTCTTGCACTCAGGGCAGACAGTCCTCACCAATCTCTGAGCGACAACTCCTGCAAGGGAAGAAGAAAGAAGATAAGGTTCAATGCCCATATCGATCAGTCGACTGATCGTACCGGCTCCATCGTTGGTGTGAATCGTGGAGAGAACCAGGTGACCCGTCAGCGAGGCCTGGACGGCAATCTCCGCGGTCTCCCGGTCCCGGATCTCTCCAACCATGATGATATCCGGGTCCTGACGCAGTGCGTGTTTCAGGACCCTCGCAAAGGTCAAACCGATCGACTCGTCGACCTGGTTCTGGTTGATCACCTCCATCTGATACTCGACCGGGTCCTCGATGGTCACAATATTCTTCTCAATGGTATTCAGGTAGTGAATCGCGGAGTACAGGGTGGTCGTCTTTCCGCTTCCCGTCGGACCGGTTACCAGGATCAACCCATAAGGTTTCCGGAGAAGTCCCTTGAACTGCTCCAGGACCTCCGGGTTGAACCCCAGCTTGTCCAGGTTGAGAATGGCACCCTTCTTGTCCAGAATTCTGAGAACCACTTTCTCCCCGAAGATCCCCGGGAGGGAAGAAAAGCGGAGATCCACGGAACGTCCCTCAATATACACCTGAATCCTCCCATCCTGCGGCAGTCTCCTTTCGGCGATATTCAGCTTCGCCATGATTTTCAAACGGGACACCACGGCCGGATGCAGTTCCAGTTTCGGAGTCATCACTTCATAGAGGACCCCGTCGATCCGGTACCGGACCCGGAACTGGTTCCGGTCCGGCTCGATATGGATATCACTGGCCCGATCCTTGATCCCTTTCAGGATGATGAGATTCACCAGATTGATGATCGGACTTCCTTCCGCAAGATCCTCGATCTCCTGGAAGTCCTGATCCATCGGATTCTCAACCAGTTGGATCTGGTTTTCGTCCAGGTCGGCCAGGAAGTCATTGATCCGGACATCCTCGTCATAATATTCGTTGATCGCCTGTTCGATATCCGTGGCCCGACACAGTACCGGATGCAGGGTGCAGCGTGTCAGCCTTGAGAGTTCATCCAAGGCGAAGATCGCCTGGGGGTCGGCCGTGGCGATCGTCAGATCGTCAAATACCTTGAACATCGGAATCACCCGATATAACCGGGCCTTCTCTTTGGGGATGATTCGGACAACCTTCGGGTCGATCATCCCCTTCCGGAGCCAGACATGAGGGTAACCGAGCTGATCTCCCAGGATCCGGACCAGGTCCTCCTCGGAGACCATCTTCTTTTCAACCAGGATCTGGCCGAGTAATTTTCCGGTCTTTTTCTGGATCCGCAACGCCTCTTCGCATTGCTCCTCGGTCAAGGCTCCCTGCTCCACAAGAATCTCACCGAGTTTTTTCCGTAAGGCGGGAGAAACCACACTCATAAAAAGCTCCTGGCGGCCTTTTCAAGGTCAAAGAAGATATCGAAATAACGGGTCATGCGGGTCACCTCGAGAATCTCGTTTAAGAGCGGGTTCGGATTGGAAAGTTTAATGTTTCCGCCCCGCCGCCGTATCTGCTCGGAATAGCGAACCAGCTTCTCCAATCCCGCGCTATCGATGTAGGGAACATGATGCAGGTCAATCACCAGTCGCAGTTCCTCCTTTTCCAGGCTGTTTCGGACCTCCTGATCCATCCTTTGCATCTCATCTCCCAGCAGCGCGAAATCGGGAGTCAAGAAGGTGACCACTCCGACACGGTTCCGTTTTACCTCCATCCGGAATGCTCCTTTTCTCTTTGGATCGGACGACTCATCCAACCCCCGCCGCCGAAACCTGTTCTTCCAGGAAGGTTCCCCGCATCAAGCGGACAAACAACTCCACAATGTCCGGATCAAGCTGAGTCCCACCGACCCGTTTCATCTCCGCTATGGTAAGCTCATCGGACAGTTGCGGACGATAGGCCCGCCGGCTGGTCATGGCGTCATAGGTGTCCGCCACGGCAATAATCCGGGCGTGAAGCGGAATTTCCCCTCCCTTCAAACCGAAAGGATACCCGGTCCCGTCGATCCTCTCATGGTGATACCGGATTCCGTCGAGGGAATCCCGGAGTTGTTCAATGGGGGCAAGAATCCGGAACCCCCGTTCCGGATGCTCCTTAAGAATCGTGTATTCATCTTCCGTAAGCCGGCCGGGTTTTGTGAGAATATCCTCGGGCACCCCCAGCTTACCGATATCATGAAGCAGAGCGGACCAACTCAGTACTTCCTTTTCACCCGGCTCCAGTTCCAACCCTTCCGCCATCATCAGGCAGAGGTTCCGCACCCTTTCCGAATGCCCCCGGGTATAGGCGTCCTTTGCCTCAATCGAGGAAACAAGGGTTTTGATCACGTTCAGGAGAAAATCCTTCAGGTTCTGGTAGAGCTCTCCATTGGTGGTCACAATGGAGAGCTGTTTGGCCAGAGTGGCCATCAGCCTCACGTCCCCCGTCTGGAAAAGACGTTCCGGATCGGCCCTCAGAATTCCGAGAAATCCGGTGATGACCCCTTTCAGCTTGACCGGAACGGCAAGAAGATTCAAAGGGGCATGAAAAAAAAACCGACTCAGCTCCGTGTCCCGCCGGATGTCGTTCAACACCACATGCGGAGGATCCGTTTCCGCAGTGGCCAGGCGTTTGACCAGGATCCCTTCTATTTTTTCCTTGTGCGACGAAAACAACCCGGGGAAAGGCAGTACTTCAGGATGATTCATCCGCATCTCAAAAAGACCACGATTCGAAATGGAGACTACGGCCAGATCCGGCTCCAGTGTCTCCAGGGTTTTATCCAGAATGAAGTGGACCGCCCCCTCTGTTCGTCCACTCTCTCCAAGACTTTTCCCGATTTCATAGAGCAGACTCAGCTCTTCGTAACGCACGGAAAGCTCGCCGACCAGACTGTCCATTTCCAGTTGCATGGAAAAACGGTCCGTCACTCCTTTCGAAACTTCCCGCAGCAACGCGAGAACACCTTGTCTCTCGCTCTCTTGCACAGACCCCAGGCCGATCAGGATGTGTCCGAAGGACTGCCCGTGGAACTCCAGGGGGATCACGACCCGATCGACTTCATCGGAGGCGGATTCCTCTTCCGTCCTGCCCGTTTTCGAAATTTTCCTGAAAAATTTTTCGGGCCGATCAACCCAACCAGAAGACACGGAAGACTCAGGAGAATCGCCGGCAATCCGGATCAGGCTGTCCCCGGAAGGTCCGATGAACTCGACACGGACCGGAAACAGCTCCGCGATCCGGGCGAATAGTCTTTCCATCTGCTGAAGATCGGATCCGGTGGGCCGGAACCCTCCTGGAGAAGCCATTTTGTTGCTCCTGCGTCATAGTACATCGAACCCTCGGACGGGGAACGAAAACTTACACCTCCCGGTGTTCCAGAAAATGCTGATCCACCAGCTTCAGGATCTGTCTGGGACTGAAGGGTTTTTCCACAAACCGGACGTTCGTCATTCCCTCCGCCCAGACCCGATAGGCCCGATCGGTTCCGGAAGTCATTACAATCATCAGGAAGGACCGATCGCCATGCCGTCTCTGCAGGACTTCGCACAACTCCTGTCCGCTCATGTACGGCATGTTGATATCGGTGATGACCACGGACGGTGCCTTCCGGTCAATCACCTCCAGGGCCTCAAGACCGTTTACCGCAATGCTGACCTCGTACCCTCCTTGCTCCAGTTTCATCTTCAATACCCGGAGGATATAGGGTTCATCATCCACAATAACGATTTCCGGTTTCAGATCCAATAACATCTCCCTGTCGTACCGCCTGGATACACGCCTCTGAGAAAACCGCCTCAAGATCAATGGAAAAAGTTTCTATCCCTTCACCAGGGTGTCCAGACTTCCCTCATATCCCCTGATCCTCGGATCTTCCTCCCTGGGAAGGATCAGCGTGAAAGAGGTCCCCTGCCCGATCGTACTGGACACCGTCAATTCGCCGTGATGAAGCTGCACGATCTCCTTGCTCAGGGCAAGTCCCAGTCCGTTGCCCGTTTCTTTCCGGATGTTCCGGTCAGAGGACCGGAAAAATTTCCCGAAGATTTTCGGAAGGTCCTCTTCCGAAATTCCGTATCCGGTGTCACTGATTTCCACCTTCAGGAAATCGTCCTCCTCCACCGCCGTGAGAGTCACAGAACCCCCGGAAGGGGTGTATTTGATCGCATTACTCAGGATATTCAGGACGGCCACCCGAAGCAGGTCCTTGTCGGCCATCAGCGACGTCATCTTCTCCGGAAGATCCGTGTGAAGAGAGATGCGCTTATTCACGGCCTGTGACTCAATCGATTCCACAAGATCGGAGAAAAACTCCCGGGTTTTCAGAAGATCCTTCCGAACCATCAGACTCCCCATTTCAATCTTCGAAATATTCAGAAGATTCTCGATCAACCGCGCCAGACGATCCGTTTCTCCATTGATGATGTTATAAAACTCATAACGGGTCTTTTCGTCGGAGACGTCATTATCGCTCAGCAATTCCACATAAGACTTGATCGTGGTCAGGGGAGTTCTCAGTTCATGGGACACATGGGCGATAAACTCGGACTGGTTTCGCTCCGAGAGTTTCCGAGCGGTCATGTCACGGGCCACAATCAGGGTCCCGAGACATTTCCCATCCGAACCGGAAAGAGGAATGGACGTCAATCGAAGAATCCGCTCACCATGGCTCCGATCGATGGATATCTCCAGGTTTCTCTGGGTGACGCTTCCCTTTTCAAACTTCTCTTCCGAAAGCCAGGAAAGAATCTCTTCCTGTTCAAGGCACTCGGTCAGAGGTCTTCCAATCACCTCTTTCTGTTTCAGTCCGAACAGCAGGGTCATCTCCCGATTGATGAGGATGACATTTCCCGTCACGTTGACCACGACGACTCCTTCCTGGAGATGATCGATCACCAACTCGATCCGTTCCTTTTCATAGGTCAGAACCGAGTTGGAGATTTCAATCTCCTCGCAGAAAAGCTGCAGGGCGTCATTCCGCTCCCGGAGGTGGGCGATCACCTGATTGAATCTCCCGACCAACCTTCCGAGTTCTCCCTCCTGTTCCACGGGAATCGCCCGGAACTCATTCTTTTCCAGGAGTGACTGCATCTCATGATTCAGCGAGAAAAGAGGACGAAGGGAATACCGGACCAGATAATAAAAGATCGGAACCAGAAGAAATACCAGGATGGCAATCAGTGAGAGTTGTCGAAGATCTCCTTCCTGAATCCAGGGAGATCGACCTTCGGAAAAACCCAACCGAACGGTTCCGGATCGACGCCCTCCCTTGAAAATCGGGCGGGAAAATTCGTGTATCCTGTATCGGGTCACCGGATCCCGATAAGTCTGATGAAGTGGATTGTTTGAGGTGACCGCCCGAATCCCAACCGGATCGGAGACCCGGATTCCAATCTGATCGGAATCCGAATGGAAAACCACCCGTCCCTCCCGGTCCAGAATCATCGAATAGATGAGTCCGTGTTTCTCCCCCAGGAAGTCCATGATTTTCAAGACCCGCTCCGCGTCCTTACTTCCGAGCGCCGTTTTTTCAGAATAGTCGGCCACCATCCCGGCCAGTGTCCGCCCCTCCATAAGCATGGACGTAAGGCGCTTCTGCCGCGAGGAGAAAGTGAGCAGAAATACAATGAGAAGAATGATGATCAGGGAAACTGCGATCAGAATCAGGCCCAGTCTCTGGGTCAGATCCTCACGGGACCAGATCGGCGCAGCATTTCCGCATCTCCTTTCAAGCAATGGATTGCCCCTTCCCTTTCAGCCACCGGTTTCACAATATCCTGTCCGACTGGAGCGGTCGGTTTGCCGCTTCTCCTTTCTTATCGGATCCCGGAACCGTTTCTTGAATTTTCCATTACCTGACCGGCATGATAGAGCGGATCCAGGAATATCCGTCCCCCGGTTCCAATGAATATATCCCTGAAATGATGCAAAACAGTTCAATCTCATCACATTCTGCAAAAATATAGGCATCTTTTAATGAAAGAAAGGAGAAAACAAACCCATCCTGTTCTTTATAAAAGTATAACCTGCGGTTGCTTTTCCCGTCAATAAATCATTGTCAAGAAGATATCAGGATGGAAAAATCAGGGAGGATATGCCGATCCGATCAAGGTTTCGTCTGAAGAGAGGTGGGGAAAAGGCTACTTCCCGCTTCTGAGACGCGGGTCGAGAGCGTCTCTTAAGCCTTCCCCCAGAAGGTTATATCCCAACGCGGTGATGAGGATCGCCAGGCCGGGGAAAATTGAAAGCCAATGCGCGAAATCGATATATTTGTAACCTGAACTCAGGATATTGCCCCAACTCGGATTCGGAGGTTGGACTCCGAGGCCGAAAAAGCTCAGGGCCGATTCCGTCAGGATGGCGCCGGCGATTCCGAACGTGGCGGAAATCAGGACCGGAGCCATGGCATTGGGAAGAAGATGGCGAAAGATAATGCGAAAATCCGACGCTCCGAAGGCGCGCGCCGCGAGAACAAATTCCTGTTCCTTCAGGGCCAGAAACTCGGCCCGGACCAGACGGGCGACCCCCATCCAGCCGGTCACACCGATCACGATCATGATGTTCAGAAGGCTCGGTTCCAGCACCGCGATCACCGCCAGAATCAGAAAAAAGGTCGGAAAACAGAGCATGATATCGACAAAACGCATAATCACCGTATCGATCCAACCTCCATAATACCCCGCCAGGGAACCGAAAAAAACCCCGATGGCGGTCGCGATCCCGACGGCCACGAAACCGACCAGCAGGGAGACCCTGGCGCCGTAAATCATCCGGCTCATTACGTCCCGTCCGGATTCATCGGTCCCCATCCAGTGCAGGGCGTCAGGCGGGCTTAAAATATGCGACACGTCGATCCTGGCCGGATCATATCGGCTGATCCAGGGCGCGAACAGCGCGAGAAAAAAAAGGAGAAGAATGATGACCGATCCCGCCAGGGCCAGACGGTTCTTTCTGAATCGTCTGAAGACAATCTGAAGATAGGATTCGCCCGAATTCATCCTCCTTCCTCCACACGGATTCTCGGATCGACCACCGCGTAGGCGATATCGGCGACCAGATTTCCGAAAAGAGTCAGGGCCGCTCCCATGACCAGGACCCCCATCACCACGGGATAATCCCTCGCCCAGGTGGCATCCAGGAAGAGTTTTCCCATTCCGGGAATGGCGAAGATCTGCTCAAAAATGGCGCTTCCACCGATCAAACCGGGAATCGCCAGACCGAGAATCGTGATCGTGGACATCAGGGCATTCCGCAAGGCGTGTTTGTAGATCACCTTGTTCTCAGACAGACCCTTGGCGCGCGCTGTCCGTACGTAGTCCTGACGGATCACCTCCAGCATGCTGGAACGCATGTAACGGGAGTAGGCGGCCAGCCCTCCGAAGCTGCTTACGAAGATTGGAAGAATCAGATGTTTCGTGCGATCCCAGAAAAGAGCCCAGAAGGGCAACTGGTCGGCATGCATGGATTGGAGGCCTGAAATCGGAAGCCAGCCGAGTGTAACCCCGAAAAAGATCATCAGGAGGAGGGCGAACCAAAAGGTCGGCATGGCGAAGCCGACAAAAACCAGAACCGTTGTGACCTTGTCGAACAGAGAGTACTGCCGGGTCGCGGCGACAATCCCGATCGGTACTGCCGTCAGGAGAATCAGGAGCATCGAGAGGCCGCTGATCAGAATCGTAATCGGAAGACGTTCCAGAATCTTATCAAGCACCGGTCTTCCATCGGTGAACGAATTTCCAAGATCCATCACGGCAAGCCGTCGAAGCCAATGAACATACTGGACATAGAGGGGCTTGTCCAGACCGTATATCCTTCGGAGGTTTTCCCTGGCCTGCGCCGAGGCCCTTGGATTGAGTTCGGTAACGGAGTCAACCGGACTGCCGGGCGCAAGATGGATCACGATGAAAGTAATCACCGTAATTCCGACCAGAAGCGGCAGGATCAGCAAACACCGTTTCGCAATGTAAGTCCACATCAGGGCCCCCTGTACAACCCACGGCACCATGGGTCGGTTTCTGTCCAAAGTAATCCATAAGGCTTCGTAATTTCAAGAAAAAAATATTTACAGAATCCCGGATCTATGTTCTACTATTATTATCAACCATGATGATATCAACCATTCGAAACCATCCTGTTCCATTTTTAAAAACGAGCCGCCTGTGTTTCAAAATCGAATGTGAAAGAAAAGGAGGTTGTTTCAAGTGGATCAGACAAATTCGCGCCATTTCCCGGTAAAGAGTCTAAACGGCCGTCTCCTCCTGATGCTCCTGCTCGTTTCCCTGTTCACCTTGTTCATCTCTTTATCTCCCCTCTACTTTTCCATCACGGAAGGAAAGATGACATCCGTCACCCCGACCCTGATCGCCAAGGTTTTTCTTTCCGGGATCCTCGCCCTTGCAGTTCTGCTCTCCGCCGCCGGTTGGTGGATCAAAAAAGCCATCCTGCACCCCCTGCGGGATCTCTCCATGACAGCCCGCAAAATCGCGGGGGGAGACCTGAATACCTGGGAAACCGATACACAAATCACCACACTCCGGGAGACTTCCGAAAACCTGGGGAGGATCTCTTCCAACCTGAAGGATCTGATACAGAATGTCCAGAACCTGACCCGGACCCTCGCCCTGACCACGGAGACCCTTTCCAGCACCTCCGGCCAACTCCGACGGGATGCCGAGCATGAGACCGGGGGTCTGGAAACGGCTCATTCCTCGCTGGTTGAACTGACCCGATCCATTCAGGCAATCACCGAAAGCATCGAAGGTCTGTCCGACTCCGCGAGAGAGACCTCCTCTTCCACCATGGAAATGTCCACCTCCATCGACCAGATCGCCTCCACATCGAACGTCCTGTCCCAATCGGTCGAGGAATCCTCTTCTTCGATCTTTGAAATGACGGCAACCATCAAGGAGATCGCCGCTGGGGTGGAACAGCTCTCCAATTTCTCCGAGGAATTGCTCACGACCATCGCCGAGATCGACGCCTCCATTCATGAAATCTCCTCCCACGCAAAGGAATCGGTAAAGATCGCGGAATCGGTCGCCGTGAACGCGTCGGAACTGGGCATGATGTCCGTGGTGGATACCATCGACGGAATGGAACAGATCCAGGAAGCCGTCAAGAAATCCGCCGAAATCATCACCCATCTCCATGAGCGTTCCGAGGACGTCGGCCAGATCCTCACCGTAATCAACGAGGTTTCCGACCAAACCGAACTCCTCTCCCTGAACGCATCGATCCTCGCCGCCCAGGCCGGCGAAGAGGGCAAGGGATTCGCCGTAGTGGCCAACGAAATCAAGGCGCTGGCGGAACGGACCGCAACCTCCGCGCAGGAGATCACACGGATCATACAGGCAGTCCAGGAGGAGGCCAGGGAGGCGGTGACATCAATCAGAGAAGGCGAAGAAAAGGCCGAACAGGGGAAAAAACTCACCCTCGACGCGGGAAACGCCTTAAAGAAGATCCTGGACAGCTCCCGGGCCGCGGTGGAAATGGCCCAGAAGATCGAACAGAGCACGGTTCAGCAGTCTGAGGGGGTTTCCATCGTCAGGAAATCGATGGACCAGATCAATACCATGGTGGAACAGATCCACAAGGCCACGCAGGACCAGAAAATCGGCAGCGACCGGATCCGCTCCTCCACGGAGATCATCAGCGATATGAGCCGGCAGCTGAAATCCGCCACCAAGGAACAGTCCGAGGGGAGCCGGATGATCGGCGCCGCCGTGGAAACCATCCTGCGCAAGGTGCAGAATATTGAAGAGGCCGTCAACAGGCAGAAGAACGGAAGCGACCAGATCATGAAGGCGATCGATTCGATCCGTAAGAACACGATGGGAAAAACGGGGATCTCCTCAAAACTGGATGACTCCGTCCAATCCCTGATCCAGGAGCATCAACTCCTGAAGCAATGGGCTTCTCACTATAAATCGATCTGAAGGCCGAGAGGCCGCAAACGTCTCCTCCCCTATGGGACCAGTGTCACACTGTAGCCGACGCCGAGCCTCACAATCAGAAGAACGACGCTCCCGGAATTCACGGCCTGTTCCATGGCCTTGCGGTAATCTTCCATCCTCGAAATCGGTATGTTATTCACCTGGCGGATCACGTCTCCCGGCCGGATGCCTATTTTGTAGGCCTCCGAATGAGGGTCCACCTTCCGGATCAGCATCCCTTCGCCTTTCCCTCCCGCCGCGAGTCTCTTCACATCCAGTCCCAGCCATTGACTGGAAATCTTCAGGGCCACCTGCAGCGTGACCCGACCGCTTTTTACCCGGATCTTCCGGGTGGAGCCCTCCCTGAAAAGGGTCATGGGAACGGTGGCTCCCGCCTTGTAGGCCTCCAGGAGCGTGAGATAGGATTCACGGTCCGTGACGGCCCGCCCCCCGATCTCCATCAGGACATCCCCCTCGTGAAACCCGGCGGATTCGGCGGGACTTCCCGGAATCACTTTGGAGACCAGGAGACCCGTCTCTCCGGAAATACCGAAATACTGGGCGATCTGGGGAGTCAGTTTCTGCAGAAAGACGCCGATCCACGGCTTGTGCACCTCTCCGAAGGCAACCAGGTCCTCGTAGATCCTCCGGGCGCGGTTAATCGGGATGGCGAAGCCGATCCCCTCGGCCTTCTGGTAGATCGCCGTGTTGATGCCGATCAGCTCCCCCTTGATGTTGAGCAGCGGCCCGCCGCTGTTCCCGGGGTTGATGGAGGCATCGGTCTGTATAAAATCCTGATAAATCCGGTTCCCGCTCCGGATCGACCGGTTCACGGCACTGATCACACCGGTCGTAACCGTGTTCGAAAGCCCGAAGGGATTACCGATGGCAATGACCGTCTCTCCGATCATCAGATCATCCGAACGCCCCATCCGGATGAAGGGAAGGTCATGACCGGCCTTGATCTTCAGAACCGCCAGATCGGACCTGGGATCGGAACCGATCAGCATCGCGGGAAACGTCTGTTTGTCCTGAAGTCGAACCGAGATCTTTGATGCTCCGGAAATCACATGTTCATTCGTCAGAATATATCCCCCCCTGGAAATGATCACCCCGGACCCAAGACTCTTGACCTGAAACTCCCGCGGCGGGAAGGAGTTGAAAAACTCCTCGAAAAACCGGTTCATCAGGGGATCCCCCGTCCCGGATGAAAAAGGATACCGCTCTTCCTGGATCTGTTCCGTACTGATGTTGACCACGACCGGCGAGGCCTTCTCCACGGCCCGGACCACGGCATCCCGACGGGGGTAGGAATTCTCCTCCGCATGAAGCATCCCGACCGGACCGGCAAAAAAAAGGATCCAGGCCACGTACAGAATCCATCGCCTCCTCCGTGCGGGGAAGAACTCGCCGCAAGACAGTTGCCGGCATGCAGCGATTCGCTGAGCCGATGATCCGTGGGTTTGAATTCGCATCCCTGTCATCTCCTTGTTTCTTTCGGGATCGGAATGGAATACCGGCCCAGGACCGACCGGATCGCCTGCCGAGCCTCGGCCGGAGAGCCCTCCCGGATCCGTTCCAATGCCCCGGATTCCACCAGATCACGATAGACTTTACCTCTCCTGGTTTTATCCCGAACCGCCCGCTGAACAAAAGGACGAACCTGTTTCAGGAGCCGCAAGAATTCCCGGTACTCCGGACCTATTTCTTGTTCGATCCGCCTGCGAATCTTCCGGGCCAGGGCCGGACTCCCACCACTTGTAGAAACGGCGATGGTCAGATCCCCTTTCCGAACCACGGCAGGTACAATAAAACGGCACAGTTCCGGATCGTCAACAACATTCAGAAGAACACCTCTCGCCTCAGCCTCAGAGGCGGCCTTCCGGTTCACCTCGGAATCGTTCGTGGCGCAAATCACCAGACGCATTCCTTTCAGATCGGACGGATGAAAGCCACGAACCCGGCAGGAGACTTTCCGGGCTTCAGCCAGCCGGGAGAGGCCCGAAGTCAGAACCGGGCTGACCACCGTCACGCAGGCCCCGCAGGCGAGAAGAGACCGAACCTTGCGCTCCGCCACCTTGCCGCCGCCGATCACCAATACCGGTTCCGATTTGAGATTGAGAAAAAGAGGATAAAAGGGGTTCATAAATGATGACAAATCACCAGGGAATGATCTTCTCCATCAGCGACCGGTCGCGAAGGCGCGCCCCGGTATCCGCGGAAAGAGGCGGCAACCCTTCCGGGCAGGTCCGCTCCGGCTCTTTCTGTCCCAGCAGAAGGAGTCTCCGCCACAGTGAGTTCTTATCTCTCCCCTGGTAGGTTCCGGCCAGACCGATTTCACCTTTCCGTTGTCCCGACGCGGTTGCCGGATCGTGCCGTTCGGATCGAGAAAGGAGCTGATCGACTCCCGGGACAGGCGATACGGGCGCCCCGGCCAGAATATCCGATGGCCCCTCGTCTCTTTCTCCCTTGAAAAAATCTTCGATCGCAGCGTCCTGTCCCCCTTGCCGCCCGGAAACAAGCGGGATGAACTCACTGTTGGGATACTGATTCACCAGGATACGCCGATATTCCTCGGCGTGGTCTTCGTCCTTCAACAATCGGTACGTTTTGTAGAGATAAAAGACCAGTTTGTCATCGATACCGGACCCCGGATAGAGAGTCAGCGCCTTTCTGAAGCGGTTAATCGCGGCAAAATACGCCTTCTTGCGCAGATAGAACCTGCCGATAAAAAACTCGTTTTCCGCCAGGAATCCCTGAATCCTCCGGATCCGTAACTTCGCGGGCGGAACAAATTCACTCCGCGGGAAATCCCGGACCAGCCGTTTGAATACTGCCAGCGCCTCCCTGGCGTTGCTCGTATCCCGATCGACGCTGTCGATCCGCCAGAAGTAACATTCACCGATCCGGTATTGAAGATAATCCGCGAAACGACCGCCCGAATGCAGCTTGAAAATCTCCTGATACTGTGTCCTCGCCGCTTCATACTCCTTCTCTTCAAAGTAACTGTCCGCCACCGAAATTTGCGCCAGAAGGGCAAGATCGGTCTCTTTCGCGATCACCTTGACCTTGTTGAAGATTTCCCGGGCCTTTTCAAACTGTTTCTCCCGGGCCAGGGAAACCCCCCGCTGATAGAGGTCGTGCGCGGCCGGCTCCGTTTTCGGGGTCCGGTTCTTCCAGAAGCAACCGCTGACGAAAGGAAAAGAAAGGAGGGAAACAACGAGCAGAAAAAGAACTCCTCCCTGATGGAGTATTCCGGATCCTTTCATGGAAGATTCTCCAGACCAAAACATATGAAAATTCAATACATTATAAAGACTTTTATATATAGCTACCCTTCGGAAAAGTCAAGAGAAAAGAGGCCAGGCTTCCCTGAATGGTACAAAAAAACACTCCCGACACTTTCTAAAACGAGCTTCTACAACGAACCGGTCCGAACATTTCTATCGCTGGATTTGGGCTGATAAGATTATTTACTTTGTTCATCAGGTTTGATAATATAAATACCTTTTTAATGATTGATGGGTTCGATAGAAAACGTGAAACAGAATTGTATCGTCATCCAAGGGGCCAGGGCGCACAATCTCAAGGATCTCAGCCTGACCATTCCGCGTGACAAACTGGTGGTCATCACAGGCCTTTCCGGTTCGGGGAAATCATCCCTTGCCTTTGACACGATTTACGCGGAAGGACAGAGACGCTACGTGGAATCTCTTTCAGCCTATGCCCGGCAATTTCTGGAGAGGATGGACAAGCCCGACGTGGAATCGATCGAAGGGCTCTCCCCGGCTATTTCCATTGAACAGAAAACCACCAGCAGGAATCCGAGGTCCACAGTCGCCACGGTCACCGAAATCTACGATTACCTCCGTCTCCTCTATGCCAGGGTCGGTCGTCCCTCCTGCTATGTATGCGGAAAACCGATCACCTCTCAGACCGTCTCCCAGATTGTGGACCAGGTCCTGGCCCTTCCGGACAGGACCCGGATCCAGGTCCTGTCCCCCGTGGTCCGGGGCCGAAAGGGGGAGTACAGAAAAGAGTTTCTCCGGATGCGCAAGGAGGGCTTCATTCGAACGCGCGTGGACGGCGAAATGTTTGAGCTCTCCCAGGAAATCGCTCTGGATAAAAACAAGAAGCACAAAATCGACATCGTAATCGACCGCCTGGCCATCAAACCGGAGATCAGCCGGAGGTTGGCGGACTCCATCGAACTCGCCTTGAAATATTCCGAAGGAATCGTGATCATCGACGTGCTGGGCGGGAAAGAACTTCTCTTCTCCGAACGGCTGGCCTGCATCGATTGCGGGGTCAGCTATCCCGACGTGGAACCTCCCCTCTTCTCCTTCAACAGCCCCCACGGGGCCTGTCCGGAGTGCGACGGACTCGGGACCCTGATGCGCCTCGACCCTGAACTCGTGGTTCCCAATCCGAACCTTTCGCTCCGGGAAGGCGCACTCCGGCCGTGGAGCAGGCGGAATACCTATTATTTTCATCAGATGATCGCCTCCCTGGCCCGCCACTACCGGTTTGATATCAATACGCCCTTCAAGGACCTCCCCGAAAAGGTGCGGGACGTTCTGCTCTACGGATCGGGAGAGGAAGAGATCGAGTTCCGGCTGGAAGGTAAAAACGACCGCTACAGCTACATCCGTCCCTTCGAGGGAATCATCCAGAACCTGGAACGCCGTTACCACGAGTCCGACTCCCCGACCGTCCGGGAAGAAATCGCCTCCTACATGGGGGTCTCGGTCTGCCCGGCGTGCCGGGGCGCAAGATTGAAACAAGAGAGTCTCTCTTTCACAGTGGGTGGAAAGAATATCGCCGAAATCACGACCCTGTCGATCCAGGAGGCGGAACGATTTTTCAGAACGCTTCTTCTTTCCGGAAGGGAAATGAAGATCGCCGAACGGATCCTGAAGGAGATCCGGGAACGACTCGGCTTTTTAAACAGCGTGGGACTGAACTACCTGACCCTGAACCGGACCGCGGCGACACTTTCCGGAGGCGAGGGGCAGCGGATTCGGCTGGCGACACAGATCGGATCCTCTCTCGTGGGCGTCCTCTACATCCTGGATGAACCCTCGATCGGTCTGCATCAGAGAGACAACCAGCGGCTTCTTTCCACCCTGAAACGTCTGCGTGATCTCGGCAACACCGTGCTGGTTGTGGAACACGACGAAGAAACCATTCTGAGCGCGGACCATGTCATCGACATGGGACCCGGCGCCGGTGAACATGGAGGCGAAGTGGTCGCCCAGGGATCCCCCGGGGAAATCATGCGGACCCCGCGTTCCCTGACCGGCAGGTATCTCAGCCGGGAACTCACCATTCCCGTCCCTGCCCGGCGACGTCCGGCGAAACGAGGCGCAATCACCGTGGTCGGTGCTTCCGAAAACAACCTGAAAGGGATCGACGTTTCCTTCCCGATCGGACTGTTCATCTGCGTGACCGGAGTTTCCGGTTCAGGGAAGAGCACGCTGGTTCTGGAGATTCTCTATAAAGCCCTCTCCCAGCGCCTCTACCGCAGCGGAATCAAGGCCGGCGCCTATCAAAAACTCCTGGGCATAGAAAAAATCGATAAGGTCATCGACGTGGATCAATCTCCGATCGGACGGACCCCCCGGTCCAATCCGGCCACTTATACCGGTGTTTTTACCGATGTCCGGAATCTCTTCGCCCAGGTCCCGGAGTCCCGGATGCGGGGTTACAAAGCCGGACGATTCAGTTTCAACGTCAAGGGAGGACGTTGCGAAGCCTGTCAGGGCGACGGCCTGGTCAAGATCGAGATGCACTTTCTCCCGGATGTCTATGTAGCCTGTGATATCTGCAAGGGAAAGCGGTATAACCGGGAAACCCTCGATGTCCATTACAAGGGGAAAAACATAGCGGATGTTCTGGATCTGACGGTGGCCCAGGCCCTGCGCTTCTTCGAGGCGATCCCTTCGATTGGACGAAAGTTGCAAACCCTGCATGATGTAGGCCTGGAATACATCAAACTCGGCCAGTCGGCCACGACCCTCTCCGGCGGAGAGGCGCAACGGGTCAAACTCGCGAAAGAACTTTCCAAAAAGAATACGGGCAAAACCTTGTACATCCTGGACGAACCAACCACGGGGCTCCACTTCGCGGACATTCAGAAACTTCTGGATGTTCTGAATCGCCTCACCGACGCGGGCAACACGGTCGTGATTATTGAACACAATCTGGACGTCATCAAATCAGCGGATTACATTATCGACCTCGGCCCCGAGGGGGGAGACCGGGGCGGACGGGTCATTGCGCAGGGGACTCCCGAGGAGGTGATGGAAGTTCCCGGATCCTTCACGGGGCAGTACCTCCAGAGGATTCTGACGCGGCCGGATTACGGGAACTCTTTCCGGAAGCAGGGGAAAATGGGAGGGGAGTTGCCGTTGCGAGTCGTCAGGACAGTGGAAGGATCACGATAAATTTTGTTGAAACGGACCCATATCCGGGAAAACAGGAGGGGATTATGATTATCGTTATGCAGGCCGACGCGACGGCGGAACAACTGGAACGGGTGCTGAAAAAAATCGAGGAACTGGGATACAGTCCTCACGTGATGCATGGGGTTGAACGGAAGGTGATCGGCGCCATCGGGGATGAGAAGGAGAAAGGTAGGCTCCAAGTCATTGAAACCATGACCGGCGTGGAGTCCATGCTCCCCATCCTCATGCCCTACAAGCTGGCCAGCCTGGAAGTGCGAAAAGAACGGACCGTGGTGAAGGTCCAGGGAGCCAGCATCGGCGGACAAGAACTCATGGTCATCGCCGGCCCCTGTTCCGTGGAAAACCGGGAACAGATCCTGTCCGCCGCCCGCGCGGTCAAAAAGGCCGGGGCCAGCGTTTTCCGCGGAGGAGCTTTCAAACCCCGGACCTCTCCCTATTCTTTTCAGGGGCTGGGCGAAGACGGGCTCAAATTGCTCGCGGCGGCGAGAGAAACCACGGGACTTCCCATCATCACCGAAGTCTTGAATCCCCGCGATCTGAACCTGGTGGAACGTTACGCGGATATCATTCAAATCGGTGCGCGGAACATTCAGAACTTCGCCCTGCTCAAAGAGGTGGGGCAGACCCGGAAACCGGTCCTGCTGAAACGGGGGATGGCCACAACCGTCAAGGAATTCCTCATGTCAGCGGAATACATCCTCGCCGGAGGGAATGAAGAAGTCATCCTATGTGAAAGGGGAATCCGGACCTTCGAAACCGCGACACGGAACACACTGGACCTAAGCTGCATACCGGTCCTCAAGAGAAAGAGTCACCTTCCGGTACTGATCGACCCCAGCCACGCAGTGGGGAACTGGCAGTATGTTCCTGCCATGGCACGGGCGGCGGTGGCCGCAGGGGCCGACGGTCTGATGATCGAGGTACACCCGAACCCCGAGGAAGCCTTTTCCGACGGAGCCCAGTCCCTGAAACCCGACCGGTTCGAGCAATTGATGAAAGACCTCATTCCCTTTGCGAAGGCAAGCGGGAAAACCCTGCCCGGACAGAATGAAAGGAGAACCGAATGACTGTAAACAGGGATCCCTACCTCCCGACGTTCTCCACCGATTTTCTCGTGATCGGAAGCGGAGTGGCCGGTCTTCGCGCCGCGATCGAGCTCAGCCGTCACGGGCAGGTCCTGGTCTTAACCAAAGATACGGCAAGCGCCGGCAGCACGGGGCAGGCCCAGGGAGGCATCGCCGTGGCCCTGAGTGACGAGGACCGGATTATCTTTCACCTCGAAGATACGATCCGGGCCGGAGCGGGTCTCTGCAACCCCGAGGCCGTCCGGACTCTCGTGGAGGAAGGACCGGAACGGATTCTGGAGATGATCTCCTGGGGGGCCGAATTTGACCATGAAGGCGCCCACCTCGCCTTTACGCGGGAAGCGGCCCACAGCAAAAGAAGAATCGTTCACGCACAAGGCGATTCCACCGGGCGGGAGGTGGAACGGGCGTTGCTGGCCCATGTCAAGACCCTCCCGAATGTCAAAAAGCTCGATTTCCATTACACCATGGACCTGATCATCCGGGAGGGTACCTGTGTCGGAGTCTATCTTCTGAATGAAAAACAGCGTAAAATTTCAGCAGTCACGGCCAAAACCACGGTTCTTGCCACGGGAGGACTGGGATGTCTCTACCAACAGACCTCCAATCCCCCGGTTTCCACCGGAGACGGCATGGCCATGGCATACCGGGCGGGGGCGGAGCTGGTCGATATGGAATTCGTGCAATTCCACCCGACCACGCTGTATCTCCCGGGGGCGCCTTCGTTTCTCCTCTCCGAGGCCATGCGCGGCGAGGGAGCCCGCCTCCTGAACATTTACGAAGAGGAGTTCGCCCAACGCTATCACCCATTGAAGGAACTGGCTCCCCGCGATGTGGTCAGCCGGGCTATCGTATCGGAGATGGTGAAAACCCACAGTCGGAATGTCTATCTCGACCTGACCCATATGGACCCCGATTTCGTGCGGAGGCGCTTCCCCCAAATCGCTTCCACCTGTCTCTCCTACGGTGTGGATATCTGCCGGGACCATATCCCTGTCAGTCCGGCCGCTCATTACATGATGGGAGGCGTCAAAACAGATCTGGACGGGGCGACCAGTATCCCCGGTCTCTACGCCGCGGGAGAGGCCGCCTGCACCGGGGTGCACGGCGCAAACCGTCTGGCAAGCAATTCGCTGCTCGAAGGAGTGGTTTTCGGCGCACGGGCCGGAATGGCAGCCGCCCGTTTCGCGCGGGAAATCCGGCGTCCACCGCAACAGGCGCCCAACCCTTTCCGCGGAAGATGCTTTCTATCCGAGGAGAAAAATGCCGAGTTCAATGAAATCCGCGGCGCCCTTCGCAAAATGATGTGGGATCGGGTCGGGATCATCCGTTGCGGCGATTCCCTCTCCAAAGCCATGAAACACCTCGAGGAGTGGAGCCCGTATCTGAAAAACCTTTATGGTTCCCGGAACGGCCTGGAGCTGCAGAACATGCTTACCGTGGCCACGCTGATTACGCGGGCCGCGCTCCTGAGGAAAGAAAGTGTGGGGGCGCACTACCGCACCGACTATCCGGACCGTTCACCGGATGCCGGGAAGGAACATATCCTGATGAAAAAAACCTCCGGTTAATTCCCCTCCTCCTCTTCGTGATCATGATCGTGATCCGTTTCCATCCTTTCATGCATCGCCGATAAGGCCTCTTGAACACACGCGTTCACCGTCTCCGGGGGGAAGGTCCCGTCTTCACGCCTCTCCCCGGCCGGGACGCCGGTGAGAAGCGCCACGGCTTCATCCACGTGCCGGACCTGATAGATCCGGAACCGATTTTCCCGTACCGCCTCCACCACCTCTTTTTTCAGACAGAGGTGGCGGACATTCTGCTGGGGAATAATCACCCCCTGACTTCCGGTAAGCCCCCGGTTTCTGCAGGTCTGGAAAAAGCCTTCGATCTTCTGGTTCACGCCGCCGACCGGTTGAATCTCACCATGCTGGTTGACGGAGCCGGTGATGGCAAGATCCTGTCTCACAGGGATCCCGGACAGGCTGGAAAGAATGGCAATGAGTTCTCCGGCGGAGGCACTGTCGCCGTCCACCTCTCCGTAGGACTGTTCAAAGGCCAGACTGGCGGAAAGGGAGAGGGAATACCGCTGGGCGTAGCGACCGCCCAGATAGTTGGAGAGAATCATGACCCCTTTGCTGTGGGTCTTCCCGGAGAGTTCAGACTCCCTCTCAATACTGATCACCCCCTTTCTTCCCAGATAGGTCCGGGAGGTAATCCGGCTCGGTTTTCCGAAGAGGTAGTCTCCGACCGAATAGACCACCAGCCCGTTCACCTGCCCCACACGGGCGCCCTCGACATCAACCAGCAGAACCTGCTCGTCTATCTCCTCCTGAATCCGCTCTTCCATCAGATTGCAGCGATAAGTCATTTCCGAGAAAGCCTTTTCCACATGCTCCGACGTGACGGTTCCGGAACCGTCCTCCGCAGACCAGAACGCCGCTTCCCGGATCAGATTGGCCACCTCGCCGAAGCGGAGGGAGAGCCGATCCTGGTGATCCACCATCCGTGTCAGAAGGGTCAGAAGCTCGGCGACGGCGCTCCGGTCGAAGGGGTTCAATCCCTCCTCCCTGCAGATCCTGGCCGTAAACTGGATGTACTTCATGACCTCCTCGGGTGTGCGGGAGGTACGGGTGTTAAAATCGGCCTTCACCTTGAAGAGCTTGGTGAAGTCCTCATCATAATACTGAAGCAGACTATAGATCTGCGGACTGCCGACAATCACGACCTTCAGATCAACCGGGATCGGCTCCGGCTTGATCCCCAGGGTGGAAATCACGCCATAGAGTTCACCGACATCCTCGATAATCAGTTCCCTGTTTTCAAGGGCCTTTTTCAGCGCCTCCCAGGAAAAGGGATGCGTCAACAGGTCGAGAATGTTGAGCACGAGATAACCGCCGTTTGCCTTCAGGATGGAACCGGGACGAATCAGCGTGAAATCAGTCTGGAGATTGCCGAAGCGCGCCCTCTTTTCGATCCGCCCCACGAGGTTGGCGTAGGTAGGGTAGGACTCTTCGATCAGGGGGGCCCCCTTCGTATTCGAATGGTCTACCAGCAGATTCACCCGATAACGTATATGGCGAGGGCCTGTTTGATTCTCGATTTCTGAAAGAAAAGGAGGATTCGACGTGGAAGAGGAAGGAAGAAACTCCTTGAAGTTCTTCAGGATGTCTTCATAGACCTCTTCCAGATAGCGGGAAATCCTGGGATGTTCCCTGTATTTTTCCTGGAGTTCCTGAAAACGGCCGGCGATGAGAAAATCGGCGGCACCCTGGTTAAACTTTTCCAGCGCGGCCTCGGTCTCCCGGTCCAGTTCCTGGAACTGGATCACAAGATCCCGGAGGTACTCCCCGATCGTCCTCTGTCCTTCCTCGATCTTATGCCGCTCGCCGGAAGAGAGTTTCTGAATCTCTTCCGCTCGAAGGGGTTTCCCTTTCCGGACCGGGGAATAGCTGAAGCCGGTTCGGGTGCTCTTGATCTCAAAGCCGAGATCACGTCCCCTGGACACGATCTCCTGGAACAGCGCCTGCTTGGCGCGATCGCCCTTTTCAACAATCCGGTCCCGCTCTTCCACATAGTCCTTGCTCTGAAAAACCCGGGGAATCCCCGTTTCCAGAAAGTGGACGAGCCGATCCATCTCCTTCCGGAAGATCCTGCCCCCTCCTGCCTTCAACCGGACGGCACGGGGATTCTCCGGATTCCGGAAGTTGTACACGTAACACCAGTCATCCGGCACGCGTCGGTCCCGCGCGTATTGACAGACCACATTCCGCACCAGAGTACTTTTCCCGGTACCGGAGATCCCGGAAGCATAAATATTATATCCCTCCTGCCGGATACGGAGCCCGAAAGCCAGCGCCCGGACCGCACGATCCTGCCCGATCGTCGTTTCCAGCGGGGGAATCTCCGCGGTCGACGTGAACTCCATCCCCGAAAGATCGATAACACATCTCAGATCTTCCGGAGAAAGCCGGAATGTTTCTTCATTCATGGCGGCGTCTACTTGATCTGGCGGGGCTTACAAAGATGGACCTTCTCCGGCGCCACCCTCCCGCACTGATCACAGACATAACGGATCTTGCTGGTCATCGGCTTGCAGATATGGCGCGCGTTGCTGGATGTCACCCCGCAATATTCGCAGGTATAGGTCTTGCTCGCCATCACCGGGGTGCACAGATGCCCCTTGTCCATCGTCACCCGTCCGCAGGTACTGCACGTATACAGCCGGCCGCCGCCGCTTTTCACCCCGCTTCCGGCTCTCCCCTTCCGCTCACCCGCGCCGCTTCGGGTACTTTTCCCGCCGCCCGTCTTCCCCGTCTTCTTCTCTGTCTTCGCCATTTTCAACCTCCCTTTTCAGTCTTTGATTCGAAAGTAACAGAGAGGGTCTCGACTGTCAAGTCACGCGACCTGAGGACTTCCCCCAATTTTCCATGGTGATCCTGCGTACAAAAACAAGACCCGGCAAAGACCCGGAACCAAGCCAAAGTCAAAAACATCGGACCCCCTGCCTATGCGTTGTCTGTCTACCGCCCAGACGGGACAGGCAGGCACGCAGACAAGTAGGGGTCGCCCGCCCAGGCAGGCGGGGAGTCACGGGGAAAAGATCGGAAATGAAAATCAAGACATCTTTGACAGGATCAACAGGATCGACGGGATATGCAAACCCGGCTCCCCCGCGAAGGGGGAGCACCCCCCCTGTCACGCAGCCTAACATCGGAGAATCAGGAAGGAGAAAAAATCATCCCATGCAGATCACCCGGTTCAGGACCTCCCTCAGTTCCTGCATCCTGAAGGGTTTGGCCATAATCGCCCGGAAACCGTACTGCCTGTAATTCGAGAGAACCGGATCGTTGGAGTAACCACTCGATACAATAGCCCTCACTTCCGGATCGATCCGGATCAGCTCACGGATTGCCTCCCGTCCTCCCATTCCGCCCGGAACGGTCAGATCCAGAATCACCACACAAAAAGGCTGACCCGTCTCCAGCCCCCGCCGGTACAACCGGATCGCCTGGCCGCCCTCCTCCGCGAAGTCGGCCTCATATCCCAAACGCGAGAGCAGTTTCCCGACCACCTTCCGGATCATGGGGTCATCATCCATGACCAGGATCCTCCCTGCTCCCGGAGATCCCTCCTCCGGAGAAGCGACTTCCCGCGTGGACGAATCAGACGAAGGAACGGGATCGGAGGCGGCGGGCAGATAGACGGAGAAACGGGTCCCGCGCCCGACGGTGGATTCCACCTGTATGTGTCCGTCATGTTTCCGGACAATGGAAAAAGTGATGGCGAGGCCGAGACCACTCCCGTCCTTTTTCGTACTGAAGTAGGGATCAAAGATCCGGGGAAGGATCTCGGAAGCGATCCCGTCTCCCCGATCCTCAACAACAATCCGGATATATCGGCCGTTCTTCAAAGGGAGGCCGGCCTGTCCTTCCGGGAGGGTGAGATTCCCGGCACGGACGCGAATCTTTCCCCCTGCCGGCATGGCCTGGTCGGCATTCATCACGAGGTTGTAGATCACCTGACTGATCTGCCCCGTATCCACTTCCACAGGCCAGAGTTCCTGCTCGATGTCAAACTCGCAGGAGACGTTGGAGCCCCGGAGCACAAAGGTCACCGCATCCCGTATCAACTCTCCGATCCGGGCCGTTTCCCGAACCGGCGCGCCCCCCTTGGAAAAGGTCAGGAGTTGCTGGGTGAGATTCCGCGCCCTGAAAGCCGCCTGCTCCGCCTCGGCAAGAATCTTCAGCATCTCGCTCCCCGATTCCGTGTACATCTGGGCCAGCGAAATGTTCCCTGAAATCACGGTCAACAGATTGTTGAAGTCGTGGGCGATTCCCCCGGCCAGCAGACCGACCGATTCCAGTTTCTTGATTTTCAGACGTTCCGACTCCATCCGTTTCTGCTCGGTGACATCCCGCATGATCACCCTGAAACCGGTGATTTCCCCTTCCCGCGTAACGGCGGAAGCGCGGATCTCCATCTCCCGCGGATGATCGTCCCGGGTCTGAAGAATCGCGACGAGAGCCCGGGAGTTTCCCTCCTGCAGCCCTTTCGCCGGATCCCTCACGAGGTCTTCGTCCTTGCCCCCGGTGATCAGGTCCGTCAGGCGAAGATCCAGAAGTTCCTCCTTCGAATAACCGGTTACCCTCTCGGTTTCAGGATTTACATCGACAAACCAGAGATCGGAGTCGAGCAGAAAAATCGCGTCATTCGCCTCCTCGAACAGGTCCCGGTAACGCTCCTCTGAAATCCGGAGGGAATGCAGATGCATGGAACCCTTGATGGCCACCGCGGCCTGGTTCGCGATACTCTGGTACAGAGAGATTTCATCCTCCGTAAAGATCCGCCCGGCGAGAGTATGCCCGATCAGGACTCCGAAGACCTCTTCTTCCAGCACCATCGGGACACAGACCGCCGAGGTGATCCCATTTTCAAACACCACCGGTGGAACGGAGAAACGGGTCTCCGTCCGGAAATCCACGACCGTCCCGGGAACTTTGTTCTCAACCACATAGGTGGAAAGCCCCTGTCCCTTCACCAGGCAGAAGGTATCGATCATGGTCTCGGGAAAACCCACCGTATCCCGGATGGCCAGGCGCCTTCCATCCTCACACAGAACCATGAGCGTTGAAAAATCCAGCCCCAGAAGTTCCTCCGAGATGCTTGTAATCCGGCGGTAGAGTTTTTTCAGGTCCGAAGGGTGGATAATCTCGCGTGAGACCTCGAGGAGTTTTTCAAGATTATGGGTCTTTCTCCTGATCACCTCCTCCATCCGCTTCCGTTCCAGCGCGTTGGCAAAGATCTCTCCAGCAATGCGGAGGAGCGAGACAATCTCGTCGGGCCAGGTCCTCTCCTCACCCACCGAATCCAATCCCAGAAAGCCGATCCGGGATCCCCCATACTCCATGGGGACATTGACGAGAGACCGGACTCCCCCCGTCCGCCATACCGACTTCTCGGCAGCAGCCTCGGACGGAAGCGCCGACACCAGCGGTACATGCAGAATCTCCCCCCTTCGGATCTTTTCGGCAAACCAGGGGAAGTCATCCACGCGAAGACCCCGGAGTTCCCGGATTCGGGATTGGATCCCCTCCGCGCACCATTCATGCGTCTTTTCCATTCGTGTCCCGCCAGCGGAAAAGAGAAAGATGTAACTCCGGTCCACGCGGGCGAACTTCGCGATCTCCTGCAGGGCCTGTTCAATCCCGCGATCGATCTCATCCGGAGCCAGATGGATGAACCGGGTGGAGAGCCTCATAATCAGGTCTTCGAAATGAATCCGGCGTAACAGCGCCTCGCTCTCCCGCCTGGACTGATCATTCAGTCCTTCCAGTTCGGAGACCCGCCGGGACAGCCTCTCGACCTTTTCGATCCATTCCTCTTCAGTCCGATGATATAGGGCCATTGTTTCAAGACTCCCCACTGGACGGATCCGGGAACATCCTTTGGATGGCTGCGTAAAAAATCCGTCTGTTGCGTTACGCCTTCGGTCTACCCCGAAAAAGGGATCACCCCGTAAAGTCTTGCTTCTGACAGGAAACGCAGGAGTTGTGGTTGAAGATACAATCAGAACGGATACTATCTTTTAGTATAGGAGAAATCATTCAAAAAATCAAAAGATTTTTGCCTTGACTTGTGAAGGAAAATTATTGAAGATAACAGGGTTTTTTTATTTTCATGAAACGGCGACATCCGCCCATGCGGAAATGGGCTGACAATCGAACCGCCGGGTACAACGAGGTGATGGATGAATCTGCTTGACTTCAAGAAGGGAGACGGCCTGGTACCGGCCATCGTCCAGGACGCCGAAAGCGGTGACGTCCTGATGCTGGGGTACATGAACGAAGAATCGTTCAACCGAACCGTGAATACGAAAACGGCCTGTTTCTACAGCCGCTCCCGTCAGACTCTCTGGGTCAAGGGGGAGACATCGGGGCATGTTCAGCGTGTCAGAGAAATTCTCATCGATTGCGACCGGGACACCATTCTCCTGAAGGTGGAACAGGTCGGCGGCGCCGCGTGTCATACCGGCTACCGGAGCTGTTTTTTCCGGAAACTGGAACAGGGTGAACTCAAAACCATCGGGAAACGGGTCTTTGACCCCAGGGAGGTCTATGGTGAATAAGTTGCGGCTGGGAATTCCCAAGGGAAGTCTGCAAAAGGCGACGATCGCACTCTTTGAAAAATCGGGATGGCGGATCCGGACGCATTCCCGAAACTATTTTCCGTCCATTGACGACCCGGAAATCTCCTGCGTCCTGGTACGCGCCCAGGAGATGCCGCGATACGTGGAAGACGGCACGCTCGACGCAGGCCTGACCGGGAAAGACTGGCTCCACGAGAATGCCGCCCAGGTAGAGATTGTCTGCGACCTGGTCTACTCCAAGGCCAGTCAAAAACCCGCGCGATGGGTGGTGGCCGTGAACGGGGATTCACCGATTCAGAAAATCGAAGACCTGGAAGGGAAAAAGATCTCCACGGAACTGCTCCGTTACACCCGTTCCTACTTTGAGAAACGGGGAATCCACGTCGCAGTGGAATTCTCCTGGGGGGCCACGGAGGCCAAGGTGGTGGAGGGACTGGTCGACGCCATCGTGGAGATCACCGAAACCGAAAGCACGATTCGAGCACACGGCCTCCGGATCATTCACGAAATGATGCAGACCAATACCCAGCTCGCAGCCAACCGGACCGCCTGGCGGGACCCGTGGAAACGGGAAAAGATCGAACAGCTCGCCACCCTGCTCCAGAGCGCCCTCCGGGCGGAACGGATGGTCGGACTGAAAATGAACGTCTCCAAGGAGAACCTGAACCCACTGGTTGAACTTCTTCCCAGCATCACGGCGCCGACGATCTCCCATCTCTATCAGAGCGAATGGTTTTCCGTGGAAACAGTCATTTCGGAAGAGACCGTCCGGGAGCTGATTCCGCGACTGATCAAACAGGGCGCGGAAGGGATCATCGAGTATTCCCTGAACAAATTGATCTGAAGGAAGCGGTCAGCCTGCCTTTTAAGACATCTCCTCGGCCCGCCGTTTGAAGAGCAGATGGAAAAGGGTCTGGGAGTAGAGTTTCATTTTTCTCTTCTCCCGGTTCGAGACGGCGAATCTCCAGAAGCCATACAGCTTAGTCAACTCCAGCAGCCTGTCGTTGTAATGCCCCCACGTAAACCGCTCCCGCACACGCTTCACGGCATTACGGGAGAGATGATCCCAGGTCAAAGGCCCCTCTCCCCCCTTGTCCAGAAATGCGACCAGTTGATCCCGGACCAGGTCATGCCGGGTCGGATTGATCAGAAAGCCGCTGACCCCGTGCTGGATAATTTCCGATGGACCGCCGAACTGAGTGGCAAATACCGGAAGACCGCTGGCCATGGCCTCCAGTACGGTCAGACCGAAGGCCTCGAACAGGGCCGGCTGTACGAAGATTCCCCTTCCGTCGGCAATAATCCGGTAGATCTCCCCGGTATCCTCCCGGGGGAACTGCATCCCGATCCAGCGGATTTTTCCGGAGAGACCGTATCGACCGATCAGTTCATGCATCCGCCGGATCTCTTCCCGTTCTTCAGGATCCTCGGTCTGCGCTTCATCCACCCGTCCCGCGACCACAATCAGATTACATCGTTCGTGAAGCTCGGAGAATTTTCCGAAACACTCGACCAGCCCGGTAACATTCTTGATCTTATCCAGACGGGCCATGGTAAAGAGGGGGATCCGCTTCGGATCCTCCAGGGTTCCATAAATCCCGTCCCCCTCTTTCTCCAGGAGCAGGTGGCGCAGTAATCTCGTCTTCTCCTCATTCCTTCGCTCCTGCTCGAAGCAGGGGAAAAAGATCTCCTCGTCCACACCCGGGGAGATGACATTGAATTTGGGGTGAAAGAGATTGACCCCGCCCAGGACCTGGCAGAACCCCGGCAGGGTAAAATGCTGGTACGCCTCGTACTGCCCGCGGACAAAGGCCGTCCCGGCGATCTCCCGGATGGTGCTGGTGATGATGAAGTCGGCCATATTCATGGCGAGCAGGTCGGCCGTAAACTGAAGGGAGAAGTGGTATTCCGGTTCCATCTCCTGCCAATAGAGGTCCGAGAAGAGGTATTTCGACTTTTCCAGGGCGTGGGCGATGTTGCATTGGATCACTCCGGTCTCTTCAGACAACAGAGAAGCCACAAGACCGCCATCCGAATAGTTCCCGATAATCAGGTCCGGATTTCTTCCCAGTTCGGTCCGGATTTCTTCCAGGACCTCGTAGGTAAACCGTTCCAGATAGGGCCAGACCCAGAAGCGTGAGATCCAGTAATCGACCACCCGGCCGTCCCGGTCCCGGAAGGGGACTCTCAGGATCCAGCAATTCCGGGTACGTTTGATCTTCTCGAGACGGACGTGACAGGTCGTATTCTCACTCTGCGGGATCAGGCGGGTAACGATGAGGATCTTCGGCTCGATGGCAAGACCGGCAAGACGCAGGTCCTCGGCAAACCGTTTCTCCATGGCACGGACCTGGTCCAGGATGTAGACCACCTGCCCGCCGGTATCCGGCTTGCCGAGCACATTCTCCTGCCCGAAAAAACCATGGGGGGAGATGACGGCCGCCGTGGAAATCATGGGAATCCGCGAGATAAACTCTTCCAGAGTCCGGCTGTCCGGTGCCTCAAAAAGGTCCAGGAGAAGTCTCATGCTCTCCAGGACCCGTGCCGATGTGTTCCCCCACCCCGGCTCAAAACCGAATGAGTTCAGAACTCCCTGGACCTCCCGGACATCCAGGGCGGGATCCACCGCATCAAGATATTCCACCGCGCGGTCCAGGGCGGCAAGGAAGGCGGACTCATCGGAAATCCTTGTCCCGTCTACCAGAAGCGGACGTCCCTCGAGGGAGTGAATCTTCAGAAACTCAAAAAGAATCTTGTGCCATCTCCCCGGATGCTGAAAAATACTGCTCGACATGTGCCGATTCAAAAATTCCATTCCACGCCCCACGTTCTTGGGATCCCGGATCAGGGGAGAATAATCATAGAAGGGCGTGAAGTCGATCTTGAGTTTATTCCCGCAGCTTTCCCCGCCATTCAGGATAAACCGGTCCCGGATATCGAGAAGATCACCGACCGGGATCTCCCCGATGCCGCCAAGCCGTTTTCCTTCGGTGGAAATCCTGTAGATCCGGTCGCGGGCCATCCGGTAACGAAGAATCACGATCAAGCAGTCGTCTAAAAGGATCACCTCCTGCAGCTTGCGCACAAAACGATCCAGCAACACGCCCGGATCCTTCTTCCGGATACTCTTCCGGTATGTTTCCCAGGCCAGAAGAATATCGTTCTGAAGCAGATAGCGTTTTTCACCCCGCATGAGAACTCTGAAAAAGGACCGGCAAGCCGCGATATCTTCTTTCGCAACCAGTTCCTCCCATTTCACTTGTTTCATCCCTGATTCTCCAGAAAGTTGTAATGATCGATCCCGTCCAGGATTCCGGACGCGAAATTCCTGCTGGAAAAGTAGATGTTCCGCCCTCCCCGAAGACGGGACAGTTCCTCACTGTGGTTTCCCACCACCACAGCAGGCATCTCTCCCCGGAGCATCTCTTCGTCATTTCCGGAATCCCCGGCCACCAGGATCCGTCCCAGGGGGATATTCCACTTGTACGCGAGATATCGGATCGCCTTCCCCTTGGAGGCCCGGTAGGGGAGAATATCCAGGTACTGCTGGTGGGAGAAGATCAGGTTGTAACGGCAGCGGTTCCGGGTCAACAGGGCGTGAATCGTCGCCAGAACCTCCGCCATGTCCAGATGCGCCCCGTCCACGTAGTAACTGAGCTTGAATCTCCGCTGTGTCTCCCCTTCCTGGATCTCGAGAAAGTCAAGCTCACTTAACAATCGTTCAATCTTCTTGCGATCCCAGCGCGCCGAGATGTGTGTCTCCCATCCCCGATCCGGAATCTTCTCATTCCCGTAATAGATCTCCGCCCCCACGGACGAAATAATCACATCGGGGGTATAGACCCCGTTTTTCCGCAGGACACGAAGCGCAGAATCCATGGTCCGTCCCGTGGCGATCCCGAAACCGACTTCTTCCCGCCGTTCCCGGAGCCTTTCCAGCAGGGCCTGCTGCCCCTCCCGGTCTCCGATCAGGGTGTTGTCGATATCGGTAATCAGGAACTTGTTCACGCGGGAAAGACGGCGCCCGAAAGGCGTCACGGGGACGGAATCGAAGAATGCCTTCCTGCCCCGACGGGAAATCCTGCGGACCCGGTCCATGTAGGCGGCGGCGTGAGCCTTCCAGGAATAGTAATTCCGGACGTTGTTAATGCCGTTGGAGGAAAACCGGTTCCATAACTCCGGATCGACCAGGATCTTCTTGATCGCCCCGCTGATCTCGCGGGACTTCGTCGCATCCACCAGGATGCCGTTCCGGCAGTTTCGGACGATATCCCTGGGACCTCCGTCCTGGGTCGCCACGATCGGAAGACCGCAGGCCGCCGCCTCGAGGAGGGTCAGGCCAAAGGGTTCGGTGAGCGCGACATTCACGAAAACGCCGCGTTTATTCGCTGCGATCCGGTAGAGCTCCGGAACTTCACATTCAAAGTCGTGCTTCTTGGGGATCGCCAGTTTTCCGTAAAGATCGAACTTGTCCATATGCAGGAGGATATCCGTCAACACCTCCCTTTCATTCTCCCCCATCCGGGAGATGTCCTTCCGGATCCCCGCGAAGACCGCAAGGTTCGCGATCGCCTGAAGGGCTTTGTCTTCACCGTAGGCGGAAATCAGACCGTTGATATTCTTCCGTTTCTCCGGCCGGCTCAGGGCCAGTATCAGAGGCTTTTCGGGATGCAGGAAGAACCTTTCCATATTCGACGAAACGGAAATAATGGCCTGCTTGTGGACTTCATCCAGATCTCCTTCATTCAGGATATCGTTATAGTAGGGATGGTATCGCGCCAGATCGATTCCGGGCGGGATCACCTCGTAGGCCGGCATGGCGTGATTCTCATAGAGGCCGTACTGTTCTTCCACTTCCTGATGGGTGGAAGTCACCACCAGATCGGCATTCCGGAGAATTTCCTCTTCCACCCCGATCCGATGATCGATCCGGAACCGTTTGTTGATGTTTTCCGCGCTCATGCCGCCGGCGAGAAGACGCGATTTCTTGCAACGCCCCAGGGAATGTCCCGTGAAGATAAAAGGAACCCCCAGGATCTTGGAGAGTTCCAGGGCGACCTTTCCCGCGTCGGCGTAATGGCCGTGAATAATGTCCGGAATGTTCTTCTCGCTTTTCAGGAAGCGAAGAGTCTTGTCCACATATTCATCCAGAAAGGGCCAGAGAAGTTCCTTCCGGATATAGCGGGTCCCTCCGCATTGAATCCGGATGATACGGACCTTGGAATCGAGCATCTCGACGGTACGTCCATAATCCGGAGAGACCGATTTGTCCCGGATCAGCCGGGTAAAAAGATCGATTTTCCGAACGTCCCCGCGTTTTCCGAGCGTCCGCGCGAGTTCCAGAACGTATTGGATCTGCCCACCCGTATCGGCGTCGCGGCCCATCTCCAGGTTGCCACCCCGGATCAGGCCGTGAAGGCTGACCATCTGAATGTAAAGCCCGTCTGCGCTCACTCTTTCTGCACCTCCATTTCCGGTCCGGTTCCCTGGCCGGACCCCGGGACGAACCAGGAGAGATACGGTTCATAAAAACCGGGATCTTCCGGGACAGCCCCCCTCACTTCACAGATCGCGCCGGAAAAGATCGTGGCACGCTCAAGAATACTCTCCGGAGACCACCCTTTCAGGATCCCGGCCGCCAGGACACTCGCGTAGGCATCCCCTGCGCCCACGGTATCCACAATCCTTCGCCCGGGAAGCCTCCCCACGGAATTCCGCCCGGACGCATGAAAGAGCTCGCTCCCCTCGGCCCCCCGGGTCAGGCAGAACCACTCCACGTGAAACCGTTTCATCAGAAAATGAATAAAAGATTCGTCGGAACCGGAACCCTTGAGGAGGGTCCTGAACACCGCCAGTTCCTCGTCGTTCAGCTTCACCGCGTGAGAGGCCGCAAGAGACGACGTAATCAAATCTCTTGTATAAAACCCCTGACGGAGATTCACGTCACAGAAAACCGTCGCCGAACGATTCTCCGCAAGAATCCGTCTCAGCGTCGCATCGGAAACCGGGTGTCTCCGGGCGAGTGTCCCGAAATAGATCAGGCCGACCCCGTCTCTCAGCGCTTCCCGCACCGGCTCGTCATACAGGATGTAATCGTAGGCCGAGTCGGAGGCAATATGAAAATCAGGGATCCCCCGTGCGTCCAGTTCCACCGTAACCTTCCCGGTCTCATGCGCCGGATCGAGCTGAACCGTCCCCATCCCCGGAAAGTCCCTGAGAGCGGCAAGAATCTCTCTTCCCGGATCATCTTTTCCCACCCGGGTGACCAGGCGGACGGGAAAACCGAAGGCCAGAAGATGCCGGACAAAATTGAAGGGCGCCCCACCCAGACGCCGTCCCGACGGAAAGAGATCGAAAAGAATTTCACCGAAGCTGAGTATCGTTTGATGCACAGTTGGATCCGCGAGGTTGGAAATTCGTTGAAAATATTCAAAAATTATAGCACAGGCCCAAACAAAATACAAATTCCCCAAGCAGCCATTCCGGGGATATTGCCGGAAGGGGATATGAATCCGAAAGAAGAGCGGGGAACGGCATGATTCACTTCAGAACCGTGCCGGCCTCCCCTGGGTCGAGTAGGGTCTTCCCAGCCACCATGACCATCCGGACGTCCTGATCCCGGGTTTTCCGGATGAGTGCGGCGGTGGGATCTTCACAGGCACCGGGATCGAACCGGACGGCGATGAGGTCGGCTTCCTTCCCCGGTTCCAGCGATCCGATCTTCGATTCGAGTCCGAGACAAGCGGCCCCACCCCGGGTCGCCATGCGGAGGAGAAGTTCAGCGGAGACCCCCCGGACGGTTGGGTCCGGGGCAAGCAGGGACCGCATTTCGTCCCAGATGGAGAGACTGTGGTTGCTTGCGAGACTGTCCGTGCCGAATCCCGGGATGATTCCCCGCCCCAGAATGGCCCGTACAGGAGGGGATCCCACCTTCAGGAAACGGTTGCTTCGGGGGCAGAGGACGATGGAGGCTCTTTTCTCCGCGATCCGGTCGAGATCCGGGCCGGTCAGGTGTACACCGTGGACGATCAGCAGGCGGTTTGTAAGCAGCCCGGCCTTCCGGAGTGCGTCGAGGGGTGTTCCTGTCTGTTCCGGTCCCAACGTACCGCTCCATCCCACGGCCGGGAAAAATCGGGTTGGAATCGCTCCGGCGCGACGGGAAAAATAGTCGATTTCCGCCATCGATTCGGCGACGTGTATGGTATAGGGCACCCGCAGGGATTGGAGAATCCGTCCCAGGATTTTCAATGCCTTCCCCGAGAGAGTATAGGGGGAATGGGGGGAGAGACCGGGTGTCAGCGTCGGACCGGCCTGTGACTCCATCGTCGCAAGGGTTCCCCGGATTTGGGCGATCCACCGGTCGGGATCCTGGATCCTTCTTCCCAGGATCTCCCGGAAAACGACCGCCCGAAGCCCTCTCTTCCGAAGGATTGGAAGTCCCTTCTCCGTGTTGCTGATCTCACCCAGGCAGGTGGTCCCGGCGCGGATCGAATGATCCACGCCGGTTTCGATCGAACGAAGGATCTCTTCTTCCGTTATTTTTTTCCTGGCCTCGATCAGTGACAGGATCCAGGAGATAAAGTCATCCGTCTCGGGGAGCCGGTTTTTCAAAAGGGTGAGTTCCAGATGGGTATGGGCGTTGACCAGGCCGGGCAAGAGCGCCGTTTTCGGGAATATCCGCCGGGGCGCTCCGGGAAATTCCGGGAAGATCTTCTCCTTTTTCCCGACCGAGACGATCCGGTTCCCTGAAACGGCCAATGCGCCCTCTGCAATCGGTGGGGCGGCCACCGGAAAGATCCAGTCTGCGCTGAACAGTTTCATTCTGCCTCCCGGCCGGAGAAACAAGTTTTCCGTCCGCCTCAGGATAAGCGGAACGGGGAGGGGTGTCAAGGAGCCCGTTCGACCCGAATCCAGCGACAGAAATGTTCAGATCGTTTTGTTGAGGAAGCTTGTTTTGAAAAGTGTCCGGAGTGTTTT
>CAYZZU010000021.1:0-48467 GCA_964483105.1 uncultured Nitrospirota bacterium
AAAACTTCAGATGAAGGTAGGCAACACGATCCCGGACATTGCTCTTCCTGAAATTAGGTGACGAATTGTTTTTGTTCATTTTTTTGCTCGCTTCAAAGAAGATGGCTTCGTAAGAAGTCTTATTTCCCCTCCCCTGGTGGGAGGGGATCAAGCCTGCTCTGAGTCCGTCGAAGAGGGGAGGGAGTGTAAGACTTTGGTTTGTCATCCTATTTCACCCTCACCCTTCCCTCTCCCATCAGAGGGAGAGGGTGTTTCAGTACTTTGGATTTCCGGGCATGGTGAGCTCAGTCGAACCACACGATCTCGCCCTTTACCCCTCTCCTTCTACGATGTTGGGCCGCGTGACAGGGGGGATGCTCCCCCCGCGGGGGAGTCGGGTTCGCGTATCCTGTCGATCCGGTTCATCCTGTCAAAAAGGTTGGGTTGTGGAGATCGTATCCCCCCTCCCGGTTTCTGGTTTCACCTTACAGGTGAGTCGTATACTCACCATAAACCTTTAAACCAAATCGTGAAAAAGAATCTAAACGATTTGAAAAAAATGCCGATATGTTTTAAGAAACCGTTCTCAAGCAGGGTCCTTCTGTTTCGGATGATCCCAGGGCACAAACAGGCAGGCAGAGAAGCCGGGGTGGGGTGAAAAATCCGGTTCGTCCGCCGCCGCAATTCCAAGGATGGGGGAACACTATGATTGGGAAAGAGAGCGACCTGTTTGATGAGGCCATCATACAGGATTTCAGGAATGAATTTGAAGATTATTACGAAAGTACGCAGAATATTCTTCTGGCGCTGGAAAAGAAACCGGACGATCAGGAACAACTCCGGGCCCTGTTCCGCATTGCCCACACGTTAAAGGGCAATCTCAGCATGCCCGAGGTCAGTCATATCGCCGGTTTTGTGCATTTGCTGGAAAACGTGCTGGAGGATATACGAAACGGCACGCTTGCCTTCAATAATCGGATGAGTGATCTCTTTTTACTGGGCATGGAACGGGTACGCAAGGCCTTTGATGACACGCTTTCCGGAAAGACAACGGACGGCCTGGAAGAGATCAAGCGGGCCTTAACCGGGGTAAGGGCCGGCAACCCGGACAGGGAACATAACCTTGAAAGAACGTTGGCCCTGTTGGATTCCGGTTATGCCGTGATGGAGGAGGAGCACAATCCGCATTTCGCGGATCTTAAGTTCTTCGGGCAGCTCGCAGAATTCCTGGAGAGGCGCGTGCGCTACAAAAGCGGTTCCACCGAACGCATCCTCTCGCTGGCTATGAGCATGAATGCAATCTCAGAGGGGCTGATCGATCCGGACCAACTCCGTGTGGGGGTGTACATGCATGATATCGGCATGAGTTTTCTGCCTTTGGACCTTTTGAACAAGGAAGGGCCATTCAGTGACGCAGAACGGATGCGTGTCGAGACGCATCCGGGAGCGGGCGCTCAGTTGCTCACTCATCTGGAGTACTGGTGGGAGGCCCGCCAAATCGTTCATCAGCACCATGAGCGGGTGGATGGTCAGGGATACCCTGATTCCCTGACAGGTGACCGGATCTGTGATGGCGCCAAGGTGTTGGCGATCGCGGATACCTTCGACTCCATGACTCATCAACGCCCGGACCGGAAGCATAAACGACCTTTTCTCCGCGCCGTCGCCGAAATCAACAGTAACAGCGGAACGCAGTTTGAACCTCGCTGGGTGGATATTTTCAATCAGGCGGTGCGCCAGTACTATATCAAGACGGCCTGACGGGAAACTGATTCCGGGTGTTCAGGGACGGCAAAAAACTGTCCGGGCCTGAGATCCCTACAGCCTCTGCATTTTCGGATGCTGATGTTTCGTGGATTTCATGCAATCCACGCGGCAGGACAAAACCGACCGCGCCTACGCATACTCCCGCTCGCACTGTGCGAGGATTTCCCGGTATTCCGCTTCCGATATTTCCGGTAGGAGGATCGACCCGTTTGGATCGCGTTTCAGAGAATCGATGCCGGGATAGCGTTTTTCGAGAAGCTTCATGTTGATCGCCTGGCGTTTCACGGTGGCAAGAAGTCTCCGGTTTTCCAGCTCCAGGTCATATTTTTCCAGGGCCGAACGGAGCGCGAGCTTCAGTTCCAGGTCGTTCCAGGGTTTAACAAAAAAACGGTAGATTTCTCCCCGATTGACTGCCTTCATGGTGGAGTCCGGACTGGCCTGTCCCGTCAACAGGATGCGTACGGTGTCCGGATAACGTTCCCGGACCGTGGAAAGAAATTCCGATCCGGTCATTTCGGGCATCTTCTCGTCGGAGATGACCACCTTGAAACGGATCGACCGGAGGCGTTGCAGGGCCTCCTGACCGTTTCGGGCTCCATGAACTTCGTAAGGTTCCTCCAGGAGCGATCGTCGCAAGGCCTGGATGACCTGAGGTTCGTCATCTACAATCAGGATTTTGTTTTCCATGTCGTCTCCTCCCTGTCAGGTTGAAGTGAGGGTGCCTTGACCTCGGTTCCGCAGAAGGGACAGAGGTGCCAGTCGCTTTCAAGGGGCGTCCGGCAGTGGGTACAGACATTCTGTTTGAAGGTCCCGCAGTACGGACAGAAAAGAAACTTTGCGTCGATCATCATCCGGCAGTTCTCGCATCTCCGCTCATGCCGGGTCTGGGGACCGATGACTCGGAGAATCTCATCCAGGGTTGTCTCTCCCCGTTTTACCTTTTCAATTCCGTCCTCGATCAGGGTTTTCATTCCTCCGGCACGGGCCGTTCTGATTAATTCCGACTCCTTGTAACCGCTGCTGATGATCTGTCTGAAATCATCGGTCATGACGAAGACCTCGAAGATCCCCATCCTCCCCGAATAACCGGTCTGGTTGCATCGGGAACAACCTTTCCCTTTGTAGGCCTTCCCCATCAGAGCCTCCGCCGGAATTTTCAGAAGATCCAGCGCTTCCGGGTCCGGGGGCTCTTCCACCCTGCATCCCTTGCAGATCTTTCGAACCAGGCGTTGGGCCAGGATTCCCTCCAGGCAGGAGGCGATCAGGTAAGGCTGAATCCCCATGTCGATGAGACGGGTGATGGAGGCGATGGAGTTGTTCGTATGCAGGGACGTGAGTACCATATGCCCTGTGAGTGCCGCCTTGAAGGTGACATCCGCGGTCTCCTGATCCCGGATCTCTCCCACCAGGATGACATCCGGGTCCTGACGCAGGGTCGCGCGAAGGACCGAGGCGAAGGAGAGTCCGACGCGGCTTTTCACATAGACCTGATTGGCCTCTTCCAGAAAATATTCCACCGGATCTTCAATGGTTTCATAATTCTTGGTTTTCTGGAGCATCTCATGCAGCAGGGAGTAGAGCATGGTGGTTTTCCCGCTTCCCGTGGGTCCGGTGGAGATCAGGATCCCCTGGGGTTTTCGTATCAGGGTGCGGATTTTCCGGAGATCGTCGTCGATGACGCCTAAATCATCCAGTTTTTTCACGCTCGCGTTTTTGTCCAGTATCCTCATGACGACCTTTTCGCCGTTGATGGTCGGCATGGTGGAGACACGGATATCGACGATTCGTGTCCCGGCCTTGACGGTAATCCTTCCGTCCTGAGGGACCCGCCGTTCCGCGATATCCATCTTGGCGAGAATCTTGATCCGGGATATAACGGCCGGATGCAGGTCGGCGGGAATCTTGATCTTGCTGTGGAGCATGCCGTCGATCCGGTAGCGGATTACGGTATATTTGGTCTTGGGCTCGATATGGATGTCGCTTGCCTGGTAACGGATCGCCTCGGAGATCACGGCGTTTACGATCCGGATAATCGGCGGAACCTCCGAGGACCCGATCAACTCCTGCAGATTGAAGGTCTCTTCCTCTTCTTCGATCACGATATCAATCTCGTCCATGGGATCGATATCGTCGATGTTGTCGAGTTGAAGCGATTCTTCCTCCTCCCCACTACCATGGATTTTCCGGATCTGTTCCAGAATCTCCGAACTGCCCGCGATCACCGGCACGACCTTGAGCCCGGTCATCAGGGAAATATTGTCACACTTTAATAGATCCGAGGGGTCGGCCATGGCAATGGTGAGCTGGTTTCCTTCCAGCTTGATCGGGAGAAGCCGATTCTTCCGGCAGAGCTCTTCCGGGAGGAAACGGGCCGCGGCCGGATGGATCACGGTCTCCTTCAGGTCGATTGCGTCGATATTCAGGTAATGCTGGAGAGCGCTGATGATGCTGCTCTCCTTGATGATTCCGAGCCTAATGAGCGTCTCGTTGATCGTTTCATCCTTTCGTTTCTCCTTTTCCGCCAGACGGAGTTCGTCGGTGTTGAGGAGACCTTCCTTGACCAGGATCTGTCCCATCAGACTGCGATTCTCGTTGAAAAGGTGAGAATATTTCTTGATCTTCAGCCGCTGTTTTTTTGTGATCTCCTTCAGTTTCCTGTTTTCCTGGATCAGGACGTATTGCTGGAGGGCCAGACTGACGGTCAGCCGGAGATCTTCATCATTCCAGGGTTTGGTGACAAATTTATAAACGGCGCCTTCATTCACCGCGCCCATGATCGACTGGACATCGGCATATCCCGTGAGCATGATCCGGATCGTTTCCGGCCACCTCTCCTTGACCTCCTTTAAAAGCTGCGCGCCGGTCATGCCGGGCATCCGGTGGTCACTGATGATGAGATGGACCCGGTTTTGCCCCATGCATGCCAGGGCCTCCTTGGCGGATGATGCTGTCAGGATTTCGTAGTTTTCTTCCAGGAAGATCCTGACCAGGGCCCGCAGGACCCCGGCTTCATCATCGACGAACAGTAAGGTATAGCGCTCCTCGCGGTCCTGATCCGTTTCATCGGAATGGTTTCTCCGGGCCGCTTCCGGAGGTTCAGCCGGCGCGTCCTCGTGAAAGAGCTTCGCGTATCGTGACATCTTCTCTCCTTGATATGGGGAGTTGAATCAGGACGGTGGCGCCGTGATCCGCTCCGTTTCGCACCTCGATCGTCCCCCCATAGGATGTAATCACTTCGTAGGCGACCGTCAGACCCATGCCGGTACCCTGTCCAACCTCCCGCGTGGTATAGAAGGGTTCAAAGATATGATCCAGGATCTCCTCCGGGATGCCCGGGCCGTTATCTTCGAAACGGATTCGAATCCGGCCTTCTTCACAGGAAGTACGGATGACCAACCTCAACCC
Source organism: uncultured Nitrospirota bacterium (assembly GCA_964483105.1). GTDB lineage: Bacteria > CG2-30-53-67 > CG2-30-53-67 > CG2-30-53-67 > CG2-30-53-67 > CAYZZU01. The sequence goes on from CAYZZU010000021.1 coordinate 5,152, forward strand.
CTTCCGTGCGCTCTGAAAGGCGTTCAAGAGGATATTCAGAAAGACCTGACCCATCCGGGCTGCGTTGCAGGTGATTCCGGGCAGCGGATGAAACTCCCGGAGAATTTCGCTTTCCTCCGGAATTTCATGGGCCAGAACCTTCAGGGTCCGGTCGATCTCTTCATTCAGGTCGATACAGACCTCCTGACTGTCGTCGATATGAGAAAAGTCCTTCAGATCGGAAACAATCCGTTGGATTCGCTCCCCGCCTTCCAGACTTTGTCCGATCAGTTCTTCCAGGTCGTCACGGATGAAGTCGAGCTTCAGATCCTTCCAGGTTTTTTGAAGTTCTTCCAGGACGGGGGCGGGGATTTCGGTTTTTCCCGGAACTTCCCGGTACAGGTCGAGCATTTTCCTCATCCGTTCCGTGTAATGTCTCAGGGTGTTCAGGTTGCTGATGATGAATCCCAGGGGGTTGTTGATCTCATGGGCCATGCCTGCCGCAAGCCGTCCCACCGAGGCCATTTTTTCCCGTTGCAACAGTCCCACAAGGGCGCGTTTGAGTTCTCCGGTGCGTTCCTGGACCTTAATCTCAAGTTTTTCCGCTAATTCCCGGTAGTTCCCTTCTGAAACGCGCAAACGCCGGTTTGTTTCCAAAAGCTCTTCATAGGATTGGGAGACCACCGACGTATGGATTTCCGTGGTCAGCATCCTTTTCAGATTGTTGTCGACCAGGAGCTGAGTCGCGTCCCGCAACAGATTCGAAAGCCCGTTTAAGTTGAGAGAAGAGGGATCTCCCCGGAGGATCAGCCGGCCGACCGTTTCACCCTCCAGTCTCAACGGCCGGGATTCTTCCCGATCTTCCCGCGGGATGGATTCCCCCTGTTCCCAGAGAACCCGGTCGCGGGCGTCCAGAAGAGCCACCCACTTCGCTCCGCACTGAATCGCGCCCCCCAGGAGCGGGGTGACCTCCGGAGCGGAGAGAAGATCACGCAGTTTCTTCTCCGAGCCGACGATGAATTCAATCTGCCGGGACGGTCTTGAATCGTCCGTCATGTTGTTTCCTCTTCCTGGTTCAGCGGTCCTGATTCGGTGTCTTGGGGCCGCCTTCCTCTCCGTGAGCCGGACTGATCCGGACCAGCCCGTCTACAAAGTCACCCTGACCCAGCCCGTGTTTTCCGAAAAGCTCATAACGACGGTCCAGTTTCTCGTATGTCATCTTCAGCAATTTCCGGAAGGTCGCCACGACTCCCCATCCCTCCAGGGCCGAGGCGAGAAAGACCGGGATGCCGGTGGGGTCCCAAGTGCGCCGGAGATCGTCTTCCGGAAGGATCCCCGGAAGATCTCTCTTGTTGAACTGGATGACAAGCGGCAGTGTTTCAATGTCAAGCCCCACGAAGGCCAGATTCTTCTCCAGATTTTCGAAACTCTCCACATTGTTCGCCTTTTCCGTGATCCGGGAATCCGCGATGAAGGCGACTCCGTCCGTCCTCTGAAGTACGGCCTTCCGGGTGGCGTCGTGTTTCACCTGCCCCGGCACCGTGTAGACCTTGACCTTGATTTTCAGACCGCTGGGGGCGACCAGGAAAAAGGGGAGCAGGTCGAAGAAGATGGTCCGGTCGTCCTGTGTATCCAGGACCATGAGGTCTCCCCGGTTCTCCCGGATCAGGAGATCGTGCAGACAGAGGAGGTTGGTGGTCTTACCCGAAAGTGCGGGACCGTAGTAGACCAGCTTCACAACCATCCTGTTTTCGATCTCGTCCAACTCGATCATGCGCGTCGTTTCCTCCAGACGAAGACACCTTCTCTTCCCGGATCCAGTTGATGATGACGTTTGAGGGACGCGATATTCCGGTTGTTCAGAACGGTCCCCCTGCGGAGAAGCAGGAGCCCGGTTCCGCTCCTGAGATCCCTGGAGAGGACCATGCCGGGACGGACCGCTTCGGGAGTGAGCTCACACTCCTCCATTTCACTCTTCGGTGCGGAAACTCCGTAGATCTTCCTGACGGGCGCTTCCACGAAGGAATAGATGCGTGGATCAAGACCCCGTCCGAGTTCTTTTTGAGCCTTCAGAAGGGTCCGCTCAATCCGCCGCCCCCCCCGGATTTCCGCGATCGTGTTGTCGACGAAATCGGCAATCGCGATCATTCTCGCGCCGAGCGGGATCCGTTCCGCCCCGAGTCCGTCCGGGAATCCGGATCCGTTGAATCGTTCATGATGATGGCGGACGAGAACACCCGCGTCCCGCAGATCCTCGATCAGATCCAGGGCCACCTGTCCTCTGACCGGATGGAGTCTGTATTGGTTCAGTTCCGCCCCGGTCAGGTGCCGCGGGGGCTTGTTGAGGATCCGGTCCGGAATCCCGATCTTTCCGATGTCATGCAACAGCGCGGCCACGGTGATCGACTCGATCTCTTTCCGGGACAGTTTCATGGTTCGTGCGATCCGGACGGCGATCTCCGCCACATTCCGGGAATGATTGCGGACCTTCCGGTTCCGGAGTTCCAGGAGACCGGAGAGAGAGACGATGGTGCTCTTGAAGTTGTTTTTCAGTCTTTCGTTCAAATGCTGCAGGGTGTCGTTCTTTTTCTGGATCTCTATGGTCTGTTCCTGCACCATGACCTGAAGCTGGTCGTTCCATCCTTGAAGCTCCTGGTTCTGTTTTTTCACGATTCGGGTCAGCCGTCTGTTTTCCTGTATCAGTGTGTGTCGTTCCACGGCCTCCCGAAGGGTCTGTACGAGTTCGGTATCGTCCCAGGGTTTTCTCAGATAGCGGTAGGCGCCGCCCCGATTGATCGCGTCCATGGCCGCCTGCATATCGGCGTACCCCGTGAGGACGATCCGCAGTGCGTCGGGGGAGATGTTCCGGGCTTCTTCCAGGAATTCCACGCCGGTCATGCCGGGCATTCTCTGATCGGAGACGATCACTCCGATATTCCGGCAGTCCGCCAGGATCTTCAGCGCCTTTTCCCCGGAGTCGGCGGTCAGTGTTTCAAAAGGTTCATCCATCAACAGGCGCTGGAGGGACCGGAGAATATTTTTCTCGTCATCCACAATGAGGACGCGGGTGGGATCCTGTACGGCGGTCTCATCCATTTTCATTCTCCTCCAGGACCAGGATGATTCCCGCCTGTTTTTCGTCCTGTTTCATGAGCGACCCCCGTGCCAGCAGCCTGCGTCCGGAAGGATGGATCTCCCCGGAAACGCTCCCCTGGTTTTCCACCGCTTCAATCAGTGAGTTGATCTCTTCCGGGAGACAGGATTGCCGGTTCCGGCCGATCAGGCCCCCTTTCTCCGCGAAGAGCCTTGTGGCTTTCCGGTTGCATTGCACGATCAGTCCTTCCGTGTCGATACCGAGGACCGCGACCGGCAGGCAGTCCAGGATGTTGTGCGAAATACGCAGCGCCCTGTTGCGCAGTATGATCTGCGAGGTCCTTTCCCGCACGGTCTTCTCCAGGGATTCATTGATCCGTCTGAGTTCCTCGTTCTTCTGGAGCAGTTCCTCAGTCAGTTGCCTGTTTTTCTGGAAGAGGGAGTATCGTTCCACGGCGTTTGAGAGGGTCACCTTCAGATCATAGTCGTTCCAGGGTTTGGGGATAAATTTGTAGATATGTCCCTGGTTGATCGCTCCCACAACCGCCGCCGCGTCGGCGTATCCGGAAAGCACGATCCGGACCGTATCGGGCCACCGCTCGAAAACCTCCCGGAGGAAATCGACGCCGTCTCTCTGCGGCATCCGGTAATCGGAGATGACGACCTGGACGGGATGGACCTTTTCCAGGAGTTGAATCCCCTCGTCACCCGTTTCGGCCGTCAGGATCTCATACGCTTCATCTAAAAAAAGACGCTGGATGGCCCGAAGCACGCTTCGTTCATCATCCACCATGAGAATCCGGACCGGTTCACTCATGCCTGTCGCCCCCCGTCATGGGCAGGGTCACGCGAAAGGTCGTTCCCTTCCCCACTTCACTCTCCACGGCGATTTCACCCCCGTGTTTCTTGACAATATCATAGGTGATACTGAGACCCAGTCCGGTGCCGGAGCCGACCTTCTTGGTGGTGAAAAAGGGTTCGAAGATCCGGTGCAGTTTCTCTTTCGGGATCCCGCATCCGGTATCCGAGATCGTGATCACCACGGAGTCTCCCTCCACCCGGGTCGTGATCGAGATTTCGCCCTGCTCCTCAATGGCCTGGGAGGCGTTGACCAGAAGATTCATGAAAACCTGATTGAGTTGCTGCGGATAGCACTTGACGAGCGGCAGGTCGCCGTAATCCTTTTTCAGGGTCGTCTTGTACTTCAGTTCATTCCAGACGATATTGATCGTGTCTTCCAGACACGCGTTGATATCCGCCTCTTTGTATTCCGCCTCATCCACACGGGAAAAGCTTTTCAGGTTCTGAACGATCCTTGCCACCCGTTCCGTACCCTCGATCGACTCCCGGACCAGTTCCGGAAGATCTTCGCGGATGTAGTCGATCTTCAGTTCCCGCCGTTTTTCCCGGAGAGTCTCTCCGGCCTCGGGGGAGAGATGCGTCTCCAGGGCCTGGATATAGGCCGTGAGCTTTTCGGCGTATTTTCCCAGGGTCTCCAGGTTGCTCTTCACGAACCCGATCGGGTTGTTGATCTCGTGTGCCACTCCCGCCGCCAGTTGACCGATGGAGGCCATCTTTTCCTGCTGGAGGATCCGTGCCTGTGTGTTCTTCAGTTCCTGATAGGCGGCGGACAGTTCACGGTTCTTGGCATGAAGTTCCTCCTGCACGCGATTCAGTTCGGTGGAGTCGTGCAGGGTGATCACCTGGATGGTTCCGGGATCCTTGGGATCGAATGGATAGGATTTGAGGATAAACCACCGTCCGGAAGGGGCGTGCAGAAACTCCATCCCGTTCCCCAGAAGGGCACAGACCCGGATCTGGTTCTCCGGGAAGAACTCCCTCCAGTTCAGGCCGAGGATCTCCGGATAGCTCCGGTTGGTGAATTCCCGGAAGGAACGGTTGCACCTCCTGATCCTTCCGGCCGGGTCCGTCAGGAGGACCAGGTCTCCGATGCAGTCCATGGTTCCTTCCCATTCCTTCTTGGCCCGCTCGACCTTCCGGAAGAGCTCCGTCAGCTTTTCGTGTTTTTCGGTGATGCCTTGTCGTGAACGAATGAGTTCCTTCTCCAGCTTTTTCCTTTCGGTAATGTCGCGCAGAATCGCCGTGAAGAAGGAGTTCCCCCCGAAAGACCAGAGGGAAAGGGAGATCTCCAGGGGGAACTCGCTTCCATCCTTCCGGCGCCCCGTCGTTTCAATTTCCCTTCCCGTGGCGGTCAAGGTTCCACTGGCGACACACTGCGCGAATCTTTCCCTGTGCGCCTCCTGGAACCGTTGTGGTATGATGAGGAAGACTTGATGTCCCAGAGCCTCGTCCGGTGAGTAGCCGAAGAGTCTTTCCGCCATGTGGTTCCAGACGACGATCACCCCGCGGTGGTCCGTCACCACAATGGCGTCCATGGCTTTTTCCAGCACGGGCATAACGAGACATCTGTTACAGGAGGATTGCTCTTCCCGGCGTCCGTGGCCGGAGGCGAGGATGTTGTTGATCTTTTCGTCTGTCTTCATCGCTTCTTTCTCCCGCACCGGGCGTGTCTTCTCCGACCCCCGGGCCGTTCCGGCGGAAAAGTCCGTAAAATATGATTTTTCTCTATACCTTATCGGCGTGCCGTTGCAAAGACTTTAGGAAGGTATTCCTTGACAGATTCCGTCTGTTTGCATATTCTCTTCATTGAATCCGTTTGGAATTTTGACTGAGTCATCCGTTTTGGGAAAGATCATGAATACACTCACGCAAGAGGGAATCCGGGAACTGAACCAGCGGATTGAGGTGCTGAAGCGGGAACGGAACGCGGTGATTCTGGCCCACAACTACCAGGTGGATGAGGTCCAGGCCGTGGCGGATTATACCGGCGACTCCCTGGAACTCTCCCGTCTGGCCGTGGAGAGCAACGCGGAGGTGGTAGTCTTCTGCGGGGTCCACTTCATGGCCGAAAGTGCCGCTATTCTCAATCCGGACAAGACGGTCCTCCTGCCGGCCAGTTACGCCGGATGCCCCATGGCCGACATGGTGACCCCCGAGAAGCTCCGTGCGCTCAAGGAACGTTATCCAGGGGTCCCGGTCGTAGCCTATGTCAACACCTCGGCCGCGGTCAAGGCGGAAAGCGACATCTGCTGTACCTCGGCCAATGTGGTGAACGTGATCCGTTCTCTGAAGGTCGAACGGGTCATCGCCGTTCCGGACAAAAACCTCGCCGCCTATGCCCAGCAATTCACCGAGACCGAGATCATCCCCTGGAAGGGGTTCTGCGTGGTCCATAACCTTCTGACCGCCTCGATGGCGCGGAAGGCGAAATCTGAGCATCCGGACGCCCTTTTCCTGGCCCATCCGGAGTGCCCCATGGAGGTGCTGGAGCTGGCCGACCATGTGACCAGTACCTCGGGCATGCTCCGTTTCGCTAAGAAATCGGACGCGAAGGAATTGATTATCGGGACCGAGAGGGGACTTCTGTACAACCTGCGGAACCAGAATCCGGATAAGCGGTTCTACATCGTTTCCGATGAACCGGCTCCGTGGGACCTTCCGATGATGACCTGCCAGAACATGAAGCGAACTACGCTTCCACTTGTGGCCCGTTCCCTGGAGGAGATGGAGACGGTGATCACCGTTCCCGAGGAGATCCGGGTGCGAGCGAAGACCGCCCTGGACCGGATGCTCGAGATCCCCGGAGGGTAGGAATGCTCCGATGGGTCCTTCCGGGTCTTCTGGTCATTCTGGCTGGCTGTTTCCCCCCTCCCCGTACCGGGTCCTTCCCGCCGGGAGGCGAATCCTTTCCGGTTTTGCGGGATGAAGGGAATATCGAACCCCTGAAACGCGCCGTTGATTCTTCCCTCCTGGCGCTGTCCAGTCTCCATTCAGAAGAAATCGTCTGTTTCGCGGGAAACCGGCCCGTACGGCTTCGGGACCTGGTTTCGACGCTCTCATCCTTCCGGAGTCTTCTGGATCAGGCCCGTGGAATGAGAGACGTTTATCCGGTGCTGAAGGAGCGGTTTCATCTCTATGAAATCCCCGGACCGGTGGTTTTTACGGGTTACTATGAGCCGGTCCTGGAGGGGAGTCTCGTTCCTTCCGGACGGTTCCGGTATCCACTCTACCGTTGTCCGGAGGAATTGAAGGAGGCCCAGCGGCCGCCGGGAAGTTCCCCGGTTCCGGCCCCCCTTTTTTATACCCGAAAGGAGATCGACGAGGAGGGGGTTCTGGCCGGCCGCGGGCTGGAGCTCCTCTATCTCGATGACCCCGTGGAACGCTTTTTCCTCCAGATCGAAGGGGCGGGGATGATCCGTCTTCCGGGAAACCGCCTGATCCGCGTCCAGTATGATGGAAGCAACGGACGTCCCTACACCTCGATCGGGAGGGTGCTGATCGAGGAGGGGAAACTGTCTCCGGAGGAAGCGACGCTGCCCGGCATCCAGGCCTATCTCAGGCGTCACGCAGGGGAGCGGACGCGGATCCTGAACCGCAACGAGCGGTATATCTTTTTCAAGATCTCGAACCGGCCCAGTCAGGGAGTGCTGGACATGGTCCTGACCCCCTATCGTTCCCTGGCCACGGATCCGCGGTTTCTGCCGGCGGGGAGTCTCCTGTTTTACCGTACGTCTTTCCCCGAACTGGATGAGCGCGGGAAGGTCATCGGGTGGAAGGAATCGGGTCGTTTCGCGGTCAGCCAGGATATCGGCAAGGCGATCGAAGGACCCCGGCGGGCCGACATCTTTGTCGGGGTCGGCGAACGTGCCGCGTTTCTCGCGGGCCGATTGAAATCGAAGGGAAAGCTTTTTCTCCTTCTGAGTCAATAGCCGGCTGGAACAAGGTCAATGACCCCTTTCAGGAGGTACGCTTGTAGAAGATGGGATTGGAGAGAAGCCGGTAGCGTTTGGCACGGACATCGACGCGGAAATACCCGAAAGACCGTCCCGGCTCCATTTCCCTGTCCAGGAGGAAGGGGGTCGAACCGACCAGGCGATCCACGACCCGTCCGGAGTCGATCAGGGTCACCTCGAGAGGGACACGGCTCCGGTCCGACAGGGCAAGAGAGAGGCGCAGATGGAGCGTTTTTCCGCGGGCGGAGACCTCCTCCCCGGAGACCGCCGGCTCTCCGTTCCCGGAGGCCAGGTTGAAGGTATCGAGCCTGAGTTTGGCTCCGCCGCCCTGATAGACGGCGTACATTCGCCCCGAACGCATGGCAGCGAGGACCGCCGCCCGGCTCCGTTCCCGTGCCCAAAAGACGGTCTGTCCCCGGTCGAGTTCCGACCAGGAGTTCTGCCCCTCACGATGAAAATCAATCCCGCAGAGTCCCCAGGCCGGATGATCCCGCGTGCCGTTACAGTATTCCAGGAGTTCGCGATCCCATTCGTGCCCGGGATCCGTTGCATGGATGGTATCTCCGTAAAGGGCCTCGAATCCGGTATACCGCCGGGTGCGGAGAAGGTCTTCGGGATGGACGCCGGTGCGCATCCGGATCCCGGGGAGGTGAATTCCCGCGATCGTCCGGGGCCGCACGACCTCCCGGTCTCCGTACCGGGCCTCGGGATGGGCCCAGAAGGTCATCCCTCCGTGGGCGTTGACATAATCGATCATCTCCTGGTAGGGGGCCGCCCCCCGGTCGCCGTGAAAGGGATCGAAACGCGAACTCTTGAAGGGATGGGAATCCATCGCCCCCAGGATGCCGAGCACGAGGAAAACCCGTCCCGCCTTCCGGAGGAAGCCCCCCTGCAGGATCAGAGTAAGGCTGAGAAGAACGCCCCCGATGAAAACAAGAAACCGCGGCAGGAGAGGGGAAAAACAGCGGGTCGAAAACCCGTTGCCGGGGAGGGGTAGATGCTCGATCACGTCCGGATCGGTCAGTCCGACGAGATGGATATGTTTCCGCCAGTCGTGCGCCGTCAGAGTCCCCTTCCAGAACGAACCAGACCAGTAATAGAAGGGGGATGACTCCAGCGCGGGGATCAGGAGGACATCGGGTGTCTCCGCGTCGATCCGGTTGACCGTCTCCAGATAGAGCTTGGCCCCCCTCTTCAAAACCGAGTTTCGGGACCGTGTCACGGAGAAAAGATTGCGGAAAGGAGGAAAACCATAGGACATGGAGATCCGGTCGTGGTCGGTCAGGACGATCACATCGACGTCTCTCTTCCTCGCCATGTCGATCAGTTCCCCGATCGAATGGTCACCGCTGCTGAACTCCCGGCTGTGTACATGAACGGCACCGCTCAAAGGAATCCAGGGGCCGGCTCCGGCAGTCCCCGAGGAATAAAACAGAAAGAAGGAGAAAAACAGGGGGAGGAGAAGAACGCCGCTACGTTTCATGAGACCTCCACGGCATCCTGAAGCAGCTCTTCGACAATCCCCTTGTTTCCCGGATAGTCCACTTTCCGGATCACCATCTCGATCCGGGAGCAATCCAGCTCGTTTTTTCGGTTCGAGAAGATCGTTTTCAGGCGCTCCACCAGGTACCGACTTCCCTCCCCTTCGTCCGGAGTCATGACCACGAAGCTCTCGTCTCCCAGATACGAAACCACGTCACTCGAACGGACGTTCTCCCGGAAAAGACCGGCCACGCTCCTGAAAAGACGGCTCCCCCCGGGCCTGTGACCGGCCTTTTCCATCGCCTCCCGGAGTCCCCCCATTTCAAAGACCAGCAGCGAGAAACTCCGGTTGCCATAGCGGTCGCACCGGTTGATCTCCTCGATCACTCTCCGGCTCAGGTAGCCGAAGGTGTAGAGGCCGGTCTCCTCGTCGGTCATAGAATCTTTTTCCGACTCCCGGAGACGAATCGCCATCTTCTCCTCGATAAACCCCAGGGTCTTGATCAGAAAGACAATTCCCATGGCCAGCAGGAGGAGGATCATTACCGTGTATTCCGAAGGAATCAATGTCAGGACAAAGGCGGTAATCCCGAGATGGATACAGAGAAAATAGAGAAGAAGAACCACCTTCTTTGCAGGGATCCCGAGCCGAACCAGACGGTGATGGAGGTGCTCCCGATCGGGGGCGAAGATATTCCGTTTCACCTTGCTGCGTCGGATGATCGCCAGAAGGGTGTCCAGGACCGGAACCGCCAGAGCCGCGAGGGGGATCATCAGGGCCATGACCGTCGCCCCCTTCTGCAGCCCCTGAATGCCGGTCACGGCGAGAACAAACCCGAGGAACATGCTACCGGCGTCCCCTAAAAAAATCTTCGCCGGAAAGAAGTTGTGTCGAAGGAAACCGAGGCAGCTTCCGGCCAGGATCGCCGTGATCACCATATCCACCGTGTCGGACCGGTTTGCAGCCACGGCGAAAAGAGTCACCGAGCCGATCAACGCCACTCCGGTGGCCAGCCCGTCGAGCCCGTCGATCAGGTTCATGGCGTTCACCATGCTGACGACCCAGAGAACCGTCAATGCGCCTCCGACCACGGCCCCGAATCGGATGTCCCCTCCCAGGGGATTGGTCAAAAATTCGATGCGAAGCCCGAAGGAAGCCAGAAGGATGGCGGCCGCGATCTGCCCCGAAAGTTTGACCCACGGAGGCGTGGAGAAAAGGTCGTCCACAAGACCGGTTGCGAGGATCACCCCTCCGCCGGCAAGGATTCCCTTCAGAACGGCTCGGGTCCCCACCGGCAGGCTGCCCGAAGTCAGGCAGACTCCTCCGAAGACCGGGAGAAAACTCAGGAAGAGCGCAACCCCCCCGAAATAAGGGACATTCCGGGCGTGAATTTTTCTTCCTCCCGGACGGTCCACGCACCCCACCCGGAGGGCCAGTCTCCCCGCAACCGGGGCAAGAATCCAGGACAGGAAAAGCGCACAACCGAACATCGCCGCGTAAGAAGAAGCGCTCATTGCTACCCCGCCTTCCGGTCCGAAAGCTCCGGATCGAGAATTCGCTCCGACGCATCCTGATTCTTCCGGACGATTCCTTTCCCGATCAGACAGGCGTCATAAACGGACACGATCCGCCTTACCATGGTCTTCGCGTCAAACTCGTCATTGATCCGTCTCTTCGCGCGTCTTCCCATGCTCCGGGCTGAATCCGGATCGGAAAGCAGGCGGAGGATCCCGAAAGCCAGGGCGCGCGCGTCACCCGGCGGCACCAGAATACCGGTTTCACCATCAACGACCACATCCGGTATCCCCCCCACGCGGGAGGCGACGACCGGTTTTCCGCAGGCGCCGGCCTCTAAAAGGACCCGGCCCATCCCCTCGAAAAACGAGGGAAGAATACACAGTTCACAGAGGGACGTAATCCCGGCGATCCGGTTCTGAAACCCCGCAAAGATCACGTTCCGCTGAAGGCCGAGACGTTCACAGAGAGAACGGAGCTTCGATTCCAGTTTTCCCTCGCCTACCAGCAGAAGCCGGGCCCGCGGCACCTCCCGGACAACGGAGACCATGGCGGAAAGCGCCGTTTCATGCCCTTTCCCTTCCCAGAGCTTGGCCACGAATCCGATCACCCGGTCCTCCTCTCCCAGCCCCAGTCGCGAACGAAGTCTCCCTTCATCCTCCGTCGAATGATGAAAGGCGTCCAGGTCGATCCCGCTGTAAATCCTGGAATAGCGACCCTCCTGGAGAATCCTCTCCCGTCTCGCCCAGTCGATCAACGGCTGGGAGATAAAGATCGTGTGATCCGCCCAGGGCGCGGCGATCCGTTCCAGTCTCTTATAGAACGCCCGGGAAAGCTTCGCTTCGGAATCGTGGAAGGCAAACCCGTGGACCGTGTGGATTACGACCGGCGTGCCGGCAATTTTTCCGGCAAGCCTGCCTAAAAAACCCGTTTTGGAATTGTGAGTGTGGAGAATATCGATCTTTTCCCGCCGAAGCAGGCGGGCAATCGAAAAAAGAGCGGAAAGATCTTTCGGGGGATGAAGAGGCTGTACCAGGGACCGAATCTCGTGTACCCTCATCCCCGCCTTCCGGACAATCTCATTCAGTCTCCCGCCCGGGGCACACCCCAGAGAAACCCGGAACCGGTCGGGAGGGGTTCCCTTCATGGTCAGATACGTATTGATCCCCGACCCGGTGATCAGGGGAAGAGTGTGAAGATGAAGAACGCGCGTACGTCTCATCGGCACTTCTCGAAGCGAAAGGGAAACAACTGTTCGATCCGTTCCAATACCTCGCGGGGAGAGATGCTTCGCATGCAGTCCCGGTCCCTGCAGGAAAAATCGGTGCAGGGGCTGCAAACCACGGGATGCCGAATCCAGCTGTGAAAACCTTTCGGACCGTAGGGGGCGTAACGTCCCGGCTTTCCCGGACCGAAAAGGGCCAGGACCCGCGTTCCCACGGCCGCGGCCAGATGCATCGGACCCGTGTCATTGGTCACCATCAGATCGGCTGTCGCAAGCAGGGCCGCCAACTCGTTCAGATCCAGTTTCCCGGCCAGGTTCACCGGCCTTTCCCGCATCCCGGACAGGATCTTCTCCACCACGGGACGATCCCCTTCCCCACCGGTGACCAGGACCTCAGCCCCTTCCTCACGGATCAGGGAGTCCGCAAGCTGCGCAAAATGTTCCTCGGGCCAGCGTTTATAGAGGGCATCCCCCCCCGGGTTCAGAACAATCCACGGGGTACCACCCTCCCGCACGCCTTCCCGCGTCAGGATCGTCCTCATCCGGATAAAATCCTCTTCCGTCGTCCAGAACTCCAGTCCCTCCCCCGGATCCTCGGCACCCAGGAACCGGACGACGTCCAGATTGATCTCCACTTCATGCCGGTCGGCAAAAACCGGGTCCACCCAGGAGTCCGGAATTGAAAAATCATAGAATCCGCCACGGCCGTCGGTGTTTCTTCCGAGGGTCACCGAGGGATCGACCGACTGAATCAGAAACCTCATCCTCAATGCGCCCCGTCTGGAAAAAAGATGGTACAGGTTGATCATCAGGTCGTACCGCCTGCCCCGCAGCCGGCGCAGGCTGGAGAACAGATGCCCGATCTCCGAAGGGACGACCCGGTTTTGCATTCCCTGTGTCGGCAGGACGTGAATCTCGTCCAGGTAGGGACAGCGTCTCAGGAGATCGGAACACTTCGGGGCCGTCAGGAGATCGATCCTGGCCCCCGGGAAACGGGAACGGAGTGCCCGCAGGGACGGCACGGCCAGAATCAGATCCCCGATCCCGGCGGCCTTCACAACCAGGATCCGTTCGGGATTTTCGATCCTCTTCTTTTTCATCGTCTTATCCCACTCCGCTTAAGACAGCCCGTCCCCAGGGTAACCCCTCACCGTCCAGGAAGGTCCTGCACCACACCTCGAAGGTCAGGAGCGCCCAGAGATGATGGGTATAGACTCCGGCCCCGGAGAGATGATCCTTCACCATCCGTTCCACCACGGGAGGTTTGAAAAACCCCCGTGAGGCCGCCCGCCCGGAGAGCAGCATATCCCGAAGATAGCCGTTCAGATCTCTTCTGAACCACCCCCCGATCGGAACCATGAACCCTTGTTTTTTCTTGTCCAGGATCTCCGGCGGGAGGACCCATTTCATCATCTCCCTGAGCATCCGCTTCAACCGGAACCGCCGCATCCGGATCCGGGTCGGGATTCCAACCAGAAATTCCACGAGCCTGCGATCACAAAAGGGTACCCTCAGTTCCAGTGAATGAGCCATACTCATACTGTCCGCCATGAAGAGGAGGTCATCCGGAAGATAGGTCATCAAATCCAGACAGGAGACCCTCCTCACGTACTCCAGGCGGCGCATCCCGGAAAGATATTCGCGATGAATATCGGAGGAGCCGGACTCCCGGAGAAGATCCCGGAATTCCCCGGAGTAGAGTGACCCCTTCATTTCCGGGGTGTAAAAAGAGATCCAGCTCAGGTACCGGTCGACCGGATCGAGCCGTCCCCCGTGAACAAACCGTTTGATCCACCCTCCGAGATTCCGGCTTCGGGTACTCTCCGGAAGGGATTCCCCAACGGGGGAAAAGATCCACCTGCGCATCCAGAACGGCACGGATTCATAGATCCCGGATAGACGGGCACCGAGGTATCGGGGATACCCCAGAAAGACCTCGTCCCCCCCGATCCCGCTCAGGGCCACCGTGACATGCTTCTTCGTCTCCCGGGAGATCAGGTAAGTGGGAATCGCCGAAGAATCGGCCATCGGTTCCCCCATCATCCTGACAATCTCGGGAAGAACCTCGACCACATCCGGCTGGAGAATGAATTCATGATGATCCGTGCCGAAACGCTCCGCCACAACGCGGGCGGAGGAGAGTTCATTGTAGGAGGCATCCTCATCCCCATACCCCACGGTAAAGGTCTTTACCGGGCGGGCGCTGTATTCGGACATCAGGGCCACAATGCTCGCCGAATCCATCCCTCCACTCAGAAAGGCTCCCAGCGGAACATCGCTGATCATCCTTTTGCGGACCGCGTCACGCAGAAGAGAAAGCCCGTGCCGCACATAATCGTCCCCCTGAATCTTTACGCCCGACGGCTCCCAGTGGGAAGAGGAGTCCAACCCCCAGTAGCGCCGGACCCGGACCGTCCGGTTCCTGTATTTCAGGAAATGGCCCGGTGGAAGCCTCCGGATCGATCGGAACATGGTCTTCGGAGCCGAAACATAGAGATAGGAAAGAAAGGAGTGAAGCGCCTCCGGATCGAGTTCATTCAGCGAATCATCGACCGCCAGGAGAGCCTGGATCTCAGAAGCGAACAACAGGCGTTCACCTTTCCACACATAGAACAACGGTTTGACACCGATCGGGTCCCGGGCCAGAAAGAGCGTTTCTTCCTTCCGGTCCCAGATTGCGAAGGCGAACATTCCCTCCAGGCGATTCAGGCAGGCCTCGCCGTACTCCTCGTAAAGATGCACGATCACCTCGGTATCGGAAAAGGTCGTAAATTCATGGCCCTTGCCAAGCAGATCAGACCGGAGTTCCAGGTAGTTGTAGATCTCTCCGTTAAAGACAATGCGCAACCGCCCATCTTCATTCTGAATCGGCTGATGCCCCCCCGGAAGATCAATCACGGCAAGTCGGCGCATTCCGAGGCAGACCTGGATATCCGAATAGATCCCCTCGTCATCCGGGCCCCGATGTTGAAGAACCTCACACATCAGAGACACAGAAGCGCGATCCGGTTGACCCGCAATTCCCGCTATTCCGCACACAAAGACCTCTTTTTCTGAACGGCTTCGCAATCCATCCCGATGAGGAAAACGACCTCCCGGTCTCAGCTTTCCTGCGGGCTGCTCCAGGAATGTTACAAGATCTGATAAGATGTTCTATTTTATTTTAATACAGTGAACCCATATAGACAATATTTTATTATCCAATTTTCTGACATTCCATGATAATTCACGTTTCCTCCCGGAAGGACGAGCGCCCCAATGCTCATTTTGCCTGGCACCAAAAGGATCTTTTGCCTGGAAGGATCTTTTGCCTGGCACCAAAAGGATCTTCGATTTTTCTTTGTTTTGAGAACGAGGACCGATATAATCAACCGTAATCAACAAACAGGAATCATTTTGTTCGCAGGAGCGTCTTGTGAACCTTTTCACCCCGACCATCAAGGAGCCGGATCACCCGCTTGAACAACGCCTGATGACCCTACTCTGTCGGGTCTCCGGTCTCGACCATGGGGCGGTCTTCAAACTGGTCCGCCGGGACCTCGACTGGGGTTATATCTTCCGGACCGCCCACCCTCTCTATGCCGTTCCCCTCATCTATTTTCATCTGAAGGAACAGATCCCGGACGGGATTCAGGGAACTCCCCTGAGAGAGGTCTTCAAAAGAGAATATCACCTGAGCCTGGCGAACAACCTGCGCCTTCTCCATGAGTTCGACCGGATCACCGCTCTCTTTTCGGAACACGGAATCCCCTCCATAGCCCTCAAGGGAACGCAGTTGATCCGTGAACTCTATCCGAATCCGGCGATCCGGCCCATGTTCGATATCGACCTCCTGGTGAAGCGGGAAGACCTGAAGGGCGCGCATGAGATCCTGCGGAACGCGGGATACCGAACCGTCGGGGGAAAGCCACCCCGCCCGGATCACGGTTACTACTATGACGCCCCATACCGGAAGGAGTCCGGCTCTCCGGTTCTCCTGGAGCTCCACTGGGATCTCGGAGAAAAGAATCGCTACCGGATCAACGTGACGCCGATCTGGAATCGGGCGGTCCGAAGCAACCAGGGCCCCTACCTGGAGATGGACGATGATGATACCTTTCTGTACCTCGCCCTCCACTTTTTCAAACATTATCTCTTCAAACGTCTGATCTGGATCTGTGACCTTCACGAATGGACCGTCCGGAAAGCGATTCACTGGGAGAGGGTCGTGGAACGGGCGCGATCCCAGTCGATCGCCACCTTTCTTCTCTACACCGTGATCCTCCTGGAGGATTTTTATCAGGCCCCCCTACCGGTCGAGAAGGATCGAATTATCCGGGTCGGTCCAATCCGGAAGAAGATCCTGGACGGTTACCTGAGACGCTATCCTCTGTTCCGGTCGTTAAACCGGGAAAGCTACATCCGACAACGTCTCTTTGCCTTCTCCTGTATCGACCGGATGCCGGACCGGATGAGGTTTACCCGCGACGCGCTGAGAAGGGACAGAAGGGGGAAATGATTCTCCACCCGCACAGCAGGTGGTCTCCTGAAGCCTCCCCCTCATACACCCGGAACCTCGACGGATTCATCCGGGGTGACGGACTGAATCATTTCGGCCACGGTCCGGAAGACCTCCTCCGGACGGATGCCGGACATACAATCGAAGGTCCCCGTCCGGCAGATTCCGGAGTTACACCCGATACAGGGAAGATCGTCCCGGCGCAGGACCCGGTGCCCCTCTCCCACCGGCCACCACCGACCGGCACGGGTCGGTCCCATGAAGGAGACGGTCCTGGTCCCGACGGCGCAGGCCAGATGGAGCGGACCGGAGTTGTTGCAGACCAGAAGATCGAGCTGCGACAGAAAGGCGGCAAAGCACTTCAGAGTTGAAAATTCGGGAACCGGTTCCGGTTCTTCCCGCATCCGTCGCTGAATCTCCCGGATCAGACGAAAATCCCCCCTCCCGCCGCAGATCAGAACGCGCGCCGTACCCGACTCGATCAGCCGGTCGGCCAGCTCCGCGAAATGTTCCAGGGGCCAGCGCTGGGTCGGATGCATCCCGCCGGGGTGGATGCCGACGACGGGCCCCGGCGGTCCGGGCCGCGCCCGGTTCGCCCTGCAATCCTCGCCTTTCAGCGAGAGATGAAAAACCCGGGTACGCGAACGGATCCCGAGTGGGGAAAGGGTGTTCAGGAGAACATCGGTCAAGTGGAGTCCGGGTGGTGGGAGCGGGAGGGCCGTGTCGAAGAAGACTCCTCTTCCATCCTGCCCGTAACCGATCGTGTGCCACGCGCCGGAAAACAGGGCGATCAGGGCGAACACAAGGGATCCGTCTGTATTCAGATCGATCAGAAGGTCATAGTCCTGTTTCCGGATTGCGGATACCGACCGGATCACCGGAACCGAGGCGGGTCCTTGCGCTGACTCGAGGATCCGGTCGATATCCGGACAGATTTCGTAGAGCCCCCGGAGGTAGGGATTGGCCAGCACGGTCACCCGGCTCGCCGGGAAGGCCTCCCTCAGGGCGGCGAAGAGGGGCAGGGAAAGAACCGCGTCCCCCAGTCTCCTCTGGGAAAGGACAAGAATCTCCCGGGGGGGCAGTAGAAACGGCGGTTTTTGTCCCCGCGCCCGATGTCCGAAAACACCTTCAAGCGCACGGCCCCGTAACTGAAGATAGATTCGCTTGAGCTCTCGCCGGAAAGACGCATTGGCAAACATGCCTACCGGATCTCCTTGACGATTTTCGCGGGGTTCCCCGCCGCCACGGTTCCGGGGGGCACATCACGGGTGACCACGCTCCCCGTGGCAATGACCGCATTGTCGCCGATCGTGACTCCCTTCAGGATCGTGGCGTCATGCCCGATCCAGACGTTGTCACCGATCACGACCGGTTCGGTTTCCGATTCATAGACTGAGTTGAGATCCATGCCGTTTTCATGGACCCGGACCATTTGATTCCGCCTCTTTTCCGGATCCAGGGGATGGCCGTTGTTATCGTGGATATCGACATGGTAGGAGATCTGGCAGTACCTCCCGATGACGACCTCGGTCGCCGCTTCGATCCGGATCCCGGAGATCGCCGTATAGGCCCCGATCTCGACCCTCCCCCGGTCATGGATATGAAAGAGCACGTCCCCCAGGATCACCCGGTCGCCGATGACCAGTTGATCCCTGCTCCGGTTGGTCCACTCGGCATGCACCTTGAGCCGGACCTTTTTCCCGACCGTCGCGGTACTCCGCAACAGGGCGAGCTGATAAGCATTGTATCCCCTGCGCAGACCCCATTGCAGGGCATGCAGGGGATCCCGCAGGACCCTCTGTAACACCTCTATCGCAATACCTCCTCGTAAACGGTTTCAATCTTCCGGGTAATCTTCTCGATATTGAAGAAACGCTCGACCCGCTCCCGGCCGCGCCGCCCCATCTCCCTGCCTCTCTCCGGATCCTCGATCAGCGTCAGGATCGCCCGGCTCAGACCGGCCACATCCCCTTTCCGGACCAGGATCCCCGTCACACCATCCTGTACCACATCGGGCACGGCGTCCACGGAAAAGGCCGCGACCGGGACACGGCACGCCATCGCCTCGATCAGCACCCGGCCGAAGGCTTCGGTCAGGGAGGGCAGGGCCAGAAGATCCAGGGAAGAGATCACGCGGGCCACATCCTCACGGTAACCGACAAAGGTGACCTTTTTCGACAGGCCCATCCGTGCAATCCCGGACTGAAGCTCTTTCCGGTAAGGGCTGTCGTGACCGACGATCAGGCAATGCGACTCGGGATGCCGCCTCGCAACCGGTTCCAGGGCGCGCAGGAGGTAGATGTGGCCCTTGACCGGAACAATCTGCCCCACAATGCCGATAAGAAATTTGTTCTCCAGGCCGTGCTCCCGGCGAAACGCCTCGCCTCCCGCGGCAGAAAATTTTTCGGCATCAATTCCATTCGGGATCACCACCACCTTTCTCCGTCTTGAGGCCGGCGGAAATCTCTTCGCCACCGCGTCGGAGATCGCAATCACCCTGGAGGCCAGGGCAAGAAGCGGGGGATCCAGCAACCGGTCCCGCAGGGCGATCCGGACATGCCAGACCAGGGGAATTCCCAGACCGAGGGCCGCCACCCCCCCGAACAGGGCGGCCCGGGAGGAGTTGGCATGGACAATGCCGACCCGTTCTTTCCGCATCAACCGGCGGAGTTCCCGGACGGTCCGGAAAAACCTGTCAAACCGCAGTGTCCTGATCGTTTCCATGGGGATGATCGAAGTCGCGAAATCCCGTCCGACCGTCTCTTCCACCATCGGCCCCCGGCCGGGAAAGACCACGAGGGGACGGAAACGCTTCCGGTCAAGATACCGAAGATGCAGCAGGAAGCTCTGCTGTCCCCCTCCGACCCTCTCCGAGGTGCTCTCCACGAAGAGGACCGTTCGGGGAACCCCGGGGGCGGAAGTCGCGCCCTTCCACTCCGGCGTCGGGCGGAGATTCTTCTTACCTCCGAGTACGGTTGAGGTCCCGGACAACGGACTCCCCCCTTCCCGGGGGGCCTTTCAACTCCCCGTAAAGCTGCCGGGTCGCAACGGCGATCCGGTCCCAGTTGAAATATTCCGCGTCCAGCGCCCTGGCGTTCTTTCCCAGACGCCGGCAAAGCGGACGATCGTCAAGAAGCCTTTTCAACGCCCGGGCAAGCCCCTTCTCCTCTCCCGGAGGGACAAGGAGGCCGGTTTTTCCATCTTCGACATAATCGAGAAAAGCGCCGACCGCCGTCGCGACAACGGGAACCCCGAAGGCGAAGGCGATATGCAGCACCCCGCTGTCGTAGATATGATCATAGGGGAGAGCCGTCATGTCCGCCGCCGTGAAGTAATCGGCCACCTCTTCGAAGGGGACATATTCGGGACGGAAAAACACCCGGCTCTCAATCCCCGCCTCCCGGATCGCACGGCGGTACTCCTCCTCGCTCCCGACGAGGACTTTCCCCGCGATGATGAGACAGACCTGCCGTCCCTCGCGGACCAGTTCCGAGAAGGAGCGGATCAGTCGCTTGAGTCCCTTGTAGGGACGGATCGCCCCGAAGAAGAGGATCACGCCGTCATCCACGGGGATCCCGAGTTTTCTTCTCGAGCTTTCCCGTCCAGGAGAGTTTCCGGAACGGAAGAACGCGTAGGAACCGTGGGGAATGACCCGGACCTTCTCCCGGGGAAGAGAAAACCGGTTGAAAAACTCTTTCCGGTTCTGTTCGGCATGCACGATGATCTTCGAGGAGAGTCGGTACATCCATCGATAGGTCGTTTCTTCAAAAAGCCGGACCTCATGGGGAAGGAGATTATGGGCGGTCAGGACGATCCGCGCCCCGATGGACCTCAACAGCATGAAGAGAATCCAGTCCTTCCTCGTGGAAACCAGTGTCTGGAAATGAACCGCGTCGGGACGAAAGGTAAGCCACTCCCGAAAGATCAGGGAGAGCGATTTCAGATACGGCCTTTCCTGATAAAATCCGGTCACGAGAGAAAAGGTCCGGGGGAAATCGGACAACTCATAGTCCCTGTGCGTGAGGAGGCGCACCTCGCACCCTGCCCGGCCGAGGGCTTCACAGAGGTTGTAGGTATAGTGCGCGATTCCTCCCGTAGGACTGGTATCGATCATCAGGATTTTCATAAGAGACCCTACTCTTGATTCCCACCCCACCGGACAAGATATCCTGTCAGAGACAGAGTACGTGGTAATCGAACGACCCCCGCCATCGTCCCAGGGTCATGGCAAAGGACTTGATAAGGAGAAGGACCGCCATGGCGATGGACTTGAAGATCCCCGGGGAGACCTCGGTCCCTTTCGCCTTTCGCAGAACGGAACCGCTCAGATAAAGCCCATACAGGATGGGGAGGCAGAAACCCCACCGTAGAAAAACCGAAAGAAACACCAGAAAGAGCATCTTCTTGTCCGCCGAGACCGCCTGGACCCAGACCCGACCCGCACAGGGCTCCCTGCGAAAGGACCGACCGACAATTTCCACGAGAAAAACACCCCGATGATATTTCCGTAAGAGTCCCGCATGTCCCCGGCCGTAACTGTAGCTCTGTCTGACGAGGGAGGAAAGCGAACCACGGTGGATATGACGCACCACCCCCCCTTCAATATACCGGATTGGATAACCGGCTTCCATCACCCGGGCGCAGAAGTCATGATCCTCACCAAACCGCATCTCCTCATCAAAACCTCCGACGGCATCAAAGACCTCCCGACGTACGGCCAGGTTCGCCGTAGGAAATCCCCCTTCCGTCAGGGTGAATCGATGGAAGATCCGGGATCGGGAGAACCCCCGCAGGGTGTAGAGGGAGAGAAACTCCTGGATCAGGTTGGCCGGTCTGTACCCCCGAATCGTTCCCGCGACAACTCCGACCTCTTCTTCCCGGAAGGCCTTCGACAGATCGAGGATCCACTCGGCGTCGGGAACACAGTCCGCGTCGGTAAAAGCAATGACCTCCCCCCGGCAGATCCGGACGGCCCGGTTCCGGGCGGCGGAGGGTCCCGGACGCTGTTCCAGCGCCAGAACAAGCCGCAGCTCCGGATGGGCTTCGGTAAACCGTCTCACCTTTTCCGGCGTCCCGTCCGACGATCCGTTGTCCACAACAATGACCTCAAAGGGCGCCATCACCTGTTGAAGCAGGCCGGTCAGACAGGTCTCGATCGTGTCGGCCCCGTTGTAAACGGGAATCGCGACGGAAATGTTGAACGGTTCCTTCACGATCCTCCCTCTTTCCGCTTTCCACTCCGGTTGCGCAATCCATCCCAAAGGGCCTGCCGGCATGCTTCCGCCTTCAGCGGTTCACCCCGCTTCCGGTAATATCGGATTGCCCGGAGCTGATTCTTGAGGATGAAGGGATAGAAGTAGAGCTTGTGATACCAGCGGGCATGCCGACGAATCAACAGAAACCGGTTCCGAAGATAATAGTAGAGGGCACGCGGAGTGTAGTCGCCACCCCCCTTGTGGTAAACGCGGGCCTCCGGTTCATAGTAACACCCTTCGCCCGCCCGGATCGCCCGCAGGGAGAGATCCGTGTCCTCGAAATAGGCGAAAAAAGCCGGATCGAAAAGACCGATCCTCTCCAGTGTCCTCTTCCGGATCAGGATGCTGCACCCACAGACGGGTCCGGTCCTGCCGGCCCGGTGCGGGAAGGTTCGATCGATCTCATTCAGCCCCTGGTGAACCGCGATCCCCCGCAAAAGGTCGGTCCTTGCCCCCGCGTAATAGATCCTCTCCGTCTCCGGATATTGCAGGACCTTGGGGGAGAAGATCCCGAACTCACGCTCTCTGTCCGCGGTTCGGATCAGTTGATACAGACAGTCCGGATCAACCAGGGTATCGACATTCAGGAGAAAGGCGTAACGACTCCCGGACCGGAGGAATTCCCGGAGACAGAAATTGTTCGCCTCACAGAACCCGACATTCTCCTCCCCGGCGATCACGCGAACCTCCGGATAGCGGATGCGAAGGAAATCAACCGACCCGTCGGAAGAAGCGTTGTCGAAGAGAATCACACGGAACCGCTGATCACGCTGTTCCCTCAGGGAATTGAGACAGTCTTCCAGATGTTCTCTTCCGTTGAAATTGACCAGGATGACGGTAACCGGCCGGTCCAGCCGCATCATGGTATCCGTCATGGCCCCGGCATGCTCCGCACTCCGCTTCATCCCGCCGCCTTTCTCGCCGTAAAAATCATCTGATGGGCAAAGAGGCCCGGCCGGCATTTTGTCAGCCTGTACTCCAGACGACGGTACCAGCCATAGTTCTTGAAAAACCGCTGCACCAGCATGCGGTAGGGAACCAGTTTGTCCACACCCGGCGTAAAGTCGGTCTCCACGATTTCAAATCCCGCTTCCTCAATCATCCGGCGGCCAGTATCCAGATTGAAAAAGCGGAGATGCGTCTCATCGAGAACCCCGTACCGGACATAGTCAAACTTACCCCGAAGGAGATGGAACCGCATCGACCAATTGGCCACGTTCGGGAGAGAGACGATGATCCTCCCCTCCGGATTCAGAAAGGAGCGCGTTCTTTCCAGGAGACGGCCCGGATCTCTCAGATGTTCCAGGACATCGCCGAAGACAATGACATCAAACCGGAGGGAGTCTCCGTTCAACGTCTGCGTATTCTCCAGGTCGAGGACATAGACCTCCCGGTAACACTCTCTTGCCTGTCGGGCCGCGTCCGGATTCCCCTCAATGCCGTACAAGATACACTCTTTCGGACGAAGGAGTTTTCCCAGGTATCCCGTCGCACATCCCACATCGAGAACCACGCTGCGTGGGGGGATCTTCATCGCGATCCGGTGGATGGAAGTATACTCCGAATCCACGTACGTTTCATATTTGATTGTGTCGTTTTTCATGCGTCCAGCTCAACCCCCGGAAGGTCCGGAAGATCCTTCCCGCAAGCAGGGAAATCTCTTCTTTCTCAAAATAAGAAACCCGCCCCATGACCCCCAGATAGATCAGACCGAAGAAAACGAACTTTCCTCCCAGAAGGAGGAGAAGCCCCACGCGGGTCCCGGCCAACCCGGCGACGGGGGAAATCCGGAAAAGAATGTCCGTGAGAAATCCTGCCGGCACCGAAACCGAGAGGGGCCACAGAAAAAGCCGCAGAAAACTCCTGAACGGCTGTCCGATCAGACGATGGAAGAGGACCATGAAATAGAAGGAACAAAGACCGAGAGAGACAGCGCTCCCCAGCGCCGCCCCATAAACCCCCACCGTACGAATCAGGACGATACTCAGGCAGAGATTCATCAGGGCCATGACGATACCGTAGCGCATCTCCAGATCCGGTCTCCCCATTCCCAGGGCGATGGTACTCGCCGTGCCGCTGACCAGGTTCAGAAAATAGCCGACGGCAAGGACCCGGAGCACGAATACGGATCGTTCGAATCCCGGGCCCACCCAGGCAAGAATGATCTGCCTGGAATGGAGCACAATAAAAAAAACCAGCGGGACGCTCAGAAAGATCAGATAACGGGATCCCTGAAGATGCAGTCTCTTCAGGGCGCCCAGATTCCGCTTCGTCTTCAGTTCCGAGGCGGCGGGTACAATGGCCGAGGTCACCAGAAGGGGAAGTGTCCTCATAGCGGAACTGATCCGGATGGCCAGGTCATAAAAGGCCACGGCCGCCACACTGAAGAAGACCCCCACCAGCACCCGGTCCATCTGAAAAGAGATCATCTGCGCCATCCGGCTGATCTGGACCTTCAGACCGAAACGGAACATTCTCGTAAAGAGGCCCCTCTCCAGTCTCCACGGTCTCAACCGCATCCCGGGGAGTTCCCGGTAGCTCAGCCGCATCATCCCACCTCCGTGGAGAACAGCGACGATGACCTGGTTGATCATGAGGCCTCTCAGACCGTAATCGAGAAGGATGCAGGCCGCCATTCCCAGCGCGCGAACCGACGCAATCAGGATATTCCACCGGTTGGTCACGTCCATCCTCTGGAGGCCGTTGATCACGGCCGGAAAGATGGAAAGGGTATTCTGCACCAGCAGGACGACCAGGCCGGCGATCAAGACAAAGCGTGCCTCCGCGGCAAGATCCGGCGCGATCCTGAAGACACGCTCCAGCCTGGGCACCAAAGGAAAAGCAAGAAGGAAGACAACGAGAGAAGTCACGGCATAATAAAGAATCCCGGTTCGGATCACCTGGTTGATTCGTTCCGGATCCGACCGGGCCCGGTATTCCGAGATAAACTTGACGAAGGAGGCCCCGAATCCAAGGTCCAGGAGTCCGAAATATCCGGTCACCACACTCACCAGAGCCCACAGGCCGAAACGCTCCGCGCCGAGATAGGAAAGCAGGAAGGGAACCAGGATCAGATTGAGCACGATCCCCCATGACTTCCCCAGTGTGTTGTACAAGGTGTTCCTGATCAGAATCTGCGAAAGAGGCCTCGACAAGGTTCTTCTCCCATGATCTGTTTCCACAGCGCACCTGTCCGTCCCCTTTCGTCCCCACTCACCGGCTCCGGCTGAACACCGGATATCGCTCCCTACGCCCGGCCCGGCGCCGGATCCGCTTCATCCTCCGAGGAATCCTGTTCCAGGGAGGGAAGCAACAGCACCAGACCGACCAGGAACCAGAAGGGCTCCATGATGCGGACGATAATAAAGGTGTTGGCGCCGATCGCGTGGACGAACATGGCGGAACATCCGCCCAGAAGTCCCAGCGCAAGACCCCTGTGATACGGTGAACGGCTCTTTTTATAGACTTTCAGGACCTCCTGAAAAATCCGGTAAAACAGAAAAAGGAGGGCCGCCAGACCGAGCAGGCCGAGCTCCACGAGGGTCCGGAAATACTGTCCGTCGATAAAGCCGTATCCGGTGATTCCATATCCGAACAACGGATGACGCACGAAGTCTTTCAGGCACCGCCCCCAACTGACCACGCGATGCGAGGAGGAAGGATCCAGGTTCACGCCGGCCACCCGGATCGACTGCGTTTTGTTTTTCTGGAAGGTATACAGGAAACGTTCCTTGGCGCTCCGGGGCGCCAGAAGGGGGGTCAGCGCAATGGCCAACGCCATGAAATAGATCAGGACGGCCTTCCGCTGACTGAAGAAAAGGAAGGTCCCGATCATGGGAAGGACCGCGATCCAGGAGCTTCGCGAGAGAGTAAAGATCAATGGAACGGCGAAAAGCCCCCCCAGACCGAGATAGAAGGCCTTCTCCTTCTGAGTCCGAACGGTCAGGAAAAAACCGCCGGCAATGGAAATCAGAAGAACCAGATACCCGCCCAGGGTGTTCGGCTCCCCGTTCTCTCCCTCAAAGGGAGCCGAGACACGGACCCCGGACGGAATCTGCATCATACCGTAGATGGAGATCAGAACACCGGTGATCAGAATCGCCCAGACGAATCTCCGCAGTTGACGTTCACTCCTGAAATGGTTGACCACCATAAAGTAGGCCACAAAATATTCAAGATACTTCAGGACAAAAAAGAAGCCGGAGAGGGGTTGAACCCGTCCGAAGAGCACCCCTAACATCGTGGAAAAAGCACACAGCACGGCATACAGGGCGATCGCGCCGTTGATCGGAGTCTTCCGGATCAGCCCCATTTCCTTGAAAAGGGCGGTGCGGGCAAACCAGGAGAGACCGATGACAACCAGAAGAATGTCATCCAGACGGACCACGACGCTCCGTCCTCCGGCGCCGCCGACCTGAACCTCCGGAGAGAGGAGCATGGAAAAGATCAGGAGATAAAGCGCCGCCTCCAGCCTGAGAATCGAGACCACCACAACCGCGAACCCGGCGGCCAGTTTCAGCGCCGTCCCCGTATCCAGGCTGGTCAACACACGGGCGGTCACCAGGACCAGGACCATCAACATCGTGTAGAAGAGGGAAATCCTCATCCGGTCGGATGTCATCATGACCTTCTCACGATTTCTTCCAGAAAATCCCGGCCAGGATCAAAAAAACCGTAACACTCAGGAGAAGGATCTGAAACAGGGAGACATGAAGCTGAGAGAGTTTGAGTTTCGCCCTGAGAAAAGATCTTTCCAGAGAAGCCGCCCATTCCTTTCTTTTCTTCGCCATCTGGCCGGTCTCTTCACCGTAATACTTGGTCTGATACTGAGACAGGGGGTAATATCCGCTGATTTCGGCCGTGATATCGTTGAGCACAATCCCCAGGATATTGGCCCGGGCATTCTCCAGATGTGTCTTGGCCCGTTTCAGGGCGTTCCGGGGAATCCGCCCCGCCTGATAGACCAGGACCACTCCGTCCACCTTGGGCGCCAGAATCGCCGCGTCGGTTACGGGAAGGATGGGAGGACAATCCATGATCACAAGATCATACTCTTCCCGGACCTCCTCCAGAAAATCGGTCATTCCCCGGGAACTCAACAGCTCGGCCGGATTGGGGGGAATACCGCCGCAGGTGATGACATGCAGATTTTCCAATCCGGGCGTCCGCATGATGTCATCCATTCGGATTTTTCCCAGCATCAGGTCGGTGATATCGTTCACAACATCCTTCCAGTGCGCCTTCCCGAGGATGATATCGGTCAGACCCGGTCCCTTTTCCAATCCGAAGATCTTGAAAATGGACGGTTTCCGCAGATCACAATTGACCAGCAGGACACGGTTCCCCTCCTGTGCCTTGGTAATGGCCATGTTGGCCACCGTCGTACTCTTCCCTTCTTTCAGGGAGGAACTCGTAAACAGAATAATCTGGCTTTCCTTCTTCAGGCTCGCGAACTGGATATTGGTCCGCAGGGTTCGATAACTTTCCGCCACGGAAGATTTGGGTTTCAACTGTGTGATGAGATGAGCGTGACTCCCGACGTAGTCCTCCACGTTTCCCTCCCGCCGGTCTCCGCCCTTGATGAGGGCCTCCTTGATCTCGTTGATGTTGATATGAGGGATCACCCCCAGTACCGGAATCTGGAGAAACCGCTCCACGTCTTCAATGGTCCCGATCGATGTGTCGAAGGTTTCCCGGATCAGGGCCAGAATCAGTCCCAACATCAGACCGATGATGCATCCCACCACGGTCGTGGACCAGAGCTTGTCATTGATCCGGACCCCCGGATCGGCGGAACGGATGATGGAGACTTCATCCGCGTGTTCCCGCTCCCGGATCCGCGCCTCCTGCAACTTGGTTCTCAGGAGAGAAAAAAGGTCCTCGTTCACCTTGACATTCCGCTGGAGCTGACCCAGATGGACCTCGTATTCCGGAAGGTTTTTATCCCGTTCCTGGATCTCCCGGATCGTCCCGGACAGGATCGTCTCCCGCCGTTTATAGACCTCGTTCTGGCTGCGCAGCTCCTTGAGGATCTCCTCCTTGATGTTCATGATCTTTTCATCCAGGGCCTTGACCTGGGGATGCTCCGTGGTATAGTCAATCAGGAGATCGTTCCGGTTCAGGATCAGATCGATCAACTTGCGATTCAACTCCGCAAGGACAGAGTTCTTGGTCTCGATATAAGGATGGCGGGAGAGGGTCTTTTTCAGGGAGTCGATCGAGGAGCTCTCCATCTGCCGGATCATCAGGGTCGTCTCCCGCTCCTGCCGTTTCACCCGCTCGTATTCGGTCTGCACCTCCTGGAGCTTGTTTAACGTGAGGTTCACTTCCGCATCGAGGGTGATCAGGTGGTTCTTCTCTTTGAAATCCCGCAGCGCCTGTTCCGAGTTTTCCAGCTTCTCCCGGGTGTCACGCAACTGGTTCTCGATAAACTCGCGGGTTCGCCGGGCCTCGTTCGTGCGCGTGTGGATGTGATAGGCCTTGTAGACCTCCGCAAGACGGTTGGCGATCTTCCGTGCCCCCCCGGCATCGTTCGAGGAGACAATGATGTTGATGATATTCGTGTCTCCCTCCTGTTCGGTCCGGATCCTCCCCTGAATCGACCGGACGATCCCGAGATACTTCTCCGACGCCTGGATCTCCTTCAAGGAGAGGTCCTTCGGGATCATCCCGAGAGACTGACACATCCGTGACACCACGGGAGTGCTCCGGATCACCTCGGACTCACTGGCGATGTTGTCCCAGGAGTTCCAACTGAAGGTCTCCAGAAAAAGGCCCGCCACGGTCTTGCTCTGTTCGATCTTGACACTGGATGTGGCCTCGTAGACAGCCGGTTTGGTGGCAGCGAAGAGAAAACTCAGAAACGCGACCAGAAAGGTGATCATCACGATCAACCGCTTCCTCTTGAGCAGGATGATCCCGTAATCCCTGAGGTCCAGTTCATACTGCGATGTGTCGATGGCTTTCATGGCATCCTTCCATTTGAAGGGACAAAGTCCGGGACCCCCGGACGGGCCCTACTTGGTGGTCAAGGGACGGACATTCTCCTTGTTCAGGTCGATCGTGGTCCTGAGGGCCTCGAACTGATAGGGGAACAGAATGAAATCGAGGGCCGGTTTGACGTTGTTCAGGAAGTGGGAAAGACTGGCTACCCGCATCCTGGGCACATAGACGATATCATTGTTGCGCAGAGTCAGATTACAGGAAAGATCCCCCTTCTGAAACAACCGCTTCAAATTCACCGGAATGACCTCCGGCTTCGACAGGTCCCCTCGAATCAGTTTCGTGCTCTGGATCACGGCATCCCCGGTAAAGCTGCCCGCCTTCCCCACGGCCTCCAGAACGCTCATCCCCTCTTTCAGATCATAAACCCCCGGACTTTTGACCTCGCCGAATACAAAAACCTTGCTGACCCCCTCGGAGGTTTCGGGGACAAAGATCGAATCGCCGGGATAGACCGGAATATCCTGGGACAGATCG
The DNA here is from genome assembly GCA_964483105.1 of uncultured Nitrospirota bacterium. GTDB lineage: Bacteria > CG2-30-53-67 > CG2-30-53-67 > CG2-30-53-67 > CG2-30-53-67 > CAYZZU01. The sequence goes on from CAYZZU010000021.1 coordinate 34,493, forward strand.
GATTGGAAGATCGCCTTGTAGAGATTCACGTAGAGAGTGGTGCCATTCTTGCGTGTCACCGCCACCTTTTTCAGATTGGCCGTGGGTTTCGGTCCCCCGGCGATCGTGATCAGCTCCACGATCCGGGTCGGTTTTTTCAGCGTATACACACCGGGTCCCGTGGGCTGACGAACCAGAGAATTGATCGCCCCCATCACCAGGACCTCCTGGCTGTGATACTCCTTGACCAGGATGTCCACCCTGGGATTCTTGAAATAACGGCTCAATTTCCGGGTCAGAAGATGATCCAGCTCGGTCATTGTCAGACCGCTCACCTTCAGATCATCGAGCATCGAGAAAGAAAGAGTTCCATCCGTCCGAACAAGAACCTCATACTCGTCGGCGCTGAACTGCTTCCAGAAAACGATTTTCAGGACATCTCCCGGTCCGATCCGGTACCCGGATAGGGCCTGGCTTTTCCGAAACGCCTCCTGTCGCTTCTGCTGCTCATCGTTCGGCGCCAGATGATCGTCCACCCCCCGGATATGGGTCACCAGAACATCCACGCGCGCGTTCCCCACCCCCATTTCCGACAGGGTTCTCTCCACCGGCCTGTTGTCCGCGAACCCGGCAGCCGTGATCTTCCCGGAAGCAATCCCGAGTTTTCTTGCCAGAAGTTCGCGCACCTTTTCCGCCCGCGCCTCGGAAAGGGCCATGAGGGACCCGAAGGCCTTCGCATGCTCCGAAGAATCCGCGTGGCCCTCGACCCGGATCGCCCGGTAGGATCCATTTCCCAGTCTGGACACCAGTTCCGAAAGGACCTTGCCCGCTGAATTGGAAAAATCTTCACTGTTCGGTTGAAAAGGGATACCGTAACGGGTCACGGCCAGGTAGGGTTTTTTCTCTTCCGTCTTTTGGGAAATCGGAGGTTGCTTTTTCTTCGCGGCCGGAACGGACCGAAGTCTCCCTTTTCGTCCCATCCACACGTGCACGCCTTCACTGTCGCTCGCCGCGATCAGATCCGGGGCCTTGTCCCGATCGAGGTCCCCTTCCGCCAGTCCGTAGAAAACCCCGGCTTCAGGCAGTCCTTTTCTCAGGGAAAGCCACCGCCCCCCCCCGGTTCCGAGGAAGAGACGAACTCCCCCGGAGTCAGCCGAACTGGCCGCCAGGTCCATCCTGCCGTCATGATTGAAGTCCACCGCCAGGATGTCCCAGAAAAACCCCCGGTTCACCGGGAAGAGGGGATGTGTCCACCCCCCCTTTCCATCTCCATACCAGATTTTGATCCCTCGCTGGTATGTCGTGGCGGCGATATCGGGTCGGCCGTCTCCATTCAGATCCGAGACGGCGACCCCCCAGAAATTCCCTTTCCGGGCCGGGGATGGAAAGGTCGACCAGGCCCCTTTCCCATTACCGAGGAAGATGTGAATCCCCCCCGGATATCCCCAGCCGGTGGCGACAAGATCGGGGTTCCCATCTCCGTTCAGATCCGTCACCGCCACATCCCTGTAGATATGAGCCGAATCCGGACCCACCTGCCGGGTCCATCGGCCGGTTCCGTCACCGAGCCAGACCTGGATCCCTCCATCCTGATCCCCGGAACTGTTCGCCGCCACAATATCGAGATTCCCATCCCTGTTGACATCCGCGCACGTGACGCTTTCATAAGTACCCAGCTCAGTGGGAGCGCTACCCGGACGCCAGTCTCCATGCTCCGTCTGCAGGAGCACCACGACTCCTTTGAGGTCCCGCTGTCCCACCACAACCAGGTCCGGTTTCCCGTCGCCGTTCACATCACCGGCCGCGATGGACCGGACATCCCCCCCGACGGGAGGCACCGGGGCACTCCGCCAATTCCCCTGACCGTCACCCATCCAGATCGATACCCCTCCAGGATAGAAGGAACCCGCGATCAGATCGGGAAACCCGTCGCCGTCCAGATCCGTCACGGTCACACAGCGATAATGACCGGCATCGATCGGCCCGCTCTCCTGTGACCAGGACAGACCGCCCCCCCCCTGAAACACCCCATGGGCACATCCGGATACAATACAGAAACAGAGAACCAGGAAAACCAGGATCGTTCTGTTTGACATGAGAGTTTCTCCAAAACAATGAACGGAAGAAGTAGAGGCTTTAATTGTATGTATTTATTAAAATTTTATCATATAACCCCATTCAGTCAAGAAAAATGTATCGGATTATTGGCACTTGGGACAAAGGCTTCATCGGAGGTTTCCTGAAAAAACCGCAGGAAGCTTTTCTCCTGAAGGTCCGCGTCAGGCATTCATCATGGTCTGACCGGATCGATCCGGAGAGATTTGCCCCAGCGATAAAAACTATCGGGATTTCGACACCCGACAAAAAAATGATCCGAATCGACAGCGGCCCGCGCAGGACCGGACGGAACCGGGAACTATTTCCCTTTTGATTTTCAACCACTTTCATCTCACCCTCTCAGAAAAACCTACCTGGCATAAAGAATGCATTATTTCTTCAATTGAAGAATCTTCACATATTTCATAAACACCTCATCACAATGTAAGGAGAGCCGTCATGAAAAAATCCTGCATCGTACTGTCCGCACTGCTCCTTTTCACACTCTCCGGGCCATCCGCCCGTGCATCCATCATGACGATCGGTTTCGATTCCTTTTCGGATCATCAGAATATCGCCGGAATCGACCTGGGTGGTGTGACCATCAGCAGCCCGGACCATGTATCCGTCACCAATCCACACGGCGTTGTTCGCATCTATGGGAACGGGGGCCTCGACACCGGTTATGTTTCACCCTTGAATTCAATCGGACCTTCCACATGGGAGACGGGGAAACAACTGCTCCTGACCTTTGATCAGCCCGTGGAGGACGTCTCCATTACCGGCGGAGACATGGGAGGAGATACGGATGACTGGTCGATCGAAGCCTTTGACGAACACGGTACCTCACTGGGACTTCTGGATACCGGCGCCTTTGACAACCCGGATCCGGTTTTCCCGCTCGTCACGACCATGGAGGACTACCGGACCCTGACACTCCAGGCGCAGGGGATTCATTCCGTGGTCCTGACCCAGGTGAACTGGGGGGTGGTCTGGGACAACCTGACCTTTCAGACGGAAGCAGTCCCCGAACCCGCAAGCCTTCTCCTGCTGGGAAGTGGAATCACCGGCCTCTGGGTCCTGCATCGAAGAAACAGACACGCGGCCTGAGAAGAAATGGCCGCTGGTAAACAAGAGACCGAGGTTAGAGTAGCGCACTGATTTCAGTAGGGTACCTTCACTTCATGCCTGCCTCCCGGGTTGTGGCTCTGTGCCTGGTTTTATGCAAATAATTTCCAGCACAACCCACATGAACAAGGGGGCAGGCACTTTTTTTTCTACTGTCAGCCATTCTGTTTCACTTGTTTCCAAATAGCACCCCCAATTCTGCGGGCAACTCGTTTTATGCGTGAAAACACGCATCTGCTGTGAAATACCACTCAACATTTTTGTCATTTTTCGATACGACAAAAAAATAACCATGCATAACTTATTGAATATTAAGGATTTATTTCTAAAAAAAACCACCGTCCCAAACTGGCACAACGCTTGCAGGATGAGATTGCACAGAGTGAATCGGAACCTTCCGGATTAAGGAAGAAGATCTAAAACCCTGAATTTTGTTCAACACATTGAAGGAGGTGATGCAACCCCCATTAGAGAAGAGAAGATGAGCGGATAGAATCGCTGAAACAGTCATGTAACATTATTATTTTTTCAAAGAAAGGAACAAGATAATGAAAAGATTCATCACTATCATCGCCGCTGTGGCCATGGTCATTGGAATGTCAGCTTCTTTCTCATTTGCTACGATCGTCGGTTCTCCTCACGATTTCTCGACCGCTTCCTGGAACTTCCGGGGCGAGATCTGCCGTGTCTGTCACGTGCCTCACGATAACGAAAGCTCTGATCCTCTCGCGGGTAGCGGAGTTTCCGGACTTCTGTGGAACCACGCGGTGGACAACACCACCACCTTTACCCTTTACGGCGCCGCCGGCACTTTGAATTTCCTCCAGGGGACCATCGGACAGCCGACCGGTATCTCCAAACTCTGCCTGGGTTGCCATGACGGTACAGTCGCCCTGGGTCAGTTCGACAGCAACGCCTTCGGGACCGACACCACCCATGCCGGTGTTGACAACACCACCATGATCAGCGATGTGAGTGGCGCCATGATGCCTGCCACACCTGGAGATCTCTCCCGGACGCATCCGATTTCCATCATGTATGATAACCTGAACGACTCTCTGCTCCATGACCCGAACACCAGCGTCATGGGTTCGCTGGCCTCCGGACAGACCTACTTCATCAAAGACGTCCTGGACAACGGAATGGTTCAGTGCAGCTCCTGTCATGACGTTCACAATCAAGAGGTTCTGGGCGCCCATCTGCTCCGCGTGGACAACAGCACGAGCGGTCTCTGCCTGACCTGCCATATCAAATAATGTTGAGGTCTTTGTCCAGATATGGTAACGCCAAAAACCCTGTGCCGGTCACGGCACAGGGTTTTTTAGATTCTTTCCCCATCTTGACTTGATTCCGGGAAAATGATATTCTTAAAACGGAATATTCTGAAATTGCATCTCTATTAAAATCGGAACTTGCTATCCCAACTTATAAAAGGGAGGAAGATTGTGAGCTCTGTTCGACCTTACCCAGAGCACAAGGCGTGCTCTTTCTTCAGGAGAAAAAACATGAAAGGCCAGTCCTTGGTTCCTTCGGGCCGAAAAGGCGGAATCTTGTTCGGAATTCTGATCACATGGGGCGCGATTCTGCTGGGTACCGGATGCGCTCCGACCCGGCACGAACTGGGCACCCGTTTTTTCCCGGAACCACCCGATCCTCCCAAGATACAATTCCTGGAAAGGATCTCTTCTTCATCCGATATCGAACAACGTTCGGCCTTTCAAACCATGGTCACCGGGAACCTTCTCCCCCGACGTTTCGCGAAACCCTACGGCCTCGCGGTCCATGACGGGAAAATCTACGTCTGCGACGCCCAGCTTCACACGGTTTTCGTGATCGATCCGGCGAAACATTCCTTCACGAACTTCAAGACGTTCGGCAATGGGAAGCTGATCCGGCCCCTGAATATCGCGATCGATCAGGACGGGACCAAATACGTGGCCGACTATAAGAGGCGGGAAATCATGGTGTATGACTCCAGGGACAAATTCATTCGCTCCTTCGGAGGGAAAAAAGATTTCAAACCGACCGGAGTAGCCGTCTTTCAGGACAGGCTCTATGTCGCGGATGTCCAGAACAATGAAGTCGATGTCATGGACAAGCATACCGGCGAATTTCTCGACACGATCGGTGAACCGGGGCAGGATGAGGGACAGTTTTACCGCCCCACCAACGTCACCGTGGACCCGAAAGGAAACATTTACGTGACGGACGTCATCAACAGCCGCGTGGAAAAATTCGATCCGGAGGGAAACTATCTTATGACCTTCGGGAAACTGGGGGACCGGATCGGAGACTTCGCCCGCCCCAAGGGAATCGCGGTGGATCACAAGGGATTTCTCTACGCCGTCGACTCGGCCTTCGAGAATGTACAGATCTTTGATCCCGAGGGAAAACCCGCCCTCTTTTTCGGCGGGTTCGGCGGCCCGGACGTACCCGGGGCACTCTGGCTTCCGGCCGGAATCACGATCACTTACGATCCGGCGCTTCTCTCCTACTTTGCGCCACGCATTCATCCGGATTTCAACGCCAGGTATCTGGTCCTTGTGATCAGTCAGTACGGACCCTCCTACATGAATATTTATGCCTTCGGTGATGCCCGTGAAGGAAGTCCGCTGGCCAAGGGGGAAGGAGATCCCAACGCATATCACGCAAACCAAAAGGCGGAGAAAAAAGGCACCCAGGGAGAAAAGACAACAAAACCCTCCACCGAAAAAAAACCTGATCAATAGGGAAACAAATTGCGAAAAGGCCAGGGCGGAAACCCCAGATGGATCGCGAAGATCCTTCCGATTGTTCTACTCTGTGTTTTAGGGTGTGATCCGGTCGTCCGGCACAAGGTCCTCACTTTTTTCTTTGATGGGGTCCCTCCGCTTGAGACTTCAAATCACGGACAGGATTCGGCACGGAAGAATCAGAAGCGGGCGAAAACGCCGAATGTTCTCAAAACCGCGGGGAAAAAACCGGCGAAAAAACCGGGGATACCGCGGAAGACGGCAAGGAGAATCTCCTTCGCCCATCCACCCTACGCCATGAAGATGTGTGATTCCTGTCATGAGGTCCGCGGAAAAGGCGGAGCCCCCATGGGGTTCATGTTCGTTGAAGAAAAACTGAAACTCTGTGCCATGTGCCACTTCGAGATGTCGCAGGAGGAATTGGGAAACAACTTCAAATGGGTGCACGCCCCGGTCCAGTACGGCGCCTGCCTGGAATGCCACCATCCCCACGAAACCGATAACCCCCTCATGCTGAAGCGCTGGCCGATCCAGAAGCTCTGTTTCAAGTGTCACAACGCGCAACGTCTCCTGAAAACAAAGGCCCATTCCGATATCGGTCCGATGGATTGCACCGTCTGCCACGACCCGCATGCCAGTCCGTACCGATATATGCTGAGAACGAAGGAGTAACCCCTTTGGAAAGAAGCACTCGGAACATCTCCGGTTCCTATGGAACCTGACACAGTACAGAAAAGGAGTCTTTCTTTACGTGCGCTTCCGGAACTGCGTTAAACTGAAAACCGTCTTTTTCTGCTGTCTTTGTCTTCTCCTGAAGACATCCATGCTGTACGCCCAGTTATACACCCCGATCGTTCCGCTCCGTTTCACCGGCATGGGAGGATCCGTGACATTCGGTCTGGAGAGGGAGTTTGATTTCCGTGAAAACCCCAATTCCGACAGGCCCTTCGAGGATAAAGACAATTCGTGGTTCGAGGAACTGTCCCTGGGCGTGGATGGATATGTATATCACCCCTACTTGCTGGAATTCAGGGCCGATACCAACCTGAATTTCAATCAGGAGTCCAACAGCTCCAACGCGAGTATCCAGAGTGATCTGAAAGAAAATTATCTTGACTACAATCTCGCCTTGAGAATGTTGAAGGCACGCCCGGTCTCACTGAATCTGAATACTTCCCGGGCGACCCAGGAGACCAACAGTTCCTTCGTGGAAAGCCAACGGGTTACCACCGATCAGAACACAGCGTTTGTCACCTATAAGAACCGGATTCTCCCGACCGTGGTGGGATTCACAACGACAAAATCCATCGGACAGGGGTTGAACAAGACGCGTGACCGTTCCGACCTCTTTCACGTGGACATCACCAACCGGGGAGCCCTGGGGTCCAGTGAATTTCACTACAAGAATGAAGATCTCTCCCAATCGGTCGGGAATCTCGATCAGGAAACCGACGAATTCAATTTTTCGAATGACCTCCGTTTCGGTCCACAACGTCATCAGCGATTCGACAGCCGCTACCAATGGAGAAACCAGAAGGGGACCTTCGCCGTCAAGAACATCCTGTGGTCCGAGGATCTACATCTTCGTCATACCGAGCATTTGAATACTTTCTACCAGTTCAACTTCCAGAGCCTGAGGCTCAAATCATCCCAGGGTGCGCTCTCACAGGTGGGGCAGACCTCGACGAACACTCAGTATCGGGCGGGCCTTTCGCATCAACTCTTTGAAAGTCTCTTTACCGCAGTGGAACTGCAGAGTGAACATGAAGGAATCAACCAATCGGATATCGACACCAAGCTGGTGAATCTCTCTCTGAATTACCATAAACGGATCCCGATCGGCGCATTGAGCCTGAACTATACGACCAGCGTAACCGATGAAGACCAGCAGTTCGAGGAAGACCGTGTCCAGATTTCCGAGGAGAAACACACCTTCGAAAACACACCTGGAGCAACGATCCTCCTGGTCCAGGACCTGATCGACACGGACAGCATCGTGCTGAAGGATCAAAACGGCCTCCTGATCACCGATCCCGACACCGGGATCCCGATTGAAGAAGGGATTCATTACCGCGTGGACACGATCGGGGTCCGGACCGAAATCCGGCTTCTGCCGGTCGAAGGGGATTTCCTGGAGGGACAGGAGGTTTTTGTGGATTACGTCTTTCAGACCTCTCCGCCGATCAAGTTCCGCACCTTCTCAAAAACCTACGGTGTCCGGCTGGATATCAAGAAATTCTGGTCTCTCTACTATTCCGGGGGACGCACGGATCAGCTCCTGAAGGGAGGAATCGACCTGAACCGCCTGGAGGACACGATCGACAGGCGCTTCGGGTCACAGGTCCGCTGGAAAAATTCCGTCACCCTGGTGGAAAGGCAGGTCCACCGTTCAAAGTTCAGTCCCTATCTCCGGACCACCCTGTCGGAAACAGTGGATTTCCGGCTGAACCGTTATTCCTTTTACAGGCCCCGTCTTTACCTGAACGCAAGCTATACCGGATCGAATACCTTCGAGGAAGCGGATCAAACCATTGACCGGTCCTACTCCATTCGGTTGCTCATGAGGCTTCCCTATCAAATCAAATGGGATACCCGGGCGCTTTATCAGAATCTCGATCTGGTGGGAGACAAAGAGATCGACGTCGAGTTTGCCACGAATCTTCACTGGCGGTACCGGAGCCTTGTCATGATTCTCAGCTATGAGAACATCCATCAACGTTTCGAAATCACGGGAAAGGAAAAACACCGGAGACTTTTTCTCAAGGCCCAACGATTTTTTGGAAAGAGGAGGAAAGGATAAATCATGAATCGAGCTGAGTGGTCTCTCTCGTTATTCCGGGCGCGAATGGGATGGTTTTCATTGCTCCTCGCGTTTCTCTTCCTTGCGGGATGTGTCTCCAAACCGGAAACCTTTCCTCCCCGGAAGGTGATCAAACCGCTGGTCTGGCCTCCCCCCCCCCAGCGGGCGAGAATCACGTTTCTCCAGGAAATCTCATTTCCCCGCGATATCAGGAGGGCCGGGGGGTGGTGGAGCAGGATCAAGGAAATCGCTTCCGGGAGAAGCACACCCACGATCATACGCCCCTACGGAATTACATTGGACCCGGAAGAAAACCTCCTGATCGCGGACCCGGGGGCTCACCGGATTCATATTTATCACCTTCCGGACCGGAGCTATCGATCCCTCCCTTCCCGGAAGGATCCTCTGGTATTGCTCACCCCCATCGGTGTGGCTACCGACGGTGAGGGTCGGATCTACGTTTCCGATTCCGAAGCCGGGAAGGTATACCTTTTGAACCGGAAAGGCCGTTTCACCGGCACACTCGGTGAATTCCAACGCCCCACCGGCCTGACGATCAACCGTTCCCTGTCCCGTGTGTACGTGGTGGATACAGGAAAGCACAGGGTCAGGGTTTACCGGACCGACGGCACGCATCTCTTTGATTTCGGGAAACGGGGCGGCGGCCCCGCGGAATTCAATTACCCGACCAACATCTGTCTGGACGGAAGGGGGAATGTGTACATCACCGATTCCATGAATTTCCGCGTGCAGGCCTTTGATCCGGACGGGCATTTTCTTTATACCTTCGGGATCGCCGGAGACGGGCCGGGCGCCTTCTCCAAGCCGAGAGGGATCGGGGTCGACAGTGACGGACATATCTATGTCGCCGACGCGACATTCGACAATATTCAGATCCTGAACCGTAAGGGACGAGCTCTGCTCGCCGTCGGGTCCTCCGGTATGGAGCCGGGTCAATTCTATATGCCGTCCGGCCTTTTCATCGACGCACGCGACAGGATCTTTGTCGCCGATTCATACAACAAAAGAATCCAGGTGTTCCAGTACCTGCATAAACAGGAAGAACATATCCGGCAAACTCAAAACAACCACTCCGGAGAAGAAGGGCAAAGCGGAAATACGCGGTAGAAGGGAGGAGCCGTTATGAAGAAAGAAAAGAGAAACCCTTTCAATAGAAAAAATCGGACAGTCCCGACAGCCGGCTACATCCTGCCGCTGGTTCTCATCTTTTTTTTCTCCCCGCCGGTCTGTCACGGCGCCATGAGTATCATCAACTCCAAGCACAATCTCTCAATCTCCGGAACGGGAACCATCAAGGCCACCGCGGAGACCCGGGTCTGCATCTTCTGCCACACTCCACACAGGGCCCAGTCGGTCGGCGTTCTCTGGAATCGAAACGATTCCACGGCGACGTACGTCCCCTATACCAGCTCAACCGCACCGACCCTTCCGGGGCAACCCACCGGCGCCTCGCGACTCTGTCTTTCCTGTCATGACGGAACCATTGCGCTGGGGGCGGTGGCCAACAGCACCGTGGAGATTCAGATGAACCAGCGCTTTTTGAACAGCGGACCCGCCGCGATCGGGACCGATCTTTCCGACGATCATCCGGTCTCTTTCGTCTATGACACTCCCCTCTCGATCGCCAATCCCGAATACAAGGACCCCTCCCTCCTGATGAACACGGTCCTTCTCGACGCGAATAATGAGCTCCAGTGCACGGCCTGCCACGATCCTCATGACAATTCCAACGGAAAATTTCTCACGCTGGATAATACCGCCTCCGCGCTCTGCCTGACCTGCCACCAGCCCACGGGATGGACCACCTGCAGTCACAGCCTCTCCTCCGCCACCTGGAACGGGACCTCGCCGGATCCCTGGCCCCACACTTCCTGGACCACGGTGCAGGCCAACGCCTGTGAGAACTGCCACCGGCCCCACAGCGCCGGCGGACATGAACGGATCCTGAATTCATTTACGGAAGAAGACAACTGCTATCCCTGTCACAACGGCAACGTGGCATCCACAAATATCGAAACGGAATTCACCAAGGCCTCGGTTCATCCCGTCACCCTCACCGCGGGCGTTCACGACCCGAAGGAAGACTTCCTGACGATGACGCGTCATGTGGAATGCGTGGATTGCCACAACCCGCACCAGGTGAACAATACGACCGCCACAGCCCCCAATGTCAGCGGCCGGCTCGCCGGCGTCTCCGGCGTCAACAGCCTGGGAACGCCCGTGGCCCAGGCCTCCTATCTGTACGAAATCTGCTTTAAATGTCACGGAGACAGCGCCCAGGGCACCGCGCCGATCCCGCGCCAGATCATCGAAATCAACAAACGTCTCCAGTTTGACCTCTCCAACCCCTCCTACCATCCCGTGGAGGGTCCCGGCGCCAATCCGAACGTTCCCAGCCTGCTGCCGCAATATACCACGGCCAGCGTCATCTACTGCACCGATTGCCATAACAACGACAGCGGACCGGGGACGGGCGGGACCGGACCCTCGGGACCTCACGGTTCCATCTGGCCCTACCTGCTGGAACGGAGATACGAAACCGCGGACAACACCATCGAGAGCCCGGACACCTACGCCCTCTGTTACAAGTGTCATAACCGGAGCACCCTCCTCTCCGACGCCAGCGGTTTCCCCCACAGCCTGCACGTGGGCGGTGGAGGTATGATGAGTGTCAACGCCCCCTGCTCGGCCTGCCACGACCCGCACGGAATCAACAACTCACAGGGCACCGCCGTCAACAACGCCCACCTGATCAATTTCGACACGTCCATCGTCAGCCCGAACTCAGCCGGGCTCCTGAAATACGAGTCTCTCGGTACCTTTACGGGAAGGTGTTTTCTCAGTTGTCATGGACAAAACCACAATCCCAAGACCTATTAAAGGAGAAATACCCCATGAAGAAATGGATCACACTGCTTCTCTTTTTTTCCATGGTCGCCGGGCCGCTCCACGCGGCGGAGAAACCCGCGCGGAAACCGGTGGCCCGAGTCAACGGAGTCACCATCACGGCACGTCAGCTTATGGGGAAAATCCGGACACTTCTGCCGCAGTCCTATTTCCACCAGGGCATTTCGCAGGAAAAGTTAGACGCCCTCCGGGGGAAAGCGCTGAAACAGTTGATCGAAGAACAACTGAAGCTTCAGGAGGCACGCAGACAAAAACTCCGGATCGCGCAACGGGAAATTGATGAGGAGCTTGAAAAGGTAATCGCCCGATATCCCAACAGGAAAGCCTTCCAGGAACGGCTGAAGAAAACCGGTTTCACGATGCGGGACGTCAAAAACGAAATCCACAGACGAAAACTGCTCGAACACATCTATCAGAAGGAGGTCACCGACAAGGTCCATGTGGATGAGAAAACGGCCAGAACCTACTATGAAAATAACAAAAAGAAGTTCATTCAGCCGACCCGCCTCCACCTGAAGAATATTCTTCTCAAGGTGGCTCCCCTCGCGAACAACTTCGAGAAGGAAGCCATTCGGAAAAAGGCCGAAGCGATCGTGAGAAAGATCAGGAATCACGACCTGAGTTTCGACGCGGCCATCCGGAAATACTCGGAGGATCCAAACAAGGACCGGGGAGGCGACATGGGACTCCTGCATAAAGGCCGCCTGGAACCGACCATTGAAAAAGAGATTCTTCAGTTGAAACCCGGAGAGGCGGCCGGACCTTTCGAAACCTTCAAGGGATATTCGATCTTCCAGCTCGTGGAGATCCTCCCGGAACGGCTCAGTCCCTTCGAAGAAATCAAGGAAAAACTGATCCGGGATTTAACCGGAAAGTTCACGAAGGATCGGGAAAAACAGTGGTTGGAGTCTCTCAGGAATCAGGCTGAGATCGTGGTCTTTGAGCCGGGAAAGAATCCCCCTGCTCCGGACCGTTCCGCCCAACCATAGGAGGGCGTAACGACGAGGTTCATCGTGTCCGCTGAAGGAGATCCAGATAGCCCTTTCCCACCGGAAATCCGAGAGCGGCCGCGCGCGTGGCATGTTGAAGGGCGGCAACTATATCCTTCTGAAGATAACAGACCCGGCTCAGGCGATAATGAACCACGGCGTTGGATGGATCCAGCCTGAGAAAGCGCTCATAGGCGGCCCGTCCTTCCTTCAACCTTCCCTCACGGGTATAGACCAGTCCCAGGTTGAAGTAGGCGTTTTTATCCTTCGGATTGTAACGGACCGCCTTCCGGAACGCCCGGACGGCGTCTGCCGTCCGGTTCTGCAGGGTGTACGCCGCTCCCAGGAGACGGTAAGCCGTGGCATAGTCCTTCTTGATTGCAACGGCCTTTTTCAACAAGAAAACCGCCTCGTCGATCTTCCCCAGTTGTATATAGACATGCCCGAGATTCGCGTAGGCCGTTTCCTCATCCGGCTTGGCCGCGATCGCCCTCTGAAACTCCGTGACCGCCTGATTCGGGAGGTTGTGCTCCGCGTAATCCTTTCCCATACTGTTCATGGCCACGGTGAATGTCGGATTAATCGCCAGGCCCTTTTTATAGTAAACCAGCGCCCTGTTGAAATCCCCCTGATCGGCGTAAACAAAGGAAAGGTTGTAATAGGCGAGCCAGGCCGTTTCCGGATAGCTCTGAACGGCATGGCTCCACAAGGATTCGCCGTCTTTCCAGACACGGATCTGCCGAACCGTCAGAGCGGACAGAAGGATCAGAACCACCCCCACCCCTACCGGGACCCATGTTCCGAAACGCGCAAACCGCTGCTCACGATGCGTCTTCTCCCACAACCAGGAGACCCCCAGACCGACCAGCAGAAAAGGGGCGATACTCGGAAGATACATATACCGGTCCGCGGCGGTCTGGCGCCCCACCTGGATCAATCCCAACACCGGGAACAACGTCACAAGGTAGTATCCCCATCCCGTAATCCAGAACGGCCGCCCTTTTCGCCACATCCGGAGGCAGAATATCGTAACGGCCGTGACCAGAAGTGCGCTGACAAGATACTCGATATGCAGGCGGAGAGAGTGAGGAGGAAACTCATACAGGGGGGAAAGGCGAAAAGGCCAAACCAGTTTGTAAAGATAAAAAACCAGAGACTTCAGGGAGTTCAGGATACGGAAGGAGAGTCCGACCTGGCCCAACGAGGAGACCGCTCCTTCCTGCGCCTGGGCGATGAGTGTCATAACGGATGAGACGGCGCTCAACAAAAAAAAAGGAATCTTCTCCACGAATAATCGGGCGATTCTTTTCGTCCCGCCCGCA
>CAYZZU010000022.1:0-42664 GCA_964483105.1 uncultured Nitrospirota bacterium
CATATAACAGAATGGCAAATAGATTGCAAGAAGATTTTTACAGGACTTCCCCTAATTTTCCAGGGTTACCAGGTCCAAGACGAAAAGCAATTCGCCCATCAAAAACCAAACCTTTTTGACAGGATGAACCGGATCGACAGGATCTGCAAACCCGACTCCTCCAAAGGGGAGCATCACCCCCTGTCACCCAGCCTAATATCGTAGAAGGAGAGGGGAAAAGGGCGAGATCGTGTGGTTCGACTGAGCTCACCATGCTCGGAAATCCAAAGAGAGAGACCGTTCAGGGGCGACCCTGCGAAGCATGTTCAGTGGTCCTTTTTGTAAACGGAGCGCCGCACCGAGAGGGATGCCGGGCTGTCTCGTCAAGGTTTGCGAGTGAGGCATACCCCCCTTCGGCATGCTCAGGGCAGCCCCTGCGGTATGTCGCAGGGAGCATAACGCAGACGAGGCGGCTCTGCTCGTGCAGGCCATCCGGCCCCAGATCCTGGAAGCGGGAGATCCATTTGTAGCCGGTTTCTCGGCTGATCTCGTACATGCGGCGTAGCTCGCTGAAGTTCCGCCCACCTCGAAGGTAGTCGGCAATGAAAAGTACTTTTCGGTCCATACTGTCCCACGTTGACAGTGAAAAACGTTTCTGATAAGGTACTGCAGTTTTGAAATTCCTGTCCACTCTGCATTTCTGTCCAGAGGGAACCGACCAGAGTGAAAATGATCTACAGCTTTTACGAAAGGGTCGCCTCCCTTCAAGCTTTTTGGGCTCTCGTTTCAGGTGTTCTTCTGGCTCTCTCTTTTCCGAAGAGCGGGCTTTCGGGACTGGCCTACATTGCGTTTCTTCCACTTTTCTTTTCGTTGGACCGAAACAGGAACAAGATCCCCGTTTTTTTCTCCGGAATGGTCACAGGTTTTTTTTACAATCTTTTGACCATCTATTGGATCACTTTGACCATGGAGAATTACGGAGGAGTCCCGAAAAGCCTGAGTTTATGCGTACTTTTGATTTTCTCCCTGTATCTTTCACTTTTTGTCGGTGTCTTTGCCTATGGGGTAGGGCGGTTCCTGCAGTCTGCCACGCTTTTTCTTTGGGGTACGCCTTTCTTGTGGGTGGCTTTGGAATACGCCCGGGCCCATCTCCTGACCGGTTTTCCCTGGGAACTTCTCGGTTACAGCCAGTATCTGAACCTTCCGGTCATCCAGATCTCGGATCTGACCGGTGTATACGGTGTGAGTTTTCTCATTATCCTGGTCAATTGCGGTTTGTTTCTGGCCCTGACCGGATTCGGAAGCGGAAATGGGGTTCGACGACAGCTCGTCCCTCTGGCCTGTGTGATTCTCTGCCTGGTGGGAACCCTGTTGTATGGGGCGAACAGGCTTCGGGAGATCCGTTCCGGAACAATTCGATCGAAGATCCGGGTCAGTGTTGTGCAGGGGAATATCCAGCAGGATCGAAAGTGGGACCCGAAATACCGGAGCCGGATTCTTTCCATTTACGCACGGTTGTCACAAAAAGCCGGCCTGAATCATCCGGATCTGATTATATGGCCTGAAGCGGCCGTGCCGTTCTATTTCATGATGGATCGTCCGGATCAAGCCAGGCTCCTGACCTTAATTGACGACCTGGGGGTTGACCTTCTGTTCGGTGGCCCGGACGTGCGTTTGAAGAACGGGAAGGAGGATTATTTCAACAGTGCCTTCCTGGTTTCCCCTGCCGGCAGACTTCGGGGCAGGTATGATAAGATTCACCTGGTTCCCTTTGGAGAATATGTTCCGCTGCGGCGGGCTCTTTTTTTTGTGCACCCGATTATTGATCAGATCGGGGATATGAAGCCGGGGGACGGGATTTCTCTGATGCGGACGGACAAGGGGTCCTGCGGTACGCCGATCTGTTTCGAGATTGTCTTTCCGGATCTCGTCCGGAGGTTTGTACGGGATGGGGCCGATTTCATCGCCACCTTGACCAATGATGACTGGTTTGGCCGTTCCTCGGCACCGTACCAGCATTTTTCCATGGCCGTTTTTAGGGCTGTGGAGAACCGGGTTCCTGTAGTGCGTGCCGCGAACAGTGGGATCTCCGGCGTAATCGCACCGGACGGCAGGGTCGTGAAGCGAACCGGAATTTTTCAGGAAGACGTCTTTACAGAAGACCTGGATCTTGCGGATCGACCTCTTTCGTTTTATACGCGGTTCGGAGATCTTTTCGCCTGGGTGTGCGTGATCGGGGCCTTTTTATGCCTTGCCGGGACCTACCGGCGGTCCGGACGGGAAGAAAAGCGGAACGACCCCTGAGGGGGCGGCACCGACTGCCGGATGGAATCAGAGATCCAGAAAACCGAGAGGGATCAGGTCCGAAAAAAGATCGGCGGACTGTTCAATGAACTCTTCATCCAGCAGGGAATCTTCGATATAAGGCTTGGTCCCGAGAAAAGGGACGCCGGATATCTTCTCGATGATGATGGGGCTCTTTTCTTCAGCAAGGTGAATCGCCTCGTGTCGCCGGTTGACGATAAACCCAAGAATCTTGATCCCCTGGCATTTTGCGTAGTGGATGGAAAGAAGGGTATGGTTGATGGTTCCCAGCTTCGGACGGGAAACCAGTATAATCGGGAGACCCAGGAGCTGAATCAGGTTGGATACCAGGAATTTCTGATAGATCGGCACCATCAGTCCACCGGCTCCCTCCACCACCATAAAATCATGGCGTTCTTTCAGCTTGAGGTAACAATCCCGGATATATTCATCATTGATTTCCACGCCTTCACGTTCGGCCGCTTCACAGGGAGCGACGGGGGTCTCCATGGTATAGGGGGTGATCAGTTTTTTCGGGTCTTTACTGCGGGCCGCTTTAATCAGAAATTCGGAATCTGTGGGAAGCAATCCCTTGGGACCTCTGGCACACCCGGTTTCCACGGGTTTCATAACTCCCACATCAATACCACGGTTCAGCAGTGTGCGGGCCAGTGCGGCGGAGACGATGGTTTTTCCTACGCCGGTGTCCGTACCGGTTATGAATACTCCCGGATAACGCATGATCGGGATTCCGAACTCGTTTCAGGAACCCTGCGAGAGTTCCACTTCGTTTTTTAAGCGTTGAATTTCTTTTACGACAAGCTCTTCGGCAAGATCGGGGATGACCTCCCAGGCGACCCGTTCGATGATCTCTGCGGCCTTGGCCTCCACCATATCAGCGATGACCTGTTTCAGGGTCTCTTCGTTGATCGCAGGGGCCGGTCCGGATGAAATCTCCATTTTCAGGGGTTTCTCCAGGAGCTGATCGGAGACGGTTTCCGGGTCTCCGCCGAAGGAGGAGACTTCCGGGGACCATTCCGATGTAGTCGCTCCCTGAGTCGGGAAGACCTCTTCGAAAGAATCTTCTGCTTCCTCCTGCGTTCCTTTTTCCGGTTCATCCAGTCTGCTTTCTGGTTTCAGAACGCAGGGTTCGGCGTCGGAATCTTCCCGTTCGGGAACTGCAGGCATGAATGGTTCGGCCTCGAGGGGTTGCGTATCACCACGGGTTTCTTTGTGATCTGCTTCCGTGGAGGATTCCATTGACTGATCCGGAGATGTTCCGGTTTCATCGTGAGCCAGGAACTCATCCATGAGGTCGATCGGGGTGCTCTCTACCTGGAAGGGAGTCTCTTCGGGTTCGACACTGTCGCCGGATTCCGCGAATTCTTCGGGGATATCGTAAACGTTGATTTCTTCTTCTTCCAGTACTTCCCGGTTGACTTCAGGACTTTCGTCGGAACCGGAGACCTCGCCGGAAAAGTCGGATTCCTGATCGGTCTCGAAGGGGTGATCCAGCGATGGTTCGAGCATCGGTTCCACTTCACTTTCATCCACATCGCCGTCCGTGAGTTCCGGTGAAATTTCATCCGGTGTTTCCGCCGTGGCTGTATCCGACGATGCTTCAGACAGAATCAGTTCGTCCGGGATCGTCTGTGTGTCGGAACCGGCCTCTTCTTCGGGCTGAAAATCCAGAGGCTGCTCGACCAGCACTTCTTCAGGAGGTTGATCGGAGCGTGTGGTTTCCCCGGGCTCTTCAAACATCTCCTCGGCTTCGGACATGAACTCATCGGTGAGTTCAAACTCGAAGTCTTCTCCTTCCACTTTTTCGAGTTCCGGAACCGTGTCGTCGAAGGCCGGAGATCCGGATCCGGTACGGCCTGCTTCTTCGGGGATGGGGGACTCGACTTCTGCCGGCTCCGGCTTCTTCAAAAGATTTTCAATCTTTGCGAGCAGTTCTTCTGACTCAAAGGGTTTGACAATGTGGTCGTTCGCGCCCACGCGTTGTCCTCGTTCCTCATCGAAGGTTTCAAAAGTACTGGAGAGCAAAAGAACCGGCACATCCGAAAGCCGGGGGTTCTGTCGGATTTTTTCGCAGAGTTCATATCCGTTCAATTCCGGCATTACAATATCCGCCAGGACCAAATCCGGCTTCATTTTTTCTGCCATCTCCAGAGCGGAAGCACCGTCGGAAGCCATGGTGATATCATAATCCTTGTCGGCCAGTGTCAGTTCCACCACTTTCTGGATCGTGACACTGTCATCTGCGAGTAGAAGTTTTGCGCCCATTGACAATCCCTCCATGTAGACAGGCAGGCTTCCTACCGGAAGAAAAAGAATATGCATGGAACAGGTTGTAGCAGAACGATACCGATTTTTTTTATCATAGTATAGATCCCTCCTTTTTGCAAGGTTAAAAGCACGGAAAAATCTTATACGGCAAGGAGTTAAAAGGTTTGAAAAGAATCGGGATCAAACCATTCCGGTCCGTTTCGCATGTTCCCGTACACGATCTTCCGAAAGGCCTGACGGATACGCCGGGAGACCGGACCGATAGAAAATGTTCTCTGATCCACCCGACATATCGGCATGGCCTCATAGCTGGAATTGGTCAGGAAGGCCTCATCCGCCTGGTACAGCTCTTCAGGAAGGAAGAGCCCCTTCCGGATCGGGAATTCCAGCTTCTGAGCGATTTCCAGGATCACCCCCCGGGTGACTCCTTTGAGAATACCGGCTTGAAGAGAGGGGGTGCACAGTGTCCCGTCTTTCACAAAGAAGAGGTTGCTGACCGTTCCCTCGGTCAGGAATCCGTTCCGGTTCAGGAGAATCCCTTCATCGGCCCCCGACTTTTTCGAATCGATTCTGGCCAGGATATTGTTCAGGAAATTCGTGGACTTAATTTGTGGATCCAATGCTGCCGCCGGGATTTTCCGTGTGGAAACAATTGAAACCGGGATGCCGTGTTCATAGGTTTTCTCCGGATATCCCGTGAAGGGACGGGCCATCACGACGAGGGTCGGTTTTTCACACAGTACCGGATCCAACCCCGGGGGGCCTACGCCCCTTGATACGGAAAGCCTGAGAACGGCTTCGGTGTACCGGTTGACCAGAAGGATGTTTTTCAGAGTTTCCGCAAGGAACCCGCGTGACCAGGGGATCGGAAGGGAGATCCTCTCAGCGGACCGGAACAGGCGGTTCAGATGATCCTGGATCCGGAAGATTCCCCTCGGGTAGGCCCGGAGCGTTTCGAAAACGCCGTCCCCGTAAAGAAATCCATGGTCTAAGACCGAAATCTTTGCCTCCGCTTCCTCCTGAAACTCTCCGTTGATATAGATCTTTGCCATACTATCCCCGGTAGATTCTATAATAGCTTCCCGGCAATTTTTTAACCTCTTTTTTCACCTGTGCGACCTTTTTGCCGATTTCAGAAAGGATCTGAAATCGGCGATGTTCATCAATGACCACGGCAATGGAAATGGTCATGATAGGGAACTTTTTCTTTACGCCATCTCTGTCTTTCGCGACAAACCCTTTCTGGGCCAGGTGGCGGGTTTCATAGAAGGAGGGGATCTTTTCGTCAAACTCCCGGATCACCTTCTGACAGATGCCTTCCACCCGTTCCGGGCGAGTGATCAGAATGAAATCGTCACCACCGATATGGCCGATAAAATCCTCTTCATCTCCCTCCAACATGACCACACCTGCGAGAATCCGCCCCGTGGTTTGAATGACTTTGTTTGCAGCGTCGAACCCGTAGGTGTCGGAATAGGCCTTGAAGTTGTCCAGGTCCGGATAACAGACTCCATACGGTTCCCCCATTTCGATTCGCCGGAGGAGTTCCCTTTCCACAGCCGCATTTCCGGGAAGGTTGGTTGTAGGATTCCGGTCCGCTTCCCGGACGGTGTGGCGAATCAGGGCACGAACTCTCGCGACCAGTTCCCGGTTATCGAAGGGTTTGCAGAGGTAATCATCCGCGCCGGCGTTCAGTCCGTCCACCCGGTCCGAGACGCTCGTCCGTCCCGTCAGCATCAGAATGGGGATACGGGACAGGAAGATGTTTCTCTTGATCTGTTCGCAGATTTCAATCCCGTCGATTTCGGGCATATTGATGTCCAGGATCATGAGATCCGGCGGCCCCTGTTCGATGACCTTCAGGACCTGCCGTCCGGATTCGACCACGGTGCACTCGTAGCCCGCCTTGGTCATCACGAAGTGAATCAGGCGCCGGATATTCGCCTCGTCGTCGACGGCCAGTACCTTGTATTTTTTCATGGACATGATGTCGGATCCGGAAAATGTCGCTTCGGACGGACCTGTAAAGAAACCTGTTGAATCAGACCTCATGTGAAACCGGCGGTTCCTCGACGCGGAAGGGGGGAGGAACCCATCCACGGCGCATGCATTTTCTCTGCCTGGGATTGTTTTTTGCATGAGTATACCATGACGCATGATTTAATCAAGAGTGTGTTTTGTTGGACCTGCAATGTGCACCGATTCATTTGCCGTCACTCCGTGTCTCCCAATTTGCAGGACGGAAACTGAGGAGTTCGCTGTAGGGTTACACGGATTCCACCGGTGGAATTGACACGATCTGAGGAACCGGGTATTTTAGAATCTGTCAGGGAGTGAAGAGGTCCCTGTTGAGCCATACGGGTGTTTGTCTGTGCGCCTGCCTGTGGGGGAGCGCACGCAGACAAGCCATGGTAGTCCGGAAACGGACCCGTAAGCCGGTGGGGTCCGGCCGGCTGATTTTCCCGTGGTCCGGAAACTCCCTTCAGGGAAGCCCTCGGAGAGCCCATCCTCTTTAGAAATGTGAAAAATCCGAATTGTATGAATCCAGTGGAGGAGGGGACAGGATGAAAAACTGGAAAATCATTGTGTTCACACTTGTGCTGGCGGCAGCTCTTTTCAACTGTTCCCGGAGAGAAAGCATCACTGTGGCGGGGTCGACGACAGTATTGCCGGTCGTTTCAAAGGCCGCGGAACGTTTTCAAGTCGAATATGGCATTCCTGTCATTGTCAATGCGGGAGGTTCCGGAGTCGGTATCAACCAGCTTGGAGGTGGGAAGATCGATATCGGAATGGCCTCTCGTGAAATGACGGAATCGGAGTTTGCGAGATATCCCGCGGTGAAGTTTGTCAGGCATCCCATCGGGAAAGATGCGGTGGTGCCGGTGGTTTCTTCCGAGGTCTACGATGCCGGGGTGCAGGTCTTGTCCCTTGAACAGATCGGCATGATCTATCGGGGACAAATTTCCAACTGGAGCGAGCTGGGAGGGCCCGACAAGGAGATCCTGGTGGTGGATAAAGAGAAGTCGCGGGGGACACGTCATGTGTTTATGAAAAGTGTATTGGGTGATAGAGAGGCGGAAGCGCCCGGCGCAGACCTGGTGCTCGGTTCCAACAATGAAGAACAGACCGCTATTGCGCAAAGTGACGCGGCCATCGGAATGCTGTCCAATGCGTGGATCAATGATGATGTCAAAGGGCTGTCCATCAGGATGGCTGACCAGTCCGTTGTTGCCCCGACACGGGCGAATATCGTCAGCGGAAAGTTTCCGATCACCAGGGAGCTGTTGTTGCTCACAAATGGAAAGCCGCAGGGAAATATCAAGAGGTTTATCGATTTTATATTAAGTGGAGATGGGCAGAAGATTGTTGAGGAGGCCGGCTATGTCAGCCTCCGGCAGTAGGATCGGCAACCTTTACGTGATGACGTGCATACTTCTGAGTACAGTCATGACTCTGCTGATTCTTTGCGTTCTGCTTCTGAACAGTTGGGATGCGATCAGCCAGAAAGGCTGGCAGCTCTTTACCCTGAACTGGTCGCCGCCGAAGGGGGAATTCGGTATTCTTTCAATGTGTTACGGATCGGTGGCGGTTGCCATCATTGCCCTGGTAATCGCTGTTCCCTTGGGAGTGACGACAGCCGTTTTCACCGCTGAAATGCTTCCGGACGGATACCGGTTTTATGTTAAATCACTACTGGAATTGCTGGCGGGAATACCTTCTATTATTTACGGATTAATCGGTGTGGCTCTTTTCAGCGTCTGGATCAGCGATTTTTTCGACGTGAAATCCGGCAGAACCCTGCTGACTGCGGGGATTTTGCTGTCGATTATGATCCTGCCGACCATCATTACTTTATCGGATGATGCGCTCAAGAATGTTCCGCAACAATATAGGGAAACCGCCAGAGGATTAGGGTTGTATCCTTATGAAATCATCAAAGATGTTCTGTTACCCATTGCGGAAACCGATATCATCGGCGCGGTTTTGCTTGCATCAGGCAGGGCGCTGGGCGAAACCATGGCGGTGATGCTGGTGATCGGAAGCATTGATCAAATTCCACATCCCTTTTTTAATCTGCTGACTCCCGGACAGACCATGACTTCCAAGCTGGGAAGGGAACTGGCGGAAACTTCATTCGGTTCGCTGCATTTCAGTGCCATGATTTTCATGGGGTTGCTGCTTTTGTGCATGACCCTGGGAATGACAACATTGACACTGCGTTATTTCAAGCCGGAAAACCGACTTTATGAATAACAGACGTTTGAAAAATACGTTCTTGATGCTGATCACCCGGTTGGGGGTGTGCGTGTGCTGTCTGGTGCTGTTCTTTCTGCTTGGCGTTATCGTATGGAATGGCATCCAGGCGATCAGCCTCGAATTTCTGTTAACAAAGTCCGCAAACTTCGGTGCGGAAGGCGGTGTATTCTACCAGATCGTCGGCAGTCTCCTGTTGATCGTTTTCGCGGCAATCATCAGTTTTCCCCTCTCGTTGGGAACTGCGATTTATAAGAGTGAATTTCTGAAAAACGGTTTTTTGCAGAAACTGAGTAACACGCTTATTTATGGATTGAACGGCATTCCTTCTGTTATATTCGGTATATTCGGGCTCATTTTCTTTGTGAATATCTTGAATACCGGCATTTCATGGTTTGTCGGTTCCATGATTCTTGCCATGATGATCCTTCCCACCATGGTTCTCTCTACCTACCAGTCCATCAACAGCATTCCCGCCATTTACCGGGAAAGCGCCCTGTCGCTCGGGTTGAACGAGTGGAGGGTGATTACAAAGGTATTACTACCCCAAGGGATCGGCGGGGCGATCACCGGTTTACTGATCGGGCTTGCCAGGGCGGTAGGAGAAACGGCTCCGATTATGTTTATCGCCACAGCGTTTTCAGGGGTGGAGATCCCCCGTTCGTTTTTTGAACCGGTCACTGCCTTACCCACACATATACTGGCCCTGGCGCAGCAGGCAACCAACCGGAAGGCATTGTTGAATGCCTGGGGTGCCAGTTTCGTTTTGTTGTGTATCATTATCATACTCAGTCTTTCTGCTTTATACAGCCGGATGAAACTCAATACGATCATGCAAAGATGAAAAAAAACACTACCCTGAGAATCGTTCAACCGGAATTGGATATCCAACCCATTATCAAGGCGGATCATTTCCATGTCTGGTATGGTGATATCCATGTCCTGAATGATATCAGCGTTTCTTTCAGACAACATCAGATCAACTGTATTATCGGGCCTTCCGGCAGCGGGAAGTCGACGTTGATCCGAAGTATCAACCGGATTAATGATGGAGTGGCTGGATTCAGTCCGAAGGGAACCCTCCAATTCAACGGCAAGAACATCTATGACCGGGCAACGGATGTCAACAAGTTAAGGACCCAGGTAGGACTTGTCTTCCAGAAACCTTGTGTATTCCCCAAGTCGATCCATGAGAATGTATTGTTTGGTGTTCAGCATCTACGGAAGTTGTCCCGACAGGAGAAATTACAGATTGTTGAAGAGAACCTGAAGGCCGTCGGGTTATGGAAAGAGGTTTCTCACCGTTTGCATGACAGGGCCATATCGTTGTCAATCGGCCAGCAGCAACGACTCTGTATAGCCAGGACGTTGGCGGTTCATCCTGAAGTGATCCTGTTTGATGAACCGACGTCTTCATTGGATCCGGTTTCCACTCGTGCCATTGAAGGCTTGATGATAGAACTCGCGAAGAAATATACAATCGTTTTTGTCACTCATGACATTCTGCAAGCGGAACGCATCTCGGATCAACTGATCTTTATGTGTAACGGCAAAATCATTGAACAGGGTCACAAAGAGAAACTGTTCCATCATCCCGAGAAGGAGCAAACCAGAAATTATTTGAAGGATGAGTACTGTGACTGCTGATGATGTCCCGGTGCTTTACCGGAGCGCCCGCTTGCCATGATGCTTCGGAAACGGGGCGCTAATAGGAACCCATTACCCTTCTGACCTCGATGACCTCTTTGAGTCTTGAGATCGAACGGATAATCCTGTCTAGGTCCTTTTTGTTCCTGATTTCAAGCTCAAACTGGAGAATGGCCTGTCCTGCCTTGCTGGTTCTGATATCGGCCCGACTGATGTTGATGGACTCCTTTGAGATCTGCGCGCTGATGTTGGCGAGTATTCCCGGGCGATTGTTGGTGGTGACTGAAATTCGGGCCGGTCGGAGAGACTCCTGATGAAGATCCCAGTCCACTTCCACAAACCGCTGCGGATCATGGGCTCCCTGACGTACATTGACACAATCCATCCTGTGGATTGATACCCCTTTCCCGCGCGTAACAAACCCGATCACATCATCCCCGGGCACAGGGTTGCAGCACCCTGCGAAATGCACCAGGATGCCTTCCAACCCCCGGATTCTGATTCCATCCCGTGTTTTTTTTCTGTGAGCGGGGCCCGGATGCGGGACAACCGCCGGAGGACCGGCGGGCTCTTCCTGCGGCAGAAACCGACCCAGAACCTGGCGTGCGGAAATTCTTCCGAAACCGACGGCCGCGATCAGCTTTTCGATGCTGGAAAAACCGAGTTCGCCCACCCGGATTTGCATCGGATCTGTTTTCAGGAGCTTTGAGAAAGTGAGGCCGTGTTTTCGGGCTTCTTTTTCCAGAATTTCCTGCCCCAGGGAAAGACCCTGCTTTTGTTCCTCCTGCTTCAGAAAATGTCGGATCCGATTTCTGGCCTTGGTGGATTTGACCAGCTTGAGCCAGTCCTTGCTGGGGACCTGGTTTCTCGAGGTCAGAATTTCCACCGTATCGCCTGTTTTCAATTCGTACTTGAGGGGAACCATTCGGTTGTTGACCCTGGCGCCGGAACAGTGATTCCCCACATCCGAATGAATGCTGTAGGCAAAGTCCAGTGGAGTGGATCCGCTTGGAAGTTCTTTGACTTCCCCCCTGGGGGTGAAGATAAAAAGGGATTCCTCAAAGAAGTCGGTTTTGACGCTTTCCAGGAATTCCCGGGGGCTTTTCAGCTCCTTCTGCCATTCGAGAAGCTGGCGAAGCCAGGCGAACCTCTGTTCCAGGGAAGGGGGGGTCTTGTTCCCCTCTTTGTATTTCCAGTGGGCCGCGATTCCATGTTCGGCGATCCTGTGCATCTCTTCCGTACGGATCTGGAACTCGACTTTATGCCCGCCGGGGCCGATCACGGTGGTGTGAAGGGACTGATACATGTTGGATTTGGGAACACCGATATAATCTTTGAATCGTCCGGGGACCGGTTTCCAGAGGGAATGAATCATCCCCAGGATCGCGTAACAGCGGTTTTTGGTGTCGGTGATGACTCGAATGGCGATCAGGTCGAAAATCTCGTCGAAAGAGACCCCGCGTTTGACGATCTTCTGGTAGATGCTGTAATAATGTTTTGTGCGTCCCATCACCTTCCCGGGAAATCCGTTCTGTTTCAGCTCCTCCTCCACGAGTCGAATCAACTCCTTGATGTAGGAACTGCTCTGCTTCCGGGTCTGTGGCACCTTTTCTTCGAGTTCCTGATAAATCGATGGATGGAGAACCTTCAGGCAGAGATCTTCCATTTCCCACTTGACCCGGGCGATACCGAGACGGTTGGCCAGCGGCGCGTAGATCTCCAGGGATTCCTCGGCGATTTCCTGCTGTTCGGTTTCATCGAATTTTTCGATGGAGCGCATGAGTTGAAGGCGGATGGCCAGCTTCAGAAGGACAACGCGGATGTCCCGGGACATTGCGAGGATCATCATCCGAAAGTTTTCCGCCTGTTCTTCAAGACGGCTTTTGAATTTTAGTTGGTCGGTTCGGGAGATTCCCTTCGCCAGGGACAAAACAGCGTTTCCGAATCTTTCCCGGATTTCGTTCTCGTTGAGTGGGTCTGCCGCCATCAGAGGATAAAGGAGCGCGGCGGCTATGGTTTCTTCGTCGGAATTCATCTCGCCCAGGATCTCCGCCGTGTCAAGCGCGGCCTCCACTTCTTCGGATGGATCCCCTCCCCGTTCCGCGATGTTCTTCTTTACGTAATGATAAATCTCCCGGATCCGTTCAAAATCCATGTCCGGATTGTGCCGGGAGAGGGCCTTCCTGAATCGGGTAAACCTTCTTCGATTCCGGTCGTGGGTTCTGCCTTGGATACTGTCTGTTCCGCTTGGATCAGGTTTCATGTGCATACAATCCATCCGGTTGGTATTGTCGCAGTGTGCGATCATTGAAGAACAGATCCCTTCCGGTCTCAACCGACACGGATCAGTCCTTCCTTTCCCTCGAACCGTCTCCGGATTTCGAATTTTAGAAGACGGTTTTCCGGATTCTCCATGAAAGGATCTTTCTCGACCCTGGGAAAGGCCTCTCTGCGGGCTATTTCCAGGATACGAGCGTCGCGTACGATGTTCCCGATCAGAAAATTCGGCATGCCGGATTGTTTTTTCCCAAAGAATTCGCCGGGGCCGCGGATAGCAAGGTCTTCTTCAGCGATTAAAAATCCGTCGGTCGTCTGTTCCATGATAGAAAGTCTTTTGCTCGCCTCCGGGGTCATCCTTCCGGAAGGGATCAGAAAGCAACTGGAAGATCCTCCCCCGCGTCCTACCCGGCCTCTCAACTGATGGAGTTGGGCCAGGCCGAACCTTTCCGCGTGTTCAATGACCATGATGGTGGCGTTCGGGATGTCGATCCCCACCTCCACGACGGTTGTGGAGACCAGGATCTGGATTTTCCCCTTCTTAAAAGAGTTCATGATATCCTCTTTCTCTTCCGGGCGCATCCTCCCATGCAGAAGGCCCACGCGAAATTCCGGAAAGATGCGCGCAGACAGATGTTCGGACATCTCACTCGCGGCGGCCAGGTCACTTTTTTCGGTTTCTTCCACCAGTGGATAGACGATGTAGGCCTGATGCCCCTTCCTGACCTCTCGTTCGATCCGGTGGTAGATCCGATTTCGATTTTTGGGCCGTATAATCTCCGTTTTGACCGGAGAACGGCCTTCCGGCATTTCATCGATCACGGAAATTTCCAGATCGCCGTAGAGGGTCAGGGAAAGAGACCGTGGAATCGGTGTTGCCGTCATGACCAGGACATCCGGTGTCAACCCCTTCTGCATGAGAGCGGCTCGTTGGATGACACCGAACCGGTGTTGTTCATCGATGATCACCAGGCCGAGTCTGTTGAAGCGGACCTCTTTCTGAATCAGCGCCTGTGTACCCAGTACCACGTCGATCTCTCCTGAACAGACCTGATTTCGGATCGTTTCCTTTTTCGAATTTTTCACCATTCTCGTGAGAAGTGCGGTCTTTTTGCCGAGGGTCTCGAAGAATTGAGCAAAATGGCTATATAGCTGTTCCGCGAGGATTTCCGTTGGAGCCATGACCGCTACCTGGTAGCCGTTTTCCAGTGCGATTCCGGCGGTTACCGCCGCTACGATGGTCTTTCCGCACCCCACGTCTCCCTGGAGGAGCCGGCTCATTTGGGTTGGTCGTCCCATATCACGCTTGATTTCCCGGATCACCCGTGTTTGGGCCGAGGTCAGAGGGAAGGGAAGGGCGCCTAAAAGGTGTTTTTCCGTCTGTGTGTTTACCTGGAAGGAGATTCCCCTTGTGTTCCGGGTTCTTCCCTTGACGCGCATGGCAAGGAGGGTTTCCAACAGAAAGAATTCTTCAAAAATCATCCGTTTGTGAAAAGGACTCCGGCAGGTATTCAGTTGTTCTACCGAAGCAGCTCGTCCCGGAAAGTGGAGCTGGCTGAAAGACTCGGGACGGTCCGGCAGATGAAATTTTGCCAGAACCTCGTTCGGCAATATTTCCTTCATCTCTTTGGCGCAGGAAGTCACAAGATGAAACAGGATGGTCCGGATCCGTCTTTGAGAAAGCCCTGCTGTGGTATGATAGATCGGTACGATCCGGTTCGTATGGATCGTCTTCTCCTCTTCTTCCGGCTGGAGAATTTCATATTCCGGATTCTCCATCTCAAGGGTAAATCCGTGTGGAGGCCGCTTCACCTTCCCGCTGAGAAAAATCTCCTGACCCGGCTTGAAGTGTTTGATTAAGTAATCTTGATTAAACCACTTCGCCACAATGCTTCCGGACCGATCTTCCAGCAGGAGTTTCAGGATTCGGAATCGTTTCCTTGGAGTGGTTCTCAGATCCACATTCCGTACAATACCCCGGACAGTGACAAAGGTTTCGTTTTTGAGTTTTGCGATTGGAATCAGGTGTTTCCGGTCTTCATACCGGTAAGGGAAAGACCAGAGGAGGTCCTCTACTGTCTGAATACCGAGTTTCGCGAGCAGTGAGGCGATCCGTTCCCCCACTCCTTTGACATAACGGGCCGGTTGCATGAGGATTTCCGGAGAACGAACGGATTGAATGGCCGTGGAGTGAATGTCTTGAATGGAAAGGATCCGTTTCAGTTCACGATTCTTCCGGGCCCAGAAAGGACGTGTTGAGCAGCCTGCGCGCGCGGATATCTGCTCCAACTCTTTCCGGAAAGTTTGAAGGAAACGGGAGACCTCCGGTCCGGGGGCACTGTCCAGACAATCCTGAACAAGATTTAAAAGATTCACCGGGATATGACGGGGCTTTCGAGGCCGCTCTACATCGAAGCTGCGGAGAATTTGATGGATCTCTTTCAGGATCGTCTCACATGAGTTCATTCCGAACAGTGGAAGTTCTTATTTCTTGAACAGCGCGTTGAGTTCCTTGAGTAATTTGTCCACATCCACACCGTGGGCAATGGCTCCCTGTTCGATGGTCTCGCCCGCGGCGCCCATGCAGCCGATGCAACCCATCTCGTATTTTGAAAGTACCTCCGCGGCCTTTGGATGCGCTTGGATTGCCTTAATAAATGACATATCTTTTGTGATCTTAGGCATATAAACTCTCCGCCTCGTTTTTTCAAATTTTGCTTGCGAATGGGTTTGTTTTGTGGTAGATTTTCGCACCTGTTTTCAAGAAATTTTTTTGATTATATCTGAGGAGTGGATTGATGTCAAGAAGATGTGAAGTCTGCGGGAAGGGGCGGCAGGTCGGCAATCATGTCAGTCATGCCCACAACAAGACCAAGAAAGTTTCTTATCCCAATCTCCAAAAGGTTCGTGTCCAGAAGAATGGCCAGACCGTCAGGATGAATATCTGCACTCGTTGTATCCGTTCCGGCAGGGTTCAGAAGGCGTCCTGAGAAACGGGGAATTCAATACGAAGCCATCAAAGAAGGAAGCGGTAGGGAGAAATCATGTGGTCTTGTTCTGGACCACCTCCTGAGAGATTTCGAACCGGCTCCCATCACGTTTAGACATTTTCCACCATTTCCCAGACACCGGTAGGGCAGGTTCCGACGCAGAATCCGCAGCCGATGCACCTTTCGTCATCGACCACGTACTCAAAGGTCCCGTCGCTTCCCGATACACGTGAAATCGCTCCGTAATAGCAACTGGATTCACACATTCCGCAATCCCTGCAGAATCCGCAGGACATACACCGGTTGGCTTCTTCTTCCGCATTAAATTCTTCGGGCCGTGAACTTTCATAATAGGCGGTCTTGATCCGGTCATATGGAACGACCGTTTCGACTTCGGGGACGTAGTTATAGTTCATCATCTGGGCGTGAATCACGTCCGCGGCAATCCGGCCCTGGCCGATGGCATGGGTCACGAGACCGGGACGTGTAGCATCTCCCACACCGAAGACCTTGACGTCTGAGGTTTGTCCCAGGTCGTTCACCACAAGGTATCCCCGCTCCGTGTGGATGCTCTGGGGGAGAAAATCGAGGACCGGGACCTCTCCGATGGAGATGATGACGACATCCGCCTTCAGAGAGGAACCATCCTGGAAATGGATCCGTTTCTTTGCTTTGTCGTATTGTTTCGTGATCTTGGGGTAGAGGATCTCGGTTCCCCTGGCCTTTGCCATTTCCTGCTCTTTGCTGAAGCTTGCCGGTGGTTGAATGTCAACCGCTTTGACCGATTTCGCTCCGCAGGCATACGCCTGGCAGGCGATATCCATACCGGCGTTTCCCGCTCCGATCACCACGACGTTTTCTCCGGACAGGTCCGGCGGAGTGCCGGAATTGATCTCTTTTAAGAACTCAATGCCGGGAACGACGTCCTCGATTCCGTCGAACGGGATGAGTCGGGCCTTGTGGGCGCCGCATGCGACCACCACGACCTCGTGTTTCTGATAGATCTCATCGAAAAGGGAAGGTGTAACACGGGTTTGAAGGTGTACCGTGATCCCCACTTCCTCCAGCCTGGAAATTTCCTTATTCAGGACCTTCCGTGGCAGACGTTCCTTTGGAATGCACCATTCGAGCTTTCCGCCCAGTTTGTTGGAGGCTTCATAGAGATTGACTTCATGTCCCTTGAGCGCCGATTGCCAGGCCGCGGACAGGCCGGCAGGTCCGCCTCCGATCACCGCCACGCGTTTCCCTGTGGACCGGGCTGGTTTCGGGGCGGGAACTTCCAGACTCAGACTCCCCAGGTGCTTGATGTCATACGGACGGTCCAGTCGTCCTCTTGTACAGGCGTTCATGCAAAGGTTCGGACAGATCTGTCCGCAGACGGTAGCCGGAAACGGGCTGTATTCCAGAACCAGATTCAAGGCTTCTTCCAGCCGTCCCTGACGGATCAGACTGGCCCGTTTTTGGGAAGGAATCCTGCTCGGGCAGGCGAAGGCGCAGGGAGGGAGGTATTTCTGATTGTTCCAAACCGGTTTGAAACGACGGTTTTCTCCCGTGGTGATGTAGGGAAGAAGAGTCCGTTCATGTTCGATATATTCGCCGAAGATCCCTTTTTCTCCGACTCCGGGCTCCCACACGGTAGTCCGAAACTCGGAAAGGGGCAGCCTGTGGGACCGTCGTTCCTTTTTCTCGGCGGGCGTGAAGGCTACCATCTTCTTCCAGTCGCTCATGGATCGGGTCAGTTCTTCCAGGTAGTCCATCCGGTCGATGGCCTTGAGAAACGGTTTGATGTTTTTCGTCAGCCATTTCCAGTCCTGGGGAGTCAGATCCACGCACTTGACGTCGGTGTCACTGTATTCCCGGATCCGGCCCCGAAAGTAAATGGTTCCTCCCACCATACCGACACAGGGACGGTAACCGAGGATATTTTCAGGATTCCTGGGATTGACTCCACAGACCACGGAGATTCCACCGGCCTTGAATTCGGCGAAGGAATCTCCTACATCCCTGAAATACCAGGACTGCAGCGGTTCAAAGCGGGGATTGTGCTTGGTCATGGTGTCGCATCGCGCTCCGCCGCCGCCCTGGACATACAGAATCCCCTGGGCGCCGGCATTGTGAGCGCCGTTTGTGACATCCCCCAAAACCGTGATTTTCGCTCCACAGTTGATCCATCCGACATCATCGGATGCACTC
The DNA here is from genome assembly GCA_964483105.1 of uncultured Nitrospirota bacterium. Taxonomy (GTDB): domain Bacteria; phylum CG2-30-53-67; class CG2-30-53-67; order CG2-30-53-67; family CG2-30-53-67; genus CAYZZU01. The sequence continues at coordinate 17,934 of CAYZZU010000022.1, forward strand.
CCTTTCACGACGATTTCGGTACCGGGCATTCCCATGCTACCCAGACGTTGTCCCACCGGACCGTCCACGTTGATGCGGACCGTTTTCCCGGTGGGCCAGATCCGACCTCCGATGCCGTGTTGTCCCTGTGCATGGATGGTCAGAGACGTCTTCCCCGCCCGTACAGCTTCCTGGATTTTATTTTCCAGCTCGCGGGAGGGGACGCGGTTTCCGTTCATGTTCCCCTGAATTATCATTTTTTTCCTCGTCATCCCGATCAGCAACCAGCTTTTCCCCGAATCTGCTGTTTGACGACTGATCGCTGTTTAACAGACATAACTGATCTTCAGACGGTCCGCGATCTCTTTGTTTGCGACACCCAGACCGTCCGACATGCCGATCGGGAGCTGGGTACTTCGTCCCATGGGGGCGAAGATCTTTTTGAGTTCCGTTTCCGCCGATTTGAAGACATCCACCACCCTTTCGGCCACACGGTCGGGGTCGAGCCTGCGATAGAGTTTCGGGTCCTGAGTGGTGATTCCCCGAGGACACCGGCCGGTATTGCAAAGATTACAGCGGTTGTACTCGTCGCCCAGGCAGCCGGCCGTGGCCTGCATGATGTATTTCCCCGTATCCACCATCGAGGCTCCGAGCATGATCATGGCCGCGGCATTGGCGGCCAGGTTCCCGGTTTTTCCCATGCCGCCGGCCGCGATCAGGGGAAGTTCGTTCTGTTTCCCCTGTTTGACCAGGTCCAGGTAGCAGTCCCGGATGTTGGATGCGATCGGATGCCCCATCTTGTCCATGGAGACGTTGTACGCTGCTCCGGTCCCTCCGTCTTCTCCGTCGATACACAAGGCCGCGGCGTAGGGATTTCTCGCCAGGTTGTTCAGAACCGCCTGGGCGGTCTTGGTCCCGGAAATCTTAGGGTAAACCGGCACCCGGAAACCCCACGCCATGGACATGGACTGGATCATCTTGGCCACGGCCTCTTCTATGGAATATTTCGTCTGATGGGTCGGCGGGGAAGCGAGATCCACGTACATGGGCACACCTCGGATCTTCGCAATCAGCTTCAGGACTTTGTAGGCCATGAGGAGCCCACCGTCGCCAGGTTTGGCGCCCTGTCCGTACTTGATCTCAATCGCGGCCGGGTCTTCGGTCATATCGGGGATGGCGTGCACGATCTCGTCCCATCCAAAATAGCCGGAGGCGATCTGAAGGATAAAGTACTTTGCAAACCGGGAAGTCAGAAGCCTTGTCGGCATCCCTCCCTCACCGGTACACATGACAACGGGAATCCCTTCCACTTCGTTCAGATAGGCAACCCCCATGGCCAGTCCTTCCCACATATGCGGGGAGAGCGCCCCGATCGACATGCTGGCGATGCGGATGGGGAAAACTTCCCGGACCGGCGGTATGAAACCTTCATCCTTCTTTACGTAAAGATGCCCGTCTTTCTGTTCCAGCGGAAGGTTCTCCGGGGGGAGGTTTCTTCCCAGCAGAGAACGGATATGGAATTCATGACGTCCCGCGTCCAGAGCCGGATCGGTGAGCATGGAGATCCGGGTGAATTTCAACTGATCCACCGTGGACACACCCGGGTCGTTTCTCCGGCCACCTCGTTTGTAGGGGACCCCTTTCTGGTTCTTGTGGATGAGAAACTTGTGGTGGGAGTTATACTCCGGTCCAATCGCCACGTTCGGGCAGACCAGGGAACAGGTCCCACACCCCGTGCAGTAACGCTCGATGTCCGTGACCTGCCGGACTCCGCTCATGATCCGACGGACCGTGGCCGGAGTGGGGATGTCTCCTTCCGATCGGACGATTCTCTGGGAGAAGACCGTGGGTTCGATCGCTTTGACCGGACAGACGGCCGTACACCGCCCGCAACGGGTGCAACGGTCTTCCCGCCAACGGATGAGATAGGGGAACTCCTGAAGCGGGAGTTCGTAATTCTGATCTAACCTTTCAGCTGATTCCATACCGTAACCTCTTGGGCGCCCGGAGCGACGATGGCCATGTCGTACCTCATGGGAACGATGTCCGAAGATTTGTCTCGTTCCGGAATGGCGCTGTCCAGACCGCATTCCTCAGACATCAGCGCATATTTTCCCGGAATGCCTCCGACCACGCCCGGTCTCAATTTCTTTGAATCCTGTACCATGAAAACCGTGCCGTCGGGGGTCATCCCGATCACGCAATTGGGCCCATCGATGCAAAGAGGGCGGAGCGCGTTTTTGAGCAGATGCAGTGCCTGCCCGTCTTGACGTTGTTCCATCTCCCTGTTTTTGAGCGGGGTGATCACGTCCTTATAATAGGGGAGAGGGTAGTGAAGCTTTCTGTGGCAGTAGTGAAGGATATGTGTAAAGACCTCGCTGTCGCTGTTGTACCCCGTGTATCCCGGAAAACCGCGGCTTGTCAGAAACTCCCGGATCGGAACAAAGGCAGTGTTCTCTCCGTTGGTCATGGTACAGTATCCCTGGATAAAGAAGGGGTGACAGGCGTAAAGATAGATCGCGTAATTCGTATTTTGGCGTCCCTGGGCGAAAATCACCCTGGCCGAGAGCCCGTTCCGGTCCAGTCCGAAAAATTCCGCAAGCTGCAGGGGATCTCCGACCTCTTTCAAGGTCAGCACATCCGGATAAAATGAGAAAACAAAGATCGACTCGTCTTTTTCTCCAAGCTTCCGGAGTGAAAGACGGGTCTTCATCAGAAGTTCCTCCTTTTCCTCCCATGAACTTTCCAGGTACTGTTCCGGATATTTGTAGGCCTTGGCAAGGTAATGGTCCCGTTTTTCTATACCGGAGCCCGGAACCTTCCGGATTTTGGGCTCCCACATATACTTTTCCACGAATCCGGCCTCGGACATGTAGCGGTCCAGGAGCTCCTGCCCCCTGTTGGAGCAGATACCGGAAAGGATCGGATATTCCTTCAGGTTCTCAAACTCTCCACCGAGGTCTTTCAGGACCAATCCCAGCCCGGAGCCGTCATGCCCCTCCTTCATGGTCTCCAGTGCGAGGATGTTCTCCATGGGAGAGATATAATGTTCGGAAGTAATTGCGCTCAGACGGCACATCGATTCACCTCACGGGTCATGATTCTATATACGACAACCCGGTTCCGGAAGATCGTGATGGGATCATCCTTTCACTGCCGAATTGGAGGGAGGAAAGGTCCGCGTCCATCGAAGATTCTTGAGAGGGAACCGGGTGTCATGCCGATGCCCGGATCTTCAGGCCCGGAGTCCTGGAGCAGGGGCAAAAAAAATATACGGCGTTTTCGTTACCGCATATCCCAAGTTACTCGTGAATCAGTATTTTAAGAGGGAAACCCGAGGTTGTCAATAAAAATATGAATATTCAGATATAAAGACTCCATCGGCTTTCAACCTCTCTTTGCACCTCTTGCGGTGTGACGGCGGCTGGACAGGATTTCCCTCCTCCCTGCATCGGATAGCCTTCGGCAGCGGCGGCGCCCGTCTTGATCAGAACTTCTGGTGATACTCCCGGACTTTTCTGGCGAAGCCCCTTCCGAATTCATAGCAGCTTTCTTCATCGTCCAGTGTCGGCCGATACTGGACTTCCATGCCGGGTTCAACGGTGTCCAGTCCCATCTTCTTAAATTCCGTGTAGGCTTCCCTGACACCGCCTCCGCCCCACCCATAGCTCCCGAAGGCCCCCACGATCCTGTTTTTGGGCCTCAGACCCTTCAGATGGGTGAGAAATTCCGCGACGGAAGGGAACATGATGTTGTTCAGCGTGGGGGTGCCGAGAAGGCAGCCGCGCGCTTTCCAGAATTCCTTGATGGCCACACTCATGGGAGTGGCCCTGAGCTTGATCACCTTGACTTCCATGTTTTCATCGGAGATCCCCTGCATGATCGGTTGGGTCATCATCGCTGTGCTCTTCCACATGGTATCGTAAATGATGGCCACCCCTTCCTGTGCCCTTCCGCCCGCCATGTCCAGATACATCCGGATGACTTTACCGGGGTCGGATCTCCAGATCACTCCATGATCCGGCGCGATCATGTCGATCTCCAGACCAAGTTTCTTTATTTCCGCGATCTTGGATTGGATGAGATTCCCAAATGGCATCAGGATATTGGCGTAGTAATCCGTGACGGAATCTTCCAGTTCGGCGACGGAGCAGCAGGTGATAAATTCATCATCAAACCGTCCGGAGGTCGCGTAATGCTGGCCGAAGGCGTCCTGACTGATCAAGAGTTTGTCTTCCGGGACGTAGGTCATCATGGAATCAGGCCAGTGAAGCATGGGGGTGTTCAGGAACGTCAGGGTCTTGTGCCCGGTCGAGAGGGTGTCCCCTGTCTTCACGATTTCAAATTTCCACCCGCTCGTGTCCATGTACCTGTCGAGCCCCTTTTTCCCCTTGGCGGAGATATAAATGACGGCATTCGGGGCCAATTCCATCATTCGTCCAAGGCTTCCGGAATGGTCGGGTTCGATGTGGTTGATGACGATTGATTCAATCTTTCCCGGGTCCACGATGCTCCGGATGCACTCGATTGAGTATCTGGAAAAGTCCTCTTTGACCGTGTCGATCAGGGTGACCCTGTCGTCCAGGACCAGGTAGTTGTTGTAGGTGGTTCCGTTCGGAGTGACGTATCCGTGGAAGTCCCTGACGCCCCAGTCGAGGGCCCCGACCCAGTAGATGCCCGGTTTAATCTGTACCGCTTTCAACAGGTTGCTCCTCCCCGGTGAAGTTGTCGTCAAAGGGAAATCTGTCTTTCACTTTGGATTCTATCTTGATTCTAATGGAACGGCTGGAAAATTCAAGTGAAACTTTTCCGATTTCGTTGACAGGCCCCTTTCGTGGGAGTGTTCCGGACTGGGAGCGGTTGACAGGGAAGAAACAGGACATTACTATTATAAAAATTAAAATATTTTTTTATGGTTTTGTACCCGTTTCCGCGAAATTTTTGGTATACTTGGACATTCTCTTCATCAAAAACATAGGGGAAGGGGAAAGATCGGCCCCATGGGGCGGATCGGGGAGAATCTTTGCAGATAGACAGAACCGGCGGATGACCATGGTGGGAACTCCCAAAAAGATCGAGCAGCTTCGGAAGGTTGTGGACCCGGCTAAAAAGGCGCTGATTCTCACTCACGACAACCCGGACCCGGATTCTATCGCCGCCGGTGTCGGATGGAAATTTTTACTCAAAAAGCACTTGGGACAGGAAAGTACGGTCGCTTTCGGAGGGATTGTGGGGCGCGCGGAAAATCAGGCGATGATCCGGAACCTGAAAATCGCAATCACTCCGCTTGACGCGATCAATTTCCAGGATTACGCCCAGGTGACACTGATCGACACACAACCGGGGACCGGCAATAATTCACTGCCCGACTCGATTCTTCCGGACGTTGTGATCGATCATCATCCGCTGAGAGTGGAGACCCGAGGCGCCTCTTTTTTTGATGTGCGGGAAAGGGTCGGCGCCTCCTCCAGTATCATCACTTCTTATCTGCGTGAGTCCGGTCTGGCCCTGCCGCCCCGGTTGGTGACGGCTCTCTATTACGGAATCAAATCGGATACTCAGGACTTGGGAAGGGTCAGCAGTCCTTTGGATCTGGACAGCTATCTCTTTCTTTTTCCCAATGTCCAAAGAGAGCCACTGAACCGAATCCTCCACCCCAAGGTTTCCGCCGAATACTTCAAGAATCTGCATCGTGCCTTTAATAAGGCCCGAATCCATGGATCGGCCCTGGTGACATCGATTGGAAAGGTTATAAACCCTGATATGGTTGCCGAAGTTGCAGACATGCTCCTTCGTCATGAAGGGGTGGAATGGGTGCTGGTCACGGCGATCTTTGAAAAAGATCTGATCCTTTCCATTCGTACCAGCGATATCACGGGTGGTGCGGGGGTGCTCGCCCAGGGGATCGTCCGCGGTATCGGCAAGGCGGGAGGACACGGAATGTCCGCCGGAGGGAAGGTGGGCATTGCCGGCCGAAAAACCGGTGAACTGGCGGAATTGATCCGGGAACGCTTTCTGAAAAAGGTGGGAGGACTCAGGGAGCCAACCGAGGCGCTCGTTTAAGGAGATCATCATAATGGATAGGCAAGAATTGATCCGGATTATCCGTCGGGCGATTCAGGCGGAAAAGGACGGGAACCATTTTTATTCCCGTGCGGGGAAGATCGTTTCGGATCCAAGAGGCAAGAAGATGCTGGAACAACTGGCGAAAGACGAGCTCTATCACGTGCACGTGATCGAAGAACTCTATCACGATCTTCTTCCGGACGCGCCGGAAGATCCCGTCCGGGGGTTCCCCATCATAGACACACAGGACCAGGAGGTTCCGTTGCCCGAGACGGAAGCGGAAATTCTCAGGAAGGCGATTCAGGATGAGATTGAAGCGCGGGATTTCTATCGAGAAACCGCCGAGAAATTCGAATCAGAGGAGGTGAAGGAGATTTTTTGGGACCTGATGGAAATGGAGGAGGGGCATGTCCGCCTTCTGAACGCGGAACTGGACTTTCTGGAACAGAGCGGTTTTTGGTTCGATCATATGGAATTTCATGTTGAGGGAGAGAAGGATGGATAGGAAATCCATCTGATTGCACGAAAGGAGGCTCTATGATCTGTCCAAAATGCGGCGCCGCCAAGATGACCCATGATAAACCGGTCTATTTCAACCGGGACAACAATGAAGGTGATTTCCTGTACCAGGAAGAGATCTATAGATGCCAGATCTGCGGGAAGGTGGAGTTTGTTCATAAGGACCTGAAGGTGACTGCCAAAAAATTCATCAAGGGTCAGGTGATCACCGGAGGGTATGAAAATCTGTAACTTTCATGGAGACGAATCAAAAGGAGGGAGGAATGCAGAATTGGGTATGCACGGTATGTGGTTATGTCTATGATCCGAAGATCGGAGATCCGGATGGCGGAATCGAGGCGGGAACTCCCTTTGAGGAGATTCCGGACGACTGGGTTTGTCCGGTTTGCGGGGCAGGAAAAGATGATTTCGAATTGGCTTCCTAAGTTAAAGAGGGACCTGTGAAGGGTGGACATCGGGGAGAAGAGAGCCAACCTCAGATACCGATGGAAAAGGGATTCTCATGAAGGCAGCGGAACTGTTTGTCAAATGTCTGGAAAACGAAGGAGTCCGGTATATCTTCGGCCTGCCGGGGGAAGAGAACATGGACCTGCTGGACGCCCTGATCGATTCCTCCATCGAATTTATCTGTACGCGTCATGAACAAGGAGCAGCCTTTATGGCCGATGTGTACGGGAGGCTGACCGGAAGGGCGGGGGTGTGTCTGTCGACTCTCGGGCCGGGCGCGACGAACCTGATCACCGGTGTGGCGGATGCCTTTCTGGACCGCTCTCCACTGGTCGCCATCACCGGTCAGACCGCCCGCCAGGTGATGCACAAGGAGTCTCATCAGAACATCCATATTACGCAGGTCTTCAAGGAGATTACCAAGTGGAATGCGAGTGTGGAACTTTCCCGGACCATTCCCGAGGTGGTCCGTAAAGCCTTCAAGATTGCTGAAACCGAGAAACCCGGCGCCTGTCATATCGAGTTGCACGAGGATGTAGCCGCCTCGGAATCGGAAGGAGAACCACTGCGGGTTACCGGTTACGCCCTTCCCCATACCGATCACAGAGTCTGCGCCAGGGCCGCGGAGATTATCCAGGCGGCCGAACGTCCCATTATCCTGGCGGGAAATGGCGTCGTTCGTGGGAGGGCTGCAGAAACACTCCGTAAATTCGTCGAAAAGACGAGGATCCCGGTGGCCAATACCTTTATGAGCAAGGGGGTTCTTCCCTCCACCAGTGAGTTTTCACTCTCCACGATCGGCCTGCAGTCCAGAGATATCATCTCCTGCGGATTTGACCGGGCGGACCTGGTGATCGCCGTGGGTTACGACCTGGTGGAATACGCTCCATTGTTTTGGAACCGGGATAGAAAACGGGTCGTTCATGTCGATTTCACACCGAGCGAGATCGACGAACATTATATTCCTCATGTGGAGGTTCTGGGGGATATCGCTACCAACTTGCGATCCATGGCGGAGAAGATCGAGCCCTTCAAACTGGATGATTACCAGGGTTTGCTCAAGACCATGATGGAAGAGGAATTGAACCGCTACGCCGGGGATCGGGCTTTCCCTTTAAAACCTCAGAAGATCCTTTATGATATTCGACAGGCCATGGGAAACTCGGATATTCTTCTGTCGGACGTCGGGGCCCATAAAATGTGGATCGCGAGGATCTATCCCGCGGAGGAGCCGAACACGGTGCTGATTTCCAATGGATTCGCCTCCATGGGAATCGCCCTGCCCGGGGCGATCGCGTCCAAACTGATTTATCCCGAGAGGAGGGTCCTGGCCGCCTGTGGGGATGGCGGCTTCCTCATGAACTGTCAGGAACTCGAAACGGCCGTACGGTTGAATCTTCCGATCGTGATTCTGATCTTCAACGATGGAAAGTACGGTCTAATTGAATGGAAACAGATCAATCAGTTCGGCCGGACCCATGGAGTCTCCTTCAACAATCCGGATTTTGTCGCACTGGCCCGATCCTTCGGCGCCCGGGGCTTCCGCGTCAAGGGAGCGGACGAATTAAGACCGATCCTGGACGAGGCCCTGAGCTGCGGCGTGCCGGCCGTGGTGGATGTACCGGTGGATTACCGGGAAAACCTGAAGTTAACGGAAAAATTGGGAAAGTTGATCTGCTGTTTGTGACTTCAATGGGAGGGTTGCATGTTGCGCGGAGATGAAGACATTACCGAGGGACTTCTGAACGCCTTCCGGCTGGAGAAAGGGGCTTTTACCTTCTATACGGAGGCTGCGGAAAAACTTGGAGACCCGCAGACCGGGCGGATGTTTCGGAAGCTCGCGGGGGTGGAGGAAAAGCATATGCACGCCATCTACAATCTCTATAACGGTTTCTTGGGAGAGCGCGTCCCGGTCCCGTTCGCAGAGTTTATGGAAAAGATGCCGGCCGAATATACGGAGAGCGGTAAAACGGTTGAGGCCGTTCTGGGCGAGGTTTCCGAACGTTTTTTTCTGGACACCCGCGGAGTCCTTCAGCTGGCGCTGTCGGAAGAAAACGCAGCTCAGGATCTTTATCTGCGCATGGCCGGGGCGGCCGCGGATCCGGGAACCGCCACCCTGTACCGGCAGCTCGCGGAAGATGAGGAGAAACACCAGGCCATGATTCAAGAGGCTCTGGACGAAATGGGAGGGTAGGGAGTCTTGTATATTCTGGGGCTGTCGGGCAGTCCGAGACGGGGGGGCAACTCGGAGACCCTCCTGGATGAGGCCCTTCGGGGCGCCGCCGCCGCGGGCGCCGAGACCGAAAAGATCGTCGCGTCCACTTTTCGCAAACTTTCTCCCTGCGTGAATTGCGGCCACTGCCTGAAGACCGGGTTCTGCCGTGTACAAGACGATATGCAGGATATCTATCCGAAGCTGGACCGTGCCGACGGACTGGTGGTGGCCTCACCGATCTATTTCATGGGGGTGTCCGCCTTTCTGAAGATTTTGATCGACCGCTGCCAGTGCTACTGGTCACGGAAATATGTCCTCCGCCGGCCCCTGTTTCCGGATCAGCCCGGAAGACGCCGCCTGGGAATCTTCCTGGCCACGGCCGGCCATGACAAACCGATCGTGTTCCAGGGAGCCCGGATGACCGTCCGTGCCCTGTTCGACGTGCTCGATGTCGACTACCTGGACGAATACTTCGCCATGAAGATGGAAGCGGGAGACGATATACTCCGGGTAGAAGGCGCGCTTGAACAGGTCTGCACGATGGGTCGGCGGTGTACCGGGGAATCGCGGTGACAGCCGTGATAACCCGATGCCCGGTTTGAATGCGTGGTTACCGCTTGTTCCGGTGAAGCGACTCCCCGGAACGGGAAGGAGACTCCGTGAAAAAGGGGAGGATTGAGAGGGACTCCCTCGGGGAGAAGGAGATCGATGCGTCCGTCTACTACGGTATTCAGACTGCGCGCGCCCTGGAGAATTTCCCAGTCAGCGGGTTGATGGCCCATCCCCTGCTGATCCGGGCCTATGTGCTGATCAAGAAGGCTGCCGCCCTGACGCATCGGGAACTTTCTCTCCTGGACCCGGATGTGGCGCGCGCCATCGTGGAGGCGGCGGACGAGGTCCTCTCGGGGCGGCACAAGGACCAGTTCGTCGTCGATGTCTTCCAGGCCGGAGCCGGGACATCATTCAACATGAACGTCAACGAAGTGCTGGCAAACCGGGCCCTCGAGATCCTGGAGGACGCCCGGGGGAATTATTCGCGGATCAGCCCCAACGATCACGTGAACCGTTCCCAGTCCACGAACGATACCTTCCCGACGGCGATGCATATCGCCTCCCTGCTCCTCCTGAAAGAGCTTCTCCCTGTGCTGGAAAGACTCGCGGAGGCCTTCGATCAGAAGGGCAAGGAGTTCGCCGATGTCATTAAATCCGGCAGGACCCATCTGCAGGATGCGGTCCCCGTGACGCTGGGACAGGAATTTTCCGCATACGGCAGGGCCGTCCGCAAGGCTGTGGACGGGATCCGGGGCGTTCGTCCGCTGCTGCAGGAACTGGCCATCGGGGGCAGCGCGGCGGGGACCGGTCTGAATGTCCCTCCCGGGTATCGGGACCGGATCCTGGTGCATCTCCGGGAACTGACCGGTTTGCCACTCCACGGAGCGGAGGACCTCCGGGAGGCCATGCAGAGCCGGTCCGGGATGGTGGCCCTTTCCGCCGCCCTCCGGACGTTGAGCCTCGAGCTGATCCGGATCGCCAATGACCTCCGGCTGATGGGCTCCGGTCCCCACACCGGTTTTGCCGAGATACGTCTTCCCGCGGTTCAACCCGGTTCCTCGATCATGCCGGGGAAGGTCAATCCCGTCCTGGCCGAGTGTCTGAATATGGTCTGTTTCCAGGTGGTGGGAAACGACCAGGTCGTGGCCCTGGCCGCGCAGGCCGGCCAGATGGAACTGAACGTCATGATGCCGGTAATGATCCATAACGTGTTGGGCTCCATGGAAATTTTAAAGAACTTTCTTCCCCGTTTCACCGACGCCTGCGTGAAAGGGATCGCGGCGGCCCCGGAAAGGTGCCGTGCCTACTTCGAGTCGAGCGTGGGGCTGGCCACGATCCTGAACACCCGCATCGGCTACCTGGCCGCGGCCCGGATCGCCAAGGAATCGGAGGTCTCCGGGATTCCCATCCGCGAACTCATCCTCAAAGAGGGCCTTTTGCCTCCGGAGGAACTGGACCGGATTCTTGATCCGGAGAAAATTACCGGACGGACTCCCTCCCTGTCTCCGGATCTTCCCCCTGGCTCTGACGACAACGGAATCAAGGATTAGGGGAAGTCTCCTGCGGTCGGGAAAGGTTTCAGCCACGGGATGACTTCAGATGAACTCCTCCATAGAGGATTCCGAACATCTTGATCGCTGGATTCGGAAGCGGCAAGAGGAATTGACAGAGCGCCCGCTTTTGGTTACACTCGGTTAAACAAAAGGAAAAGAGAACCGTTTCTTCACCGGTCAGGTGGAAAGGAGCAGGAGATGGAATACAGCGAAAAGGTGATGGATCACTTCATGAACCCGAGGAATGTCGGCGAGATTGAAGATGCCTCCGGAATCGGTGAGGTGGGGAATCCGCAATGCGGCGATGTGATGCGGATCTATCTCAAAATCAAAGACAATATCATCGAGGACGCGAAATTCAAGACCTTCGGATGCGGTGCCGCTATTGCCACCAGCAGTATGGCGACCGAGATGGTACAGGGAAAGACCATTGAAGAGGCGGTCAAGATCACCAACAAGGTGGTCGCCGATGCGTTGGGTGGTCTGCCCCCGGTTAAAATGCACTGTTCCGTTCTGGCGGAAGAAGCCCTTGAAGCGGCGCTGACGGATTATTTCAAGAAACAGGGGGAAAGCGGAGACAAGGTGAAGGAACTCAAGGAATCGGCCGGAATTTCGAGTCATTCCGTGGATTAATCGGACTCAGATGGATTCAAACAATGCCTGATTCCTATCTGCCGGTCCTGATACTTCTCCTGATAATCGGCGTGTTGGCCGGTATCATCCTCACTCTCTCCAGGATCATCGGTCCCTCCAGAATGTCTCCCGCCAAGGCGCGCCCCTTTGAAAGCGGGATTCCGGACATCGTTCCGCATCGGGGAGCGGTTTCCGTCCGTTTCTATCTCGTGGCCATGATTTTTATTCTCTTTGATATCGAAGTGGTCTTCCTCTACCCCTGGGCGATCCTCTTCCGAAAGTTGGGCCTTTTCGGTTTCATCGAGATGACTCTCTTCCTCGGAATTCTCGGACTCGGTCTGGCGTACGCCTGGCGCAAGGGAGGACTGGAATGGGATTAACCGATCTCATCCGGCGGGAGGCCATTACAACCCGTCTGGACGCTGCCGTCGGTTGGGCCAGGAAGTATTCACTTTTTCAGTATCCTTTTGCCACGGCCTGCTGTTCCATGGAATATATGTCCGTGGCCTGTTCCCACTACGATATCGACCGGTTTGGCGCCGGCTTGCCGAGGTGGTCTCCGAGACAGGCGGATCTGCTCATGGTGGTGGGGACGATCAGCCACAAGATTGCGCCGATCCTCAGACAGGTTTACGACCAGATGTGTGACCCCAAGTGGGTCTTCTCCTTCGGGGTTTGCGCCACCTCCGGCGGTTTTTATGACAACTACGCCACGGTCCAGGGGATCGATTCCATCATTCCCGTGGATATCTATGTCGCCGGCTGCCCTCCCCGTCCCGAGGCGGTGCTGGACGGGCTGATCCGGCTTCAGGAAAAGATCCGAAATCAGAAACAGGAATATTGAAGGATGCCCGGGTCTTTCGAAGCCGTTTTTCCTGTTATGGAAAACTTTCATGAGTCTGCTGAGGCAACTGTCAGCGAGGTATCCTGAGGATCTGCTCCGCGCGCATGCCCGTCCGGGGGAGGATACGGTCGTAATCCGGAAACGGATCCTCCCGGATCTGATCCTGTACCTGAAAGATCAGGGCGGTTTCAATTTTTTGATGGATTTGTCCGCAGTGGATCGAATCGGGGAAGATCCCCGTTTTGAGATGGTCTATCATCTCTATGCCCTGGATCGAAAGACGCGTATTCGGATCAAGGTTCCGGTGGATGGAGAGGCCCCGGAGGTTCCCTCCTTAACCGCTGTTTATCCGATCGCCGACTGGCTGGAACGGGAGGCCTGGGACATGTTCGGGATCCGGTTTTCCGGACATCCCGATTTACGCCGGATCCTGATGTATGAAGGTTTCGAGGGACATCCCCTTCGCAAGGATTATCCCAAGAAGAGGCGACAGCCCAGGGTAGGGCCCGGAAGTCGTGAAGAAACCCGGTTCCGGGATGGCGATGCCGCGTCGCACGCAAGGCCCCGAAAGAAAAACGGGGCCTCCGAAACCACGATGTATTTGAACATGGGGCCTTCCCACCCTGCCATGCACGGGGTCGTGCGGATTATGCTGGCCCTTTCGGGAGAGACCATCGTCGGCTCCGATGTGGAGATCGGCTACATGCACAGGGCCTTTGAAAAGGAGGCCGAGACCCACTCGTACACGGGAGTCATCCCCTATACCGACCGTTTGAACTATGTTTCGCCTCTGATCAACAACGTCGGGTATGCCCTGACCGTGGAAAAGCTCTTTGGTGTCGAGACGCCTGAGCGATGCCGATATATCCGTGTGATGGTATCCGAGATCTCCCGGATTGTTGACCACCTCACCTGCATCGGCGCCTTTTCCATGGAACTGGGCGCCTTCACCGTGTTCCTCTACATGATGAAGGCCCGTGAATATCTCTATGAACTGATTGAGGACGTCACCGGGGCAAGGTTGACGACCTCCTATACGCGAATCGGGGGGGTCCGGGGGGATCTCCCGCCGGGTCTCGAGGAAAAGTCCCGTGTCGCCTTCCGGAAGGTACGGGAGGTCCTGGACGAGTGCGGAATTCTTCTGACCCGGAACCGGATTTTTTACGACCGGATGCGAGGCGTGGGGGCCATCCGCGCCGAGGACGCCATTGCACGCGGATTCACCGGGCCCTGTCTTCGCGCAGCCGGTGTTCCGTATGATGTGCGGAAGGCCCATCCCTATCTGGTTTATGACCGCCTCGATTTTGAGATTCCACTCGGGACGGATGGAGATTGCTACGACCGTTATCAGGTCCGCATGGCCGAGATGGAACAGAGCATGCGGATCGTCGAGCAGGCCTTGCGGGAGATCCCGGACGGTCCCGTTTGCGTGGACGACAAGCGGATGACCCTGCCGCCGAAAGAGGAAGTCTACACGACCATCGAAGGCCTCATGAACCATTTCAAACTGATCATGCCCGGTCATGGAATCCGTCCTCCGGCGGGTGAGGTCTATCAGCCTGTGGAAGGAGCGAACGGGGAACTCGGGTTTTATGTGGTGAGTGACGGAACGGATATCCCTGTCCGCGTGCGGGTGCGCGCGCCCTGTTTTTCACTGGTCGCGGGTCTTTCGCATCTGATCCGGGGAGGGATGGTGGCGGACGTGGTGCCGATCTTCGGCAGCATAAACATGGTCGCGGGAGAGCTGGACCGCTGAACCGGATATGAACTTCAAATTAACAGAAAAAGAGGTCACACGAATCCTGGCCCGCTATCCGAACAAGGAGGCGGCGCTTCTGCCGATCCTGAGGATCATTCAGAGAGAGGCCGGTCATATTTCCCCGGAGGCGGAGAAGGACGTGGCCGACCTGCTCGGTGTCCGACCGGCCCGTGTCCACGAGGTGGTCACCTTTTATTCCAGATTCCGGGAGAAACCCGCCGGCCGATACCTGATCCTGGTCTGTGAAAGTGTGTGCTGTTCGCTTCTTGGGGCGGGAGAGATCCTGGAGCATCTGAAGAGGCGCTTGATGATTGATGTCGGGGAGACGACCCCGGATCGGCTTTTCACGCTGGAGACCGTGGAATGTCTCGCGCAGTGTGAACAGGCCCCGGCCGTGATGATCAACGATGAAGTCATAGCCCCGGCGACGGTCGATACACTCGACCGGATCCTGGAAGAGAAGAGCCGGTGACGGAAAAGGTCCTGACCGCAAATTTTGACAAGCCGGGTTCTCATACCCTTCCGGTGTACGAAAGGGGAGGTGGCTACAAAACTCTGCGGAGCGTCCTCGCCTCCCGGTCTCCTGAAGAGGTGATTCTCGAGGTGAAACGATCGAACCTCAGGGGACGGGGCGGGGCGGGGTTCCCGACCGGTATGAAGTGGGGGTTTGTTCCCAGGGAGAGTCCCCGGGAAAAATATCTCTGCGTCAATGCGGACGAAGGAGAACCCGGGACCTTCAAGGATCGCTACATCCTTGAGAAGGATCCCCACATGTTGCTGGAGGGGGTGATCCTCTCCGCCTATGCCATCGGGGCCGGAACAGCCTATCTCTATATTCGCCATGAGTTCATCCTGGCCGGTGAGCGGATGGAACAGGCCCTCTCCGAGGCCTATTCACGGGGCTATCTGGGACGAAACATCTTAGGGAGTGGCTTCGACCTCGACGTTCTGGTCCATTATGGCGCCGGCGCCTATATCTGCGGTGAGGAAACGGCGCTTTTGGAATCGATCGAGGGGAAGAAGGGCTGGCCCCGGGTGCGTCCCCCCTTTCCCGCCGTTGAGGGTCTCTTCGGCTGCCCTACCGTGATTAACAATGTGGAAACGCTGGCGAACGTGCCTCATATCCTGAAGAAGGGGGCCGAATGGTTTGCTTCCCTCGGAACGGAAACCGCCGGTGGGACCAAACTGTTTCCGATCAGCGGCAGGGTGAACCGTCCGGGGCTCTATGAACTGCCCATGGGGAGTTCTCTCAGGGGAATGATCGAAAACGAGGCGGGCGGAGTGATCGGAGGAAAGAAGATCAAGGCGGTCATTCCGGGCGGAGCCTCCTGTCCGGTACTTTCCGAGGATGAGGTCGATGTCCCCATGGATTTCGATTCTCTTCGCGAGGCGGGTTCCATGCTCGGATCGGGAGCTGTGATCGTACTGGACGAAGAGAGCTCCATGCTGGATATCCTCCTGAATCTGGAACGGTTTTTTGCAGGTGAATCATGCGGGCAATGCACACCGTGTCGGGAGGGGACCCGTTGGGTTGTTCAGATACTGGAACGGGTTGCGGCGGGGAAGGGGACCCAGGAGGACCCGGATCTGCTCCTCGACATTGCCGATCACATGGCGGGCCGGACGGTCTGTCCGCTGGGGGATGCCGCGGCCGGTCCGATCCGGAGTTTTGTCACGAAATTCCGGGAGGAATTTTTGTAAAGAGAGAGGCAAAACATTGAACCACGGGGAACACCTGATAAAAAATATTTACACAGAGAAACCGAAGGCACAGTAGAAGGATCCATAGATGCCCACCCTCACCATTGACAACCGGGAAATCGCTGTTGATCCGGGTACAACCGTCATGCAGGCGGCGGACCGATTGGGAATCCATATCCCCCGTTTTTGTTATCACCCCGGTCTCTCCTCCGTGGGAAGCTGCCGGATGTGCATGGTGGAGATCGAAAAACTGCCCAAACTGCAGACTGCGTGTACCACTCCCGTGGTGGACGGGATGAGGGTCCATACGGATACGGATCCGGTCCGGGACGCAAGGAGAAGCATCCTGGAGTTTCTCCTGATCAACCATCCCATTGACTGTCCCATCTGCGACAAGGCCGGGGAATGTCTTCTCCAGGACTATTATATGGAATACGGACTCTACACGAGCCGTTTCCTTGAGGAACGGTGGAAGAAACGGAAGGTCCATGTCCTGGGACCGACCCTCATCATGGATGAGGAACGATGCGTTCTCTGCTCAAGATGTGTTCGTTTTTTCGAGGAAATCTCCGGAGTGAAGCGACTCGGGATTTTTCAGAGAGGCGCGGAGTCGGTTCTTTCCACCTGTTCCGGTGAAAGGCTGGAGGATCCGTATTGCGGAAATGTGGTGGATCTCTGTCCGGTCGGCGCCCTGACCGATCGGGATTTCCGGTTCCAGCAGCGGGTCTGGTTTCTCCGGCAGGGAGACTCGGTCTGCCCCTTTTGCGCCCGGGGGTGCGGCATTGTCGTGGACTATAACCTGGAGAGCGATATTCAGAAGAACGATCGGCGGGTCTACCGGTTCCGCCCCCGTTACAATCCTGAGGTGAATGGACACTGGATCTGTGATACCGGACGGTATGGCTACAAGGCTCTCGACAGCTCCGACCGGATCACAGAGCCGATGCTTCGGGAGGGGAAACGCCTGGTTCCGGCTGGTTGGGAACGTATCCTCAAACGGGCGGCCCTCCGGATCCGGGAAATCCTGAACCGGAAGGGACCGGACCGGATCGGGGTGATCATCTATCCGTCGGTTACCTGTGAAACGGCGGAAGTCGCCATGAGTCTCTTCGGGAAGGTATTGGGAATCCGTCTGATCGGCGCCGGGTTTGCGGTGGATTCCACTGCGTATGAGGATTCCATCCTGATCCGCGCGGACCGTTTCCCGAACCGGTACGGGCTGAAACTCGCCGGAGAGGCCGCCGGCATTGAGTCGGCTTCGGCGGAGCGGGTTGTGAGAGCCTGGACGGAAGGGTTGCTCGATCTCCTCTATGTGATCGGTGACGACCTGCCGGTGCTGCTCGATCCCTCCCGCCCGACTCGGATTCCGCCGGGGGAAGGGATCCTGATCCTGCAGAAGAGTACGGCCGGTCCCGAGGACGAGTCCGCGCGGATCATCCTTCCCGCGGCCCAGTCGATTGAAGAGGGGGGGACTTTCCTGAATTTTGAGGGGAAGAGACAGTCGTTTCCCGCCGTGATCCCATGCGCCGGGGAGGCGCTCCCCGGCGTAGAGATCCTCAACCGGTTGTTATGTGCCCTGGAGCGGGTGCAGAACTCCCGGGAGTCAAAAAGGATCGATTCACGATGACGGTGTGTATCCTTTTCATCAAGATCGCTTTCCTTCTCGGGTTCCTGATGTCCATGGGGGCCCTGCTCACCTGGGTGGAACGCAAGCAGAGTGCCCTGATGCAGGACCGGATCGGCGCCAATCGCGCGGAGATCCTCGGCCTCAGACTTTTGGGACTCTTCCATCCGCTGGCCGACGCGATCAAACTCCTGACCAAGGAAGACTTTGTACCGCCGGCGGGGAACCGCTTTGTTCATACCTTGGCCCCCTTTATTGCCTTGACCACCGCCCTGGCAGGATTTGCCGTGATCCCCTTCGGTCCGCCTCTCCATCTTTCGGGACGGGTGATTTCCCTGCAGGTGGCCGACATCCCGGCCGGCATCCTTTTTGTTTTCGTCGCCACGGGGCTCTCCATCTACGGTGTGATCCTGGCGGGGTGGTCCTCCAATAACAAATACGCCCTCCTCGGGGCGCTGCGGGGGGCCGCCCAGACGATCTCCTACGAGGTCTCCATGGGGCTCTCCGTGATCGGAGTGCTGATGGTCTACGGATCGCTCCGGCTTTCGGAGATCGCCCACGCGCAGGGGGACCTCCTCTTCGGTCTGATCCCCCGCTGGGGGGTATGGGTTCAACCCCTCGGTTTCCTGATCTTTCTCACGGCAGCCGTGGCGGAGACCCGGCGGATCCCCTTTGACGTTCCGGAAGGGGAATCGGAGATTGTAGGCTATTTCGTGGAATACAGCGGCATGAAATTCGGGATGATGTGGTTAGGGGAATTCGTGGAGATCGTGGTCATGGCCGGATTGATCACCACACTTTATTTCGGCGGGTGGCAGGTCCCTTATCTTTCAGCATCGGGATTCCTCTTTCCCGGTGGAATGGAATGGAGTATTTCTCCGGGGTGCGTGATGTTCCTCCGGATCTTTTCTTTTCTTGGTAAAGTGGCCTTTTTCTGCTGGTTGCAGATGTTGGTCCGGTGGACTCTTCCCCGGTTCCGTTATGACCAGATCATGCGGCTCGGCTGGAAGGGCCTTCTTCCACTGTCGCTGATCAATATCATTGTGACAGGTGTTGTCATCCTGCTTCTGGACCGGTAAAGAATCCACGCCCGGAAGGCGTGGATTGGATGGACTGCGAAGATGGAAACGAAAACAGGCGGAAAAAACAGACTCAACCTGCTGGAACGCCTTTATCTGTTGGAAGTGATCAAGGGGCTATGGATTACCGGTTCTCATTTCTTTCAAAACCTCTTCATGCATACGGCACATCTCTTCGGGCTGATAAAGGGGCAGGGTAAAACGGTTACAATCCGGTATCCCGAAGAGCGTCGGACCATCCCCATGGGATACCGTTCCCGTCATCGTCTGCTGAGGCGGGAGGACGGCTCCCCGAAGTGCGTCGCCTGCATGCTCTGCGCCACCATCTGTCCCGCCCGGTGTATTCATATCCGGGCCGGAGAGAGTCCCGACCCCTCAATCGAGAAGGTCGCCGTGGAGTTCGATATCGTGGTGGACCGGTGCGTCATGTGCGGCTTCTGCGAGGAAGCCTGTCCGGTGGACGCCATCCGGATGGACACGGGTGTCGTTGAAATGTCCGCCTGTGATCGTGGGGATTTCGTGGATCGGATCGATGTCCTTCTGGGCCGGGAAGCGGGGAAGGACCAGCGGCCGTTTTGAGTTACTTTTCGGTCGTGGCCGGCGGTTTTCCCGATCTCTTTTCGAAAGGTTTGGCCAGGACTACATCCTTTGCATTCGCCTTGCCGAGGAGGGTGTTGAAGCGGTCGAAGAAAGCCACATAGGATTTCTCGGAATCGTGCTTCTTCAAGAGAGGATCTTCCCGGCAGAGGCGGATAAACTCCAGCGCGAGAGTGATCATCCGCTGTCTCTGTTCCCGCCGGCTCAGTTTCAGCCACTCCGGTGACACCATCACATCGAGACGCGCGGTTTTGTACTCCTCGAGATAGACATCGTTCACGGCGGCCCACCGGAGGTAGTCTCCGAGGATCTTCCGGGCGATCTCCTGCGCGCGCGCATGGAACGTCTCTTTGACAAAACGGGCGGCCTTCTTGAAGACCCATCCCTCTCTTTGATCCTCCAGCCGGACCTTCCACCATTGTTTTGAGGATCCGATGGCCGGGAGAAGATCTCCCTTCTTCACGGTGGTGACGATCTTGTGTTGTACGCCCGGTCGGCTACGGACGTTGACCCGCGACGCCGTGATCCGGATCCAGCCGGCAAAGGCGATATGGGGAAGGACGAGAAGGCAAATGAGGACCAGGAAGATTCCTTTAGTCATGGTTTCACAAGGTTGGTCGGGTTTTGATTCTGATTTCCATCATAGGGAATTTATGCCACCCGGTCAAGAAAATTGAAGAGGCACGCCCGGGGCCTTATTGACAGGGGAGAGGGAGTATTGTAGAGTATGCGCCATGTCGAGGGACCGGGTCGGATTTACAACCAGCATTCCCGTGGAGGTTCTGATTGCCGCGGATCGCGTTCCGATCGATCTGAATAACATCTTCATCGAAGATGCGGAGGCGATCCGGCGGGTTGAGGAGGCCGAAGTCCGGGGGTTTCCCAGAAACACCTGCGGCTGGATCAAGGGGATTTATTCCGCGGTACGTACCGGAAGAATCCGTGAGGTGATTGCTGTAACACAGGGGGATTGCAGCAATACCCATGCCCTCATGGAGGTTTTTGAGGAAGAAGGGGTGAAGATCTTCCCTTTCGCCTATCCCTATCATCGCGACCGCGAGCTTCTTCGGCTTCAAATCGAGAAAATGATCGACCATTTCGGAACCACCTGGGAGAAGGTGGAGGAGGTACGGAAAAATCTCGATCGGATTCGGAGGAAAATCCGGAGAATCGATTCGGAAACCTGGGAGGGAAATCGGGTAACCGGACTGGAAAACCACTATTACCAGGTTTGCGCGAGCGATTTCAGGGGAGATCCAGAATGCTACGAACACGACCTGGATTCTTTGCTGGAAGAGGTTCGGGAGCGTTCTCCGTTTTCCGAAGGTCCGCGGCTCGGTTTCATCGGGGTCCCCCCGATCCTTCAGGGGGTTTACGAGTTCATTGAGGAAATGGGGGGACGCGTGGTCTTCAACGAAGTACAGCGCCAATTCTCCATGCCTTATCCGGGCAACGATATTGTGGACCAGTATCTGCGTTATACCTATCCGTACAGTGTGTTCGGCCGGATTGAGGATATCCGGTCCGAGATCGAACGGCGAAACATCCAGGGAATCATCCATTACGTGCAGGCCTTCTGCTTTCGCCAGATTGAGGACATGCTCTTCCGGAAGCGTCTTTCCGTCCCCCTGTTGACCCTGGAAGGGGACAGACCCGGATCGCTGGATCAGAGAACCCGGATCCGCATCGAGGCCTTTCTCGAGATGCTGCAAAATTGAGGGACACTGTTCGGGGAAGGGTGGAAAGCGTGTTTCGAAACCATTGCGTTTTGGAGAATACCCACGACGGGGGAGTGATGCGACATCGGATCGGTTTCAGTCAGGCCTTGCGAATCTTTTGCATACTTTTTTTGATCCTTTCCGGGGCAGGCGAGGTGAAAGCGGAGAAGAGGGTTCAGAGCACCGGTATCGGCGTGATCTTGAACGAAGATGTGGCCTCCGCCCGGGACCGGGCGCTCAAAAAGGCCTTTGAAAACGCCCTGCAGGAGTTGATCGCCGGTCTCTATCCTTTTGCGGATATCACGAATTTCGACCGTGCGGTTAAAGAGGTTCTTGCAACGGATCCTCTTGAATTTATCGACCGGTACCGCATCCTCCTGGATTCCCGGGAAGAGAATCTCTACAAGGTGGAGGTGGAGGCCTGGGTTTCCGAAGACAAGGTCAACAGGCGGCTCTCCGAGGCCGGGTTGATCCGGTACGAAGGGAAGGTCCTGAAACTCGGGATCCTGATCCGAAGCCGCACTGATGATGCCGACCTCGAGAGGCTTTTCACGGAGGGAAATCCGGATTTGACTTCCTTTGCCGCCCGGCAATACCGAATGCGGGGATTTGAGGTTTCCGACGGTCCGGTCTCCGTGGATCAGGACGCGAAAGGTTTCGAGAAGCTGCGTGTCAACAATCAACTGACCGCGATGCAAGGGAGGCGCCTTGGCGCCGATGCGATCGTACTTGGACAGGTCGAAATCAGCGGAGATCGGGACCGGGAGCTCACCAGTCGTCCGGACGGATATCATGTCTCCCTGTGGGTTCGCGGCGTCCGGTCCAGTGATGCCGCCCTGCTTGGAATCCGGGAAAAGGAAATGTTCATCAAATCGGATACCTCCGACGCCATGGTCCTGCAGTTGATCCGTCAGGATCTGGATTCTCTCCTGGCCGCCCTTGGCTCGGATATCCGGAAGAATCTGGAGGAGAAAACCCCTTGACATTGCCTGACTGATCCAGTAATTTGTTTACTCCCAAAACGGGAAGAGACGGATAAATCCAGTCCTGAATCTCACAACACTTCCAGATCGGAGGCGGTGTAGCTCAGTTGGTCAGAGCATACGGCTCATATCCGTAGAGTCGCTGGTTCGAGTCCAGCCACCGCCACCAATTTTTTTTGTTGCTACGCAACAAAAAAAATTGCCGCGACGAAGCCCAAAGGGCGAAGGCGGGCTGAAAATGGATTTCTATTACGTCTATATTCTGCAATCGGAAGAAAATCGAAATCAGTATTACACCGGATTTACTAAAAACCTCACTAACCGTCTGAAATCCCATAATGCAGGCCGTTGTCCCCATACGGCAAAATACATTCCCTGGAAGATCAAGACCTCTATCGCCTTCACCGACCGGCAAAAAGCGCTCGACTTCGAAGCATACTTGAAATCTCCCTCTGGACGAGCCTTCGCTATAAAACGTCTGTAATAGTTTTTCAACATACCTCCCAATCGGTGTATCACCTCTGTGTTTTCGAGGGGTTACGTGATTTTGCAAAATGTTTGTCACTGGTGTTGCCCCCCTGCCGAAAAGCCTTGCTATGACTGGGTGGTGGCTGGAGTACTTTTGGGGTTGCTAAAAAAAGCGGCCCCTGGTTGGGGCCGTCGTGTGGGTGTCTGAAAGGGAAGGGTGATTACTTCCTGAATCTTCGTTTGAGGCCGAGCATGCCCACCAACCCCGACCCGAGCAGGAGCAGGGAGGTGGGTTCGGGGACGGGGCGAACAGCCCACGCGTAGTAATGGCCGACGGCTTTATAGAGGTAGGTTTGGTAGCCGCTATCGAAGTAGAACCCCCACCGGCCGCCTGGAAACTGAACATACTCCGTACCCGCCCAGTAGATGCCGGGCTGCAGGTTGATAAAGAGGCCGGTGTTAGTCAACCCCCAGCCTGGTTGACCGTAATTGCCCGATGTGTCAAAGTACCCCAAATTTCCAAGCTCGTAATAGTACATATACGCCATTTCGCTCCCAGGGCTACCCTCGTATACGGTTCCGGGTGCGCTCATGTTGTAACCACGATCGCTGGAACCATTGTAACTAGGATAAGTATAATTGTAAGTACTCCCATTCACGGGACCGGTATCGGGAAGTCGCCAGTCATTGTAGCCCAGGTAGTTGGCGCTGTTCAGAGAAGCAATCCAGGCGTTGGTTTGGTCCCAGGTCATAATACCGTCTGAATCATAGCCTGAGGTCATAACATAGTTGGCATCCTGCAGCCACATCAACCTCGACCCATCAATCCTGATCTGGGTGACAGTACCGTCTCCATTGTCAATGAGTGTGGCATGCGCTGAGGTGATCAGCCCGAAGAATAAAAAAAGTGCGGTCAGAAATGTTAAGATCTTTTGTGCAGGCATAACAGAATCCCACTTCAAGCGCACCAACCCCCTGATTGGCCAATTTAAGTTAGCAGATGCCGAACTGATATGTATTTAGGGATGAGAATAAAGAAAAACTGCTTTTTTACATCCCCCTTTTACTATCACCCCGAAATTAAGCAAACATCATGCCAAACAGAATTTTATGCATTTATTGTAGTCATTTTACAGGATTTGTTACAGAAATCAGCAGGTTATGAAATGAAAACCACTGTAATACTATTAATTCTTTTGGGAGGTAATTGTGAAAACATTTTCCCATAAGTGGAAAAACTTTTCCCTTTTTGGGAAAAAGTTTGGACATGTTCGAAGACGCTTATAGGAAGGTTTTGCTACTATTGAGAAGACCATCCCGCCTCCCCGTATCCCTATAGATCTCCCTCAGATCCTCCGTCTCCACCCGGAAATACCGTTCAAAGGCCTTGTTGGTGGAGTGCATCGTCGCCCGCTTGATCTCTTCCGGCGTCCGGTATTTCTTGAGGGCTATGGCCGAGCTGTGGCGGGTGCCGCCGTATAGGTCCACCCCCTCGATGCCCAGGCTCGCACAGGCCCGCTTCCAGTTGCGATAGAAGCAGTTGAGCCCGAAGGGCTTGCCCCAGTTGTGGCGGAAGAAGAAGGCCTCGGGTCCCTTCTGCGGGAGGGATCGCACCAGCTCCATATCGTCCTCCAGCATGGGGACCAGCTTGGGGCGCTTCTCCTTGGGGTGGGGCACGATCAGGATTCCGTTGGTGAGATCAATATGCTTCTCCTGAATCCGCCGCATCTCCCCCGGCCGGTGTCAACAAGAATTTAATTTGCCCGCTTTTCAGGCAAAAAATGTCCGGTTACCAGGAACACGATTTACCGGAAATGGGCAGTCAGGCCCCCTCCCGGTTTCAGGCAGATTCGGGCATCACCTCCTTTGCTTTGATGGGATTGCCGAGCAGCCCGGCCTTGCGCTTCTCCTTGAGCCGGTAACTCTCACCCTTGATGTTGAGCACATACCTTCAAATCATGTCATTTGTCAAGGCCTGACACCATGTCGAATCA
>CAYZZU010000023.1:0-40211 GCA_964483105.1 uncultured Nitrospirota bacterium
TTTCACATAACCGACCATTGATCACAAAAAGTAGCCTGTCCCCTTTTATGTGCTCGGCCGCATCGAGTTTGCCATCGGGAGTCCCGTTACCCCCGCCTTCCGGGAAGCGGTCTCGGAGGTCTCCGAGAGCGACTGGATGCCGCTCTATCGGGAAGTGGACGGTCGTATGGAGGAGACCGGTCGAGAATGGGCCGAGGTCTGCTTTGTCCCGAACAAGGTCGGATACAGCAAGAAGGGGCCGTCCTACCGTTATCCGGCCACCCGGGAAGCCCTGCACCAGCCGGCCCTTCCCGGCCTGGAAAAGGACGATGAGACCTTCCCCTTTCCCGTCATGGGCATGCAGAAAAGGCGATACAAAGTGTTCGGGATCGTCACCAACATGGAGGAGTCCGGTCAGACCCTGATACCCTGGTACTATGGCCGGAGCGGCAAAAGTGAAGAAGTCCATGCGGTCATGAAACAGGACCTGGCAGGCGGGCGTTTCCCCTCGGGGGACTTCGGAGAGAATGGGGCCTGGTGGTGGATCATGATCCTGGCACACAACCTTCATATCCTGATGAAACGACTGGTTTTGAGAGGACCGTGGGTTCAGAAGCGGATGAAAGCGATCCGCTTCGGATTCATCGGGATCGCCGCCCGGGTGGTGGAGCGCTCCCGGAGTCTATGGGTACGGATTTCGGAGAGTCATCCATCGAGCCATCTGCTGATAGATGCCCGGCAACGGATTGCCGCTCTTGCGGCAGCGCCACCGGGATAGTGGGTTACGAAGGGAGGAGCCACTCAGGAACCGATTTCAAAAAGCCTTTCCGGACAAGGCTGAGGGAGGGGTGTCACTCAAAATCCGGTCCAAGCGCGTCGAAAAGGGTGCGCCCTGGCGTCCGGCGGGATATTATATCCGGATGGCCCGTGCTCTCCGGGAATTCAGTCCGGAAGCTCCCCAAAAAGCCACCGGATTTAACTCTTGACCGGTTAGGTGGTGGATTCGGGGAGCTGAAAGGACTTGACATGGATGGGAATTTTTTGCTAAATTTCTTATTTCGAGCATCGTAATTCATATAGAGAGGCGTCAGGTTATGAAATACGCAATCATTGAAACAGGAGGGAAACAATATAAGGTTTCCGAAGGGGACGTGGTCCAGGTGGAACGTTTACGGGCCGCGATCGGGGATACCGTGGAGATCGAAGAGGTTCTGCTGATCGGTGGAGACGAGGAGATGGCGACCGGGACGCCTTATATCGAATCGGCTCACGTGAAGGCTGAAGTCGTTTCCATGGATCGGGATAAGAAGATCATCGTTTTTAAGAAGAAACGGCGCAAGGGGTACCGGAGAAAACAGGGGCATCGGCAGGCGAGAACCGGATTGAAGATCCTTCAAATCGCCTCGTGACAGGAGTTTTGATATGGCACACAAAAAGGCTGGAGGAAGCTCCAGAAACGGCAGGGACAGTCATTCCAAACGGCTGGGGGTAAAACGCTTCGGCGGTCAGAGGGTGAAGGCGGGAACAATCCTGGTCCGTCAGAGGGGAACACGGATCCATCCCGGAAACCACGTGGGAAAGGGGAAGGATGATACGCTTTTCGCCCTGATCGACGGTCAGGTCACATTTGAACGTATGGGCAGGGATAGGAAAAAAGTGAGTGTCTACGCCGCCGATTGACTTCCGCTTTCTGTTCCGACGGAAGCATCATGATGGAAGAGAGGGGATTGGGTTTTCCCGCGAAGGGGTGGACCGAATCTCCTTTTTTTTTGGGGGGGGAGGAGACGCCGTCTCTCCCCCGGATGCGTTTTACAGGGTGACTTTGTTGTGGTGAAAAGATCGGGCCCAGTACAGCCCTTTGTGGATTATACCCGGATCACCGTGAGTTCCGGTTCAGGGGGGGGTGGATGCGTCAGCATGCGGCGTGAGAAATACGTGCCCAGGGGAGGACCCGACGGGGGAGACGGGGGAGACGGGGGAAATATCGTGATCCAGGCCGACCAGAATCTCCACACACTGATGGATCAGCGCTACCGAAGGAGTTACCGGGCTGAAAACGGGAGGGGGGGAAGCGGAAAACGGATGACCGGACGCTCAGGCCGGGATCTGGTGATTCACGTTCCCTGCGGGACCCTGATCCGTGATGCCGAATCCGGGAGGATCCTGGCGGATCTGCTGCGGCACGGTGATTCCACGATGATTGCGAAAGGAGGGAGGGGAGGGCGCGGGAACGCCCATTTCGTCTCCTCCGTTCGGAGGACTCCCCGGTTCGCTCAACCCGGTGAGCCCGGTGAGACCAGGAATCTTATCTTGGAGCTCAAGTTGCTGGCGGATGTCGGGATTGTGGGGCTCCCCAACGCCGGTAAATCGACCCTTCTCTCCAGAATCTCACAGGCGACACCGAAGATTGCCGATTATCCATTTACCACATTGACGCCCCATCTCGGTGTTGTCCGGATGGATGACGCCCCGTCTTTCGTGGTCGCCGACATTCCCGGCCTGATCGAGGGAGCGCACCAAGGCTCCGGTCTGGGCGATCTTTTTCTCCGGCACGTGGATCGTTGTTCGGTTCTCCTGCAGATGGTCGATGTCTCGGGCGGTGGACCCGAGGATCCCCTCCGGGCGTTTCAAATCGTGGAGGAAGAGTTGAGGCAGTACAATCCGGATCTGCTGGGGAAAAAGCGGGTGGTTGCCGCCTCCAAGATCGATTCCCTGGGGCAGGGATCCCGTCTGCACGACTTGGAAGAACTTTGCCGGAAGAGAGGGCTGAAGCTTTTTGAGATTTCCTCGGTGACGGGGGCGGGAATTGCGATGCTTCTTCACCACTTGGCCGGGATGGTTCACCAGGCGGATCAGGAAATTCCCCCGGATCCTGCGTGCGGAGGGGGCGATGGATAAGAGGAAAAAGATCCTCAGGAAGACCCACCGGGTTGTGATCAAGATCGGAAGCAGTCTTCTGACCTCGGGAGACTCGGGGTTGAACCGAGAGCGGATTCATGAGATCGTCACGGAGATCGTCACGGTCATGCACGAAAAGAAACTCCAGGTTGCGATCGTCTCTTCCGGTGCCGTGGCCGCGGGTCTGGCCCGTCTCGGTTTCAAGAGGCGGCCCCGGGAAATTCCCAAAAAGCAGGCGACCGCGGCTGTGGGGCAGGGGCGCTTGATCTGGGCCTACGAAGAGGCCTTCGGGAGGCACAAGAAGAGGGTGGCCCAGATCCTGTTGACGGCCGACGATCTCAAAAACAGGCGACGCTTTTTGAACGCCCGGAACGCCCTGGAGACCCTTTTCCATTACAAGGTCGTGCCGATCATCAACGAGAATGACACGGTGGTGGTGGAGGAGATCAAGTTCGGTGACAACGATCGTCTTTCCGCTTTGGTGACGAACCTGATCGGCGCGGATCTGCTCCTGATCCTGTCCGATATTGACGGTCTCTATACCTCGGATCCTTTCTTACAGAAGGAGGCCCGGTTCATCCCGCTTGTGGAAAAGGTCACGGACAGGATCCTGGACATGGCGGGGGAGAGTTTTCATGACGCGGGAACCGGAGGAATGCGGTCCAAGGTCAAGACCGCGAAGACGGCGGCCGCCTTCGGGACGCCTACTCTGATCATCAACGGGCATGAACAGGGAACCTTGCTTTCGGCTCTGAGGGGGGAAGAGGTCGGGACCCTGTTCCTGGCGGAGAAGGACCGGCTGACCAGCCGTAAACACTGGATCGCCTATACCCTCAGTCCCAAAGGGGCCCTTCGTCTGGATGCCGGTGCCGTGGAGGCTCTGTTGCACAAGGGGAAGAGTCTGCTTCCGTCGGGGATTACGGAGGTCTCGGGCGGTTTCGGTGTAGGAGATCCCGTCAGTTGCCTCGATCCGGACGGACGGGAAGTGGCACGCGGACTGGTCAATTATCACGCCCGGGACATCCGGAAGATTCAGGGGTGCAAGACCAAGGAGATCGGGACAATCCTGGGTTATAAGTATTATGATGAGGTGATCCATCGTGATGATCTTGTGATTCTCGATCGTTCCTGACTGAATTCCCAATCAGGGGTTGTTATCATGGAGAAGGAGATGTCTTTAAAAAATCAGATCGGGGAAATGGCGGAAAAAGCGAAGAAGGCGGAACGCCTGTTGGCCAACCTGGATTCCGGGATTAAGAACCGTGCCTTGCGTCTGATGGCGGACCGGTTGGAGGCCGAACGGGACTTCCTGAAAAAGGCCAACGGAAGGGATCTCGCCTTGGCCTCCAAGCGGGGGCTTTCGGCCGCGATGACGGAACGTTTACGGTTGGATGATTCAAGGATTGCCGCCATGGCCGAAGGACTCCGGGAAGTCGCCTTCCTTCCGGACCCCGTGGGTGAGGTGATCCGTATGTGGAAACGTCCCAACGGCCTGCAGATCGGAAAGGTCCGGGTCCCCATCGGGGTGATCGGGATCATTTATGAGTCGAGGCCGAACGTGACCGCCGATACGGCGGGGCTTTGCCTGAAGTCCGGGAATTCCGTTATCCTTCGCGGAGGATCCGAGGCCTTTCATTCCAATGCCGCCATTGCCGGGATCCTTTCCGATTCCGCGCTGGATGCGGGAGTTCCCGATGGCGCCGTCCAGTTTGTGAAAAGCACGGACCGGGAGGCCGTGATGCATCTGCTCAAGATGGAGCGGGAAATCGACCTGATCATTCCCCGCGGCGGAGAAGGACTGATCCGAACGGTTTGTGAAAATTCCACCATCCCGGTGATCAAACACGACAAGGGGGTCTGCCATACCTATGTGGACCGGGACGCGGACCTGGAGATGGCCTGGAAGATTTCTCTCAATGCCAAGTGCCAGAGACCGAGTGTCTGCAACGCCATGGAGACCCTTCTGGTCCATGAAGAGGTGGCGGAGGATTTTCTCCCCGTTTTAGGGAAACGTCTTTCCGCGGCAGGCGTGGAGATTCGCGGATGCCCGAAAACACGGGAACTGATTCCGGAGTCCCGGGAGGCGGAGGAGACCGACTGGTACACGGAATACAACGATCTGATCCTTTCGATCCGTGTGGTCCGCTCCCTCGAGGAGGCCATGGATCATATCGCACGGTACGGCTCGCAGCATTCCGAGGCCATTGTCACGCGGGACTACGCCCGTGCCCGTCGGTTCCTGGCGGAAGTCGACGCATCGGCGGTGTATGTCAACGCTTCCACCCGCTTTACCGACGGATATGAGTTCGGTCTGGGGGCGGAAATCGGGATCAGTACGAACCGTCTGCACGCGCGCGGACCGATGGGGCTTGAGGAGTTGACCAGTTACAAATTCATTATCTTCGGAGACGGACAGATCCGGGAGTAGCCTTTCCCGGGGGAGCATAACGGATGCGAATCGGAATCTTCGGCGGGACCTTCAACCCCATCCACATGGGACATCTGATTGCCGCGGAAGAGATCCGGCAATCCCGATCCCTCGACCGTGTTCTTTTTGTTCCGTCTGCCAGACCTCCCCATAAACCCGCGCCTGAACTGCTTTGTGCCGAATCCCGTCTGGAAATGGCTCGTCTGGCGATTCAGGGGAATCCGGCTTTTGAGGTTTCCGAGATCGAACTGGAAAGGCGGGGGCGTTCCTATTCCGTGGAGACCATAGAGACCCTGTACAACCAATGGGGGAAGGATCAGGCGCTCTATTTTATCCTGGGGATCGACGCCTTTCTGGAAATCGACTCCTGGTACGCCCCCGCGAGGCTGATCCGACTTTGTCACTTCGTAGTCATGTCCCGTCCGGGATATTCCTTTCAGGAGGTTTGCTCGGTCCTTTCCGGGACCTTTGGAATTGAATGCAATACAACGGACCGACGGATTCCCCTTCCGGCAGGGCATACCCTTTTTCTGGAGGAAGTGACTCCGATCGGCATCTCATCCACCGGGATCCGTAGGCGGATCCGGGAAGGTCGTTCCGTGAAATATCTCTTGCCGCGCCCTGTTGAATCGTATATACTTTCGAATCATCTTTATGTGGAGTCGTGAACTTTCTGAGCGCTCTCCGGGGATCTGAAATCATCTTATGAAAAGAGAACCCTGCATCGACAGCAAGACGGTGACCGGATTTTGTGTTCAGGCCGGCCTGGAAAAAAAAGCGCAGGATCTCGAGATTCTGGATCTGAGAGATCTTTCGGTCTTTGCCGATTATTTTATGATCTGCAGCGGCTCCTCGACACGACAGGTCAAGGCCATCGCGGAGGAGATTGAGGAGACACTGTCCAGGCATCGTGTGGAACCGGATCATATCGAGGGCGCTGCCGAAGGCCGGTGGATTCTCATGGATTACGGAGACACGATCGTGCATGTCTTCCTGGATGAGATCCGGCAGGTCTACAATCTGGAACGGCTCTGGGGGGATGCCTCCCGTATCCCGCCGGAAGATCTTATTCTGAACCTCTTGCCATGAAGCTCCGGATCATCTCCATCGGAAGGACCGAAGATGAATACATCCGGCTCGGCACGAATCGTTTCATGAAACAGATCCGTCACTATAATCCCCTGGAAGAAATCCGACTCAAGGAGATCCGAGGGGGATCCGGACGTTTGGTTTCACGAACCCTGGATCAGGAAGCCGAAAAAATCCTGGGTGTTCTGGATGTGCGTGATTATGTCGTACTTCTGGACCGGAAAGGCAAGCAAATGAGTTCGGAGGCATTGGCGGAGTTTCTGAACCGGGGTTTCCTGAGCCCCGTAAGAAGTATCACCTTTGTGATCGGTGGTGCGGAGGGAGTTTCGGACAGAATCCGGGAAAGAGCCGATGAGCTTCTCTCTCTTTCGGAGATGACTTTGCCTCATGAGTTTTCGAGGTTGGTTCTGCTTGAGCAGATCTATCGGGCTTTTACGATTCTGAAAGGAAAAAAGTATCATCGGTAAACGGACGGGGTGAAAGAATGTTGATTCGTATATTTTGCGGGTTGTTTTTCCTCATCGCTGCTTTGCTTTATCTTTCCTATCTGAATCCGGCGACGCTCCAGATTTACCTTGCTCCGGGGATTGCCTTTCCCATTTATACCAGTCTGCTGATGCTGAGCTGCATGGGGGTCGGCGCCTTCCTCGTCATTCTCGGTGTCGTCTTCAGGGACACCCGGCGCGGAGTCGTGGAATGGCGGGAAAGGGCTCGGCTGAAGAAGAAGGAGAAGATCATGGATCTGTATCACCAGGGAGTCAATGATCTTCTCAGCAAGAAGCGGAATCAGGCCTTGACGAGCTTTCAACGGATCCTGGAATGGGAACCGGACAATGTGGAAGTTCTTCTCCGAATGGGCGAGGTCTATCGGTACAATGGAAACCTCAAAGAGGCCATCCGGTACCATAGCCGGGCGCTTACTCTGGATCGTGACAACCTTTCGCTCCTCTTCGCGCTGGCCAAGGATTACCGGAAAGCGGATCAGGCTTCGGAGGCGATCGAGGTCTATCGGAAGATTCTGCGGATTGATCATCGAAATACCGGCGCATTTTTCAAATTGCGGGAGTTGTATGAAAAGAAAGAGGCTTGGGATCATGCCTTCGAATTGCAGAAGGGGTACTGGAGATTGAAAAAGGCGCCGGAAGAGAAGCGCCGGCTCCACTATTACCGGTTGATGATGGCCAAGCGGCTTGATCCGGAGAGGGACCGGGATCGGATCGTCCGGATTTATTCAGAGTTGATGAAGGCCGACCGTGGGTTTCCTGCCTCGTATCTGGAGCTGGGCAGGCTTTACGAAAGCCGGGGAGAACAGGATGCCGCGGTGAAGGTCTGGAAGAAGGGGTTTCACGAGACGGGAGCGGTCGTTTTTCTGGAGGTGCTGGACGCCTTTTACCGGATGCGGATGGATCCCGCCGGCATGATCAAGATTTATAAATCCGCCATTTCGAGATTCCCTGAAAACTTCGCCTTGAAATTTCTTCTCGGAAAATTTTATTATCGTCTGGAGATGCTGGATGACGCCCTGGAGATTTTCGAGAGCCTTGTGCAGAAAGGCGTAAGCGCCCCGGTCCTGCATCAGATTCTGGGGGATATTTATTACAAACGCGGCAGGACCGAGGCGGCCATGGAGGAGTTCAAACAATCGGTCCATTTTATTCAACCGATCTTTATCCCCTATTCCTGCCTGCGCTGCGGGTATGAGCAGGAGGAATGGAGCCCCTGTTGTACGAATTGCGGGTCCCTCGACACATTCTCCATCCATCTGTCTCATCCGGAAAAAGACCTGGCGCTTCAATCTGCCGATATCGGACAGGAAAATGCCTGAGATGAGACCCAAAACCGGTCCGTCCATGCTGATGATTCTGGATGGATGGGGGTACCGGGAGGATCCCGAATATAACGCGGTGGTTCAGGCCGAAACTCCGGTGCTGGACCGACTATGGAGGGAATTCCCTCATTGCCTGATTGAAACTTCGGGTCTCGATGTCGGCCTTCCTCCCGGCCAGATGGGAAACTCCGAAGTCGGCCATCAAAATCTGGGAGCGGGAAGGATCGTCTATCAGGATCTGACCCGGATCGCCCGGGCGATTGAATCGGGGGATTTCTTCGAGAACCGGGTTTTGAATCAGTCTCTTCAGCTGATTGAAGGAACCGGCCGCGCGCTCCACCTGATCGGGTTATTGTCGGATGGTGGAGTCCACAGCCACATCGAGCATCTTCTGGCTCTGATCCGGTTGGCGAAGAAAAAGGGGATTCAAAAAATCCGGGTGCACGCGATCCTGGATGGAAGGGATACTCCTCCCACCAGTGGGGTCAAATACCTTCAACGTCTTGAAGAGTTTCTGCAGCGTGAGGGTGTGGGCGGAATCGCTTCGATCATGGGACGATACTATGCCATGGATCGGGATAATCGATGGGATCGGGTGGAACGGGCCTACCGGACGCTGGTGGAGGGGGGGGAGTCCCATCCTTCGGCCCTGGAAGCGCTGCGGTCGGCCTACCGGAGAGGGGAGACCGACGAGTTCGTTCGACCGATGAGTATCGCGCCGGATGGGATTGAACCGGCCATGGTCCGGGAAGGGGACGTTCTGATTGTTTTCAATTTCCGTGCGGATCGTGCCCGCGAGATGACCCGGGCTTTCACGCAGGAGGATTTCCCCGGTTTTCGCCGCAAGCGATTGCAGCTTGCCGCCTTTGTCTGTATGACGGAATATGATCGAACTTTCAAGTTGCCGGTTGCCTTTCCCCCACTGGTTCTGGAAAACATCTTTCCGGAAGTGGTCAGCCGAAACGGCCTGCGCCAGTTGCGGATCGCGGAGACGGAGAAATACGCCCACGTGACGTTCTTTTTCAACGGGGGGAAGGAAAAAAAATACCCGGGGGAAGAGAGGATTCTCGTTCCTTCTCCGAGAGAGGTGAGGACATACGATCAAAAGCCGGAGATGAGCGCCCCGAAGATCACCGATGAGGTGATCCGGCAGATCGAGAAAGGATGTTTTGATCTGATCATTCTGAATTTCGCCAATGGTGACATGGTCGGGCACACGGGAGTTTATCAGGCGGCCTTGCGGGCTGTGGAGAGCGTGGATCAATGTGTCGGCCGGATTGTTCATGCCCTGGAGAAACGACAGGGGACTCTCCTGATCACTTCGGACCACGGGAACTGCGAAGTGATGAGAGATCCGGAAAGCGAAGAGCCCTTCACCGCGCACACTACCAATCCGGTTCCGTGCATCCTTACCCGGAAGGAGGTGCCGCTTCGTGAGCGCGGCATCCTGGCCGATATCGCACCGACCCTCCTGGATCTGATGGGCATTCCCAAACCTCCGGAGATGAGTGGAGAGAGCCTGATTCTTCCTGCCGGACTTTCCCGGGGCAGATAAACGGCTCCGGTCCGGGATCTTTGCGTAATGGATCTTCCTGGAAGAGATGCGGAACGCACGTCATTGGATGAAACCATTCCTGGACCTTGTTTTTCCGCTCCGGTGTCTGGTGTGTGGTGAGGAACTGGGGGGAGATGTCGGGCTCCGCCTGTGCCGATCCTGTGCGCGGGGAGTTCACGAAGTCAGGGATCCGGTCTGCCCGGCCTGCGGACAGCCGCTTCCTTCACCGGAGCTGCTTGAGATTCATCCCGGTTTTCGGTGCGGCGCCTGCCGCATTGATCCGCACCGGTACGCGCGAGCCTGGGTGCTCTTTTATTTTGAGGATTCAATGAGAGAGTTGATCCACCGGTTTAAATATCAGGGCAGAAGCCGGCTGGGGAGACGACTGATTCAGCAATGCAGGGGGCGCATCGAGAGGATTGACGACACGTTTGATATGGTTCTGCCCGTTCCCTTGTCGCCTCTTCGACTTCGGATCCGGGGATTCAATCAGTCCACTCTGCTTGCGCGGGAGGTTGCCGGAATACTGGATCTTCCGCTGGTCGTGGATCTTCTGGTCCGGAAGAGGGGTGGGCGGAGGCAGGTCGGACTCAGAGGCGCGGCCCGTCGCCGGAATGTTCGGGGACGTTTTGCCGCTTCCAAACCGGAAAGGATCCGGAACCGGAAGGTCCTTCTGGTGGATGATGTCGTAACCACGGGAGCTACCGCCGACGAATGTGCTCGGCTCCTCAGGCGATCCGGCGCGAAAGAGGTTTCTCTCCTGGCTTTGGCCGGAGCCTTTTCCGCTTCCCGGGAGCGGTTTAATCGAGATCGTACTTTTTGATCGGTGGCAGCGAACGGGGGATGTACTTGATCCGATCGCCGGGCGTGATTTCATAAAATCCCTGTACGATCAGAGCCGTGGCTGTTCTTGCCATGGTCTTGAGGACCACCAGTTCGCCCATGATTTCCGGAGGAAATTCTTCGATCCCGGCCTTTCGGGCCTCTTCCCGCCTGACCTGGGAGGGCCGGTCGTTGCGGTAGACCAGGAAACGGTCCCCCGGAGAAACCGATTCTTCGGTTCCCACGTCGATGTAAACCATATCCCGGACGGCAAGGTTTTTCTTTCCAAGCGTACTCTGGATGATCACGCCCTGAATACTTTTGTCCTCCCTGGTTAGGTCTTCCCGACCGATCAGGGGCAGCGGATGATAAGTTCGAATGACGTCTCCCACACGGATCGGAGTGTACGTCCGGATAATTCTGGCGGTGGAGAGCTTATCGTTTACAGAGAGGACTTTCAGGATTCCCTCGACCGTTACCTGTCTTCCGATTTTTCCCCCGGTCACGGGATGGACGACTTCATCATGAACCTGTAGAACCTGAAAAAGGTCGCCTGGTTTGACGCCTTGTGACCTACCCAGATTGATGTGGACCGTATCGCGATCCGTCAGATAAGTTTTTTCCTCCCAGGAGGAGAGAATTTTGCCCTCCCCGATTTTTACCTTGTCCGGAATGATGAAACCGGATGATTCAAGAAGCCCTCTCTCCAGAAGGGGAATGCCGGCGGAGGGTGTATTCTCCTTCGGTATGGATCCCATCCGCGCTAATTCTTCCCGGCTCGGGATCCGGATTGTATCCCCGGGATAGATCCGGTGAGGGTTATTGATCTGAGGATTGTATTGCCAGACCTTGGGCCAGAAGAAGGGATTGTCCAGATAATGCCGGGTGACGTCCCAAAGGGTGTCTCCTTTGACCACGATATGACGGCTTGCGTCTGATCCTGAGGCTTGTTTTACGTGATCAGCCGGGCCGTACGCGAGAAGGAAAGTTAAGAGGGCCATAAAAGCGGTTTTGTAAATGGAGTTTTTCACGGCTTCTCCTTAACATGATGCCCGGTCCGGAGCGGGAGAGTGAGGATTTTCACTTGAGGGGACTGAAACGGAATTTGAATTTCCCCCTCTCTAAAAATTATAGGCGGCCTGCTTTTCTTTGTCAATTCATTAAAGAATTTTCTGTTTCTGCCGATAATCCTGTAGAACCATTCAAAGATTCAAGATGATTTCTTCAAAAAGATCCGTTTATCCCGGATAAGGATGATGGGAGGGGGAAGTGCTGACAGAGGCGCAATCGTATCCACAGACGAGAGAAAAGATGAAAATCTTGATTGAAAAGATTGACAGACTCCCAACCGTTCCGGATATTCTCTCCCGCGTTCTTGCGATTACGGACAATCCCGATTCGACATCCAGGGATCTGATGAACGTTATTGTTCACGATCCCGCCATTTCCGCGAAGGTGATATCGATTGCGAATTCGTCTTATTATTCTTTCGCGAACCGTGTCGTGAATCTGTCACACGCCATCTCTCTGCTCGGCTTCAATGTTGTAAAAAATATTACGATCGGGCTTTCTGTCTTTTCCTGTTTTCATGATCCCTACAGTCCTCTTTCGAATAAAGTCAATGACCTTTACATCCATTCCTTCGCCGTGGGGTTTGCCGCGGACGGTCTTGCGAAGAGGACCACGGCTGTGGATTCCGATTCCGCCTTTTTAACCGGGCTTCTCCATGACATCGGCAAGATGGTTCTGATCAAGCTTCTGGATTTGAATTACAACAATATCCTTGAAATCGCCCTGGATCAAAAAAAAGGACTCGAACGGGTGGAAAAAGAAGTATTAGGGTTTGATCATGCGGACGCCGGCGCCTGGCTGGTGAAAAAATGGGGTCTGCCGGACGTTTTCGTGACCACCGTGCAGCATCATCATGTCACCGCTCCCGAGGTGGGTGACATGAGATCTTTGATTGCTCTGTGTGACGCCCTGATTCGTCAGATGGGCTTCGGAAACGGTGGGAATCCTGAGGAACCCCGCATAGACCCGGAGAGGTTACGCGCTTTTTCCCTTTCGGAACAGGACATCTCGAATGTCCGGGAACAGATCGACGCGGCTGCCGAAACCATTTGTGAACTGGGCCATTCCTGAGACAGAGGCGCATGACATGGCGAAAAAGACCGTGCACATACCCTGGCATGTGAAAATAGTCAGGACCGTACAATCGGTAATCGATCAAGTCGGGAATTTGTCCGGGGTCCCTCTTGAAATCATCCACGTGCCCACGGGTGAAGGGATTCGAAACAATCACGCCGCCTCGAAAGATTTCTCGGATTGTCCTGTTCAGACCGAGGAGGTTCGGATCGGAAGTTCTCCCATCCTGCTCGTCAGGGGGTTCCTTCTTCCCGGCACGAAAAAAACGATCCTGGAGACAGCCCTCCGTCATGTTTGTGGCGTCGTCAGGGAGTATCTGCAGAGTCAGGCTGAAATCGAGGGATTTGCTCAGGAGATTCTGGAGAACTACCAGGTGATCAACATGCTCTACCGGGTTTCCGATGCCCTCGGAAATATCCACGATCCCGACCGGGTGGCCTCGGTCATTCTGGATCAGGCCGTAGCCACAACCCACGCGGAGAAAGGAACGGTTCTTCTTCTGGAGGGGGGGGAACAGGCGCATCTCCGTATTGCGGCGTCCCACGGTTTTCCCACAAAGGATTTGGAATCCCTCACCATTGATCCTTCAGACGCCATCTGCAGCAAGGTATTGCAGAGCGGAGAACCGTTAATTGTCGAAGATGTCCGGAAACGTCCCGATCTGGCTCCCTGCCTGCGGGGAGGGTACAGGACCGGGTCCTTTATTTCACTGCCGCTTTACATCACCGGCGATGATGAGAAAAAACAGTTTCTCGGGGTGCTGAACCTTTCCGACAAAATGACTGCCGAGAGCTTCAAATCCAATGACCTGAAGCTGTTGAACGCCCTTTCCTCCCAGGCTTCGGTTTCTATCGCCAACGCGCAGGCACTGACGGAATTGAAGCGCTCCAAAGAGGAACTGGACAGCACTCTGCAGGAATTGATGCGTACTTACACCGATCTTGAAAAACGTTCGGTGATCATCGAGCAGATTAACAAGATCGCTTTATCCATCAATGCCACCCTGGATCTGGATAAGATTTTTGAAAAAGTCTGTCTTTACGCGAAAAACATTACCAACGCGGAAGACGCCCTGGTTTTTTACGGATGCCGGATGTCTGAAAAAGGGGCGGTCCCCGAAACGGAAGAGCGATCGTTTGCTCCCGTGGCCGGAACAGGAACTCTGCTGCAGATCCAACGAAAAAGCAGACTCTTTTCGGAAACCCTGGATCAGGGGAAACCGGTTTTTCTGGAATCCTCGCAAGAGGGAATTCCCACACACTTGCTGCGAAAGGATGGGCGCCGCATTCCCATCCGGAACCTTCTGGGCGTTTCCTTTTTCAACAAGGAAGATACCTTCGGTGTGATGGTCGTGGTCAACAAGATCTCGGAAGAAAAATTTACACAGGAAGATTTCGGGGTCCTGAAAACCCTTGGGAACCAGGCCGCGAATGCGGTGGAAAACGCCCGGCTTATCGCCGATCAGAAAGCCCTCTTCATGGACACGATTCAGTCACTGGCGGCCGCGGTGGACGCAAAGGACCCCTACACACACAACCATTCACGGAACGTATCTCAGTACTCGAGATTGATTGCAAGGGAGATGGGGCTGTCGGAACAGGAGATGGAGATTCTGGAACGTGCCGCGATTCTCCATGATATTGGTAAAATCGCCATTCCCGAATCGATCTTGAATAAACCGGAGCGTCTGACCCGCGAAGAATTCGAGATTATGAAGACGCATCCTCTGTGTGGTGTCAGGATCGTGGAGAACATCAAGGAGATGCAACCGATCCTGCCGGGGATGAAATACCATCATGAACGGTATGACGGAAAAGGATACCCGGATGGACTCAAAGGAGAGGAGATCCCGCTGATGGCCCGTATCCTGGCCGTGGCGGACACCTATGACGCCATTACATCGGATCGTCCTTACAGGAAAGGACCGGGACACGAATTCGCTGTTTTTGAAATCAGTCGTTGTTCCGGCACTCAGTTTGCGCCGGAGGTAGTCGAGGCTTTTCTGAGGTCTCCGGTCATCCAGGAACGGCTGGAAGGGTCCGTCATTAAAACCTAAAGAAATATTTGACATTTTGCCCGTTATTTTTTATCTTTAAAAAACCGGGTTTGGCTGTTTGTTACGAAACGGCTGAAATGAATCAAGTGGAATCGGGGAGGACGGAAATGGCAAGTAGGGGCAATCTTATGGGAAGGACGGCAAAGATTATGATCGTGGATGATGAATTCTTCATCTCCAGATCTCTTTCCTTCATGCTCGAGAAGGAAGGATATGAATGTGTGGTTGCCAATGACGGAGAGGAGGCGCTGGAGCTGGTTGCGAAGGAAAAGCCGGATCTCATGTTTCTGGACATCAATATGCCGAACAAGAATGGCTATGAAGTCTGCCGGGCGATCAAAGAGAATCCGGAGACGCGAAATATCGTGGTGATCATGTTGACGGCGAAAGGGCAGGTGGAGTTTGAGGATAAAAGCTTTGGCGCCGGCGCGGATGATTTTCTTCTCAAGCCCTACGATCCGAACCTGGTCATGACCCTGATTTCAAAGAACATTCACAAGGGATAATTTTCCCTGCGGATCCTTCAGCCATCATTCGGTGTCCGTTTCCGGTCCATCCGCTTGCGCGGTTTCTTCCAGTGCGGGGAGTTCTGATTTTTCATAGGTTCCCGGCAAGATAAATTTTTTGTTATCCACCTTAAAAACGATCCGTCCTTTCACCCGGGTTCTCCCGCAGGCTCGGGGTCCGGCTTCGGAAGATCCGGAGGGTGGAGCGGTTTTCACTTTCTCTTTTTGCCGTTCATCGATACGCGTTAGGACCTGGAAGAGAATTTGTCCGGTTTTTAACGCGAGGGGTCCTTCCACGGCGGCGGGCAGGTTGTGATCACGGAAGAGGAAGTTCCCTTCATTCCATAGAAAGAGATCGTACAGAATCTCCTTGACGTACAGGACCACGTCATCGTAGAGATCTTCATGAGAGATCAATCCCCGATCCTCCAGGATCTGGGTCAGTTTTTTCCCCGTCCGTTCATTCTCTTCCAGACAGTCGGACAGGTCCTGATCCGTGATTCTTTTCTTTCGGATTAAAAACCGGCCCAATTTTTCTTTTTCGCGGGAAGAGGACGCGAAAAGGATCTGCCCCTTCTGGAAAAAGATCTTTTTCCATTCTCCGTTTCGAAAGAATTCCACAATTCCGGTCTTCTGGGTGGTTTCAATCCACTGCAGAAGATCCGTCGCCGGCATCGTTTTCAGGTCAGCGGACAAGACCATAGACGAGGACTCCTCTCAGAGAAAATAGAAAATCCCGTTGATATAGACTACAATAGGGCAGTGCGTAAAGTCAATCATCGCCCGAAAAGGTCTCTTCCATCTATCCATTCCTGTTTTGGTTGTTTACCCGGATGGGTCCCTGTGGTAAATTTCAAGGAAACGGCCGGCAGGTGGGACGCGCGGTTCTCCGGGCGGCGTTTGAAACACAGAACACGGGGAGTCACGGGTAAAAGATCGGAGTTGATTGGTGAAGGAACCGGTTGAGGGGGACCCTATGAAACAGATTCGGAAGGAACAGGTGCTTGAGTATCATACCGGTGGGAGAAAAGGGAAGATTGAGGTAGTCGCTTCCAAACCGTGCATTACACAGCTGGACCTGGCTCTGGCCTATACTCCCGGAGTGGCCGAGCCCTGCCGGGAGATCCGCAGGGATCCCGAGAACTCCTTTGCGTACACGGCCAGGGGAAACCTTGTAGCCGTGGTCAGCAATGGAACGGCCGTTCTCGGTCTTGGTGATATCGGTCCGGAGGCTGCCAAACCGGTGATGGAAGGCAAGTCGGTCTTGTTCAAGCGGTTTGCCGATATCGACGTCTTTGACCTGGAACTGAATACCCGGGATCCGGAAGAGGTGATCCGGAT
Source organism: uncultured Nitrospirota bacterium (assembly GCA_964483105.1). Lineage (GTDB taxonomy): Bacteria > CG2-30-53-67 > CG2-30-53-67 > CG2-30-53-67 > CG2-30-53-67 > CAYZZU01. The sequence goes on from CAYZZU010000023.1 coordinate 16,648, forward strand.
CGTTCGGGCGCTGGAGCCCACTTTTGCCGGGATCAACCTGGAGGATATCCGTGCTCCCGAATGTTTTCTGATCGAAGAGCGTTTGGTGAAGGAGATGCGGATTCCGGTTTTCCACGATGATCAGCATGGGACCGCGATTATTTCCGGCGCAGCCCTGCTCAATGCGCTGGAGCTGACAGAACGGGTGATACAGGATTGCCGGATTGTTTTCAGCGGTTCCGGAGCCGCCGCCATTGCCTGTGGAAGGCTGTACGTACGTTTGGGCGCGGACCCCGCGAAGATGATTTTCTGTGACCGGAAAGGTGTGATCTACAAGGGAAGGAAAGAGGGGATGAACCCCTACAAGGAGCGGATTGCCGCTGATACGTCGCATCGGACCCTGGAGGAAGCACTTGCCGGCGCCGATGTCTTTGTGGGGCTCTCAACGGGGGGGGTGCTGACCAGCGGGATGCTTCGTACCATGGCGGAAAATCCGATCATCTTCGCCCTGGCCAATCCGGAGCCGGAAATTGGGTACGACGAAGCCAGGGCCGTCCGTCCGGACGCGATTGTCGCCACAGGCCGTTCCGATTTTCCCAATCAGGTCAACAATGTGCTTGGGTTTCCTTTTATCTTCCGAGGCGCCCTGGACGTCAGAGCGAAGGCGATCAATGATGAGATGAAGATGGCCGCAGTTCGTGCCCTGGCCGCTCTGGCCCGTGAAGGGGTTCCCGAATCGGTCTCGAAAGCCTATGGCGGCAAGGAATTTCATTTCGGATCCGAGTACCTGATTCCCAAACCGTTCGACCCAAGGGTCCTGCTGTGGGTGGCCCCGGCCGTGGCCAAGGCGGCCATGGAGAGCGGTGTGGCCGGCAGACCGATACGCAATCTGCAGGCCTATCGGGAATCATTGGAAGCGATTCTCGGCAAGACCCATGTGATTATGCGGACGGTGATTCACAAGGCTCAGAGAGATGTCCGTCGAATCGTCTTTCCCGAAGGAAGTCACACCCGTATTCTCAAGGCCTGCCAAACCATCCTGGACCAGAAGATTGCCCGCCCGGTTCTTCTGGGCGAGAAAAGGGAAATCGAAGAGAAGATCGTCGATCTCGGTTTGGAACTCGATGGCGTGGAGATCCTCAATCCTTTAGAAGACAGACGCTTTGAAGAGTATACCCGGCAATTCTACGAAATGAGGAAACGAAAAGGGATCAATCGGTTTGACGCACGAAAACTGATGGGAAATGCGAACTACTTCGGAACCATGATGGTCAAAACGGGGGAAGCCGACGGATTGATTTCGGGGGTTTCGCAGCGGTACCAGGAAACCCTGCGTCCCGCCCTGCAGATCGTTCGGACCGAACCTGGAATCAGCCGGGTTTCAGGACTATTTATGATGATCCTGAAGGAGCGGACGCTGTTTTTCGCTGACACCACCGTGAATATCCATTCCACCGCCGAAGAGCTGGCGGAGGTCGCCCGCTTGAGCGCGAGGCTGGCCCGACGTTTTCACCTTGAACCGAGAATTGCCATGCTTTCGTACTCGAATTTCGGTTCCACCCGTAACCGGGATGTCGAGAAGGTTGAAAGGGCTGTTGTTCTGGCACAGGAGGCGGAACCGGAGTTGATCATTGACGGTGAGATCATGGCTGACACGGCTGTGAATCCCGTCCTGGCCTCCTCTTTATTTCCATTCAGCAAAATTCTGGGGGATGCAAACATCCTGATCTTTCCGGACCTTGCCTCCGGGAATATCGCCTACAAACTACTGCAGCATCTTGGAGGAGCCGAGGTCGTGGGGCCGATTCTGATGGGGCTGGACAAGCCGATCCACGTGCTTCAGGCCGGCTGCGGCGTAAACGAAATTGTACATATGACCGCCATAGCCGTGGTGGACGCGCAGGAGAGAAGGGGATGTATGGATTAAGAGACAAAAGCAATCATGAGAGATAGAAAAAGACCCCACAACGTATTCATCAGTGGGGTCTTTTGATCCATTGGATTCGGAGGGGTGAAAAGGGAAGCACCGTACCCGTCTTCATGATCCTGCGGGGAAGGGTTACAACTCCGAGAATGTTCTCCACCGTTTGTCTGAATCACCAGGGACTTATGCGGCTTACTGATCCCGAGACTCCCCAGAGGGAGCCCCGGTGGTTCTCGCGAGGTTTACGGAGAGGCGCAAAAATATTGCCGCCATTGGAAACATGGCGACGCTCTGCGGAGAACACCTTTCTCTCCAATCGTGCGCTTCGATTAAAATCTGATTTTCCATTTCCCGATATCTTGAGAATCAGGATTTTTTCAGATAGAACTTGAAGGTGCCTCCCTCTTCCGTGATTTCCATCAGCTCATTTCCCGTTCGTTTCGCCCACGCGGTGATATCATTCTTGGAACCGGGGTCGGTTGAAAGCATTTCCAGAATCTGGCCCGGGCTCAGTTGGTCCATGGCTTTCTTGGTCTGAAGAACCGGAAGCGGGCAGTTCAACCCTTTGCAATCAAGCGTTTTGTCGGCAGTCGGCATCTTTCGTTTCCTCCTTGTAAACAATGGTTGGTTGAAGAAATTTTCCGAAAAGTCATATTAATCGTATTCGTTTTTAATGTCAAATAAATTCTGGACGGGATTTTTTGCGGGGTTGTGAACTCTTAATGGCGCAGCAACCTGAGCAGCCATCCCTTGCGAACCCGGATGGCTCCATTCGGGCAGAGCTCCTGACAACAGAAACAGCGGATACAATGCCGTGTGTCGATCCGGACTCGTTTTTTTTCAATCCGCATGGTTTTCTGCGGACAGGCTTTTACACAGACCTGACACAGATTGCAGAGCTTGGGATCGGATTCCGGGGTTGTACTCAGGGCGCCCTTTAAAAGTCCGACCAGGAAATCGGGGAGGTTCCACTCCAGCTCCGAGGATTCCGGCAGGACCAGTGCGGGCAGACGAAGATCCTCCATCGGATCTCCAACCACCCGGATTCGATCCGCCCTTGTTTCGCCGATTCCCAGTTGTTTCGCCGCCCGCAGTGTGGGCAGTCGTTCCGGCGGCATTCCGAGCAGAAGCATCAGGATCGTGTCAAGGGCCACTGCGTCTGAGGAAGCTGCAAGGATTCCCATTCTCTTTGGATTACCGCTCCCGGGGCCGTTGCCTTCCATTCCGATGATTCCGTCGATCAGGGTCAGCGCCGGGGAGAGGGCCTGGTAGATTTCCACGAGCATCTTTGCGAAGGCCTCCCGGTTGACTCCGGCCTTGAGGTGCCATTGGGCCTTTCTGGCGCCCACGACGCACCCGAACATGTTTTTGACCCCCAGGGTCATCAACATCTGGCCGTGGGTCTTGAGCTTGGGCAGGTTGATGATGGTATCCGCTTTTAAGGCCTCTCCGGCCAGTTCCAATGGAAATCCTTTCTCCCGTGTTTTTCCCACCGCGACTGATTCCCGGAACTCTATGATTGGGACACCGAACGCTTCCGCTACCTCGCCGATTCCACACCGGAAAGCATTTTTTTTGGCGGTGCCCAGGCCGGGACTGTCTCCGATCAGGGCGCGGCCTCCCGCTTCCTGAACCAGTTTTAAAACGGCCCGGACGACACTTGGATGCGTATTGACGGCACTTTCTTCGGTTTTTGTGGCAAGAAGATTCGGTTTGATCAGGACGGTCTGACCAGCGCGCACGAAAGAGTCGATCCCCCCCAGATGATCGAACATTGTGCGAATGGATTTTTCAACCCGATCCGGTTCATAATCCCTGCAGCCGGTCAGGACGACTTTGGAAGACATAGACACTCAAACGAATGATTCCTGTGCAAAAAAGATACACCATCCATGGACGGTTGAGTTTTTTTTGCAACACTCTGTTCGATCATTTTTCGAAAAGATCATTTTTTGCATCTTATAACAGATTGATTTTTTTGTCCAAGGAAGAAATACAGCCTATTTTGTCGAAATGGCATCTGTTTTGCTAAACTCTCTTTAAGGAAATACTTGAATAAGATGACTCCGTAACGTCGAGAGATCATGGTTTTATGCCGTGCGAAGGAGAATAGAGATTGAAATATCAGAGAAGTATCGCCTCGCCCATTGAATGTTCCGGAATCGGACTTCATTCCGGGGTCAAAGTGAACCTGAGGATTCTGCCCGCTCCGGTGGATACGGGGATTCTCTTTAAACGAGTGGATTTGGATCACCCTTCAGATATCCTGGCCCTTGCGGAAAATGTTGTGGATACCAGTTTGAACACGACGCTTGGGAAAAATGCTGTCCAGATCCGGACGGCCGAACATCTCCTGTCCGCATTTTCCGGACTTGGAATCGACAATGCCGTGGTTGAGCTGGACGCGCCGGAAGTACCCATCATGGACGGGAGTGCGGCATCCTATATCTATCTTCTGACTTCAGCCGGGATTCGGAGACAAAGTAAACTACAGCGGTTTATCAAGATCGAAGAACCGATCGAGATCAAGGAGAAAGATCGGTGTGCCGCGATTTATCCATCCGACGTACCGGAAGTGACTTATGAAATCGATTTTGACCACCCCATGTTGAAAAAACAGCGTTATCATTATCGCGCCAGTGAGGATTCCTACGTTCGTGAAATTGCCCGCGCCCGTACCTTTGGTTTTCTCAAGGAGGTAGAGTATCTCCAGTCTCAGGGATTCGCGCTGGGCGGCTCGCTGGACAATGCCATTGTGATTGGAGATTACCGTATCCTGAATCATGACGGGCTGAGGTATCCGGACGAGTTCGTTCGTCATAAGATTCTGGATGCCATCGGAGACTTGAGTCTCGTGGGAGTGCCGATGATCGGGCATTTTATGGCTTCCCGGTCGGGACATGCCCTGAACGCTAAGCTGGTGGATCGAATCCTGAAGAGCCCGGAAAAGTGGAGATATGTAACCCACCCGCAGGATCTTCACCCCGAGCTCAACGAAGAAAAACCTTCCCCGGTTCCCGCGCGGAAACTCGTGAATGTAACCGTCGGATAAGGCCGCTTAGCGTGGAGGCAGGGGGTAACGGTTTCTCAGATCTTTCAGGTAGTCGTTTTTCGCTTTTCGGTTGAACTTGTGCGCGTCGTTGACCGCGCCGAAGACCCCTCCCGTGTACCAACCAGTCTCGAAGAATCCCAGCAGAGCGCCTGCCACTTCATTTCCATGGCTGAAGAGCCCTACAATGGCCCAGATGAAGGATCCGTTCAGGACAAAGGAAGTCAGCCCCTCTGTCGGGCGTCCCGTGTAGAACTGCCCGGATCCCGGAAGCACGGCCGACAAAAATCCGGCCAGAACGGGGGATCTACGAGGGACCGTGACGCCGGACTCAACTTCCTTTAGAAGGGATTGCGCGAAGGGATATTGGAGACTTTCTTTCCTGACGGAGGCAAAGGCACGGGATGCTTCTTCGAACTTCCAGAGAGAAAGGTACGACCATCCCAGACGGATTTTCCCGTTGTCGGCGTCTCGGGATTCCGGGAAATGGTTCAGAAATTCGGAGAAGGCGATTGCCGCCTCGGTGAAACGGCCCGCGGAAAAGTAGGCCATCCCGATTTCGTAAGATGCCTTTCCCGTGATCGGGGAATCCGGGAATTTTCGAAGAAGTCGCCGCAGGTTCTCTACGGCCAGGTCGGTTTTCCCTCCCCTTTCATAGGCGATGGCGATATTCAGACTGCAAAGCGGAACCCGGTTGTCTCCGGGGAAATAGGAGAGAAATCGTTTGTATTCCGTAATCGCGCGATAGTAATCCTGCTCCTCCATGAGTTGAGACGCGAACCGGAAAAGGCGGTCGGATTCACTGGAACCGAAGGCGTGAACCGATGGCGGAGAGACGGTCGCAAGACAGAGAAAAATCAGGATGATGCGGATTTTCGATGAGCCAGCGCAAAAGGTCCGGGTCATGGTCTGCTCCCGGCAGGAGAGTTCCCCCGGCGTACGGATGGTAGGGGATGATGGAACCAGAAATCGTTGTTTCCCACCGGATCCAGGTAACGGAATCTTCCGCCCCTTCGCACGAGTGGGACATAACGCTGTTCTTCATATTCATGCACGATCCGGTCCGCGCTCATGGCGAAGCCGAGCCAGGGCCCATGCCTTCGGATGGCTTGCAGACTATATTGAGAACAGGTCGGGGTCATGGTGCATCGGTCCCCGTCAACCGGGGAGATCCATGTCTGAAAGAAGCGGACGCCGCCCGCAAGAAAGCTGGAGAATGGATCGTAGCCCTCTGGTTCCGGATGGGAATGAGAGGGGTTCTTCTCTTCGCTCAGCACGGGTGTATGCGGGTTCACGGACCAGGGGCCCCATGCGGCCGCGGGAGAGGTGAAGACGCAGCCGCAGGCGAACAGGAGTGAGATCGTTCGGAATTTCATCGGTCGTAACATGGCCGGTACCCCTCCTTTCCGTCCGGAAAGCATAACAAAGGCCCCCTTCACAGTCAAGAAGCATCGGGCGCCCTAAATGAGCGATAGGAGATCAATAAAGACAAAAACCCCTCTTGGTTTCAAGGTTCATGGTGAGTATACGACTCACCTGTAAGGTGAAACCGAAGACCGGGAGGGGTGATGCACTCTCCACAACCAAACCTTTCTGACAGGATGAACCGGATCGACAGGATCGGCAAACCGGACTCCCCCGCAGGGGGAGCGTGCCCCCCCTGTCACGCGGCCTAACATCGGAGAATCAGGAGGGGAAGAGCGCGAGATCGTGTCGTCCGGAACGGGCGACCATGCGCAGCATGTTCAGTGGTCCTTTTCGTAAACGGAGCGCCGCACCGAGAGGGATGCAGGGCTGTCTCGTCAAGGCTTGCGAGTGAGGCATACCCCCTGCGGTATGTCGCAGGGAGCATAACGCAGACGAGGCGGCTCTGCGGCACTCGGATGCCGCTTGGTTTGCGAAGAGGGCCACAGGTGCAGCGCCCCTCCTGATTCGAGAAGCGAAGCGTTATCCAGCGTCAGCGGGATCCAGTGACCGGGGCGTCGGATCATGGGTCGTTTTCTTTGGACGAGCAAAGAAAATGAACAAAAACAATTGGTTACAAAATTCAAGGAAGAGAAACGTCCGGGATTGTGTGGCCCCCCGTCAACAGGAATTTGATCAGGACTTCCCTGAATGGTACAAAAAAACACTCCGCACACTTTTCAAAACGAGCTTTTTCAACAAAACGATCTGAACATTCTCTATCGCTGGATTCGGGGGGGCAGGGATTCCGGACCGCGCCGCATGCATTCAGAGATTTGGGAAACTTTGTTGACAAGAATAGCACCCTTCATATATATTTCCTGCGGTACTTGTAAGGTTGCTTCAAGGGCTGAACATGCAAAGGAATTGAGAGAGATGATGTGTAAAAGGTGGATCGCGGCGTTTTTCCTGATCTTTCTGCTTTTTTATGTCTCCGGATGTGAGGTTCTCCTGGTCGGTGGAGCGGCGGGGGCGGGATACAAGATCGGTACGGACCAGAAAAGTGTCGGAGAGACCTTGGGTGACGCAACCATTACCGCGACGATCAAGATGCGTCTTTTGCAGGATAAGGAAGTTCATGGCCTGAATATCGATGTGGATACGAATCTGGGTGAGGTCACTCTGTCCGGGTACGTGCAGTCCGAGGAAGAAATCAGAAGGGCCGTGATTATTGCCAAAGGGGTGCGCGGGGTCAAGAAGGTGACGAATCTCTTGAAGGTCAGGAGAAAAAGATAGGAAACGTTTCGCGGGAATGGGTGTCGGAAGGGGGCTTGCCGGTTTGGCGGGAGTGATTCTTGCCGGTGGAGAAAACCGGCGAATGGGGAAAAACAAGGCCTTTCTGACATTGGATGGAAGGATGTTTCTCTGGCGGATCATCGGGACCTTAACCCCTCTCTTTCGTGACTTGATCCTGGTTACCCGGGAGCCGGAACAGTACGTCGGTTTTCCGGTCCGGCCGGTTACGGATCTCTATCCCGAACGGGGGCCCCTGACCGGAATCATATCCGGTCTCGCCGCTTCAAATGACCGCTATAATTTCTGCGTGGCCTGTGACATGCCGTTCATCCGGACGGACCTGGTGCAATATATGATGAAGAGGGTCTCGGGCCGGGAGGCCCTGGTCCCGTTCGTGTCGGTCCGGACGGGCGAAGAAAAAGGAAGACGATGGTTTCAACCTCTTCATGCGGTGTATGGTCGAGGGTGCCTGCCGGTTTTGGAACGATCATTGCGTGAAGGGAGAAGGAGTCTTCGGGAGCTGATTCCCTCTCTGGATGTACGGGTCCTTGGTGAAAAGGAGATCACTCCTTTTGATCCGATGCTTCAGTCCTTTCGGAGTATCAATACGGTGGAGGAGTATTCACGCTGGTGTGTTCGAACGGCCTGATCCGGATGGACCGGATCGGCTCTGTTGCTCAAGGAGGGACCCATGTTTGGATTAGGCTGGATGGAACTGATCATCATTCTGGTCATTGTGCTGATCATCTTCGGAGCTGGGAAGCTGCCGGAGATCGGTTCCGGTTTGGGGAAAGGAATCCGGAATTTCAAAAAAGCCAGCAAAGGCGAGGACGCAATTGATGTCACCCCGGATGAGGACAAGAAGATCGAGGGGGAGGAAAAAAAGTAGATCTCTCCCGGACCCGGGGCGGTCATAGGAATCATGATGAAGGCAGGGGATCAGGCGCGCGTGCATCTCAGGATTCAGGGGATTGTCCAGGGAGTCTTTTTCCGGGCCAGTACACGGGATCTGGCGATACGTCTCAACCTCTGTGGATGGGTGCGGAACCTGATCAACGGGGATGTTGAGGTTCTGGCCGAGGGAGATCGCCGTTCCTTGAAAGAGCTGGCGGATTGGTGCCGGCACGGCCCCCCGGGGGCGCAGGTTCGCAAGGTCGAGGTGTTGGATGAAGAATACACCGGAGAGTTCAACACCTTTCAAATCCGGTTCTGAATCGTTTTTCCCATAAAATCACCCCATTCTGTAAAGGAGAATCGTGTGGCATCCTCAACCCGGAAAAGAAAGGCCAGAGAGGCCTGGAAAAAGGCGAAACTTGCCAAGAACAAATCAGGTGTGATTACAGTGGCCTCAAAGCGAAGGGACAAGAGGCAAGCTCTCGTTGAGCAAGGAAACGGAAACGAATCGTGATGGCTTCGTAAAGCATTTTCCCGGTTGGACCGACCTGAGTGCTTCTTGGTTACCGTTTTACGGCGCGGAAGGAATTCTGCTGATCTGGTCGAAATAATGAACGCAGGTTCGGATTCCGCCCCGGACCTGTCTCCATTCAAAATATTCATTCGGCGCGTGGTACCCGTGTTCGGGAAGAGAGAGCGAAAGCAGGATGACCGGGGCGTTTAAAAGCCGGTTCAGGCTGACAACGGCGCCGATCGAGCCTCCTTCGCGGATCAGCGCCGGTTTGTTCTGGAATCCGAATGTGACGGCCTCGATTGCCGCCTGAAGAAATTTTCCTTTGGGGGAACCCAGATAGGGGTCGAGCACGGCCTCAAGCTTCACCTGGACATCCGGGTTTTGTTTCTTGATGAAATCCCGCAGTTTTGAGAAGATCTCCTGAGGTTCCTGCCGTGGGACCAGCCTCATGCTGATTTTGGCTTCGGCGCGGTGCGGGACTATGGTCTTGACTCCCCGGCCCGTATAACCGCCGCTCAATCCGTGAACCTCGAAGGTCGGGCGGGACCAGATGGCCTCGACCACCTGTGCGGGTTTGTCGAAGCGGATCCTTTCCAATCCGTGGGCCTTCTTGAATTCAGGGACCCGAAAGCCGGATTCCAGAAACCCCTGAACTTCTTCTTTGCCCGGTTCCAGGAGATTGTCATAAAATCCGGGGATCCTGACTTCTCCCGATTTCGGATCGTAGCAGCTACTGATCAGTGCGCAGAGTTCTCCTACCGGGTTTCTCGCGGCGCCTCCCACCAGCCCGGAATGAGCGTCACGGTTTCCGGTCTGAAGGACGAGCGTGGCTGTGAGAAGTCCACGTATGCCGAAGGGGATGGCCGGTTTCTTGCGGGAAATCCAGACCGTATCCGAGACCAGGATTGAATCCGCCCGAAGAAGATCCTTCCGGGAATGGACCGCCTTCTCGAAATGAGGGCTCCCGATTTCTTCTTCAAAATCCCATACGAAACGGAAGTTGAGGGGAATGCCCTGTTCCAGTGCGTATTTCACGGCGAAAAAAACCGTCAGGGCGGGACCCTTGTTATCCGTGGTCCCGCGTGCGCCGTATCGTCCGTCACGGATCGTGAGGATAAAGGGATCCTGATCCCATGTTTCTTCTTCCGCGGGCTGCACGTCCATGTGGTTATAGATGAGGATGGTTGGAGCCTTTTCGTGGTGGTCGAGGTTTCCGATGACGAGAGGATTCCCCTCGGTCTTCAGGATCCTGGCTTGAGCGCCGATCCCTTTCAGGAGATCCAGCGCAAAATCGGCGGCTTTCATGATCTCCCCGTGGCGGGAGGGATCCGCGCTGACCGTGGGGATACGGACCAGATCCCCGAGTGTTTTCTCGAAAATCTTTCTTGATTTCCGGATGTAGCTGTTCAGTTCCGGTTCGCGTAAGGTGGACATCTCGATTTCCCATGGACTACAAAGAGTTCGAAAGTTCTTCAACCAGTTCACGGAACAGTTCATATCCCTTCCGCCAGAAAGAACGATCAGAGACATCAATTCCCATCACGGAGAGGAGGTTTGGGGGAGTGTCCGATCCTCCGGCTGCGAGAAGCTCCAGATAACCGGGAACGAAGGAAGATCCCTCCTCCCGGTATTTCTGGAACAGGGAAAGAACCAGAAGTTCCCCAAAGACATAACTGTAACAATAGAAGCGTGTATGAATAAAGTGGCTGATATAGCTCCAGCCCCACCGGTAGGGGGGAATCATTTCCACGGCATTGCCAAAAAGTTTCCGGTTTTCCTCCCACCAGAGATCGCAGAACGTATCCGGGGTGATCAGTCCTTCCCTCCGTTGGAGGTGGGCCTTGTATTCGAAGCGGGTCAGGACGTTCTGTCGGAATGTTGTGGCGATGATGTCCTCGATCTTCGCGCAGAGGATGGCGGTGCGGACCGATGGATCTTCTTCTTCCTCCAGGAGAATTCGAGTCAGGAGCATCTCGGAAAAGACCGAGGCGGTTTCTGCCATCGGGAGGACGGCGTCATAGTTGAGCAGGGTCTGCCTGCGGGCGAGAGTAAAATGAACACCGTGTCCGAGTTCATGAGCCAGGGTGGCGACGTCACGAAGGTTGCCTGTGTAACTCATGAGCAGATAGGGGGGAAGATCCGGTGTCAGACCGGCGCAGAAGGCCCCCCCGCTTTTACCGGGTCGGACAGCGGAATCAATACGCGACTCTTCGAAAAAGGCGCGCGCGATCCCTTCCATTTCGGGACTGAATTTTCCGAAGGCCTTCAGGACCTTTGTTTTTGCTTCATGGAAAGGGATGGAAATGCGGTTTTCTCCCACCGGCGCGTAGAGGTCTGAGTTTTTCAGTTTCGGAATTCCGAGAAGATCCGCCTTGAGACGGAAATAGTCCCGGGCGAGTGTGTAGTGCTCCTCCGTGACCTCCATCATTCCCTCGATCGTTTCCGGGGAGAGTTCATTGGTCAGGTGGGTGGCGGTCATGGGATCGGCGTAGTTTCTGAGATCGCATTCCTTGCCGTGATCCAGGAAGATGTTGTTGAAAACGGAGGAGAGGACCAGGGCGTTCTCACCATGCCGTGTCAGAAAGGCGGAGAAGGCCCGCTCCCGGATGTCGGACTCCGGGTGATGCAGCATGGCCAGGAGTTCTTCACCGGTATACTCCCGTTCTTCCCCCTCGAGATTAAGGCGGTACCGGAAAGAGGCGGTGAGCTCTTCGAAGAGATGTCCGAATGCGTGTTTCCCGGTCAGGTCCTTGAGATTGATGATCTGTTCCTCTCTTTCCGAGAGGGTATGGGGCGTAAAAACTCGAAGATGGTTCAGGTAGTGCCGGTAGTCGGACAGGGCGGGATCGGAAACCAACGAATGGAACCGATCTTCCGGGATCGCGAGGATTTCCAGTTCAAAGAAGATCAGTTCATGACGGAGGGCCGAAAAAAATTCCCGGGTTTTCTGCACCAGCGCCTTGTGTTCTTTACCCTCTGTGTCGGCGGCGAAGAGGAGTTGCGCGTACCAGTATGGACGGAGGGCCTTTTCCTGTAAGGATTCAATCTCCCGGATCGCATTTTTGAGCTTTTCCGCCGTGAGGTCTTCCGCTTGGATCCGTCGGTAATGGCGCTTCCGGAAGGCCCGTGCTCCTTCTTCCGCCTGCCGCATGTCGGAGGCGAGCGCGGGATCGGACACGGATCGATAGAGCCGGGACAGATCCCAGCTTACGGTTCCAAGGTTTTCAGCCATGATTACTCCTTTGAGTCGGGGCATCGGGAATCGGGGGGCAATCAGAGGGGTAAGCGTTTTGTTTGAGCTGACCGCTGAATGCCGAAAAGAGTTTCCTGTCGTTACACATTGAATTTAAAATAGATCATATCACCGTCCTGCACCGTGTAGTTTTTCCCTTCAAGTCGTAGGGTTCCGGCGCTCCGCGCTCTGGCCATGGAACCGGCCTCCAGGAAGTCCTCAAAAGAGATGACCTCCGCCTTGATGAATCCCCGCTCGATATCCGAATGAATGGCGCCGGCGGCACGCACGGCCGGTGTTGATGCCGGAATGGTCCAGGCACGGACCTCGTCTTCCCCGGATGTGAGAAAAGAGATCAAGCCGAGGAGTTCGTAACAAGTCCGGATCAGCCTCTCCGTGGCCGGTTCCTCGATTCCGAGATCCTCCTGGAAGAGCTCGGCCTCTTCCGGGGAAAGCCGGCCGATCTCCATCTCGATTTTGGCGCAAGCTGTCTCGACCCGTCCCTTTTTACCGGAGAACCGTTCCCGAATCCGGTTGACGAGAGACTCCTCCCGGCCTGATCCGAGTTCAGATTCGCCGATATTCAGGAGAATGACCATCGGTTGCAGCGTCAGGAAACGGTATCCGCGGATCTTTTTTCCCTCTTCGGGTGACACGGAAAGTTCCCGAAGGGGTTGCTCCTCTTCCAGGGCATCCCGGAAACGTTCCAGGATCTCTTTTTCCTCTTCGTGTTTTTTCCGTTCGACCCCTTTTTTCAGGGCCGCCTCGATGCGTTCGAGTCTCTTTTCGATGATGGCGAGGTCGCTCAGTATCAGTTCCACTTCGAGATCCTGTATGTCCCGGATCGGGTCTACCGAACCGGTGGGATGGGGAACCGATTCATCCTCGAAGGCCCGGACTACATGAACGAGGGCGTCCACCTCCCGTGCGCGCTTCAGGAAATCGGTTACCTTCGCCCCTTCGGCCACGCTTCCCCGCGGGAGTCCCGGAAGGTCGATCAATTCCACGGTGGCATGGGTGGTTTTTTTCGGATGATAGATTTCACTCAACCGGTCCACCCGTTTGTCCGGGACCTTGACGATTCCCACATTCGGTTCGGCGCCTGTCTGCGCATAGGGGGCGATCTCGGCGTCACCGTGGGTCAGGGTATTAAACAGAGTGGTCTTTCCGCAGTTGGGAAGACCTACAATTCCGATGATCATTTTAACTCCATTGGGAAGCGGAACAAGTGAATAGAACCAAGTTATCTTAACCGATTCATGATTTCATCTCAATAAAAAAGCAAGGTCGAAAGCGAAAGACATTCACCACGGAAAACACGGAAAGAGGCAAAAGCATTCGCCGCGGGTAACGCGGGAGTCACAAGATAGACCCAGGCGCAATGGTTATTTTATCTTTCTTGACATTTCCCCGTCTTATGGCATAAATTCTGTTCCATGCGGATTATCCGTTTTCTTGATCAAGAGGGGAGGATTCATTTCGGACAGCTCCGGGAGGAAGGTGTTGCCGACGTGCTGGAAGGGGATCTCTTTTCAGGCATAAAGTTGTGCGGTTCCACGGCCCGGGTTGCGAAACTTCTGGTCCCTCTTGTTCCTTCAGCCATCCTCTGTATCGGGCTCAATTATCATCAGCATGCCCGGGAGTTCGGGGCGAAACGGCCGGATTATCCTGTACTTTTCATGAAGAATCCCGCCTCCATCCTTTCTTCGGGTGAGCCGATCGTTTTGCCTCCGTCCTGTATGACCCCCCCCCAGGTGGACTTCGAGGCGGAGCTGGCCGTCGTGATCGGAAAGGCGGCCAGGAACGTTCCGGTAAAAGATGCGCTCCATTTTGTGCTGGGATACGCCATCGGGAACGATGTTTCGGCACGGCAGTGGCAGAAAAAGGGGGGAGGTGGCCAGTGGGTACGGGGCAAGAGCTTTGATACCTTTTGTCCCCTCGGACCCGGACTGGTTACGACGGAAGAGATCACTGACCCGCAGGTTCTGAAGATCCGCTCCTTTTTGAACGGCCGGGTTATGCAGGATGCCTCCACGTCGGAGATGATCTTCTCCGTCGCCGAACTGATCGCCGACCTGTCGCGTGATATGACCCTTCTTCCCGGTACGGTGATTCTGACGGGGACTCCCGCCGGTGTTGGTTTCGCGCGTACCCCCCCGGTTTATCTCAAGCCGGGAGACCGGATTGAGATTGAAATCGGGGGGATCGGCAGACTGGTGAACCCGGTGGTTGCGGGAAAATGAAATGGATCGCCGACCTTCATCTCCATTCGCCTGCCTCCCGATCGACGAGTCCGGCCATGACCCTGGAGCACCTCCACTGCTGGGCCCAGCTCAAAGGAGTGACCCTTCTCGGAACGGGAGACTTCACCCACCCGGAGCGGCTGGCCGAGATCCGGGAAAAACTGGTTCCTGCCGAGGCGGGGCTCTACCGGTTGAGAAGGAGCTTCTTCAACGATGGGGAGGTCCCCCGAAGCTGCAGGAAGAAGGTTCGTTTCCTCCTCTCCGCGGAGATCTCCACCATTTATTCCCGGGGAGGGAAAACCCGGAAGGTCCACCATCTTTTGCTGGCCCGGAACCTTCCTGCCGTACAGAAGATCAACCGGACCCTGGCCCGGGTGGGGAATCTCGAATCCGACGGACGACCGATCCTGGGGCTCGATTCCCGGGATCTGCTGAAGATCGTTCTTGAGAGCCATCCCGAGAATCTACTGATCCCGGCCCATGCCTGGACGCCCCATTTCTCCGTCTTCGGCGCCTTCTCCTCTTTTTCGTCACTTCAAGAGTGTTACGGCGACCTGGCATCGGAGATCTTCGCCATCGAGACCGGTCTTTCCTCCGATCCTCCCATGAACCGGCGCCTGACACAGCTCGACGGGATTCGCCTGATCTCCAACTCCGATGCCCACTCCCTGCCGAAACTGATGCGGGAGGCCACGATCTTTGATACCGACCTTTCCTATCCGGCCCTTCGGGAGGCGCTTCGGCCCGGCGGCGATGAAAAGGGCCTGGCCGGGACGATCGAATTCTTCCCCGAGGAGGGAAAGTACCATTACGATGGGCACCGCAGCTGCGGCGTCTGCCTCTCGCCGGCCGAGACGAGAAGGGAAAAGGGGCGCTGCCCCGTCTGCGGGAAGGTGTTGACCCTGGGGGTCCTCCACCGGGTGGAGGACCTGGCCGACCGGCGGGAAGGGGAGATTCCCTCTTCGGGCAGACCCTATCAATCTTTGATCCCTCTGCCGGAGATCCTCGCCGAGGTGCTCGGGGTTGGCGCCGGAAGCAAAAAGGTGGACCGGGAGTACCGGAGGTTGCTTTCCGCCCTGGGGGATGAATATGCAATCCTGACGAAGATCCCCCTCTCCGCACTGCGGGCGGAATCACCTCCCATTGCCACGGCGGTCGGATGTGTCCGGACGGGGAAGGTTTGTATCCGGCCCGGTTATGACGGGGTTTACGGCAGGATTGGGATTTCGGATTGAGCTGAAAGCATGAATCGCGGGGAGTACGGGGGGCACGGAGAGAACCGGATGAATCAAGGGATTGAGGAATTAGAAACCGGGAACTGGAAATTGGAAAATCAAAAACAGATAAAAGCTGATGCTGCATGCTGACCGCTGAGGGCTGGTTACGGATTTCTACTTCCAATCCTTATGGGTTCGCCTCTTATTGATTTCCTGGGAAAATACTTCACATTGTCCATATTCTTAAAATCTGAATCTTGAGTCCGGATGGTAGCCTCGAATTTTTTTGCTGTTGCGGGAATAATACTGTCAGTCATTGGAATCTTGTGCTCCAAACTTATTTTTGAGGCAGCAATCGCCATAGAAGCGGTCAGATCCACGGTCCTTCCGTGAGTTCTGTGTTGAAGTTATTCCCGGGTGATCAGTGCCAGCGATTCGATGTGGTGGGTATGGGGGAACATATCGAGGAGAAAGAGGGACCGGACGGCATACACTTCCCGGGTCAGGAGACCAAGGTCCCGGGCCAGTGTGGATGGGTTGCAGGATACATAGGCGATTCTGCCGGGTGCAGCCTGGATGAGGTTGGCAATCATTTTCGAGGAGAGTCCCGACCGGGGAGGATCGACGACCACACCATCCATGCCGGCGAGATCGAACGCGGCCGCGTTTCCGCAGGTGAATGAGACATTCGGAATCGCGGACTTGGATGCCGAACGCCTGGCGCAGTCGATGGAAACGGGATTTTTTTCGATTCCAATCGCCTCTTCGCAGATCCGCGATAGGGGCAGGGTGATGTTCCCGCATCCGCAGTAGAGATCCGCCACACGGCCGCTTTTTTCCAGGAACCCGAGGATCTTCTGGATCAGGATTTCATTGATCTCCGGATTGGCCTGGAGAAAGAGGTCCGCGGCTCCATAAAGAGTGAGTCCCCGGACCGGAATCGGGATACGGGCGTTACCCAGAATGAAGCGCTTTCCCCGGTTTCGGACGGCGACCCCACGGACCGTTTCCCCAAGCCCCCGCCAGAGTGCGTGCGCCTCATTCCCGGAAAGGTCGACGGCCAGATGTGATTGGCCCGATACGGAAAGGAGATCCACCTTTCCATGAAGTAAAGGCCGGTCGGGGAGTTTTTCCAAGACCTCACCGACCTTTCGGAGTAGCTGATTGACCCCCGGGGAGGCGATTTCACAGTACCGGATCGGACAGAGGGTGTGGGATCGCTCTCTCAAGAGTCCGATTCTTCCGTTTTGAAGTGTAAGACGCATCCGGATCCGTCCGGCTTGTGACCCGATCTCTTCCGGTTCCGGGAGGTTTTCCAGATGACCGATCCGGCGCAACTGATCCAGAAAGATCCGCTTTTTGATATCCAGTTGGTGAGAGTAGCGGATGTGTTGGAGTCGGCAGCCTCCGCACTCCCGGAAATGGGGGCAGAAGGGATCCGTCCGGAGGGGGGAAGGCTCAAGGATCCGGAGCAGGCGGGAAAAAGCGTAGCGTCTTTTCCGCCTTACCGGGATGATCTCCACCAGGTCCCCCGGGGCCGTTCCCGGGATGAAATGGACGAAGTCGTCGATCCGGGCCACGCCGTGTCCCCCGTAGGCCATCGATTCAACGCGGGTCCGGATCATACCGCATTCTCCCTGTTTTTTCGCGCCAGGACGGCCATTCCCTGTTCCGAGGGGAGGACCCGGATCGATCCGATCGGAAGAGACTCCAACCTGCGGATGATTACCCTGCGGGTCAGAGAAACCACGGCAAAGGAATAAGCCAGGAGCAGAGTTCCCCCTGGTCGGAGGACCCGGACCATTTCTTCCGGATAGGGAGGTGCGTTCTGTATGAGAACCAGATCGAAGGTTTCTCCGGGAAAGGGTAGAGACGCCGAGTTTGAAACCAGTGCGGAGAGCCCGTGGAGGTGGTTCTCACGGATTTTCTCCCGCATCACCTGAATCATCGGTTCGGAAAGATCGGCTCCGAAGATGGAGGCCTCGGGAAAACACCTCTTGACTTCCAGTGTGGCCAGTCCCGTGCCACAGGCCAGGTCGAGAACGAAGCCGGGAGGACTGGTCAGTGTCTCAAGCCCTGTCCGGAGCGGCCCCAGGACGATCGACTCCTTTCCCATCTCCTTCCAGATCCGGTCATAGGCTGGAGCCATTCCGGAGAAGATCCGGTTCATCAAACGGGTGAATCCCCGTGTTTTCAGGAGACCGGGCAGGGTGTGGGAGACCCAGATCAGATGGGTGGCCGCGCCTTTTGCGAGAAGGGATTTGAATTTTTTCATGGGAAACGCCTTCTAATCGGAGTTCCCGGATGGGAACTATTCAAAGGACAATCTACCATAAGAGGGAGTGGGACACAAAGGGCTAAAGACCAACCGAATCCAGCGATAGAAATGTTCAGATCGTTTTGTTGAGGAAGCTCGTTTTGAAAAGTGTCCGGAGTGTTTTTTTTGTACCATTCAGGGAAGTCCTGACAAAACTTCAGTTGAAGGTAGGCAACACCATCCCGGACGTTTCTCTTCCTGAAATTTTGTAACTGATTGTTTTTTTTATTTTCTTTGCTCGTCCAAAGAAAACGAACCAAAAGAAAGGACACCCCTAATCACTGGATCCCGCTTACGCGGGACAACGCTTCGCTTCTCGAAAGGTTGGGGAGTTCGATAACAGGCTTCGCATGGTCGCCCCTTCGGGTCGACACGATCTCACTCTTTCTCCCGACCTTTCTGCGATGTTAGGCTGCGTGACAGGGGGGGCGCTCCCCCCGCGGGGGAGTCGGGTTTGCATATCCTGTCGATCCGGTTCATCCTGTCAAAAAGGTTGGGTTATGGAGATCGTATCACCCCTCCCGGTCTTTGGTTTCACTTTACAGGTGAATCGTATACTCACTATAAACCGTTAAACCAAGAGGGCTTTTTGTTTCGGGTGAAACTCCTATCGCTATTTTAGGGTCAAATTTCGATCTTGACGACTCCGACCCAATCAGATTATGATCCCCCCGGACTGTTCTGGATGGGAAATGATCACGAAACACTTGAATCGAAAAAAACGATTCCACCCCAACCTGATCCTGATCGGTAGCTTCGCCTTTGCCATCCTCTTGGGCGGGGTCCTTCTGAGTGCTCCGTTCTCCGTCAACGGTACCCCCATCTCCTTTCTGGATGCCCTGTTCACGGCTACCTCCGCGGTCTGCGTAACCGGACTGACCGTTGTCGATACTGGGAGCCGTTTCAGCCCGGCCGGGCAGGGGGTCATTCTGGTCCTGATTCAGCTTGGCGGACTCGGAATTATGACCTACAGTACGGTGGTGCTTCTGATTCTGGGAAAACGTCTCTCTTTTAAGGGGCGCGAGGTGGTGCAGGGAACGCTTTCGATTCAGGGCGGACAACGGCTTTTCCCCCTGATCCGGAACGTGTTTATCGTGACGGTCCTGTTTGAGGGGGTGGGCTTCCTGCTGCTCTACCTTCGTTGGCGTGTCTATTTTCCGGGGAGAGAGGCCCTGGCGCAGGCCCTTTTCCATTCGATCTCCGCCTTCTGTAATGCCGGGTTCTCCCTTTTTTCCAGCAGTCTGATCGGATTCCGGAATGATCCATGGATCAATCTGATCGTTGTGATTCTGATCGTCAGCGGCGGAATCGGGTTCCTGGTGCTCCAGGAAATTCCGAAATACTTCATCACGAGGTTTGTGCATGGAAAGAGAATTCAGCTCTCCCTGCACAGCCGCACCGTTCTGATTACCACGGTCAGTCTGATCCTGGCCGGAATGGTCGGTTTCCTCTTGCTGGAGTGGAACAATACGCTCGCCGGCGCCTCGATCGGCGAGAAGGTCTTAACCGCTCTTTTCCAGTCGGTGACTCCGAGAACCGCTGGATTTAGTACAGTCGATTACCATCTCTTGACCAACGCGACTTTGCTGTTTATGCTCGTGCTGATGTTTATCGGAGCCTCCCCGGGATCCACTGGAGGAGGAATCAAGACCACCTCCTTCGCCGTGCTTCTGGCTCTGGCCTACGCGAAATGGAAGGCCCGCGTCAAGACCTTTCTATTTCGGAGGACCATACCGGACGCCACGGTTGCCAGGACGATTTCGATTATTCTGGGCGCGCTCTTCCTGATTCTTTTTGCCACCATGATCCTGATGATCACGGAGGTGGGGTTTCTCCCGCATCCGGAGAGCCGCGGTCTCTTTCTGGAGTATCTCTTCGAGGCCTTCTCCGCTTTTGGTACTGTCGGTCTTTCGACCGGGGTGACCTCCTCCTTGTCCCCTGCTGGAAAGCTGATCATTATGATGCTGATGTTTGTGGGGCGTCTGGGTCCGATTACCATTGCCCTCGCCATCGGAGGCGAAAAGCGGGAAGAAGGGTTTACATATCCTGAAGAAAATATTATGGTGGGTTAGTCCCGCCGGGTCCGGAGGGGGAAGGGGCGTTCCGGTCAGGGGAGCCTGTTCTGTCGAATCCCGGTTCGGAAGAAATTTCCTGAAAGGAAAGGTCGGATCATGAAACAGCAATTTGTGGTGGTCGGGTTGGGGATGTTCGGAAGCCATGTGGCGAGGACCCTTTATGAAACCGGTATGGATGTGATTGTTCTGGACCGTGACAAGGAATTGGTCCAGCGCGCCCGGGAGTATTCCTCCAAGGCCATGGTGGCCGACATTACCAACAGAGAGGTCTTTCCGGCGCTGGGACTGGAACCGGACGATGTTGCGATCATCGCAATGGGGGAGTCTTTGGAGTCGAGTATTCTGGCCACTCTTTATCTCAAGGAGCTGGGTGTGAAGCGGATTATCGCCAAGGCGAACGAGGAGGATCATGGAAAAATTCTTTCCACCCTGGGCGCCACGGAGGTTGTTTTCCCGGAAAAAGAGATGGCGATCCGGCTTGCGCAACAGATCAGTACGAAGAATATCATCGACTATATTCCCTTTGTCGAAGGATACAGCATCCAAGAGATGGCCCCCTCCAAAAAGATCATCGGATTAACGATCCGGGAATTGGACCTCCGGAGAAAGTTCGGTTTGCAGATCATTGCCATCAAGGATGTCATCGGGAACAAGGTGGAGTTGGTGATCGACCCGGATAAAGTGATCAAAGACAGCGAGCTCATGATCGTTCTCGGGAAGAACAGCGATCTGGAGCGGATCCGTTCTTTATAGGTCAGCGTACCCTATTCGGAGAGCCCCGTGATGCAGAAAAAAGACCCTTGGGAAGAGTTGGAGAAGGGGAAGGAAGAGGATTACTTCTTAAAGAAACATCGGGAATGGGTTGAGAAACGGAGAAAGGCGAAAGAAGGACAGGGACCACGGGCGGATTCCATCCTGATCTGTCCCCGTTGCGGTGAGCCTCTCCGGGAACGCATCGTCAAGGAGTGGAAACTCCATCAATGCGAACGTTGCGGAGGGGCATGGATGGAGGAAGAGGTCCTGAAAAGAGTTTTCAGGATCCTTGCATGACCCAGATACGGATCGGATGCCCTGATCAGAGGACAAATACGGCCGCGGCGACAACCGAGGTATAAAGCCCCTTTTTAACGATCGCCGACTGGGTGATGTTGCTTGTCCGGACGATCTTCCCGCTGATTTTCCAGATCTCCCTTTTTTCATCCCAGCTTTTTTCTTCATCGAACTCAATTCCCAGTGTGGAGGCCAGCATGGATGCGGCCAGATCTTCTGCGTAATCGCCGGCCGCCCGGTCGGTCATTCCGAAAGAATGATGTTCGCTCAGGTATCCGTACATCCTCTTATCCATCGGGACGGCGCAACCTACGGATGCCGCCAGGAGTCGACGGGGTTCATTGCTGGAGCAACGGGCCATCACGCAGAAGACGATCTCACCGGGGCGGATCAGTTTCAACCCTTCCTTGCGTGAGATTCTTTTGCAGCCGGGGGGGAGAATACTGGAAACCGTGACCAGATTGCATTTTTCAATTCCGGCGTCCCTCAACGCCAATTCGAAGGACTGCAACTCCTCGGTATGATAGCCGACTCCGTTCGTGAAAAATATTTTTTTCGGTACCCTGTTCATTCCACCCTCCAAGGGGATGAAAACCCCGGATATTTTTATGACCCTGCGGGAAGAAAATAAAAGTTTTCCACCTTTTTCCAGGGCCGTTTCTGTCCTGATTACGCAAATCGGGAGAGGACTATAGCAAATCTGAATCAAAGAGCAAGACAAAACAGGATCTCTTACTGGAGCTTTTTCCCAACCTTGGCTTCCAGAGACGCAACTTTGCCGTAAATCCTGTCGGTTTTCCCCTTTCGGTCATCAATTGTAATGGTGGTATAGACTCGCTCTGCGTTCTTGAGCACGGTCTCATGACACTGACGGATCAGATCCATAACCGGGTCCCATTCTCCTTCCAGCACCGTTCCCATCGGAGTCACCTTGTAGGCGATTCCACTTTGATCGATGATCCGGATTACGTCGGCCAGGATGGGACTGATGCTGGCTCCGGTCCCCACGGGGATAATGGAAAGATCGACAATCATGATATTTTCTCCTTGTTCCATGGGTTTCAAAGAAACTTCAGGAGTGGTTTCTTCGGGAGAAGCCCGAGTTCTTCCGCGTACCGGTAATATAGTGTCAATCCCCGAATTTCTTCTCCATCCAGTTCATAGGAGATTCCGTCCCAGTACCTGAGAAGATCTTCCGGGTGCAGTCCTGCAGACGGCGATACCTTGGCGATCTCCTCCAGATGTGTCCGGACGTACTCCTTGGATTCGGACAGTCTCTTCATGAGAAACTCGATTTCCCGGAAGTTACGCTCGACCGCGGCCTTTCGTACAATCCAGAGAGCGAAGACGAAGGGAAGACCGGTGAATTGATGCCATAATACTCCGAGGTCGTAAAGAAATCCTTTTTTCTCCTTCGAGAGAAAAGTTTTCAGAGCGATATCCCCGATCATGATTTCGGCATCGGGGCGGGCTGAACCTTCGCCGCTTCCCGCCGTCGACAGAAGATAGCGGCATGTGATTTTGTAATGTTTCGCAAGCAGAATGCGGATCAGGGCGTTGGAGCTGGCCGAGGCTGAAGAGAGCAGGATGGTCTTCCCGGCGAGGTTTTCGATTGGATATCGTGAAAGCAGAAGAACGCTTTCGATCTTTTCTCTGGCGGAGATGGAAATGTTCGGTATAAGGAGATACCGGTCCGGATGAAGGCCGTATTCCAAAGAGGAGGAGGGGGCGAGATCGATTTGACCTTCGAAGAGTTTCCGGTTCAGTTCCGCGGGTTCACCCTGGAGATAGGTTACGTCCATCTCCGAAGTCAGTTTTCGGAGGGCGTAAAACAGCGGGATGCAGTTGGCGTAGGGGATCTCTCCGATTCGGATCATGAAACCTCCGGGAAACCGCCTTATCATAGAAGGTTCTGGCTTGGGCTGTCAAGCGTTCCGTTCAGCCCAAATCCAGCGATAGAAATGTTCGGACCGTTTTGTTGAGGAAGCTCGTTTTGAAAAGTGTCCGGAGTGTTTTCTTTACAATCCAGGGAAGTCCTGACAAAACTTCAGTTGAAGGCAGGCAATACGATTTCGGACATTGCTCTTCCTGAAATTAGGTGACGAATTGTTTTTGTTCATTTTTTTTGCTCGATCCAAAAGAAGATGGTGTCGTAAGAAGTCTTATTTCCCCTCCCCTGGTGGGAGGGGATCAAGCCTGTTCTGAGTCCGTCGAAGAGGGGAGGGGGTGTAAGACTTTGGTTTGTCATCCTATTTCACCCTCACCCTTCTCTCTCCCATCAAGGGAGAGGGTGTTTCAGTACTTTGGATTTCCGGGCATGGTGAGCTCAGTCGAACCACACGATCTCACTCTTTCTCCCGACCTTGTCTT
>CAYZZU010000024.1:0-38898 GCA_964483105.1 uncultured Nitrospirota bacterium
CGATCCCGAAACCGGCGCCGGGGCGTATATGATCAGTGGGGGGAGTAATGGGGCGTACGCTATAGCTCAGCAAATCATACTGCATTTAATCTGGGCTGTGGTCATATTCTTTTCTATAGCATTTACAATAGCGGCTGGCAGCTCAGGAATTCCATTTGCAGTGTCGGCACTTGTTGCTATATTTATGACTATACTGAGTACCATGTTATCTCGTTTGACAAACTGGGCTTTGGGATTGAAGAATAATACACTCATTCAAACACTGATAAATCAAGGAACAAGTTTTATGTCGTCTTTAATAATGGGGGCTGGAATAGGAGCTATAATTTCGGGTGCTGCGGCAATGGGTGTTCCTGTAGCTGTTGGTGCTGTAGGGGCAAGCATCCTTATAGGAACCATTATACTCTTGGACTATGTAACCAATCAACTGACTTCTTACCTGTATAAGAAAAAGACCTTTATGTATGCGTGATGTAGGAGAATGTATATGCACAACAGCCAATGGCCATGGTACTTTACCGGTTGGTATTGGGTTCTTACATGCGTGGTATGTTTGCTTATAGGTTCTTATATAAAACACATCACACGAAAATATGGCAATAAAATAATGGCGGACAGACATAGTGAGGGAGTCTTCCCCTTTAAGGGGATGTCCCACCTTGATGGAGATATGGCGATCAAACGAGGCAAGCTTATTGTGCTGATGGGACTTTTTCTGTTTTGGTTTGGTGTCGTCATAGTCCTGGGAGTTACAGTAATTGCTTTCAAAGAAATCTTTTAACAGATCAGACAAAAGGGGACAGGCCACTTTAATAGAAAGCAGTGAAATTCTTTCTTTGAATCCTGTTCATCCTGTTAATCCTGTCAGAAAAGGTTTTTATGCTTTACGCCACGGTAACCTCCTACTTCGCCGAGCTCGACACCATCTCCGAAATCACGGAAAACATAAAAGGGGACAGGGAAAACATAAAAGGGGACAGGCTACTTTTTCACATAATCGACCATTGATCACAAAAAGTAGCCTGTCCCCTTTATGTGCTTTGTCCCCTTTATGTGCTTCTTTATCTCGTCGCAGGAAAACTGGACTTCCCCACACGATCCTGTTGAGAACCACAAATGAATATCCAGGCGCCTATTATCATATTACATCCCGTGGGAATGAACGCAAGGTGCTCTACAAGCGTTACCGGGATCGGGAGAAATTTCTGGGATACCTGGAGACGGCAAGCCGGTGATACGGTGCGATGATCCATGTCTACTGTCTGATAACCAACCACTATCATCTTTTATTGGAGACGCCAAAAGGAAATCTTTCCCAGATTATGCGGCATATCAATGGCGCTTATACCACATCCGGTTACAGATCAAGCTTCATGACCAGGGCGGTGTCGGAGTTATCAGCATAATAGCCACTGCGAGTACCTATCACATAGAAGTTCATAGCCTGATATAACCGGATCGCCTCCTGATTTCCTTCCCGCACTTCCAGGAAGATTCGTTTCACCCCCCGCTCTCTGACAAATTCAACCAGATGTTTCAACAACAGGGTGCCCGTTCCCTTCCGCCGCCGGGTGGATTCAACGAAAATATTGGTCAGACTGGCTTCGTCCAGCACCCAGAAGGAGGTGAGATATCCGATGAGCCTTGAATGGTGTTCACAGACCAGATTGACCCCCTGTGGATTCCGGATGGCACTCAGGAAGGAGGCATCGGACCAGGGACTCAGAAGAGAGGATTTTTCCAGTCGGGAAATGGCGGGCAAATCTCTTTCCCGCATCGGCCGAATCACCAGGCCTTGTTCCGGGTCGAGAAGGTTCGGCCGGGTTTGTTCTTCCACTGAATTTCCGCCTCCGATCTCCGTATGTAATTTGGAATCAATGCAGCAGGGTCGAGCGTGCGGCCTTCGGACAACAAGCGGTAGCCGATCTCTGCAATGGATGCAGCAGAAAGATAGTGAAGAACGGTTCCACGGGCGATCACGGCAAGAGAAGGCAAACGCTCCAGGATCAGGTCTTGGTATCGGAGAGCCCCCTCACCCACGAAAAGGGTCTCATCACAAATCTCCTCACAGAGTGTTCCCGGAGCGAGGACTCGTTCGGGGGCAACCGAGTGTATCACGCCGTTCTTTGCGAGAAACAGACCGGCGTATACCTCTCCTTTCCTGGCATCCAGAAGGGCGCAAATCCGGCCTTTGGCCCCGGAAAAGCGATGAGCCAGACCTGCCAGAGAAGATACCGGAATCACAGGAACCCGCCAGGCAGAGGCGATTCCCTTGGCCGTGCAGACCGCGACACGTACGCCGGTAAAAGAACCCGGTCCAACGGAGACGGCCACCCCCTGAAGTTCTCTCCCTTCTACACCGGCATCCTGGAGGAGGGTCTGGATGGCTGGAAGAAGCTGTTCGCTGTGAGTCCTTTGAAATCCGTACGTATATTCAGCCAGCAATCCACTCTCCCCATACAGAGCCACACTGGTGGTCCGTGTGGAGGACTCAATCCCAAGAATCATGAAGGGTCTCCTCTCCGCAGAGCACGGGACGAAGATGTCTTCCGGCGCATTTTTCTGCTGTGTTTTCTCGAAAATATCCGGTAGATGAACTGATAGACCGTACCACACTTCTCCATAATGTTTCGTTTTCGCAGGTTTTTTAAATCACTTGCGTCGGGAGAGCCACAGACAAAGCGGGTCCGGATCTTTGATATGGCATTCAAATCAATCTGGAGGAACTGGCGATACAGCCAACGGTGTGGGAAATTCCAGGCCGGAGCGACAATCCAGGAGGTCCCGAAGTCAATCAGGTAAGGTCGTGCGTCCTTTCCTACCAGGATATTTTTTTTATGTTTCAAATCAGAATGGACAACTCCTCGACTGTGGATCCCCTGGACCAGCTCGGTCAGGGTGTCAAAAAATTCCACGGGGATATGAGCATCCCTGGAAAAGGCGGAAAGGGGGACACCGTCTATATATTCCAGAATAAAAGCATCACGGTCAATCTTTCCAAAGAGTTTCGGGATGCCCGCCAGCCCTTGAAGTCTCAGATAGGCTCTGTATTCCCTCGCAAGCAACCATCTTGCGAACAGGACCCGGGAGGGAAGATTTCTGTTCGAGATATCTTTGACCACGGCGAGACGGCCGTCCACACAGATCTTGACAATATCACCCTGTGTTCCTTTACCGATCCGGCCCACCTGAAACCTTTTCAGATTATTCCGGTGAACCTTCCGAAAGACCTCCATTGTGATTCTGCTCCCAAGAGGTCTCCTGCTACCGGTTCCAGAAGAATCCCTTTTTCCCGGCCTTTTTCCCCTCCGGCAGAACCGGCGTCTTCCCACCCGGCAGGGGGATGGGGTCCTCTCCCCCCACATCAAGTTTCTCTTTGATCTGAGACAGGAGACGCTGGATGGCTTCATCCCGCTCCAGAAGAGAGTTCAAGTGCTGCTCCATCTTTCGAACCTGCCCACATAATCGCCCGATCGTCTCCTCCAGAGATCCCGCGGTCCCGTCCGAAGAACCGGGAAAGGGGACATCTTCTGAAGTTCTCTCCCCCCTCCTCTCCGGTACCGTATCACGCGGGGAAGATGGTTTTGAACCGGCCTCGGACATTCCAGAAAGTGGTGTCGCATCTCCCTCCGGATTCTTCAGTTCCCGGATGTCGTGTTTCGACCGGAGCGCCTGCATCAGTTCACGGGTAACCAATTTGAAGGTCTCCAGAACCCCCTCTCCGGTCACGGCGATTGCAGATTGGAAGGGAACATCCCGAAGGTTGATCGCCCCGTTCAACTCCCCGATCTCCATAATATTAGGCAGATCCCGTTTATTATACTGGATCACGAGTGGAATGGTATCCGGATCCAGACCATTGGCCCGGAGATTCTCGTTCAGGTTCTCCAGGCTCTCCAGGTTTTTCCCCAACATCTCCTTCTGGGAATCCGCCACAAAAACCACGGCGTCGGCGCCTTTCAACACCAGGCGTCTCGTGGCATTATAATAAACCTGTCCGGGGACCGTGTAGAGTTGAAATCTGACATGAAACCCGCGTATCTTACCGAGATTCATTGGAAGAAAGTCGAAAAAGAGGGTCCGGTCGGTCTCTGTGGCCAGCGAAAGAAGCTTCCCCCGGGATTCCGGATTCATCTTGCCATGGATATATTGCAGGTTCGTGGTCTTTCCGCACAAACCCGGACCATAATAGACGACTTTTGCCGTGATCGCCTTGATCGAATAATTGAACAGAACCATCTTTTACCTCATCGTTCGCGGATCTTGCACCCCCCTGTCGAGTCGAATCCTTTCGTCTCTACCCCTGATCACGAATCAAGTCGGCGGCGTCACTCTCCCGTCCGATCCATCGGTACAAGGTAATCAGGTGGGAGCGGGTCCTGCGTGATGTCGGATCCCTCTGAAGAGATGCCTTCAGATTGAGTATGGCGTTATCAAACACGCCCCTTTTAAAATAGACCCATCCCATGGTATCCAGAAAAACCGGATTTTCCGGATCGGATTTCACGGCCTCCTTGGCCAGTTTCAAGGCTTCGTTCAGGTACTCGTTCGATTCGGCATAGGCAAAGGCAAGATTGTTGTATAAGAAAGGCACCTCTCCTTCAATATCAATGGCCTTTCGGAAATGATCCACGGCCTCCTTCACCCGGCCGGTCCGAAGACTGAAGACCCCAAGCCCGTTATGGAGATCGGCATGCTCCGGATAACGGCCCAACTCCTTCTGGAAAAGTCGCCGGGCCAGGTCGCTGTCTCCGTTTTCTAATAATAGCACAGCAAGATTGACTCTTGCAATGACATACCCGGGATTCAGTTCAAGCGCCTTACGATACTGCCGCTTCGCGTCGCCGACCCTGCCTTCCCGAACGTAAACATTTCCCAGGTTGTTATGAAGCCTTGGATTTTCGGGGTTGCCTTCGATCATTCCAAGGAAAATCTTTTCCGCTTCGGCAAATTTCCCCTGATCATAGAGATGATTCCCTTTCACGAACATACGATCCATGAGGATCCCTTTGGATTCGTGAAGATCGCACCCATACGCAAGAAAAACCAGAAGAATGATCCCGATGAAACCCAGACGGACCATGCATGCCCCTTTCCGATGTCAGTGCATCCGGATCGTCTTTTTCAGAACCATCTGATTTCCGACGCGATCCCTCGCGACAACGGATATTTCCGTTCCCGGGGTGATCCCGGACAGCATGTAGGAGAACCTTCCGGTCCGGTCGGCTCTCACAGCAACTCCATTGATGGTAACAGAGGCTCCGATTTCGGTGTGACCGCTGATTTGGGCGTTCAGGGCGCCTGGAACCTTCAGAAGGAGAACGTCATCCAACTGGATCCTGGGGGGGGTCTTGTCGATGGAGACCTTGAAGACACGATAATCACTGAAATCCCCGAACACACCTTCCGGCGTCATGGAGCTGACACGCCAGTAATAGATCCCGTTCTTCAGGCCTTGCACGACCACACCCGGATCGGACAACCCGGTCCGAACGATCACAAGATTCGTAAAATAAGGATCCAGAGCCACCTGCAATCTGTATTTCACACCGGATGGCCCGCTGTCCCACTTCAGGACGGCCCGCATGGCGTCCAGGCTTCTGAAAAAAAACTCGGCCAGATTCCGGGGAACTTTAAGCCTCGGAGGAGAAGGCAAATCCTTCATATCCGTGATCTGCCGGTCCGGATTAATGACCACCGATTTGTTCTCGTTCATCTCTACCGTCTTATCCCCTACCTTCAGGTCCACATTCCCCTGAAAGACCTTGACACGACTTCCACGGTTTTTGGAGACCTTGATCGCCACCTTCGCGGTAGAAATCGTGGCCAGGGCGGTGGGCGTCACAATGATAAACCGGGACCCTTCGACCTTGGGACTTCGAATGACCGCCTCAATTTCGCTCTGATTCAGTTTGATCGAGGATTTCCTGATTTTGGTCAACCGGTTCTGCTTCATATCCCGGATCACGACCAGTGAGTCGGGTTTGATGGTCAGTTGGTCCCCGGAATCGAAAAGGATCACGGCCTGTCCCCCGGAGTAGGTACGTATGCTGTCCCCCTCCTGCAGTTTCTGACCAACCCGTGCGCTTTGAAACCGTAACTCCTGTTTCGGTTTGACCGTTACATCTCCTTTAGCGAATATCAGCTTCGCGAAACGGGCCTCTTCCACCTCTCCGGGTTCCGCACCCTCTTTTCCGGAAACCTGGTGATACATCCCGAACGCCCTGACAATGCGGACCAGCCAGGGGAAACGATCCCCTTCATACTTGACCGCGAACACCAGCCCCCCCAAAAGGAACAGAAGCACCAGGAAGGCAACCAGTCCCATGAACAGAGGACGGGGTATCCGGATCAGTTTCCAGTCAAAAAGAGTTCGCTTTTCCTTTGTCTCACTCTTTCTTTTCATTTTCGATTTCAGGCAATGTGTGGACGAAAACCGGCGGTCTCATGACTCGGTTCGATCTGACCGGTCAGATCCTGTTTCTCCCCTTGGATCCGTTTTTTTCTGAAGGCCCTCGAAAAAGCCTCACAGACTTTCGGATCATATCGTGTTCCCGACCACGAAAGGATCTGCTCCAATGCCTCTGTTTTGTCCCTGGCAAGCTGGTAGGGTCGATTGGAGGTCATGGCATCATAGGTGTCCGCCACGCAGATAATACGGGCCGGCAAGGGAATCTCCTCTCCACGGATCCCGTCGGGGTACCCCTTCCCGTCGAATCGTTCATGATGATGACGCATGGCGGGGATGATCTCCCTCAATTGTCGGATGGGTGCCATGATATTGGCACCCTTTTCCGGATGTTGTTGAATCAAACGGTACTCCTCTTCGGTCAAATCGGTTGGTTTGCGGAGGATACTGTCATCGATTCCAATCTTCCCGACGTCATGGAGCAACGCGGCGATGTGCACAATCTCCCGGGTTTTCGGGTCGAGATTCATCTCATCCGAGATAGCGAGGCTGTATTGCGTAACCCGTTCCGAGTGACCCCGCGTGTACGGATCCCGCGCGTCAATCGCCGCGGCCAATGAGGCAATCGCGCTCATGAAAAGACGGCGCATATTCCTGTCATAGAGGTCCAGTTGCCGAACCATGTAATTAAAGGTCTCCGCCAGTTGTCCAATTTCGTTCCGGGCCGAAACCGTGATCTTTTCCTTGAAATTCCCTTCGGCGATCCGCAAGGCGCTGCGGGTAAAATTCATGATGGGAACACTGATCCTGCGGGCGAAAAAAATCCCGATCAGGCAAACCAGTACACCGGTCACCCCTCCCCAGAAGAGACTTTGTTGTTTCATCTCCTCGACTACGATATAGGCATCCTTGCGAGGCTCCTGGACCACCACTCCCCATCCTTCCAGCCCCAGGGGGGCATAGGCTCCGAGCATCTCTCTTCCGTTCTTATCCCGAAAAGGAAGGGCTCCGCCGGTTTTCCCCAAGGCGAGATATTTCCCTACAATCTCCACATCCTTCATGTCTTCCTGGCGCAGGGCACGATCCCGATTCCTGTGCGCGATCAGACGGCCCTTCCGATCCACAAGATAGGCCTCACCGGATCGGTGAATGGAAACCCGCTCGATGATCTCACGGATCTTCTTCAAGGAACACTCCGCCAGAAGAACCCCGCCGACCCGGTCCTCCGAAAAAACCGGAAGTCCTATCGTCAGGTAGACCTCCTTGAGATCCGGAAGAGTCCAGGGATCGGAGATCGAAAGAGTGCCCGACAGAACCTGTCGCAAGACCCGTTCCCGAATGCGTTCCCGTTCTTCGCCGGCCTGAAGACTGAAACCGGACCGCATCACCTCGGCCTGCGTTTTCCCGTTCACATCCAGCAAAGTCAGACTGTTCAAAGATTTGTATTCTTCCAGAAAAAAGAACAAAAGCTGGTATTTCTGCAGGTCCGTGAATGATCGAGTCAAAGGCTGCAGGCGGGCGATCACCTCCAGCTTCTCCACGAGGGTGTTGATTTGATTGGAAACTTCGTCTGCGATCTGACGTGCGCGTTCCGTATGGGAGTCGAGGAGGTCGTTTTCCAGATAATCCTCGTTGAGCCTCACAAGATTCCGGTCCGAAATGACCAGAGGCACCAGAGAGATCAAAAGCAGCAGGAAAATCAGTTGAAACATCAACCGTCTTTTCGGATGAACCTTCTTCACCGATGACTTCTCCAGAAAAACCGTTTCCCGCCGGAACGGGGACAGGTCCCCTCCCCTGATCTCTGCACAATGCCCCGGCCTGGGGAAAAAACCGGTCCTGTTTGAAGGAAACGGCTGGACGCTACGGAAAGAACCTGCCGGAGAAACATCTATGCCTCGGGGATTTCCCTGGAAAGAGAATTGTTCTCTTTTCCGATCATAAAGACCGCGTTTCTTGTGGCATCCTTGACTCGATACATGGACTGATCGGCAAGCTGTACCAGTGCGTTCTGGTCTTTCACATGATTCGGGTAGGTTGCGACACCAAAACTGGCCGTCAAGGAAAAAGGCTCTCCCTTGTCGGATTGAAAAGTATGATTCTCGATCATTCGTCTCAGGCGTTCCGCGGCTCCAAACGCAGACTGGGGCCCGGTTTCCGGAAGCACCACGATAAATTCATCCCCCCCGTATCGACAGATCAAGTCCATCGGTCTGAGGCTTTTCTTTAAAATTCGCCCCACTTCAACCAGGACCTGACTTCCCACCAGGTGGCCGAAACGATCATTCACTTTTTTAAAATAATCGAGATCCAGGAAGATCAATGAGATCTCGGTATGGTACCGATTGGCGCGGGAGAACTCCACATCCAACGATTGATGGAGATACCGGAAATTATAGAGCTGAGTCAGGCCATCCGTGATTGCGAGATCCGTCGCCTTCCGATATAAAAGGGAATTTTCGATCGCGATCGCAGCCTGATCCACGAGTGTCAGGATCAAGTCCAGGTCTTTCTGACCGAAGGGTTTGCCGTCTATTTTATTGATGACCTCAAGAACTCCGAGAATCTTTCCTTTACTCCGAAGAGGAACACAGAGTATCGAACGGGTTTTGAAATCCAGGGAATCATCGATCTGATGGTAAAAACGGGGATCAGTAGCAACATCCTCCACGACAATGGGTTCACCGTGCAGGGCGACCCATCCCGCGATGCCTTCCCCTACTTTCAGACGGAATCTTTTGATATCGTTCTTCTTCTCGCCCTCGGTCAGCTCAAAGTAGAGTTCCTGCGTATCCTCATCCAGCAGCAGAACGGAACCGGCTTCGGCCTTCACCAGTTCGCTGGTCTTCTCCATGATGATATTCAAAATACTGCCCGTGTCGAGGGTTGAAGTCAGGGCCTTGCCGACATTGATGAAATAAGAAAGTTCTTTCGTGGTCTGATCCAGGTCGCGGGTCGTTCGAATCAAGCGTTCGAATTGCAATTTCCGATCCACCGCCTTCTCGAGAGCAAAGAGAACACGTTTCGCGTCTAAAGGGAGTGTGAGGTAATCATCGATCCGCGTCATTTTCCCATGAATAAACGAATCGAGATTTTCCTTCTTCAGAATCAGAATGATCTGGGAGGCCGGATCTTCCTTCTTGAGCCTTTCGAACAGCGGCGCATCCCAGGCGGAAGGATCCACCAACAGTATGGGTTGCTGACAGGGAAGCGGGTCTCCCTTCGCGTATAGCTGCACATCGAACCGCGATCCCTGCAGAAAGGTCATCAAGGAACGCTGTCCTTCAGAATTGAGACCATAAAGAAAAACCTGTACTGCCTTTTCCATATCGGCTTTTCGGATCGAAACCCGCCTCGTCATCCAACCGAGGCCCTGCTCAGATTCCCCAGGAGTTCCCGAACGGTCGATTCAGGATCGACGGCCTCGGAAACGGCTGAAAGCACGGCGACTCCGCACGCCCCTTTCTGCAGCACCTCCGGGGCATTCTTCTTCGTAATTCCGCCGATTCCCAATACGGGGATGCGTATTCGACGTGTTATCTCCGTAAAAGCGCAGGACCCCAGAACCGGTACGCCCGGTTTGGAAGGAGAAATAAACACCGAACCGCAGCCAACATAATCCGCGCCCTCCCGTTCGGCCGCCAGGGCCTCCCGCAAGGAATGTGCCGTCGCTCCGATTATCTTTCCTTTACCAAGGATCCTCCTGGCAACCGGAACCGGAAGGTCCGTCTCACCCAGATGAACCCCATCGGCACCGGACAGACGGGCAATATCCGGTCGGTCATTGATCACCAGAAAGGCCCGGAAACGCCGGGTCAACTCCCGGAGAGCCAGAGATTCACTCAGTTGTACCGCTCCGGATTTTGTTTTCCCTCTGTACTGTACCACACGCCCCCCACCCCTCAATGCGGCCCGGGCCGTCCGCCAAGGATCCTTTTCGGCCCCCACAATCACACAGAGTTTCCACTCCTTCCCCAGAATCGGTCTCCCGGAAGGAATCATAGCTGCACCTTCTCCAGAAAAGTCGTGTAAAACTCACCGGAGAGAAATTCCGGAGTCCGCATCACTTTCCTATGAAAAGGAATGGTGGTCCTGATCCCCTGGATCACGAATTCATCCAGAGCCCGCTTCATGATGGCAATGGCTTCATCCCGGTTCCCACCCCTGACAATCAACTTGGCCAGGAGCGAATCGTAATGGGCCGGAACATGATAACCGGAATAAAGAGCCGTATCCACTCTGACATTCGGCCCCCCCGGCGGGATGAAGGCTCCGATTTTCCCGGGACAGGGAGCAAAGGTTTCCGGATCTTCCGCATTGATCCGGCATTCGATCGCGTGTCCGGCAAGGTGGATATCTTCCTGTTTGAACTGAAGCCCTTCACCGGATGCGATTCGAAT
Source organism: uncultured Nitrospirota bacterium (assembly GCA_964483105.1). Taxonomy (GTDB): domain Bacteria; phylum CG2-30-53-67; class CG2-30-53-67; order CG2-30-53-67; family CG2-30-53-67; genus CAYZZU01. Next base: position 10,810 of record CAYZZU010000024.1, read on the forward strand.
CTGCTCCTTGATCAGATCCACACCAGTCACCATCTCCGTAACCGAGTGCTCCACCTGAATCCGCGTGTTCATCTCCATAAAATAAAAGGTACCGTCCTCATCCAGGATAAACTCCACGGTTCCAGCGCTCTTGTATCCAACCGCCTGAGTTGCATGGACCGCCGCTTCTCCGATTTTCCGTCGCGTCTCGGGATCGAGGGAGGGGGACGGCGACTCTTCGATCAATTTCTGGTGCCTCCTCTGGATGGAGCAGTCCCGTTCTCCGAGATGCACCACATGACCCGCATCATCCGCAAGGACCTGGACCTCGATGTGTCTGGGTTTTTCAATATATCGTTCGATATAAACCGAGGCATCGTGAAACGACGCGGCGGCCTCGGCACGTGCCATGGAAAAAAGATGAGGCAGAGAGGCCTCTGTATGGACAACCCGCATCCCCTTGCCGCCCCCACCCGAGGAAGCCTTGATCATCACGGGAAAACCGATCTGCCGGGCGACCTTGACCGCTTCCTTCTCCGTTTCCACCACGCCGTCACTGCCCGGGATCACAGGAAGGCCAGCATTCCGCATCGTCTTCCTGGCCTCCGCCTTGTTTCCCATGAGGCGTATATTGTCGGAACTCGGGCCGATAAAGGTGATCCCGGAAGACTCACAGATATCGGCAAACTCCGGATTCTCGGCTAAAAAACCGTATCCCGGATGCACAGCCTCCGCATCGGTGATTTCACAGGCACTGAGAATACTGGAAACGCTCAGGTAACTCTGAGCGCTGGGAGCCGGTCCAACGCAGATACTTTCATCCGCATGTTGGACATGCAGGGACCGGACATCCACATCCGAATGAATCGCCACGGTTTCAATCCCCAGTTCCCTGCAGGCCCGGATGATTCGTAAGGCGATCTCGCCTCGATTTGCGATCAGAATTTTCCGGAACATCTCTGCTCCCGTATCAAGTCCCGCATGAGAAAATCAACCGATGGATTCAAGAACAAAAAGAGGCTCACCATATTCCACCGGACTTTTGTCTTCTTTGAGAATCTGGATCACCCGGCCTCTCCCTTCCGCTTCGATCTCGTTCATAATCTTCATGGCCTCGATAATACAGAGAGTCTGTCCGACCTCCACCACACTGCCGACCTCCACAAACGGAGGCATATCCGGCGCGGGAGAACGATAAAAGGTCCCCACCATGGGAGAAGTCACAACCGTCTCACCCGGGGCCGACTCCCCGACGGAAGATTCCGGGACCTCTTCCGCTCGAGAGGAAGTCGACGAAACCTCCAGAGACCCGGCTGTATGATCGGACCGCACGACACGCTCCATACGGAACTTGGATGATCGCGGTTCCAGCAGAATCCGAACCCGGGCGCCCTCACGTTCCACCTCGATTTCGGAGATGTCCGTCCCTCGAATTATCTCGATCAGCTCTTTGATCTCTTTCAGGTTCATCCTTCCCCCTTCACTCCCACTCGCCTTCTCCCCGTGAAACATGCCTGGGACGGCAACCATTTTGAGAACTTCGTAAAACCATCCAACACAATCCGGCAAAAAACCTCACTGTTTAACGCGCTCAATGAACTCGCCTGTCCGGGTGTCGACACGGACCTGTTCTTCCTGATCCAGATACAAAGGAACCTTGATCACCAGTCCCGTCTCAAGTGTCGCGGGTTTGGTCCCGCCCGAGGCGGTATCCCCTTTCACCCCCGGTTCCGTCCGGGTCACACGCAGGACCACAAAATTGGGAAGCTCCACCCCGATCGGCTTTCCATTAAAGAACAGAATATCGACCGCAATGTTCTCCTGCAGGTAGAATCGATTGTCTCCCAACTGTTCCTCGGAGAGAAAGATCTGCTCATAGTTTTCCGAATCCATGAAACAGTATTGTCCCTCGGAGGCATAGAGATATTGCATCTCCCGTTCGTCCAAGTCCGGTTTTCCGACTTTTTCCCCCGAACGAAAAGTTTTGTCCAGAACCCGCCCCGTCCGGAGCCCCTTGATTTTCGTTCTGACAAAGGCCCCTCCCTTTCCGGGTTTGACATGTTGAAATTCCACAATCACGTATGGCTCGCCATCCAGCTCGATTTTAAGACCGTTTCTGAAATCCGCAGTCGAATACAATGCTCCCTCCCTTATGCCGTCTTAAAGTTTTTCTGCAGGTCTTCGTTTATTTTACAATGAAACAAAAGGAAAATCCAATTCTTATTCAGACCTGCCAGTCCCTTCCCAATGTAGTCAGAACCTGGCAGCCGTTTCGGGTCACACGAACCATATCCTCGATCCGTACCCCCCCCAGACCGGGAAGATAAATGCCGGGTTCAATGGTAAAAACCATTCCTTCACGAACGGTCAGTTTGTTTCCGGGGGCTACCAACGGCAGTTCGTGAACCTCAAGGCCGATACCATGCCCGGTACCATGGCCGAAATGCGATCCGAACCCCGCTTCCCGAATCACATCACGGGCCGTCGCATCAATTTCCCCCAGGGAAATACCCGGCCGCACGGCCCGGATCGCGGCCTCCTGCGCCTTCCGAACCGTATCAAAAATCTTCCGCTTGATACCGATCAGGCGCGAACCGAGATAAAAAGTCCGCGTCATGTCGGAAGAATACCCGTCCCACTTCGCGCCGAAGTCCACGATTACCAGATCCCCTTTCCGTAATCTCTTTTTCGAAGCAATCCCGTGCGGCATGGCTCCTCTGGCTCCGGAGGCGACAATCGTATCAAAGGCCGCGCCGTTCGCTCCGTCCTGACGCATCCCGTGCTCCAGGTGAAGTGCGATTTCCCGCTCCGACGAACCCGCACGAATCAATCGCCGGACCGACTGAAAGGCGTGTTCCGCACAGCGGATGGCACGAGCAAGCGCCCTGTTTTCCCGGTCGGACTTGATCATCCGAAGGACCTCCACTCCCTTCCGCAAGGGCACCAGTCGCCTCGGGGAAATTCCCTTCTTCAACGTCAGGTACTGGCTGACCCGGAGATCGTCCGGTTCAAACCCCAGTCTTTGGATCCGGTTGCGTTTGAGGATCTTTTGAACCCGGTCGGAAAGACGCTCCCCCTGTTCTAAAATCTGGATTGAAAATCCCACAACCTGTTCCCTGGATTGCGTGGCGTATCGCGAGTCGCTGATCAGGTAGCCTTTGGAATCCGTGACCAGAAGGGCCCCCGCGGACCCGGTAAATCCGGACAGATACCGAACATTTTCCAACCGGGTCACCAGCAAGGCGTCGACACGGCCTTCCCGCAGCAAAAACTCAAGACGTTCCCGATATCCTCCCATGGTATCCTTCATTCCGAATCCCCGTTTTTCGCAAACAACGCCCGCAGGGCAAGCAGATAGCCTTCCTTCCCGAAGCCGCAGATCTGCCCCATCGCCACCGGAGCAATATAAGAATCCTGTCGAAACGATTCCCTGGCGTAAATGTTGGACAGATGGACCTCAACCGTCGGGATTCCCACGGCAGCGATGGCATCCCGGATGGCCACACTGGTATGGGTATATGCGGCTGGATTGATAATCACCCCCTGGAACGTTCCCAGAGCCTCCTGAATCCACTCGACAATCCTGCCTTCATCATTGGATTGTCTGGTCTCGACTTTCACCCCAAGTTCTCTCGCCGTGGCCTGAATCTCCCGATCGATCTCCTTCAACGTAAGCGAACCGTAAACCTCCGGTTCACGAGTACCCAGGAGATTCAGATTCGGACCGTGAATCACAAGTATCTTCATGGTCTGCTCCTGCACACAATTCTTTCCGCCCATCATCCAGCCGTATTCACACGACCCGATGTCCTGAACCCAACCGGCTGTCTCACATGAATTTACCGCGTCGAGATGGGTTCAACCATCCCCACGGTCAAGAGGCTGGAGGCTGAGGATTTCGTAAAGAGCCCCTCCGCGGCGTTACACTTTCCGCTCCGCAACTCCGTCGTGGAACACCGCCTGCCCCGTTTCCTTTGACAATTCCATCCCGACTGGATGAAAATGCAAAACACGGGAGCTACCGCAAAACCCAAATGCAGTAAACCAGTTCACACGAATTCCTGGATCACCTTCGGCACGAACATTCTCAGTTTAAAACGACCCTTTCCGAGGTTCCCGTTGCCGTTCAAAATCAGCACAACAAAATAGTCCTCGTTGATTTTACGAACGACCAGGGTCTGCTGCTCATTCACCATGACGGCTTCTCTCAACAGACCGCACTCCATGGAATCGGATGCGCGGTTCATCTCCTTCAGAAGCGTGGCAGACTCAATACCAACCAGTTGCAGGTCCGAATCGGGTCGTTCACAATATTCATCAACCGGAATACCGTCCATCCCCATAATGACGGCCCCGACGGCGCCATCCACGGAAACCACCAGATCCTTCAGAAACTTTTTGAACATCGTCTCTCCTTTTCGACCTGGATACGTGTCAGCCAGTTCTCAAGTCGATCGATCATGAGCGTTCGCGGGTCCTCCGGAGATCCGGAACCCGCCTCAAAACAAGTCGTATCTTCCAGATCCTCCGACGCCTTGACTGCCTCCTCCTGATGTTTCATCTCCTCCACGGTCGACTGGAGTTCCGGGTCATCCGGGGTCTGCTGCAGCAGACGCTCATAAATCTCACCGGCCTTTTCATACTCTCCCTGCTTAGCGTACAGGTCTCCCAGGGTCCGCGTCGCAAAAAAATCCCCATCCTCAGCAGCGACTGGTGGAATCTCGTCTTGAGACTCTCCGACCCCTGAGGTGTCGCTTTCGTGACCGATCAGTTCTCCCAGATAACGGTCATCCTCCGGAATGTCCGGTGGCTCGTTTCCACCCTCCCCGGGCTCTTCCCACGACAAATCCGCCTCATTTTCTTTTTCAGCCTCGTCCACCGGCGAGCGGCTATACCACCAGTTGTCAGCCACCTCCTCTTCGGGAGGAATCAAATCGACCTCTTCCAGGAACGTGTCGTCCAGCTCGCCATCCAAGGAATCCGGGTCTACCACATCCACAACCACCTCGAGATCCAGGTGATCCGCGCTCTCCGGCGTTTGTTCCTCCTCCGGAATCCCGGATCCGGAAACCTCGTCCATCTTTCCACGTCGGGAGGATTGAAACATCTCGCGGTCAACCTTCTCCCGGACTTCCTCAAAGAAATCCGTTCCGTGGGTTTTCTTTTCCTCACCCATTTCCATCCTCCCGTCATTTACAGAGATCCACCTCGTCAAAACACAACATCCGGTGACCGGTTCACCCGTAATTTCCTTCCAATTCCCAAGGGACGGCTCTTCCATGAAAGGTCAAAAATTTAACAGCGGTCCCAGTAGACAAAAAAACGTTTTTGTCGTTTTTTTTTGATTTGATGAACAAAACTAAGCAGGATCAATCTTGCAAGATACTATCTAACTAATTAAATTTTAACAAAAAAACCTTAAAAGTCAAGATCAATTTTCTCTTGATTTTCATATTCATTAATGCTATTTTGTCATATTATTGTTGAAGACAAAATATCATTTCAATCCATGGAGAACTCTTCATGCAGAGACGGAAACTACTCGTTGCGGATGATGATCATATCGAGAAAGAATCTCTGGCCACCATTCTGCAACGTGAAGGATACGATGTAGTCACGGCGGGAGATGGAAGAGAGGCGCTGGAGAAGATCCGGGAATCCATGCCGGACCTTGTCTTGACCGACTTGAAAATGCCCTACCTGAACGGTCTGGAACTCCTCTCGGAGATCAAGTCCAACTACCCGGACATTGCCGTGATCATCATCACGGGGTACGCCACGGTGGAATCGGCCATCCATGCCATGAAGGTGGGCGCAACCGATTATATTTCCAAACCCTTCAATGTGGAAGAGGTCAAGATCATTATCCGGAAGACCCTGGAACAAAAGGAATTAAGGGAAGAGAATCTTCTGTTGCGGAAACAACTGAAAGAATATTATCAATTCAAAAACATCATCGGAAGCAGTCATGCCATCCTGGAAGTGGTCAGAATCTTGAAACAAGTCGTCAACGGCGCGAGTCCCGTGATGATCACCGGTGAGGAAGGAACCGGAAAGGAACTGCTTGCCAAAACCTTGCATTACAACAGTCCGCGTAAGGACCGTCCATTTCTTACAATCAACTGCGGGGTCTTCGAAGCGGAACAGCTTGATGAAGAAATGTTCGGTACCCCTGCCCGTAGAGGAATATTGGAGCAGGCACATCGGGGTACCCTCTTTCTGGACGAGGTTGAAAATCTCCCTCTCCCGATTCAGGTCAAACTTCTGGATTGTTTAAAAAACAAGAGGCTCCGACTTCCCTGGAAAGAACAGCCGGTCTCACTGGATATTCGATACGTTTCCGCCAATTCCTCGGACTTGGGACGCGAAACGGAACTCGGCAATTTCCGGGAAGATCTATTCTTCCGGCTCGCAGTCATTCCGATCTACATCCCTCCCCTGAGGGAAAGGCGGGAAGACATTCCGCTTCTGGTCAATTACTTTCTGAAACAGCTCAATCGTGAACATGACAAGAAAATCCGTTCCATTTCGTCGGAGGCCCTGGATTATCTGATGAAGTACAACTGGCAGGGCAATGTCACCGAACTGTACAATGTGATTGAACGATCGGTCATCCTGACGGAAGGAGATGAAATCACGGTGGATGTCTTTCCCGTCCGCTTAAATGAAATACGGGAAGAAGAAATTCTCGCCATCCCGAAAATCCCTCCGGAGGGAATCCACCTGAAAACAGAGGTTGAGAAATTTGAAACCAAGCTGATCAACCACGCGTTGAACCGGACAAACGGTGTCATCACCCTGGCGGCGGAAATGCTGAAGCTGAAACGGACCACGCTGGTGGAGAAAACCAAGCGGCTGAAGGATGTCATCCGCTATTAAGATCCGCTGTAACTCAAGGAAAGGAACCGGTCGCCATGAACGACACGTACGAGATTTCCAGAATCATCGGAGAAACCCGGGGGATCAAGCTGGCCAGACGCCTGGCCACCCAGGCCTCCAGAACGGAGGCCCCGGTCCTGCTTCAGGGAGAAACCGGCACCGGGAAAGATCTGATTTGCAAAATCATCCACTACAACAGCGCCCGATCCAATAAACCGTTGATCGCCTACAACTGTCGGGGGGTCGATCCCGGGATCATCAAACGGGACCTCTTTCATGAGGAGGAAGGGTTTCGGAACCTGTTTCATCAGGCACAGGGAGGCACTCTGTTTCTGCAGGAGGTGGACAGCCTTCCGTTACATCTACAGGTCACTCTGCTGAATAAGATCAAGAAAGACCAGTTCCGCTCGAGCAGCGCCATCAGCAAAGTCATACAGCAGGTCCGCATCATCGCCTCAACAGAAAAGGAACTGGAGCGATTGATCCGGAAGAAACAGTTTCGGGAAGACCTGTACTACCAACTGAATGTGATCCACATCTACCTTCCTCCTTTGAGGAAGCGCATCAAAGATTTCCCGATTCTGGCCGATTATTTCCTGAACAGATACAGCGCCGAATTGAAGAAGAAAGTTGGCGGAATCGCGAATAGTCTGATCCCGGTATTGCGTTCCTATGAATGGGTGGGAAATATCCAGGAATTCGCCAATACAATGGAATACGCCGTCAACATGGTGAGCGAAGGAAAGGAAATCACACTACGGGAACTGCCGGAACATATCCTCTCCGCGAAGGGATACGATATCGCGAACGAGATCCTCTTCCCGCAAAAGGGGATCAACCTGAAAAACGCCGTCAAAAAATTCGAACGGAACCTGATCCTTCAGGCCCTGGACCAGGCAGACGGGATTATCAGCAACGCATCAGAAATCCTGCATGTCAAAAGAACCACTCTTGTGGAAAAAATCAAACGGGAGAAGATCAATTCTGAACGTTTCAAAAAACGGAGGCGTCTCCATAAATCGCTTCGAAAAAGAAAAAACATCCTCGACTAATCGGCCCCGGATGCAGCCGGAGCGTCCCGCAAAAAGATCCTGCAGACCCTTTCCAGAATTTTTCGGGCCACCTCCTCCTTGGGCAGAAGATCCGTCTTCTCAACACCACCCAGGCGGTCCAGCATCAGGACCCGGTTTTTGTCTGAACCGAATCCGGTCTCTTCTCCACTGACATCATTGGCCACAAGAAAATCAACACCTTTTTGCCGCAGTTTGGCTTCCGCCTTTTTCCTCAGGTTCCCGGTTTCCGCGGCAAATCCGACAAGGATCTGATTTTTACGTTTACGCCGGACGGTGAGTTCCCTGAGAATATCCGGATTCTCGGTCATTTGAAGCGTCAATTTTCCGGAACCTCTCTTGATTTTATCAGAAACCGGTGTTTCCATCCGGAAATCACTCACCGCCGCCGCCATGATCAGCAGATCCGTTTCTGGAAACAACCTTGCGACCTGATCCTGCATTTCCCGCGCGGTTTCAACGGAGACAAACGAAACCCGGTCCGGAACGGGAAGCATCACAGGCCCGGAGACCAGAGTCACTCTACCTCCCATTGCCTCGGCCACACGGGCCAAGGCAAACCCCATCTTCCCGGAAGAACGGTTGCCGATATAGCGAACCGGATCAATCGGCTCCAGGGTCGGACCGGCCGTTACGAGGACCCGTTTCCCTGTAAGGGGGCCTGCAGGCCGGAGTAAGGCGCGAATTGAATCCAGGATCGTTTCGATTTCGACCATCCGGCCTACCCCCTGTTCCCCACAGGCGAGATCACCCATTCCCGGTTCCAGGATTCGTACTCCCCGTTCACGAAGAGTCTGGAGGTTCCGTAAGACTGCAGGATGATGGTACATCCGGGTATTCATGGCGGGAACCACCAGAAGGGGGGACGTAACGGCGAGAAGCATGGTGGAAAGGAGGTCATCGGCTATCCCGTTTGCCATTTTCGCGATGATGTTCGCCGTGGCCGGGACCACGGCCATCAGATCAGCTTTCCGGGGAACATCGATGTGGGCCATGGCGGGGGGCGATTCCGACTCGAACATCTGCGTGAGAACCGGCGCACCGGACAGAGTGGCCAAGGTCAACGGCGTAACGAATTGCACCGCATGCCGTGTCATCACAACCTGGACGGAGAAGCCTTCCTTCTTCAGATTCCGCACCAGCAAGGGAACCTTGTACGCGGCGATTCCTCCGGTCACCCCCAGGATCACCTCTTTTTTTTTGAAGACGTCTTCCGACACTATGCACTTTCTTCCACGTCGTTTTGAGACTCTTTCGGCATCCTGGCGGCGTCTTCTTTTTCACGGATCGCTCGGGCTTCCGCCTCCTCTTTTTCCCGCGCACGCCGAATCAGTTCTTCCCGAATCCTGGCGGCTTCCTCGGCTTCATAAAACGAAACCTTCCTCTCATGGATCTCCTGCAACGCGATGGTCACCGGCTTTTTGTAGGAAGTCTCAACCAGGGGCTTCGCACCCTGCATGATCATCTTCGCCCGCTGAGAGGCAATATGAGCCAAACGGAATTTGCTGTTTTCAATCTTCTCCTCACGAATCTGTAGTGGATGCAAAATGGCCATTTTGTCTCCTTCCTGATTTGGATGGACTGGTTACGAAACCATCCATTTTTACAATCCCGAGCCGTTTTGATCAGAGCCGTTGCGATCTCATTCAGGAAATCCGCCTCTCCAGGAATTCCTCATAGACCCACTGGTGATCCACATGTTTGTTGGAACACTTCTCCGCGCGCAAAATGGAAACCAGGTCGGAAAGGGCCTGGTCAAAGTCATCATTGATCAGCAGATAATCGTATTGATCAAACCGGGCGATTTCCTCTTTCGCCCGCTTCAGTCGCCTCTGAATCTCCTCTTCCGAATCGGACGCTCTTCCCCGGAGTCGTTTTTCCAGCTCTGAGAAGGTCGGAGTCAACACAAAGACATAAACCGCTTTCAGATCGGACAAAGCCATCAATTGTCCCGCGCCGGCCGCGTCCACATCCAGGATGACATCGCATCCCCGGCTTCGGATCCCCTCTACAACCCGCTTTGAAGTCCCATAGAGATGTCCATGCACCCGGGCCCATTCCAGGAATTCTCCCTGACGGATCATCCTGTGAAAGGTATCCTCATCCACAAAATAGTAGTCCCGCCCGTCTTCCTCACCGGCTCTCGCCCGGCGCGTCGTGTAGGAAACCGAGTGTGTGAGATTCGGAATGGCTTTGACCGCGGCACGGCACAACGAAGTCTTTCCCGCACCGGAAGGCGCTGAAAGAATCGTGAGTATCCCCACGCCGCTTCCATGAGGTGTTGTTATCATACAGTATGACTGTGATCCATTCAGGTTGTTGCAATGATCATCGAAGTGGGCGCACTCGCTCACCCGGGAGCGAAAAGGGAGAATCGCCTGCAATCTTATTCAGCATTCCCCTCTAAGGCTTCTTTTTCCGATTTGGTAAAGAATCTCTGGCTGATGGTTTCGGCCTGAACCGCGGAAAGGATGACATGGTCGCTGTCGGTGACCAGAATGGCCCGTGTCCTCCGCCCCTGTGTGGCGTCAATCAGCTTTCCGGAACCCTTGGCGACCTCTTTCAACCGTTTCATGGGTGCCGAGCTGGGACTCACGACTGCCACAATACGATCTGCAACGACGACATTCCCGTATCCGATATTAATGAGCTCTTTTGCCATAGGGCCGCTCCTCTCAAGAATGACATGAAACCATAACCCCTCAACATTGACGATCCCCTTTCCGCTTCCGAAACCGGAGTGCACATTCTCAATCCCTCGGAAATGAAAAGGCAAGTTTTATTCAATATTCTGTACCTGTTCGCGTAACTTTTCCAGCTCGCTCTTGCAGGTGACCACCCACTGGCTGATCATCAGATCGTTTCCCTTTGCCCCGATGGTGTTGATCTCACGATTCATCTCCTGGAGAAGAAAGTCCATCCGTCTCCCATGCGGCCCAGCCTCCTCAAGCATGGCCCGAAATTGCTGGAGATGGCTCCCCAGCCGATCCAGTTCTTCCGTAATGTCACTTCGATCCGCGAACAGCGCCGCCTCCTGCATCAGCCTTCCTTCATCCAGCCCTTCCCCCGGGAGGAGAGACCCCATGCGGTCTCGCAGTTTTTCCTTATAGTATTCCACTACTTCCGGACTTCTCTTGATCAATTTGCGACGGATCTCGCTGATCTTCTCCAGAGACGATGCAAGCCCCCTCTTCAGGTTCTCTCCCTCCAGGACACGCATCCGGTCGATCGCAGCAAGAGCCGCCTTCAGAGCAGGGAGAACCTCTTCCCGAATGTGCTCCCCATCCGTGGCCTCTTCCGTAATTCTGAATAACTCGTGGAAGGATGACAGATGGTCCAGATTGATTTCCTGATGGATCCCATATCGTCGTTTCAGATTCACGAATTGCCTGTAAACCTGATCAAGAAGATCTTCGTCCAGGGCCAGGGTTCCCCCCTCCATCCTGGCGGGATGATCCGATAGACAGGTTACTTCCAACCGCCCCCTTTTGATCCATTTCTTGATCTCCTTCGTGAACAGGACCTCCAGAGAGGCGAGGCGACGGGGAAGCCTGAAATGGATGTCGCAGAATCGATGGTTTACGGAACGGATCTCAAAAATCCATCCTTCCGATTCTCCTCGTCCATAGCCGGTCATACTTTTGAGTGCCTGCGTGTCTTCCTCTTTCAGGTGCGCATTCCCCCTCTTTCTTGTCTTGTGCCGGATTTTTCAGGATTATAGTGAAAATAATGGATCTTGTCAAATCAGTTTTATCTTTACAGGGTTATTGGAAGTCTTTAAACTTCTTTCATGGATTCTTTCGTTCTGAAGGCCATCCGGGAAGAACTAACCCGCAAGATTCTTCACTACAGAATCCGAAAGGTCTCCGAGATTCATCAGGGGATTTATCTTCTTCCACTGTGGGGACCGGACGGAAACCGAACGCTGCTTTTGTCGTGCAACCCCTCCCTTCCAGGCATTCACCTGATTCAAGAAAAAGGAACAACCATTTCCCCGGATGCGTTTTGTCGAATCTTGAGACAACATATCACCGGCGGGATCATTCGTGACATTCAAATCCCCTATCTTGAGCGCTTTCTCACCCTGACGCTCGATTATCGCAGAGAATCGGGCCTGGTCAGACACCTGATACTCATCCTTGAGATCATGGGCCGGAGAAGCAACATCGTGCTTGCAGACAGGAAATCGCAAAAAATCCTCGGGATGGCCCGGTCTTCCTCAAGGAACCGGCAGCCCCCTCCCAGACTTCACCCGGGAGGGGTCTATATCCCTCCCCCTGGTCAGGGAAAAATCGATCCGGAGACCGTGACGGACTCCCAGATCCCTTCCGGACTCTCCGCAACTTCCGAAATCGCCTCATGGATTGTGCAGAATCTGGCGGGAATCGGGCCGGTACTGGCCTCCGAGATGGCCTGCCGCGCCGGAAACCTCGGTCTGACGAAGGTGATCCGGCAGTTCATGAAAGATTACAGGGAGGCACGATTTTCTCCCGGCCTCTACAAAGACCCAAGGCATGGAACTCAAATCCTCTCGGCGATCGACTTAACCCACCTGTCCCACTGGGAAAAGACCGATTTTCCGGAGATGAATCTTGCGGCTGAGCGGCACCGGCGGGATCTGTTCCTGAATCGTTTTCTGGAGGAACGCAAAAAACCGCTTTTGACGGCGATCCGGTCCGCATCCAGGAAACAGGAACGAAAGAAGGAACATCTCCTTCACGACCTCGAAAGATCCAGGGAAATGGAAACGGTCCTGCAAAAAGCGGAATGGCTTTCTGCAAACCTGTACAGACTGAAGAAGGGAATGGGAACAGTCCGGCTGCATGATCCCTCGGGCCGGGAATCCCGTTGCCTCACCGTCAAGCTGAATCCGGAGCTGACTCCCGGCGAAAACGCCCAGCGTTATTTTAGAATATATCACAAACTGAAACGAATGCGGAGCACGGCCAAAGACCGTCTGGTCCAGGTGGAAGAAGAGATTCGTTATCTTCATCAGGTACTCCTGACCCTGAACGAAGCCATGGATCCGCTGGTATTAGACGAAATTCGTGAAGAACTGCAAAATGGCCGGTACATGAAGGCAAAGCCCAAGGGGGGGAAAAAGAAGAAACCGAAACCGGCTCCTCCTCTCTGTTTTCTTTCTTCGGAAGGCCATACCATTCTGGTGGGAAGAAACAATCACGGAAACGACCGCCTGGTCACGAAAATCGCACGCGGACAGGATCTCTGGTTCCATGCCCATCAGATTCCCGGGGCCCATGTCCTGTTGAGAAATCCTGCCGGCACGAAGATCAGCGAGACGGTCTTGAGAGAAGCGGCGCTTCTGGCGGCCTACTTCAGCCGTGCCCGAAATTCAACACAGGTTCCGGTCTGTTACACGTTTCGTAAATATCTCCGGAAACCGGCCGGCGCCAAACCAGGCATGGTACGCTACACCCATGAAAAGACCCTCTTCGTCACTCCCGATGAGGATGATTTACCCCCTCCCTGCAGCCGGGAAACTTCCGGCCCCATCGGACCGGAAATCTGACGACTTCGTCCAAAGTCTTTCCCGGACCGCAACCGGCAGAACAAAGGGTGCAAGGAGTGCAGTCTGTTTTCTCCTTTCCTGAAACGTCACGGATAAAGCCCGCGGGAGAGCATGGCCCTCGCAACTTTTTGAATCCCTTTCATCAGCGCGGCGGTACGCATGCTCACCTGATTTTCTTCAGCGATTCGATAAACCTCGTCAAAGGCATTCGTAATAATCCGTTTCAGTTTCCGGAGAATTTCATCCAGATCCCAGAAAAAATTCTGGAGATCCTGTATCCATTCAAAATACGAAACAATCACGCCACCCGAGTTGGCCAGGATATCGGGAATCACCCAAATGCCTCTCTCCCGGAGAATGTGGTCCGCTGCAACCGTGGTAGGGCCGTTGGCCCCTTCCACCAGGATCCGACAACGAATCCGGTCGGCATTGTTCTCGTCGATCACCCCGGCAACCGCAGCGGGAATCAGAACATCGCACGGTACCTCCAGCACGTCCGAACAGGAGATCTGGTCCCCATCGGCATAACCGGAGAGGGAACCCTCTTCCCGGTAGCAGCGGGCCAGTTCCGAGACACGAAGTCCCGACGCGTTGTAGACCCCCCCGGCCGAGGTCCCGACCGCCACGATCCTGCCCCCCATCTCCTCGATGGTCTTTGCGGCTACAAAACCGACATTACCGAAGCCCTGAATTGCAAAGGCGGCTTCCGGTCCGACCGCAAACCCGATCTTTTCCGCGGCCTTGGCCGTGGTGTAGGCTACCCCGCGTCCCGTGGCCTCGTGCCTTCCCTGAGACCCTCCGATTGAAAGGGGCTTTCCGGTCACCACACCGGGAACGGCATGTCCCTTCTGCTGGCTGTAGGTATCCATCATCCAGGCCATGACCTGCTCGTTCGTCCCCAGGTCGGGAGCCGGAATATCCCGTTCCGGACCAATCGTGTTGATCAGCTCCGCCGTAAACCTCCGGGTCAGTCCCTGAAGTTCCCTCCGGGAGAGTTTATGGGGATCGCAGGCCACCCCTCCCTTGGCCCCTCCGAGGGGAAGCCCCATGAGGGAACATTTCCAGGTCATCAGCATGGAGAGTGAGGCCGTCTCTCCGATCGTAACATCGGGATGATAGCGGATCCCTCCCTTGAATGGTCCCAGCACATCGTTGTGCTGCACCCTGTATCCGGGGAAAATACGTACCTCACCGTTGTCCATCCGCGTAGGAATCGAGATGATAACCGAGTGGTCCGGAACCTGGAGCCGGGCGACAATGTTCGGATCGAGGTGCATGCGGTCCGCCACATCGAGGAATTGGGCGAGCACATTCTGATAGGCAGGACAGTCCCAGATACCGGCACACGATTTCGTATTCATGATGAGGGATCCTTTCCGAACAGGTCTGAATTGATTCTACCCGAATCTTTTGAACAAGGCAACCCCCGGAGAAGTGGGGTCAGGTCTTGAATCTTGCTGTTACTCTCCTCATTCACAGCCTCCTCAAGCTTTCCGCACCATCATTCCCTCTCCACGAGGAGAGAGCGCGCAGTCATCCCGAGACGGAATCCTTTTCCGAGTGTATCGCATACGAACGCGTGTACCTATCTGATTTCCGGGAAACGGATTGTACCGGAAAACCGGAAGGGATAGTAACCATCCGGATCGAGCTTTTTGCCGAAGAAGGCGGCCACTCCATGCAGGTTGATCGGATCCCCCGGACGGGACTTGAGACGGGCCGAGAGCGCAAGCTCGCTGTCCCGAATGTCACGAACCGAGATCCGTATGTCTCCGGAAATCTCCGCCAGAAAAATTTCGCTGTCCACGCGGCAGATCTCCACATGAAGGGTCCCAGCGGATAATCGGGAGATCACCTGAATCTTCTTGAAGCTGAAATCAGGAAGATCCAATCCCCGGATCAGGATATTCCGGACCGCTCCGTTTCGCAGCAGAAGCGACAGAGAACCTCCGGCACCGTACCCATCTCCCCGCTCCGTCAGATGCCAATCCGCATCACCGTCCAGCATCCCACGCAGCTTGAAATTTCGAAGATAGAACGGGGATAAAACATCCTCAATCCGTACACCGCGAACCTTGAAACGATAATTCCCGGATCCGGGATGGGACAAGAAGGCAAGAACGGCATCCCCCGAAACCTTACCACCGTATCCTTCCCCCTGGATGTGAAACCCAATCCGTTTTTTCAGGAGCGGCGCAGGCCGAAACGTCAGGCTTAACCGTTTTCCCCTGTAGGCGCTGATCCTCCCATTTTCCAGGGGAAGAAAGATCTCCACGTTTTTCAGGCGGCATGTGCAGGGAAAAGCATATTCCAGTTCCTGATAAGCCAGTTCCACCCCAAGTTTCTCTTCAAAATGGCCGATCAGGGTCTCCGCGAAACGGCGGTAAGGAAAAAGAAACACAATCAGGAAAAAAAACAGGACAAAGGCATAGAGGAGGTAGACAACCGGAGACTTACCACGTGTAGTATGCATCCTGTTTCCGAAGAAGTTCTTGAGAAGGGGACCACTTTCTGATACTTTGATCCTGTTTAGCTTAGTCAGGGAAAGAAAAAGATGTCAAGAAAAAACCGGATGATCGAAACCACATGGGTCACACTCTTCTTCGTCCTGCTGATCATCTCCCTGAGGGCTCTCCCCCTCCCTACCGGCCTGCAACGGATCCGGCACCTGATTCTCCCCCTCTGCTGGATCCTGGTCCCCTTGACACTTCTTTCAATCCGGAAAGAGCCGATCAGATCATTCGGATATCATCTTGACCATCTCGCCCGGTCGCTCGGTATCGGTCTCCTTGCCTCCATCCTGATCCTGACTCCCTATTTTCTCCTCGTTTCCTCACGGTTCGGCATGGCAGGCTTCACGGCAAAACAGGGGGTCACATTTTTCCGGTGGTTTAACATGGGAATCTACCAGTTCTCCTACATCGCCTTGCCGGAGGAGTTCTTCTTCCGGGGCTATCTCCAGACACGGCTGAACCGCATTTTTGGAAGGCCGTTTCAATTCCTGGGAGCCCCTTTCGGTTGGGGACTTGTCATGACGGCCCTGATTTTCACGCTTTTTCATTTTCTACTCAGCGTGAATCTCTGGAATGCGGGCATCTTCTTTCCCGCCTTGATCTTCGGGTGGCTCCGGGAAAAAACGGACTCCATCGCCGCGTCCACGCTCTTTCACGCACTGTCCAACATTGCGCTCTTTACTTTTCAGGGAAGGTTTTAAAATGAATCGTTTCCGCCCTCCCGAAATCAGCTTCAAACCGGACCTGTCTTTCTTCTTTCCGGGAATCACCATCCTCTGCGGCTCCAACAACCGGAAGATCCTTGAAGAAGTGCGGGATGAAATCGGACTCATGAATACCCCCTCCGGTAAAGGAGAAGAAGTCCGATTCTATTTCCACGATCGATCGTCGCCTCCGGGTATTCATCTCCCGGAAACTGTTCCCCACCCCGGGGAACGGGTCACCTTTTCGGAGACTCTGACCGGATGTTTTCCGGAAAACCGTCCCCTTGCCTGGATTGAAGCCGAGCCGGGTTTTGAAATGGATGAAGCCGTTCTCTCTTCGGTCAACAGCCTCGCCCACCTGACCTCCCTGGCCCTGGAACGAGCACACAACAGCCTCACCTTCCATGCGGCGGCCATCTCGTACCGGGGACGATGCATTCTTCTGCCGGGCGGATCCGGAGCGGGGAAAACCACAGTGAGCCTGACCTGTGCTCTGGAGGAATGGACAATACTCACGGATGAATGGACATTTTTGATTCCGAAACCGTGCCCAAAGATTCTGGGATTTCCCCGACGCTACCGGATCGTATCCGAAGTCGTGAGGGCCTGCCCTTCCCTTTTAAGAAAAGAACAGAGTAGGAGAAAATACTCCGCCTTCGGAGAACAGGGATATCTGGTCTCCTCCGGAAGAGAAATCCCCTCTACAAAACAAGGGGGGGTTCCGCTCGGAGCCGTTGTCATCCTGAATCCCCGCCCGGAAAACCGGAACCCGGTCATCCGTCCGATCGGTAAAAGCGAGGCGCTGTTTGAACTTCTTTCTTCGCACCTGGGTGAAAGCGCAGAAGACAAGGGAGAAACGGCACGGCAACTCAACCGCCTCGGTTTTGAAGTAACACAGACGATTGCGGATACAATCCCACTCTACCGCCTGGATTACTCTTTGGGACCGGGCCTGTTGGAGATCCCTTCCCGCCTCAAGAAACTTCTGGAGAACCCGGCGTGAAAAAACCTTTTCCCCACATCCACATAACCTGGATCCATCCGGACGGCAGGGAATAATCCGCAATGGATCCTTTGATTTTACTCTCCCTGAGGAAAAGGATTGACCCACAACCGATAAATCGGTTAAACTATAATGAAGTTCAGTAGTTAGACCGAATCAACTGTATATAGGGGGCAACTGCATGAAGTCGGTGACACAACTCTTCCGCATTCCGGAAAAGGTCCTCTGGCGTATCGACGACGGGAACACCGTCCTCTTCGACGAAGATGAAGGACAACCCTTCCTTCTCAACCAGACCGGAACACAGACCTGGAGGATGATTCATGAGGGGAAACGGGTGGAAGCCATCCTGAGGGAACTCCACAAACGCTACCCGGATATTTCTGAAGATACGATTCGAAACCAGACCCTGGAATTCATTGAAGAACTTCTTGAACGAAAACTTCTGGAATCATCATGCGCTTCCCCGCTCCCCTTGAAGTGATCTGGTCCATCACCAACCGATGCAATCTGTCCTGCCGGTTTTGTCTCTCCGACGCCGGTCGGGATGTCGAGGGTGAGCTGACCCCGGATGAAATGGATCGCGTGGTCGAAGAGATCATCCAGGCCCGCGTGCTCAACCTCTACCTGACCGGGGGAGAACCGCTGATGCTCCCCTGGCTTCCGGAATACATCGGCCGGTTCCGGAAGGGCCATGTTCATGTCACGGTCACCACAAACGGAACCCTTTTGAACCCGAGGCGGGTCTTCGCCCTACGGGAGGCCGGGGTCAATCATGTTCAGGTCAGCCTCAACGGTTCCCGTCCCGAGATTAATGACCCGCTGATGTCCCACTCATTCCACCGGATCGTCCAGGGAATCGAATGCCTCAACTCTGCGGGAATCGCGCCCCGCGTCAAGATCACTGTGACCCGGCAGAATATCGGTGACATGCCGGACCTGGTCCATTTCCTGGACCATTTCCAGACGGAACACATCCATCTCTTCGAAGTCGGTCCCCTCGGCAGGGGCTTTCAAAACTACAAGGAACTGAAACCGGAACTGGAGGAGATGCGAATCCTGGAGGAGTGGATGAACCGGGAAACCGGAAATCTCCAGAACCAGGCCGGGTTCTTCAGTTTCTCCCTGATCATGCATCAAGAGGGCAGAACCGCCGCCTGCTCACTTGGAAACCCGAATATCTGTTCCTGCCAGATCCTCCACAATGGAAACATGATCCCCTGTACCTTCGCACAATCCCTTCCGGACCGGAACAACATCCTGGAACACGGGTTCGTCGGGGCCTGGAAACGCCTTCCATTGTTCGCCCGATACCTGGACGCCGACAAACTGACAGGAAAGTGCGGAATCTGTGAATGGAAGCAGGAATGCAAAGGAGGCTGCCGGGCCGATGCCTATCAACAAGGAAAGGGGGTTTGGAGTGAGGACCCACTCTGCCCTCATCTTCCGAAAACCGCAGGAGGTGTAACATGACAGGCTCGACGGAAAATCACTGGGAACCACCCGAGATCAGGGATATGGACATCTCGGACTGCCACAGTTTCGCCAGACAGCCGTCCAAATGCTTTGAAACCAATGGCGGCAAAGGTCACAAAACTTTCGCGTCCCAGGTGCCCAGATGCAAGAAAAAGAAAAAGAAACCCAAGCCGAGTTGAGGTATGCTCCTGTCACGTTTTCTGGAGTGGGAAATCTCCGTACGGTCTCATCGCTTTCCGGGGCGGTTTTTCCTGGGGGCGCTTTACCGCTTCCTGTTGTACCGGATCTTTGATCCGCTGTTACGGTTCACATACCGGATCCGGATCGCATGGAAGACCCGGCGGATCGAGCCCTTTCACCTTTCCGGGTATCGCCTTATCCAGGCAGTGAGACTCCAGACTCCCACCCCGCTTCTGATCCGGCGATGGTGCTCGTTTCCGCATCCGATCAGTCGGGCGCAATGTCTGAAAGAGACGATTACACGGCTTCACTCCACCAAGTACCGGACTCCTTCGGCTCCCTGGCTCCTCCCGGAAACAGTCCTGCTGGCCCCGGCACTCGATTGCAAGGGGTTTGCCGTCCTGCTCTCCTCTCTCCTCTCGGCCGTTTCGATTCCGAATGAATTCTGGATCGGACTGCCCTCCGACGGGCGGAACGGACATGCCTGGATCGTGGTGGAAACCGAACAGGGGAGAATCGCGGTGGACCAGTTCAACGGAATGGGCGTACAGGAGTCTCTCTATCGTCTCTTGCATCCCTACGCCCTGACTCTCAGGCTCGACAGTTTCACAGAAGATCCTGATCAAGACGGCCGACTCAAAAACCGTCCGGGATCCGATTGCGAATCCTGAAGGCCGCCGGACTTTTCATGGAACCCCCATGATGTGGAGGAGTCCATGCATCCTGTGATTCCGTGCCACTAATACTGCAGCAAGGTCCCCTCCCGCTTGGCACGGTTGAGCGCGCGCCGGAATACAAAGAAACTGAAGGGAAGCCCCACCACCGAGAAGAAAACAAGAATTCCGAGATCAGCGCCAAGGCCGGTGACCGGCGTACCTTGCAGGATGGCCTGTCTCATGGCCCGCAGGGAGTAGGTTACGGGGAGGAGGGCGGAGCCTGCCTGGAGACCCGCGGGAAGGACCGAAACCGGGTAATAAACACCCCCCAAAAGGGCGGAAAGTGTTTCAAAAAGGTAAGAAACCGGATCCCCTCGTTTGAAGACCAGCACAAACGCAGCGGAAAGGATGCCGAATGACGAGAAAGAAAGCACAGTGAAGACCAGCACAACCAGAACGGATACCAGATCGGCGTTTCCGATCCGAACCCCGAATAGCAGAACCCCCAGAAAGAGATACAGCAGGACCTCGCAGGTGGCGCGCAGAAAACTCCCAAGACTGGAATAGAGCAGAATGGATACGGCGCGGGTGGGAGACACCAGCATCGATTCCAGTGTTCCCGAAACCTGCCCCTCACGAATCGTATCACAGAAGGTAGACAGGGACACAGAAAGATACCGGTAAAAAGCGATCCCGATCAGAACAAAGGGGAAGTAGGCCCCGCCATAGGCAGACAGATAAGGCGTCGCGGCCTTCCCGAAAATGTGGGCGATAAAATAGAACATAATGACGGAAAAAAGAATCCCCACAGACTGGGTGAAAAAAGAAAAACGGTAACTCTTCTCCTCGAGAAAGTCCCTCCTCAGAAAGGCAAAAGGTTTTCCCACCAGAGACATCGTAAGTACCGACATCTCAGACCGCCTCCTTTCTGTTCGGTTGGAAAAGAACTTCGCCCAATTCCATCGTGCCGGATTCGATACGGGCGATCTGCACCTGTTCTTCTCTCAGGAGATCCAGTATCTCCGTAAGGTGAAGCTCCGACTCTTCAATCACAAGGTCCATCCGGCTTCCCTGAACCCTGAAATCGGAGATCCAGGGAAATGCCGCGATCGTATCCAGCACCCTCTGCCCAACGGTGTGCAAACAAAAAGTATACCGTTGAGCGGAGATCGGATCGGCGCTGAGTTCCTCGATCCTGCCGATCCGTTCCAGCTTTCCCTGATTCAGGATTCCGACCCGGTCGCAGACCTCTTTCGCCTCGGAAAGACGGTGGGTCACCATCAAAATCGTTACTCCTCCTTGGTCCGCGATACCGCGGAGGCACCTCAGCAGATTCCCGGAAGAAACCGGGTCCAGCCCCCGGGTCGGTTCGTCTAACAGTAAAACCTCGGGCGACCCCAGAAGCCCCCGGGCCACGGCCAGTCGCTGTCTCATCCCCGTGGAGTATGAGTCATACCGCTGATCGAGAAAACTCTGCATATCCAACAGCTCCGCAAAAGACCGGATCTTCTCTTCAAGCCTCCGGCCGCTCAGGTTCCAGAGTGATCCGTAAAAACGAAGATTTTCTCTTCCACTTAAGCGCCAGTAAAAGCTCCTTTCGTCCGACACAACCAGTCCGACCTTCCCTCTGATCCGGTCTTCCTCCCGGACCACATCCATACCGCATACACGCGCCTTCCCGCGGCAGGGCTGAATCAGTGACGCCAGGATCTTTAATAACGTGGTCTTACCGGCGCCGTTCGGCCCCAGAAGTCCGAACACTTCCCCGCGGTATACCTGGAAGGTCACCTCATCGAGCGCCTTGAGTTCAACAGAAATGGGTGAAGCGGAGAGCCAGCGTGCGATCCCCTTCGCGGGGCGGAAAATTTTTGTCAGCCGTTCAATCTCTAAAACCGGGAAAATGGAAAGAGCGGATCCGTCCGTCTTGCCGGTCGCGGAGTACCGGTCCAGACAAAACACGTCTAACCCTTCGGAGTTTGATGATGTTTCGCGGTGGCATTCATATTCCAACCGTTTTTCTCTCCAATCAAATCCTCTTCGTAGACCGAACGGGTGATATAGATCAGGGGGGTGTCCTTCAGAGCGATCACCTTCGGTGTCTTCAACGGCTGTCCATCCGCGTCATATTGAATCTCAACGGTCGGCCGGAGCGGACGGTCCTCACTCGTCTCGATCACCTTTCCCACTTCATGGGTATTCAGTTTCACGAATCCCTCCAGGGGGAAGACGGAAATCTTTCTCAAAAGGGTTTTGAGCAGTTTGGGCGCAAAAACTCCCTCTTCTTTCTCCACAATGATTTTCACCGCGTCATACGGAAGGAACCTCCTTCTCTGCGGCCGGGTGTGAGTCAGAGCCTCGTAATAGTCGACCATACCGATGATCTGGGCATACTCGTGAATTTCATCGCCCACCAATCCTCGCGGATACCCCTTCCCGTTGATCCGTTCGTGCTCCTGATACACAACCGAAGCAATCCACTCGTAGCGTGTACCGAGAGTGGAAAGCATTTCATAACTGTATTCCGGATGCCGTTTCATTTCTTCGTACTCTTCACGACTCAGGACTCCATCCTTGTTGATCAGCTCGGAATCCAGTCTCGCCATTCCAATATCATGCAACAATCCCACGGTACCGAGCCGGATCAGCTGGTTTTCATTGTAATCGAGCCCCATCCCGATTTTCAGCGCAAAAATCGCCACATTCACGGCATGTGAAACCAGGTCCGTTGAGGAATGCCGGGTATAGACCGCTTTCAGATAAAGCCGGTCCGCCGCCATCAGGCTGTGCACCATCCGTACGGTACATTCCGCGATTTTCTCGATGGAAAAGGGTTCTTTGGCCTTTCCCCTCTCCATGACATACTCGACCCTTTTCCTGGAATCATCGTAAATCTTTTCAATATTACCGTGAATCCAGTCACCGTCCGGCCCTCTGTTCACATTCCTTTCACGGAGAATACCCTCCGGCGACCGTCTGAACCCCTCTCGTGAGAGGAGTTGGCCAATTCCCCTATCCTCATTTTCCCTGAGCAGTTCGTCCACGGAGAGAATCTCACTCAGATGCAGGACTTCCTCTTTCGATGAGGAGGGTTCCGCTTCGACTTTCCGGAGTCCGGAAGAAGGATCCCCGGCTTGTTTTTCATCATCCCGGGAATGGTTCCCCCTCTGTTTCAAGATATCTGTAATTCTTACCATGGGACCGCTCCTTGTTAGAAGGTGCTGTGGGCCGATTTGTCCACAATCGACGTATTGATGAAATTGACATGCTCACCACACCCGATCAGCAGACTCAGATCGCAAATATGGTTGATCTTCCTGGGAATCCCGGAGCTGTAATGATAGATTCTCCGAAGCGCGTCATTGGTAAACATGTTCCGCTTCGCACCCGAACGTTTCAACCGGAAGAAAATAAACCGGACCATTTCTTTGATCGAAAGCGGTTCCAGATGATACCGGATCGCGATTCGTTGATCTAATTGCCGGATCATCCTGATCTTTTCCCGCAACTCCGGCTGCCCGATCAGAATCAAGGTCAGAAGAAAACGGTCGTTCAGCTGAAAATTCAGAAGAAGCCGAAGTTCCTCAAAGGTCAGCTCGTCGTCAATCAACTGGGCCTCATCCACGATGATTACGGAACTCTTTCCCTCATTGAGGTTCTTGTAAAGATGATCGTTTAACTGATGAATCAGTTCTCTCCTGGTGTCCGCTTGTTTCTCTACACCGAATTGATAAAGAATCTCCTTCAGGAAATCCAGGGGACTCAGGCAGGGGTTCTCGATCAGGGCCAACTGATAATTCCGTTTCACCAGCCGTTGCACAAGAAGACGGCTGATCGTGGTCTTTCCGCAACCGATCTCACCGGTCAGCAAGGCCGCGCCCTTCCGGTTTTCAATCGCGTAGATCATACGGGTCAAGGCCTCTTCATGGAGCGACGAGTTATAAAGATAGGCCGGATTGGGAAGATTTTCAAAAGGATAATCGAGAAGACCCCAGTAATCCTTATACATTACAGACCTCAACTCAGAAAGAAAGAAACCAACGGAAGTTGACGGTGCTCTTCCCATTCTGAACAAGGAAACCGTGAAAAGGGGAAAAGTTCTTTACTATTAATATGTTAAATTGACAGACTCTTGTCTGTCAAGAATTAAATTGTGAGGAATTGACAATTGGAAGGCTTTCCGAAGGCAAAAAGAAAGGCCCTGGTGACAGGCTCTCCCTTCCGGTTACTTCAGCAAGGCACGGATTGATTTCTCGTAAATGGAAAGGTCCACCAGTCCCATGTACCGATTGAGAATGATGCCGTTCTGGTCGATAATAAAGGTCGTCGGCAATCCCTGAATTCCGCCATACTGGTTCATGACCTTCTGGTCTCCCACCAGGACGGGATAGTCGATTCCCACCTTTCTGACGAATCTCTTCAACTCCTCTTCTCCACCCGAGTCGACGGCAATTCCGACTACGGTAGCGCCCCGGTCTTTATAACGTGCGTACAAATCCTGCAAGCCCGGGAGTTCCATCCGGCAGGGGGGACACCAGGTGGCCCAGAAATTCAGAATCACCACCTTACCGGAAAAATCAGACAAACGAACCTCTCCCCCTCTCAGATCCCTGAGCTGGAAATCAGCCGCCTTTCCCAGCTGTTCCGGACCGGCGATTTCCTTCTGTTCCTTTCGGGACTGACACGAAAGAGTTCCCAGAACCCAAAGCAGCAGTACCAAGAATGCAACAGGAAAGACAAAACGAGTCCTTTTCATCTTCTCACCCTTTTTCGTGTCAACCAACCCTTGCCAGAAACGGAAACCATTTCATAATCAGGCCGGACAGAATCCCGAGGCGGTTCCAGAGGACCAGCACACCGATCGTGACCAGGAGCATACCCGAAACAATCTCCACCGCCTTGAAATGCCGTTTCAGCCGCTCAAAAATCCCCAGGAACCAACCGGTGGCGAGACCGGTCAGGATAAAGGGAATTCCAAGACCCATGGCGTAGACCAAGAGGAGCAGGATGCCGATCCGCAGGCTCTCCTGAGTTCCCGCCATGGCGAGAATTCCAGCCAGGATCGGTCCAATACAGGGAGTCCACCCGAAGGCGAAAACGATCCCCAACAAAAAGGCCTTCGCATGCTGCAATTCTCCGGTTTTCAGAGAAATCCGTTTCTCATAGCTTAAGAAACGAATTCGGAACACCCCCATGGTGTGCAGACCAAATACGATCAGCAGAACTCCCGCGGCCTTCCGGAACAAACCCATATGACTTGAAAGCATCTGTCCCAGGAAGGTGGCGGACGCCCCCAGGAGGATAAAAACCAGGGAAAACCCGGCGACAAACAGGAGCGAACTGACCAGGACACCCGGCACGATGGCTGTCGGTTTGTCCCTGTCCACAAGCTTCTCCACGGAGACGCCGGAGATGAAAGAGATATATCCCGGAACCAGAGGAAGAACACAGGGCGAAATAAAGGAAAGAACCCCTCCCAGAAAAGCGAACAGAAATTGATCCATGGGTTTCCTCACAAAAAGATGGTTACCGAACAACCCCTCGCCCGGTTCAACGCTCTCCCACCGAGCCGGGTGATTTCACACTTCAGGGATTCGCTGCATCCGGGAAACGAGCGACCACATCCCGGATTCCGCTCCTCGCCAACTGGTCCGCGGTCCACCATTTCCACCGGATCCGGGATGGATGAAAGATCCTCTGGGGCTCCTCATTCAGCGGTTTCTGCGTCTCATCAAAGAGAACGGTGAACCATTCCCTGCCGTCCTTGACTCCGATCATTTTCAACCGGAAGGAGACGGAAGCGGGAGAAACCACGGAATAATTCCCGCCCACACGCTCCCGGATGCGCAGGAGCTTCCCCACAACAACGGCATCCACTCCGAGTTTTTTCCCCAAGGCAATATCCAGGGGAATGTCGGAATAGAAATTGCCGCCCCCTTCAAGGCGGAGCGTACTGAAAACCTTCTCAAAAGGGACTACCTCATAGGTGGAACGTTTCTTCAACTCCTCATACAGATAGAGGGAAAGTCGTTCAGCGGCATGCGAGAAATCCCTGTGTTCCCGGACAGGATGGCCGCAGAAAGAACAGACCACACCCGAATCCGGCCGACCTTTTACCTGGATCGGGGTGACATTCATGGGGAAAACAGCGATCTTCCGGATCCGGACTCTTCCCAGTTGCGGAGAGGACCAGACCTGGATGTTTTTCCTCAGATGGACATTTCCCATCACCCCCCCGCCGCCCATACACGAATTCAGGAGGAGAAGAACCGCCGCCAGGCCGGACACCATTGAAAACGGAAAGAACCTTTTCCTCATTCTCATAACAGGCCTCATCCTCTCTGCTCGAGGATTCATCAGAATCCATACTCTTTCCAACGACCGGTCACCCGGGATCGGATCTCGTCGGTCATCACGATATCATTCGGCCATTCCCTCCGGTGCCCCTCGGAGGGCCACTTTTTGGTCGCATCGATCCCGATTTTCGCCCCGAATCCAGACAGCGGCGCTGAATGATCCAGCGCATCCAGAGGCCCTTCCACTACCTCGATGTCCCGTTTCCAGTCCACATTGTTACCGAGTCGCCAAAGGACCTCCGAGATGTTCTGGACATCCACCCGCGCGTCAAGGACCACAACCATCTTGGTAAACATCATCTGCCCCGTTCCCCACACGGCATGCATCACTTTCCGGGCGTGGCCGGGGTACCGTTTGTCGATGGAAATAAAGGCGATATTGTGGAAAATACCTTCCAGGGGAAGGTTGATATCCACAATCTCAGGCAGCTGTTTCCGCAGGAGGGGGAGAAAGATCCGTTCCGTGGCCTTCCCGAGATAGCAATCTTCCATGGGCGGTTTCCCCACGATCGTCGTGGGATAAAGGGGCTCCCTGCGCCGTGTGATACAGGTAATGTGAAAAACAGGATAAGATGCCGCCAGGGAATAGTATCCCGTGTGATCCCCGAACGGTCCCTCAACCCTGGACTCGCCGGGATTCACATACCCTTCCAGAATGATCTCGGCATGAGCCGGCACCTCCAGATCCACGGTCTCACATCGGACCATCTCCACCGGCTCTCCCCGGAGAAAACCGGCAAAAAGCATCTCGTCGAACTCGTCGGGCAGGGGAGCCGTGGCGGAATAGATCACGGCCGGATCCGCGCCCAGGGCCACTGCCACGGGAAGTGTTTCACCCAGACGGCTGGAATCCTGGAAATGCCGGGAGCCGTGTTTGTGGATGTGCCAGTGCATTCCCGTCGTTTTTGCGTCATACACGTGCATCCGGTACATTCCGCAGTTGCGGACGCCGGTAACCGGGTTCCTGGTAAAAACCAGCGGCAGTGTAATAAACCGCCCTCCGTCTTCGGGCCAGCACTTCAAGATCGGGAGGGAGTCGATCGAAGGATCGTCTTTCTCGATGACTTCCTTGACCGGACCGCTCTTGACCATCTTCGGGATGAAACCGGCCAACTTTGTAAGCTTCGGTATCTGCTTGAGCTTGCCGAACAACCCGGAGGGAATCTCCGGTTCGAGGATGTTGAGGATCCTGCCGGCTATGGAATCCAGGGAGTCCACCTCCAGCGCGAGACAGATTCTTTCACGACTGCCGAACGTATTGATCAACACGGGATAATCCGACCCTCTGACCTTCTCGAAGAGCAGGGCGGGCCCCCCCGCCTTGCTGACACGGTCGGTGATCTCCGTGATCTCCAGGACAGGATCGACCTCCACCGAAATCCGTTTCAGGAGGGATCGCTTCTCCAGGACCCGTACAAACTCCCGTAAATCCTTGTAGGCCATCCGGTTTCCGTGAAGTCCCGCCCCGGAAAGAGGGAGGTGGGGAATGAAAACATGGAGCCGCTGAGAGGAATTGAACCTCCAACCTACTGATTACGAATCAGTTGCTCTACCATTGAGCTACAGCGGCCTGAAATCCGGCATCATCCATGAAATGGACTGGGAATTATTACCATTTTTCGACCGGACCGTCAAGAGCTTTCATGCCAATACAACTTGTCCTGGCCCAAATTTCCACGGGCATGGCACAAGGACCGTCAAGAGCTTTCATGCCAATACAACCCGTTTCACAGTCCGTAACAGGTC
>CAYZZU010000025.1:0-37091 GCA_964483105.1 uncultured Nitrospirota bacterium
TTTCTTACGGGAGAGCTGTTTTTTTACTTGACGAAACCTTTAATGGGTGACCCCACTCCACTGTGACCCCACTCCACTGCCTGACCCTGCAGATTCAGGAAAGGGCTCGATCCAGGGGGGTATAGGGAAGATTGAGGGATTCGGCAACGGATGGATGGGTAAGGTGCCCATTATGGGTGTTGACTCCCCTCTGTAATGCGGGCGAATCCCGCAGTGCCTCCTTCAGCCCCCGGTCCGCGATCCCGGAAAGATAAGGCAGGGTGACGTTGGTCAGGGCGAATGTGGAGGTCCGGGCCACGGCGCCCGGTATGTTGGGGACGGCGTAATGAATGACGTTCTCGGCTTCATAGACCGGTTCGGAGTGGCTGGTGGGACGGGTCGTTTCGATACATCCGCCCTGATCCACCGCCACGTCGACCACCACCGATCCTCCCTCCATGGACCGGATCATCTCGCGGGTGACCAGCCGGGGGGCCCGGGCACCCGGAACCAGCACGGCGCCGATCAGAAGGTCCGCGCGGGCGATGCTGACGGCGATATTCTTCTTGATCGGCGTTAACGTGGTGACTTCCCCCTGGAAACGGTCGTCCAGCTCCTTGAGCCGGAGAGTGTTTTTGTCGATCAGGGTGACCCGTGCGCCCATGGCATGCGCGATCCGCGCCGCATTGGCCCCCACGATTCCCCCTCCCAGGATGACGACCTCCCCGTTCCGGACGCCGGGAACCCCGGAGAGGAGGACTCCTTTGCCCCCGTTGTGGCTTTCGAGGTAATTCGCTCCGATCTGAACAGCCATCCGGCCGGCAATCTCGCTCATCGGGACGAGCAGGGGGAGAGCCCCGTCATCGGTCTCGATGGTCTCGTAACCCATGGCGGTGATCTTCTTTTCCAGGAGGAATTCCGTCAGCGCGGGGTCCGCCGCAAGGTGAAGAAAGGTAAAGAGAAGCTGCCGTTCACGGAAGAGAGAATATTCCGAAGGAAGCGGCTCCTTGACCTTGAGGATGAGTTCCGCCTCCCCGTAGAGTGAATCTGAATCGGAGAGCAGTCTCGCCCCCGCGGCTTCAAACTCACGATCGGGAATTCCGCTTCCGACGCCGGCTCCTTCCTGAATCAGGACAATATGGCCGGAGTCACACAAATGCTCCACACAGGCCGGGGTGGTCGCGACGCGATATTCATTGTCCTTGATTTCTCTTGGAACACCGATGATCATTCCGATTTCCTGCTGCTGAAAAACGCCTCGTAATGGATTCCCCTTCTCTCCTTTAAAAAACCGGTCTCCTCGCGTGCCTCAGCGACCAGAGAGAGGTCCACATCGGTGAGGAGAATCCCCTCTTGCATGCCGATCGGGTCGCTGACCAGTTCTCCGTAGGGATTGACGCAGAAACTGTGACCATAAAAATCCAGGCCGTGGTCATGCCCCACACGATTGACCCGAAAGACAAACAGATTATTTACGAAGGCGTTGGCGGAAAGAACATGATGCCAGCGTTCCTGCGAGGCGTAGGCCGAGGCGGTGGGCGCGAAGATCAGTTCCGCACCGTTCAAGGCCAGGGCACGGGAACCTTCCGGGAAAAAATTGTCCCAGCAAAGCTGCACTCCGATGCGGCCGCAGGAGGTATTAAAAACCGGGAACCCGGTTTCCCCCGGATGAAAATAGAAACGCTCCCGCCAACCCGGAATGTCCGGAATGTGGACCTTCCGGTAGATGCCGACCAGGGACCCGTCGTTCTCGAAGACCGCAGCGGAACAAAAGGTTCTGTCCTCCTTTTTTTCAAAAAAAGGACAGACCAGCACGACCTTGTATTCCCGAGCGGCCTCCGCAAAACGCTGAAGAATCTCATCGTCATTTTTTATGGCGAGAGAGAAACACCCTTTGTTTTCGTTTTCCAGAAACCAGGGAAGGGCGAAAAGCTGAGGAAAGCAGAGAATCCTGGCGCCGCTTTCAGCGGCAAAGCGGATATTTCGGAATGCCTTCGTCAGATTCCGGTTCAGGTCGTCTGAGGATGTCATCTGGATGCCGGCGATCTTGATGAGGGTTCTCCTTATCCTTTTTCAGAAAACAACAAACCCAAAAATCATCCCGGGTGGATGCCTGATGACTGAAAGCCGGCTGCGGACGGCTCATTTCATCTGCCGCAGCATTTTTTGTATTTCTTCCCGCTTCCGCACGGGCAGGGTTCATTCCTTCCGATCTTTTTCCCCTTGACCACGGTCTTGACCTTCGGGGGCGCATCACCGTCACCGCGACTGAAATACATCTCCTGGGACCTGCGCCGCCGCTCCAGAATCACTTCATCGGGTCTCTGGATCTGGAGATGGAACAGGGTCGTGACGGCGTTTTCGTCGATCCGGTCCAGGGATTCCTGGAAGAGATTGTAACCCTCTTTCTTGTACTCAACCAGGGGATCCTTCTGCCCGTATCCACGAAGGCCGATCCCTTCCTTGAGATAGTCCATGATGAGAAGGTGGTCTTTCCACTGCGTGTCCAGGGTCTGCAGCAGGATGACCTGTTCCACATGACGCATGAAATCCTCTCCGAATTCCACCTCACGGGCATAGTAGGTGTTGGTCACGTGGGTCAGGAGTTTCTCCTTCAGATCAGGCAGGGAGATCTTTCGCAGTTCTTCATCCGTGAAGGGTATCTTCAGGTTGAAGATCCGGAAATAAAAATCCTTGAGACCCTCGATGTCCCATTTGCTGCCGGACTTTTCATCGCCCTGATAGAGAGTCAGGTTCTTCAGAATCAGGTCGTCGAAAATCTCCTGCAGAATTTCCCGGGTATCCTGCCCCTGGAGGATCTGCTTGCGGAGGGAGTAGATCGCCTCGCGCTGCTGGTTCATGACGTCGTCGTATTCGAGGAGTTGCTTCCGGATGTTGAAATTCTGATTCTCAACCTTCCGCTGGGCGTTCTCGATGGCCTTGCTCACCATCTTGTTCTCAATAGGGACGTCTTCCTCCATCCCGAGACGGTCCATAATCTTGGAGATCCTTTCGGCGCCGAAAATCCGAAGAAGATCATCCTCGAGAGAAAGATAGAACCGGGATGTGCCCGGATCCCCCTGGCGCCCGGAACGGCCGCGAAGCTGGTTGTCGATCCGGCGACTCTCATGCCGCTCCGTGCCGAGGATATAAAGGCCGCCTTCCTGCAGGACCTTCTCCCGGTCCTCGCTGCATTGTTTCCTGAAGTGTTCCAGCAAGGTCTCGTATTTCTCACTCCCTTCCTCGGCCTTGGCGTGAGCCAGGAATTCCGGGTTCCCGCCTAAAACGATGTCGGTTCCCCGACCGGCCATGTTGGTGGCAATGGTGACGGCCCCGGGCCGTCCCGCCTGGGCCACGATTTCCGCTTCTTTTTCGTGGTGCTTGGCGTTCAAGACATGATGCGGGATACCGTTTTTCTTCAGCAGGGAAGAGAGCTTTTCCGAGTTCTCGATGGAAATCGTCCCGACCAGAACAGGTTGACCGCGCCGGTGGCAATCCACGATTTCGCGCACCACGGCCCGGAACTTCTCTTTTTCGGTTTTGTAAATCATGTCGGGGGCGTCGGCGCGGGCCATCGGTTTGTTCGTGGGAATGACCAGAACCTCCAGATTGTAGATCTTCTGGAATTCGGCAGCCTCCGTGTCCGCGGTCCCGGTCATACCGGCCAGTTTCTTGTACATCCGGAAATAGTTCTGAAAGGTGATCGAAGCCAGAGTCTGATTCTCCCGCTCGATCTTGACTCCCTCTTTGGCTTCCAGGGCCTGATGCAGCCCGTCGCTGTAACGCCGACCGGGCATGAGACGACCGGTAAATTCATCGACAATGATGACTTCATTGTCCTTCACGACATAGTCGGTATCTTTCTTGAAAAGCGTGTGGGCCTTCAGTGCCTGGTTGACATGATGAACCAGTTCTATATTGGAGGGATCGTACAGATTCTGGAGACCGAGGGCACGCTCCACTTTTTCATTGCCCTCCTCCGTCAGTGCCGCGCTGTGGGCCTTTTCGTCCAGGATATAGTCCACCTCTTTTTTGAGCTGGGGAATGATCTTGTCCACACGGTAATATTTATCCGTGGATTCATCCGTGGGCCCCGAGATGATCAGAGGGGTTCTCGCCTCATCGATCAGGATACTGTCCACTTCGTCCACAATGGCGTAATGAAAATCCCGCTGGACGTAATCTTCCAGCCTGAATTTCATGTTGTCGCGGAGATAGTCGAAGCCAAACTCGTTGTTGGTTCCGTAGGTGATGTCGGCAGCGTAAGCCGCTTTTCGTTCTTCATCAGGAAGGTCGTGTACAATACACCCCACGCTCATACCGAGAAAACGGTAGATCTTTCCCATCCACTGGCTGTCCCGGCTGGCCAGGTAATCGTTGACAGTGACCACGTGCACCCCTTTCCCTTCCAGGGCGTTCAGGTAAACCGGAAGCGTCGCGGCCAGCGTTTTCCCTTCTCCGGTCTTCATTTCGGCAATCCGCCCCTGGTGCAGTACAACACCTCCAATGAGCTGAACATCAAAGGGGCGCATCCCGAGGGTCCGGACGGAGGCCTCCCGAACCACCGCAAAGGCCTCCACCAGAAGATCGTCCAGGGTCTCCCCTTTTTGAAGACGTTCGCGGAATTCTTCGGTTTTTCCGGCGAGCTGAGAGTCGGAAAGGGCACGCATGTCCGGTTCGAGGGCGTTGATTCGCTCCACCAGCGGTCGGATCTTCCTGATCTCGCGCTGGTTGTGTGTTCCGAATATTTTTCTCAGGATGTAGGCGAACATGATATGGAAACAACGTCTCCTTCAATCCGGGATCGGGTAGAACAAAAACAAACCGATAAAAAAACCCCGGGAGAATTAACTCCGGGGCATGGTAACGTAACCGGGGTTCTTTTTCAACGGAAAAAGAGACGGGATCAGTTCAGGATGTACTGGACCGGATTAACCGGAATGCCGTTGACAATGACCTCATAGTGAAGGTGCGGACCGGTGCTCCGTCCCGTATTCCCCACGTAAGAAATCAGGTCCCCTCTCCGGACCCGTTCGCCGGCATGGACCGCGACTTTTGAATTATGGCCGAAGCGCAGCAGAATTCCATGTCCGTTGGAAATTTCCAGCATTTTCCCGTACCCATAGTCGGTTTTCACCCGGGTGACCATTCCATCGCACGGAGCGATCACCGGCGTTCCGATCCGGGTGGCGATGTCCAGACCTTCATGCATCTTCCGATAACCGGTAAAGGGATCTGTACGCATGCCGAAACCGGATGTGACCCATCCCCGAACCGGCCAGATCGAAGGGGTGCAGGCCAGAAGCGATTTCTGCTCGGAAACGAAGTCGATCAATTGCTGAAAACTGATTTGTTGCCGGGCCGTGTTTCGGCTTAATTCATGAATGTCCCTGCTGATCTGATCGGAAAGGTTCGTCTGGTAATCCGCGGGGAGCTCCACATCCTCCGGACCTCCGACACCACGGAGCTGGTTGTTGTCAGGCGTTTCCTTCAGATCGGCGATCACACGGAGTTTGTGATCGAAATTCTTCAGAGTATCCAGTTCGGTTCTGAGTTGATCCAGACTTTTCGAAAAGGCCTGCAGTTGAAAACGTTGCACGGTATTTTCATGACGAAGTGCGTCTCGATCCACCAGCTCTGCTTTCATTTTCAAGTAATCGGAAATGAAAAAAAACGACACCAGCGTCGTTACCAGTAAGAAAACAGCTACACCGCCGATCAGTTGAAGCGGCGCCGGAGCGGACACGCTGATCTTCCTGACCTTTGCGGTCGGATCGGACATGATCATGATTGTGTATTTCTTCATGCGTACCCCTACGCGAAAAAGTCGCCCCGGATTAGTCGGATCGGTTTGTCTGCGATTTTGAGAGGATTTATCATATTTAAAAGCTCGGTGTCAACGTATTTTGTGGAACTTCGGATTTTCCGAACATCCGGTGGAATCAACAGACTCCACCCCCTTCATAAATTATAACAAGCAGGAAAAAGATCTGTCAACACCGGGTCCATCTCTATACAGGGGCCTTCTCAACCGCTTCCGGAGCCCATGTTTTCACGGAACTCCCTTCAAATTCCCGCAATGGACAGTTCCCGCATTTCGGTTTGGGAGTACAGTGAGATTTTCCCAGCTGTACCAGCAGGGCATGGTACTCATTGAACAGTGGGACCTCCCGTCGCAGATTGTCCATGAACAGGGCTTGGATCCCTTCATAGGAACTCTCGGGTTCACAAAGATTGTGCCGGCTGAGGATTCTGCGGGTATAGGCATCCACGACGAAGATCGGTTTTCCCGCGGCGTAAAGAAGGATGGAGTCCGCTGTTTCCGGCCCGATCCCCCGTACCCCGAGGAGCTTTTCCCGAAGTACGGGAAGCTCATCCCTGAACAGGAGAGAGAGGTCTCCGGAATATTCCGTAAAAAGAAATTCCAGAAAACACCGGATCCGTTCCGCCTTGATCCGGTAATAACCGGAAGGCCTGATCTTCCCGGACCACTGCCGAACCGGTGTGTTCCACAGGATCCGGGGAGAAAGGAGCCCGGCTTCTTTCAGATTCAAAATGGCCTTCTCTACATTCCGCCAGTTCGTATTCTGGGTCAGAATCGCCCCCAGGATGACCTCGAAAGGGTCTTCCGCAGGCCACCAGTGCTGGGGACCGTAGTGAACATAAAGGAGATCGTAGAGGCTCCGCAGACGAGACGAAAGAAGGCTATTCATCACCAGCCACTCTTTTCAGAACGCCGGCGATCACCCCCGGCTCAAAGGGGGAGAGCCGGTTCTCCGGAATTTCCTTTTCCGGTTTGCCTTGGCTGTCCCGGGGGATTTCCGAAAAAATTTCCACGCCGCCGACAAGATTTCCCTTGCGGTCCCGAAGCGGAGTGACACTGATTGAAAGCAGGATTTCTTCCCCACCCCCTTTTTGCAACTTCATCTCGTGGGAATATTTCACGTTTTCATCCTCACGAACCTTGTCCAGCAGACATCCTCGCGCGCAGATTCCTCCGAAGAGTCTGGTACAACTCATCCCCAGAAGTTCTTCCTCCACCTCCAGGATTTCCTTTGCGGCCTGATTGTAAGACACGATCTTTCTGCTTCTGTCAAAGACCAGAAGACCGCAGGAGAGAGAACCCAGAATGGTTTTGAGCAGTTCGGCCTGCTCTTCGATCATATCCTTGTTGACCCGCAACTGGAATCTGGCCAGATCTTCTCTCCGCGCATTCGTGACAAGATTCCGTCTGAGCCGGTACTCCAGCCGGGAAAGAGCACGGTTTTTCTCCACAATCAGCCGGGCCTGATCCCGTATGATTTCCTGCAATCGTTCCATTTCACTCATTCCGGAAAAACACCTTTCTCATTCCGGTCGTTCCACGACGGGCATCCCCTTCATTATAAATGGAACGCTCCCCCCGCTTCAACGCAGAACTTAAAGGGCCCGTCCAAGTCAGTTTTCGGTTTCCGCACGGATCCATTGGAGATACGGAGAAGATCCATCCAGGACGGGAAGTGAAATCACTTCCGGTGTTTCATAACTGTGAAGGGCCGAAATCCGTTCTTCGATCAGGCGGAATCGCTCGCTCCGGCTTTTCAGAATCAGCAGGGATTCCTCTTCCTTCTGCACCGCTCCTTTCCATCTGAATATGGAACGGATACCCCGCACAATATTGGCGCACGCCACAAGGCGTGACTGGACCAGATCATCAGCGATTCTTTCCGCCTCCTGTTCTGAAGAAGTCGTGACGAAAATCACAATAAACTCAGTCATCCTGGTTCCTCAGCGCACGGATCGCTTCCTGATAAACTTCCTTCAGGGGGACGTTGAACCTGGAGGCTGCTTTTTCGCAGCTTGAAAATTCCGGAGCCTGATTGATGACCTTTCCTTTCAGACGTCCCAGTTTGACGGAGATTTCGCCATACATGGTTTTGACCTGAACGATCTCACGGTGCAGTTTCCTTCGTTCCACCCGGTAGCGGCGGATACCGAGCGCGGTGGTCTCCTGAAAGAGGATCCCGGACAGGGATTCTTCCAACCCCAGCGGGGAAAGAATGCTGATCCGCGTGGCGGGTCGCCCCCGCTTCATGAGGAGCGGTGTGATCGTAACGTCAAGGGCTCCTCCGGCGAAGAGACGCTCCATCACATGCCCGTAGATCTCGGGGTTCATGTCGTCGATGTTGCTTTCAATCATCCAGCAGATATCTTCCGTGCCCCCCCCCTCTTCTCCGATGAAGACACGAAGAAGATTCGGCCATTCATCCGGATCCGCTTCTCCCAGACCGCAGCCCGTCCGTTCAACCTGCATGAGAGGCTGCCCGCCGAATTCACGGACCATCCCCGCCAGGAGAGCGGCACCGGTGGGGGTTGTAAGCTCCATGGGAACTCCGGCTCCATAGGTCGGACACCCCCGCAGCAGGGAAACGGCCGCAGGAACGGGGACCGGGAGGACACCATGTTGGGCGGTGACGGTCCCCCTCCCCATGTTGACCGGGGAGGCGACAATCCGGTCGATTCCAAGAAGTTCCATCCCGATCACGGAGCCGACAATATCCACGATCGAGTCGACGGCCCCCACTTCATGAAAGTGAACGGATTCCGGATTGATAGCGTGGACTTCGGCCTCCGCCGAGGCCAGAAGGCGGAAGATCTTTTCACTCATCTCCCGGACCTTGAGAGTGAGGGAGCTTTGCTCAAGCAGGGAGAGGATTTTGTTCAGTCCTCTCACCGGCTGCCTCTCCTCCGCCACAACGCGCAACAGGGTCCCCGCGATGGAGGCTCTTTTGCCGGCTCGGATCTCCATCCGGTAGCCGGACAGGGGAAGTTTCTTCAGTTCCGCGGCAAGCTCAGCCTCTTGAAGTCCGGCATCCACGAGGGCACCCAGGATCATGTTCCCGCTGATGCCGGAAAAACAATCCAGATAGGCGATCTTCACAACGACTCCGTATCTTGAATCTTTACATCTCAGAGGATCCGAGGCTACCACAGTCGTCCGGATTTCACAAGAAGAAGCTTTTTTACATCGGAGGTCTGGGGTGATCCAGGCAGAGATCCGTCAGGTCCCGGATCCGGGCCGTCCCGACACACATCACCTGATCCGCTCCACCCCAGTAAATCTTGACGGTTCCGTCCGCTTCCGGGATCGCACCGCAAGTGAAGACCACGTTATGCACATAACCCGTGACTTCCCAGGGATCCTCGGGTTGCAGGATCCATTCATCCGAGACCCCCAGAACCTTCGATGGATCCGCAAGATCATGCAGGGCCACTCCCAGGCGATAGACAGCGCCGTCCATGGTCGGGACCACACCATGGTAGATATGCAGCCATCCCCGGTCGGTGAGAATCGGTGTGGCGCCCGGTCCGATCTTCATTTCGTCCCAATGGTAGGGGACCGGCTTCATCACCACACGGGAGTCCCCCCAATGGACCAGGTCGGGCGAATAAGAGATCCAGATCGACCAGGGAGAGATCTCCGAATGGGGTCGGTCCAATCTCGCGTAACGGCCCTGAAAGGTTCCGGGGAAAAGAACCACGTTCCGGGTATCAGCCTGTGTGATCAGGGCGATCCTCTCAATCTTCCGGAAATCGGATGTTTTCGCCAGGGCGACGCGCACCCCATGCCTGGAATAGGCACTGTAGGTAATCAGAAACTCCCCGCCGATCTCACAGATACGGGGATCTTCCACTCCGAACCGCTCATATTCGGCGAAGACTCCATGCTCCGCCGGGACCAGGAAGGGTTCGGGCCGCACCTCAAAGTCATATCCGTCCCGGCTCTCCGCGATTCCGATGAGACTCCTTCCGGTCCGCAGATGAGAACGGAAGAGCATCACGTAGCGTCCATCGAACCTGGCCATCCCGGCGTTGTGGACCGTCTCCACCGGATAGGGAACCCGGTCCCGGGTCAAAATCGGATTCTTCCTGTACCGTTTGACAATCTCTCTCATGGAATTGCGAACCAATCGGCCTTTTCAGCCCCGGCCGTAATCATCTTCCAGCCGTTCGATGTCGTCTTCGCCGAAGTAGTCTCCCTTTTGGATCTCGATGAAGATGAGGTCCCCCTCCCCCCGGTTTTCCATCCGGTGCGCCCGGTTGACCGGAATATCGACCCAATCCCCTTCCCCGACCCGGATCTCCCGGCCGTCCAGTATGACCAGGCCTTCCCCCTGGATGATGTTCCAGTGTTCCCTCCGCCGACGGTGTTTCTGGTAGCTGATACGCCTACCCGGATAGACCGTGATCCGCTTCACCTTGTGGTTTTCCCGTTCCGACAGAATCTCGTAGAAACCCCAGGGACGGTGACTTCCGGAGGTCTGGTGGTTCAAAATCATCCTGTAGACCCGAAGGTAGTCCTCCACCATTCGGTCCACGGTAAAGTGCTCTTCCACGCGTCGGCGACAATCCCTTCGGTCAATCGAACCGATTTGCGACACCGCGTCCACGGCCTCTTCCAGATCGTTGATCAGAAAACCGGTCTTTCCCGGAATGATCAATTCCGACATGGAACCGCGACTGAACGCAATGACCGGGGTACCGCAGGCCATCGCTTCCACAACGGCCAGTCCGAAGGGTTCGGCGAAATGGATCGGGTGAATCAGCGCCAGGGCGCCTCCGAGCAGGGAGTTTCTCTTTTCCGGGCCCACGGAACCGAGGTATTGAACCTGCCCGTGATCGAGATGGGGCCGGATCCTGGTTTCAAAATACTCCGGATCCTGTATGGGACCGGCCATCAGGAGTTTCTTCCCCGCTTTCCGTGCGATCTCCACGGCCTCGGCGGCCCCCTTGTCGTGATGCATTCTCCCCAGGAACAGGAGATAGTCCCCGGGATCCGCTTGAAAGGTGAAGTCGTGAAGATCAATTCCGTGATGGATGGTAGCGAGATAGTCCAGGTCGGGGGACCGGTCCGCATCGCTGATGGAGATGTAGTAAACCCGGCCGTTGTATTTCCTGTAAACCGGCAGGATCCCCGGGGAAGAAAACCCGTGAATCGTAGTCAGAACCGGCGTGTCGATCCGCCCGGAATAGGTGAGTGGAAGGTAATCGAAGTGATTGTGGATCAGGTCGAACTCCTCCGCCCGTTCAAAGAGACTGGAAATATGGAGTGCATCCCATACCCTGGGGAGCAATGCCGGGGTCTCCTCCAGAGGCGTGGGGCAGATCCCGGACAGCTTTCCACGGGTCATGGAATCCA
This sequence comes from uncultured Nitrospirota bacterium, assembly GCA_964483105.1. Classification (GTDB taxonomy): domain Bacteria; phylum CG2-30-53-67; class CG2-30-53-67; order CG2-30-53-67; family CG2-30-53-67; genus CAYZZU01. The sequence continues at coordinate 11,159 of CAYZZU010000025.1, forward strand.
TCGTCGCGAAGAGAGTCACATCGACGCCCCGTGCCACCAGACCTTCCGTGAGAAGAGAAACCACGAGCTCCCAGGGGCCATAGTGACGCGGTGGGGTCCGCCAGGCAATGGGGGAGAGCATGGCGATCTTCATCAGGCCCCTCCTTCTCCTCCCGGAAGACTGGAAGGAGCATGCTTCAGATAGTCGATCAGATCGCCGACCCCGGCTGTGGCCAATGCCACACAGGTATCCGCCGCCCCATAATAGAGACGGATCCGGCTTCCTTCCAGAATCCATCCGCAGGGGAAAACCACATTGTTCACGTCACCGATCCGTTCATAGGAGTGCCGGGGGGCAAAGACCCACTCGCTCGATCTCCGAATGACCCGTTCCGGATTTTCCAGATCGAGAAGGGAAAGCCCCAGCCGGTATACGCCTCCCAGCGTGGAACTGCGCACACCGTGATAGAGAATGAGCCAGCCCTCCGGGGTGGCCAGGGGTGGTGCGGCAAGACCGATCTTGTCGGAATCCCAGTATCCTCCTCTCCGTGCGGCAAGGATACGCCGATGCGATCCCCAGTGCACAAGATCAGGGGAATAGGAAATCCAGATGTGCGCCCCGGTCCCGGGGAAGGAGGAGACCGGACGGTGGAGCATGGCCCATCGGTCGCGGAACCGCACAGGGAAAAGCGCCGCATCTTTGTTCTCCGGCGGTAAGACCGGGCCGATCCGGGTAAAAGATTGGAAATCCTCCGTGAAAGCCAGATTGACGAGGGGACCGCTTTCGGCATACGCCGTGTACAGAACGGCCCATTTTTTTTCCTCTTCCAGGCGGGTGATCCTGGGATCCTCGATACCCCATCGCTCTTCCGGATGTCTCTCCGGTTCCGGCGCCAGGACGGGTTGCGGATCGATCCGCCATCCGGACACGCCGTCTTTGCTCCGGACGACCGTGAGATGCGAGAAACCGCGCCGATCCTCCACGCGGACCAGGAGCAGGGTCTCTCCCTGGAATATCGTGGCGCCCGCGTTGAAAACCGCGTTGACCGGATAGGGCCACTCCTCCGGACGGAGAATCGGATTCTCCGTGAAACGTGTAAACAACTCGGCGCGGGCATCACCGGCCATGTCTATCGTTCCCTTCTCCTCAGAACTCTTTGGGAAGTTCCACGGGATTCCCGGTGCGATGGGCCTCTCCGGCCAGGGCGTAGGCTTCATTGTACTGCCGGGCCACGACCTCCCAGGAAACCTCTTCATCCAGATATCGTTTCAGGTTGTTTCCCAGTTCCACCCGAAGCGCTTCATCCGTGGCCAGGCGAATCACCCTTTGCCGGAGCATTTCCCGCGTGGTAAACAAGAGTCCACCCTCGCTTTCCAGCGTTTGAGAGGTGAGCCCCTCCATGGGAGCAACGGTAATATAGGGCTTGTTCAGGGCAATGATCCGGGCCAGGGTACCGGACTGGGTTTCATCAATGGATGGAAGAACGATGAAATCGCACAGGGCCATGACTTTATAGTAAATCTCGCCCCGGGGGATGAATTCGTAATAATGGGCAAGTCCCTTGCTCTCCAGAATTTCCACTTGCTCTTTGTATCGTTCATAGTCCGCCAGGTGGTTCGGATCCCGCATGGTCCCGGCCGCCAGGAGATCCCATTTCTCCCCGGTCTGCTTCCGGATCTCGTTGGAAACCTCTTCCCACATTCCGGTCAGAATGTCCCATCGTTTGTTGGACTGGATCCACCCCACCAGTCCCACAAGATGTTCTCCCAGGGGGACCCGGCTGAGTCCCAATTCTTTTCTGAGTTCCGGAATCTGCTCGATCCCCCACCGCATGTCGGGGCGGGCACCATGGGGGACAACCATCACGTTCCGCGGAGTCCTCCATCCCCGGCCGGTAAAGTTCCACTCGAGACGCCACTTCTGATAATGGCATTTGAGCATGACCAGATCGGCCCGTTCGCACATCTGGTAAATAAAATTCGCCTCGAAGTCGTTCAGCCTGCCGTGCACCGTGTGCGGTTCGACCACGGTAGCGTAGTTCCGGAGCGCGCCTAACAGGGTGAGAAATCCCTGGTTTCCGTCACCAACCCCCCGGCTGTCCAAATGTTCATAAAGGCCGTATTCATGCTCCAGATGAACGGCGTAGGGATCCAGTTCGCGGATTTTACGCACCACCGGCTGCCACCAGTCGACCCGGTTGATGTCAATAACGGGGAAAACCCCTTCCCCGCGTCCGTCGGTATGACTGATCACGAATACCTCCCGGTCCGGGTTCGCCTTCCGTATAAACTCGCGCGCCTCTTCGGTGAATGTGCCGATACCACACAGCCTGGGCGGATAGCTGGAGACCATGACGATCGGTTTTGGCTTTTTCATGTCTTGTTTCCTCCTACATGGAGGTAAATCCCTTTCGGATGGTCTCCCGGACATTGTCCTGAGGTGAGTGTTGCCTCGGTATGGAGAGGAGGGCAAGGAGAAAACAGATAACGGATTCCGCGCCCTGGTTTGGATTGATCCCGTCCGCGTTCAACCCGTCCGCCACTGCCCCGGTGGCATCATCGTACAACGGTTCACCGAGGCGGTTCCGGCCCCAGAACCATTCCAGGGCCTTTTTCGCCAGTTCCAGGTACCGTTCCCCGCCGGTAATACCATAGGCCCGGCTATAGGCCTCGGCCAAGTATCCGGGATCGATCGGCTGCTGGTCGAATATCGCCCGGGATCCCCGGAACGGGAACCATCCCCGGTTACCCACAATATCGAAGTATTCCCCGTTCCACTGTTGTTCGGTCAGGAATTCCAGAGAGGTCAGGCCGGCCTCAAGGTAGCGGTTCTCTCCGGTGACCTGATAGGCGGCCAGGAGGGCTTCAGGAAGCTTGGCGTTTCCATAGGTGATCCGGTCTTCAAACCACTCCCATCCGGGCTTCCTGTTCTGAATAAACAGGTTCATGAGACGGTCGGCAAGACGCCTGAAGAGTTCCAGGAGAGGCGCCGCATTGCTCAGTCCCTCCAGAGCAGCGCTCAGGCCCAGCATGGAGTAGGCGATACCGCGCGGCATCCGGAGGGCATCCACAGGCCCCAGGGAGCGGTAGATCAGGTTCTCCGCCACCGCCGGAATGCTTCTTCCGGGACCGTAACGAAAGGCATGTCCGAGCCCCCAGAGCACCCGTCCCAGGGTGTCTTCACTTCCCTCCTCGTCCAGAAAACGGCGATCGTATCCCATGAAGTTGTGGAAGCTTCCCTTGCCCGTCCGGCTGTGGAGCAGGAAACTCAGATAGCGGGAGATCAGGCCGGGAAGGTCCGCCCGCCTCTCCCTGTGGAAAAGCTTGCAGAGGACCACAAGTCCGCGGCCGACATCGTCGGCGCTGTAACCGTATTGTCTGTCGGGAATTCCATGGAAAGTATGCTGGATCACTCCGACCTCGTCGGTCAGACAGAGGAGATGATCAATCCGGATCTCCGGCAGGCATGACCGGAACGGGGAAGTGGGAATGGGGTCCGCATTCATCTTTGGATTGGGAAGATACCGGCCCGGGGTCACCTCCAGGAAGGTATCCCAATAACGACGTGCAACTTCCTTCCAGATCATCTTCCGGCCGAAGGCATAGGCCCTCTTCTGTATCCGGATTCTTTCGGAGGGGTTGTCCAGAAGATTGAGAATCGCGCGGCTCATCCCGAGGCTGTCCTGGAAATCAACCAGGATTCCCCGGCCGTCGGCCAAGATGTCTTCCGCGTAATAGTAGGGGGTGGAGATCACCGCCTTTCCCATTCCCACGGCGTAGGAGAGCGTGCCACTGCTGATCTGTTCCCGGGAGAGGTAAGGGGTGATATAGAGGTCGCATCCGGCAATATGGGAACAAAGCTCCTGAAGATCCATGAAGCGGTCAACGAAGAGGACATTCTTTTCCAGACCCAGATCCCGCGTCCGTTCCTCCAGGAAACACCGGTACTCTTCGCCATCGTGTTTCCGGACTTCCGGGTGGGTCGCCCCCAGGATCCGGTAGACCAAGCCCGGATACTTCTTCACCACGGGTGGAAGAGCCTCCAGTACGACTTCAATCCCCTTGTTCCGGCTCAAAAGCCCGAAGGTCAGAATTTCCGGGTGATCCCCGGAATAAAAAGTGGTCTTCATCCCGTCGGGGAGTTGAAGCGGAATGTCCGGTATTCCATGGGGGATCAGGGCTATCTTGTGCCAGGGAACCCCGTACACCTCCTCCAGAATTTCACGGCCCTTGCGGCTCATGACGATGATCTTCGTGGAGGCGGCGGCCAGTTCCTCAATCACCCGCCGGTAAGACTCCTCCGGTTCCTTCATAATCGTGTGCAGCGTGGTGACAAGCGGTTTTTGAAGACGGGAGACAAAGGAGAGGATATAGTCTCCCGCAATTCCCCCAAAGAGGCCGAATTCATGCTGGAGGCAGACCAGATCGGCGTTCGAGCGGTTGATTTCCTCCGCGACCCTTTCATAATCTGAAAAGCGGCCCTTCCGGATTTCAAAGGCCACCTCGCCGGGATAATCGGTTACCTGCTGTGAAGGATGGACGGCTGCAACCAGGCAGAGACTGCCTCCACCGTTGTTCCGGTTGATGGCGGAGCAAAGATCATGGGTGAAAGCGGCAATCCCGCATTGACGGGGAGGATAGCTTGCAAGAAAGACAGGAGAAAAAACCCGGTGGCGTTCTGAAAAAAAACCAGCGTTAGGCATCGTTAACCTCCAATGACCGACATGGAATCCCGTACAGGTATTCTACACCCTTTTACACCCTTCCTGAAGGAGACGGGCATTGAAACCAACGAAAAAACAACGCAGAAAATACTTTCAGGTTATGATTAAGAAATATAATCAGGGGATAGGGGGATGTCAAGTCACCCGACGCACCCTAAATGAGCGATAGGAGTTTTATCCAAGACAAAGGCCCCTCTGGGTTTAAAGGTTTATGGTGAGGATACGACTCACCTGTAAGGTGAAACCGAAGACCGGGAGGGGTGATGCGCTCTCCACAACCCAACCTTTTTGACAGGATGAACCGGATCGACAGGATACGCGAACCCGACTCCCCCGCGGGGGAAGCATCCCCCCTGTCACGCGGCCTGACATGAAAGACAAGGTCGGGAGAAAGAGTGAGATCGTGTGGTTCGACTGAGCTCACCATGCTCGGAAATCCAAAGTACTGAAACACCCTCTCCCTTGATGGGAGAGGGAAGGGTGAGGGTGAAATATGATGACAAACCAAAGTCTTACACACCCTCCCCTCTTCGACAGACTCAGAGCAGGCTTGATCCCCTCCCTGTCTGCGTGCAACGCACAGGCAGGCCACCAGGGGAGGGGAAATAAGACTTCTTACGAAGCCATCTTCTTTGGACGAGCAAAGAAAACGAACAAAAACAATTGGTTACAAAATCGTAGAGGTTTTCCCGCTCCCCGTCGAAGACCAGTTGGGATGGATCGGAAATCCGAAAAACCTGCGAAGCGGCTTCCCAGTTATAATCCGGAGACTCGCCGCCGTCGGGGTAGGAGAGGGTCACGCTCCCGTCCACCTGCATGTCGAAGGTCAGATCGACGGGATCGCCCGGTTGCAGTCCGCTGGTCCCTGCGCCCACCGTATAGAGATTGGCCATGTAGCCGCCGGCCGAGGCATCACCGAACCAGTTGTGAAAGATCCAGGGCCAGTGATCACCGTTCGGCATCGTCCGCCAGTCGTAAGTCGGTCCCAGGCCGCTGTTCCTCGGGTACGCCTGAACCTGGATGGTCCGCGCCACGGGATCGACGGCCGTTTCGGCCTGGGCGTAGGCCGCGCCGGCGGCGTTGGTAATACAGTGGGGGTTGCCGATGCAACCGAGCCAATGAGACTCGGCATGGCGGTATCCTTCACCGGCGTTTGAATGGGAGTTCTCCTCCTCCTGCCCGATCCCCTGTAAATCGACAACCCCCCCTTCCGCGAAGGTGTACGCCGATCCGTAGGCAGCGTATCCGGCTTCCGCCGAACGGCCGGTAAGTAGCGCCATAAAAAGGAAGACCGGGAAGCAGTGCCCTCCGAGAAGAGCGATCCGGGAAAACGATTGAATCTTCATCGTCCCACCTCCTATGTAAAAAGTTACGAATGAGATGAAAGCCCGATCAGCTGACCGGAAACGGCACTGCAGCCGGCAGAATGGCGATGGAGAGGAATCCCACGGCCGAACCGAAGACAATCATGAGTCTTTCAAAGAGGGCCTCTTTCATGAATAGTTCCTTTCCCGGGGATGATGAAACAACGGACGGTGTTCACTGCTCACAGATGTTCACAGGGAGTAGTAACCATTCAGTCCCAAAAGTCGCGAAAAAAATGATTCCATCGGTCTGTTTTATCTTCTCTCTGGCCATGACGGGAAGGCAGATCCTGAAATATCTCGAACTGAAAGGGGAAGGCCTCTCCCGGTGAAGAGGGAATTCATCTCCTCCAGGCGAGCCAGCGGGAAAAGAGTCCCTTCACGAAGGGGGTCAGCCTGGTCCGGTTGTAGGCATCGGCCGTCTGCCGGATTGCCTCGGCCTGTGTGGGGTAGGAATGAATGACGTTGGAAAGCCTGGAAAGGCCGATCTTCCCGACAATGGCGAGGGTGATCTCGTTGATCATCTCTCCGGCGTGCCGGGCCACGATAGTCGCCCCCAGAATCCGGTCGGTTCCCTTCCGGACGTGGATCTTGACGAACCCCTCTTCCTCTCCGTCCGCGATCGCCCGGTCGACTTCGCTCATCCGGCGCGTAAAGGTCTCCACGGGGATCCCCCGGGCCACGGCATCTCTTTCATACATCCCCACATGGGCGATTTCGGGGTCGGTATAAGTGCACCAGGGGATGGTGAGGGCGCTCAGCCTCTTCTTCCCGAAGAAGAGAGCGTTCTGGATCACGATTCGTGCCGTGGCATCGGCGGTATGGGTGAATTTAAAGGCCAGGCAGATATCGCCCGCGGCATAGATCCGGGGATTGGTCGTCTGGAGGTAATCGTTCACCACCACACCCTTCCGGCTGTCGTAACGAACGCCCGCGATTTCCAGGTTCAGGCCCTCCACATTCGGCGCCCGCCCCGCGCCCACAAGGATCTCGTCAACGGTCAGGGTGACTTTCCGTCCGTCGGTTTTTAGATGAATGATCTTTTCCCCGCCGGATGTTTCCACCCGATCGACGGTGGTATTCAGGCGGACATCGATCCCGTCCCGCTCGAAGGCATTGGAAATCAATTGAGCGGCGTCCGGATCCTCGCGCGTCAGAAATTGCGGGGCCCGCTCAATGATCGTCACTTTGGATCCGAGCCGCTGGAAGGTCTGGGCCAGTTCACACCCCAGAGGACCCGCGCCGAAGACCATGATCCGGTCCGGACGCTCGGTCAGAGAAAAAACGGTTTCGTTGGTCAGAAAACCGGCCTCCTCCAGTCCTGGGACCGGGGGCTGAACCGCGCGGGCACCCGTGGCAATCACCGCCTTTTTAAAATGAAGGGTTTTCCCTTCGACTTCGATACGGTCCGGCCCGGTGAAACGTCCGCCGCCCAGGAAAACGTCCACTCCCAGATCCCGGAATCGTTGAGCGGAATCGTGCCGGGAAATCCTGCTTCTAAGACGCCTCATCCGCTCCATGACATCGGCGAAAGATACCGTTGTTCCGTCGGGAACCTGCACCCCGAAATCTCCGGCCTTCAGGACATCGGCGCATACCCGGGAAGAACGGATCAAGCATTTGGAAGGGACGCACCCTACGTTCAGACAGTCCCCCCCCAGAAGGTGTCTCTCTACGAGCGCAACCCGCGCACCCAGTCCCGCCGCACCGGCGGCGGTCACCAGTCCGGCTGTACCTCCCCCGATCACAACCAGGTTATAGCGGGAGGCCGGGTCGGGATTGACCCAGTCGGAAGGATGGACATTGGAAACAAGTTCGGTGTTGTATGGATCTTCCGGCAGGACATGAACAGGTTGACTCATGGTGGTCCTCCTTGCCTTACATTCCGGTTTTCCCGTGGTGCGGCTTCCGTTATACCAGCGAACCGCCGCAGGAGGATCCGCACCCCGCGGTGCATCCGAAGCAATGGTCACCGGTCACGATCCTCCGTTTCTCCAGAGCCGATCGTTCAAAGCGTTCGATGCGGTTCGGAGCGCCGTGGTTAACGGGGGCGCCAAGCGCAAGATTAAAGTCGCAGTCGTAGATCCGCCCGTCCCATCCGACGCTGATCTGATGCCGGCACATCAAACCGTCCAGAGTGCCGGGGTTGAAGGCCTCGCGGAGGAGATGGATGTATTTCCGATCCTCCCGGGATCGCCTGAGGGAGGTCCAGAAACGCCCGATCGGCATATTCGTGATGGTCAGAAGGCGGGAGAAAACAATTCCGAACCGCCGGGAAAGTTCCCGGCGATAGTCGGATTCCAGCCTGGATTGTTCCGGAGGGAGGAAGGCCCCTCCCGGGTTATAGATCAGATTGAGAGGGAGTCCGGATTCCGTACCGTATCCCAGGGCGTTCAGTCTCCGGATCGACTCGATACTCTTCTCGTACGTCTTCGGTCCCCGTTGCGCCCGGACATTCTCTTCAAGATAGCAGGGGAGGGAAGCCACAAGCCGGACCTGCTGTTCCCTGAGGAATTCCGGCAGGTGCTCCATCCCCGGTTCCAGCATAACCGTCAGGTTTGTCCGGACCTGGACCTGATGCCCCGCATTCCGCAGGGATTTCACAAAGTCCCGGAAATCCGGGTGAAGCTCCGGGGCCCCGCCGGTCAGATCGATCCATTCCGGCCGGATCGCGTCCGCTACGTCCAGAACCCGCTCCATGGTCTCCTTCGGCATGACCTCCGTTCGGAGTGGAGAGGCCTCCACGTGACAGTGCAGACAAACCTGGTTGCACCGGAGTCCCACATTGATCTGCAGCACCTCGATATCCCTGGAGTATAATCCCTCTCCCGAAACCAAGGCAATCTTCTCTTCAAATCCATTCCTCATCGTCTTCGTTTTATCCACAGCCCCTCCTTCCCGTTTCTGCTGTAAGAACGCGTTGTGACGACACCGGATCGGTTCTGGGTCCGAAACATACCATGAAATGAAACCTATCATATCCGAACACAAAAGGCGGCGTCAAGCAGGCTGCCGTCCCCAGGATGTTGGATGCCTCCCGGAGACTCTCAATCCTCCACGGGCGCGAACCCCCTTCGCAGCGTGTTCTCACTGATCGTCCTGGGGATCATGAACTGACGGAGATAATCCGGCCCCCCCGCTTTGGATCCAACACCGGACATACGCGCCCCTCCGAACGGTTGTCGTCCAACCAGCGCACCGGTGATTCCCCGGTTGATGTAGAGATTCCCCACGTCAAACTCGTGCCTCACACGGTCGATATTCGCGGGACTTCGGGAAAAAAAACCTCCCGTTAAGGCATAATCCGAGTCATTGGCAAGGGACAGGGCCTCATCCAGATCCCGGGCTTCAATGACGGAGAGAACCGGGCCGAAGATTTCTTCCCGAAAGAGGCGGCCCTCTCTCTGGATCCCGGTAAAAATGGCGGGGGGAACAAAAAAACCGTTGGAAGGCGTTTCTCCTAAAAAGACCCGGCTGCCTTCGATGGATCCGATTTCCAGGTATTCCATGATCTTCTGACGGGCCTGTTCATCCACGACGGGACCCATGAAATTCGACGGCTCCGAAGGCGGACCGATCCGGAGGCTCTTCGCGGCCTCGACAAGACGGGAGACAAATTGCCGCGCAATCTCCCGGTGCACAATCACCCGCGAACAGGCGGAACATTTCTGCCCCTGAAAACCGAAGGCCGAAGAGAGGACGCCCCGGACGGCCTCATCCAGGTCCGCGCTCTCATCGATGATCACGGCGTTCTTGCCGCCCATCTCGGCGATCACCTGCTTGACATTTCTCTGGCCCGGTCGGGTGACGGCGGCCGACCGGATGATGTCCAGTCCCACCTCCCTCGACCCGGTAAAGGCGATCCAGTCGATCCCCTCATGGCGGACCAGGTGCCGCCCGACTTCTTCTCCCGGACCCGGCAGGAACTGAAGTACTCCATCCGGAAGGCCCGCCTCCCGGAAGGCCCGGATCAACCAGGCGGCCGTGACCGGTGAAAGGCTCGAAGGTTTGAGGATCACGCAATTCCCCGTTACGATTCCGGCGGAGGTCATCCCCGTGGAGATGGCCAACGGGAAGTTCCAGGGAGAGAGGACCACACCCACGCCCCGGGGAGAATAATGGTAATGATTCAACTCCCCGGGATAACGGGAAAGCCTTCGGAGGCCTCCCATCCGGATCATCTCGCCGCCGTAATACCGGAGAAAATCGATCGCCTCGCAGACATCCGCATCCGCTTCCCGCCAGTTCTTGCCCACCTCGAAGACCTGGAGCGCCGCGAACTCAAACCGTCTCTGATGGATGATTTCCGCCGTCCGGAAGAGATAATCCGCGCGTTCTCCCGGAGGAACCCTCCGCCACATCTCCCAGGCACATCGCCCCTCTCTCACCGCCCGGTCCGCGTCATCCCGGTCTCCAGAGCTCACGATCCCCACCTGTACCCCCGGATCGGCCGGATTGACGGAAACGATCCGTTTTTCAGTCCGGACCCGACTCCCTCCAATGAGAAGGGGGTATTCCCGTCCCGGATCGTTTTTGACCTTCTCCAGGGCATCCAGGAACCGCTCCCGGGAGGCGGCATCCGTAAAATCGGCCGGCGGTTCGTTTGCGAACCCCGATTCCGGCGTCTCCGGCTCCTCCTCTTCTTTCAAAACAGGTGGCGCAATCAACTTTTCAAAGGGGATTTTCTCCACGAAGTTCTTGCGCAGAAACGATTCGTTCGAGGTGTTCTCGAGGAGACGGCGGACGAGATAGGCCATGCCGGGAAGCATTTGTCCGATCGGCGTATAGAGTCTCACACGAAAGCCCCGTTTCACCAACGCGTCCCGGATCGGTTCGGCCATTCCATTTAACATCTGGATCTCGTAGGCATTTCTCGGAAGATTCAATTGATCGGCCACGGCCACGGCATGGGCGATACTTCGGATGTTGTGGGTCGCGAAGGCGGGACGGACGGTCTCCGGGTTCTCAAGCAGCATCCGGGTCAGGCGCTCATAATTCCGGTCGGTCTCCTCCTTGCGGAGGAAGACCGGGATGCTCCACCCCTTCTGTTTCCGGATCACCGTTTCATAGTCCCAATAGGCCCCTTTCACCAGGCGGATCGTGATCTCCTGTTGCGACTCACCGGCCCAACGGATCAGGGATTCCAGATCCGACGCTGAATCGTGCAGATAGGCCTGCACCACAATTCCCAGTCGGAGCTGTCCGGAAAATTCATGATCATCGAGGATTCCTCTGAAAACCCGGTAGGTCAATTCCTTGAGGTCGTAGGTTTCCATGTCGAAATTCACGAGGGCACGGACCGAAGCCGCAGCCTCCAGGATCGGACGGAGCTTTCCCCTGACTTCCCGGACACTCTCATCAAGATACAGGGGGGAGAGCCTCGGACAGAGAGAAGAGAGCTTCACCGAGAGATTCAGCCTGGGAATCTCCCCCCTGTGATCGCGGTCCAGAACCGGATTTTCTTTCCAGACGATTACTTCTCCGGAGAGAACACGGATCGCCTCCAGATAGCGCTCCACGCAGATATCCGCCTCCCGGTCACTCAACGTGGCTTCCCCTAAAAGATCCACGGTAAAGGCCAGACCCTTTTTGCGAAGTTTTTTCAGCACCCCGACGGCCCGCCGGGGGTCTTCACCGATAATGAATCGACGGGCCATCCACTCCAGATTCTTCTTCACAACCGGAGCCACAAGAATCGTTGAGAGCGGGGATGAGGAGAGCCGAACCCCCCAATGCAACGAACCGGGGAGGGACGCTCCGGTCTCTTCAAAATATTCCCGGATAAACCGGGTGACCTGCCGCCTTCCTTTCAGGACGGGGAGCACATCGATAAACCGGAACATCTGGACCTTGAACCACTCATTGTTCATGGCCCATTCCAAAACGCGCCCGCTCCACCAGGAGGGATCCAGGATGGAGGGAGAGGTAGCGGCCATCATCGAATGGATCTCTTCTCCGATCTTCCGGATATGATCTTCAAGTTCAGGGGATTGAGGTGAAGGATTCATTTTCCCTGATTACGAATCAGGTTGATCAGACCGCCCGCAATGAGGGCGGCCCGTTCCCGTTCCGATAACGTAACGGCGCACAGGATCCGCCGGTTCCCGACGAAGACCGGGATCCGGGTCTCCTCCATCGACAAGAGTTTCCGGATATCCGGAATCCGGATCCGGTCCCCCTGAGAGATCCTATCGTAATCGGAAGGCGTATCGAATTCCAGCGGAAGCACTCCGAAATTGATCAGGTTGGCCTTATGGATCCGGGCGAAGCTCTTCGCAATCTTGGCGCGTATTCCGAGATAACGGGGGGCCAGGGCGGCGTGCTCCCGGGAAGAGCCCTGACCGTAGTTTTCTCCCCCCACAACGATCCCGGTTCCCTTTTCTTTCACCCGGGCGGGAAAATCAGGATCCAGGGGCCGATACACAAAATCACTGATGGCCGGGATATTACTCCGAAAGGGAAGGACCTGGTTCCCCGCCGGCATGATATGGTCTGTGGTGATATTGTCACCAACCTTCAGGACGACCTCCCCCTCGAGAACCTCCGGAAGGGGATCCAGATCGGGGAAAGGGTGAATATTGGGTCCGCGAACAATCTCGATCCCTTCACCCTCCTCCGGTGGAGCAACAATCATATCGTTATCCACGATAAAACGGTCCGGGAGGACGACCTGAGGATAGTTTCCCAATTTCCTGGGATCGGTGATCTCCCCAAAGGCGGCTGAGGCAACCGCCGTTTCCGGACTGCAGAGATAAACCTGATCCTCCGGGGTTCCGCTCCGCCCCGGGAAATTTCTCGGAAAGGTCCTGAGGGAAACCGTTCCGGTCGCCGGAGCCTGCCCCATGCCGATGCACCCGAGACAACCCGACTGGTGGATTCTTGCACCCGACTGGATCAGGGAGAGGATCCCTCCGCGCGCGGCGACATTCTCCAGGACCTGCCGGCTTCCGGGATTGATTTCAAAGCTGACATCGGAATGGGCCCTCCGCCCCTTCATGGCCAGCGCGGTCACCATGAGATCCCGGAAGGTGGAATTGACCGAAGACCCGACAATCACCTGGTGAACCGGGGTTCCCGATACCTCCGAGACCTTCCGGACATGATCCGGTGAACTCGGGCACGCGATCAGCGGTTCCAGTGTCGAAAGGTTAATTTCGATCACCTCGTCGTAAGAAGCGTCCGGGTCGGCCGTAATCTGCCGCCACTGGTCACCACGCCCCTCGGCCTCGAGAAACTTCCGGGTATTCTCATCCGATGGGAAAACGGTGGTGGTCGCGCCGAGTTCCGCGCCCATGTTGGCGATCGTCCCCCGGTCCGGCGCCTCCAGGGTCGCGACCCCCGGTCCGAAATACTCGATGATCTTTCCTACGCCCCCCTTGACCGTCAGTCGGCGAAGCATCTCCAGAACGACGTCTTTCGCAGAGACCCAGGAAGGAAGGTGCCCGGTCAGCCGGACACCCATAATTTCAGGGGCCTTGAGATAAAAAGGACGTCCCGCCATGGCCATGGCCACGTCCAGGCCGCCCGCCCCAATGGCCAGCATCCCGAGCCCGCCCGCCGTCGGGGTATGGCTGTCTGAACCAAGCAGTGTCTTCCCCGGAATTCCAAAGCTCTCAAGGTGAACCTGGTGGGAGATCCCGTTGCCGGGCCGTGAGAAATAAACCCCGTAACGTGCCGCCGCGGACTGAAGAAACCGATGGTCATCGGCATTCTTGAAATCGGTTTGCAGCAGATTATGGTCCACGTAGCTGACGGAAAGCTCGGTCTTGACCCGGGGGAGTCCGAGGGCCTCGAATTCCAGGTAGACCAGGGTCCCCGTCGCGTCCTGGGTCAGGGTCTGGTCAATCCGGATTCCGATCTCTTCTCCCGGGACCAGCCTCCCCTCCAGGAGATGGGCCTCCAGGATTTTTCGTGAGACACTCTTCCCCATGCTCTCATGCCCCGGCTCGTCGTATGGTTATTGAAGACGATAGCAGAAAAGCGGCGGGTTGACAAGCCGTGTGAAGCCGGGAGCATCACCGGGGAGGCAGATCAAAGACCGGATGACCCCATTGGGGGATCCTTCATCATCCGACGGATCCTGAGTCGAAGCGCGTTGAGGCGGATAAAACCCTCGGCGTCCTTCTGATTGTAGACCTCGTCGGCCTCGAAGGTGGCAAACCCGGAATGGTAGAGGGATTCCTCCGATTTCCTCCCCGTGACAGTGCAGTTCCCCTTGTAGAGTTTGAGCCGGACCGTACCGGTCACACCGTGCTGGGATTCCACGACAGTCTTTCTCAGAAGGTCCATCTCCGGTGAGAACCAGAATCCATTGTAGACAAGTTCGGAGAACTTCGGAATCAGGCTGTCTCGTAAATGCATGACCTCCCGGTCCATGGTGATCGATTCCATGGCACGGTGAGCCACATGCAGGATGGTCCCGCCGGGGGTTTCATAGACCCCCCTCGACTTCATCCCGACGAAGCGGTTCTCCACCATGTCAAGACGTCCGATTCCGTTTTCCCCTCCCAGTTCGTTGAGCCGCATCAGAAGTCTCGCGGGGGAGAGGTTTTCTCCGTTCACCGCCACGGGGATCCCCTCGGTGAATCCGATCTCCACAACCGTCGGCCGGTCGGGCGCTTTCTCAGGCGACACGGAAAGGACAAACATCTCCTCCGGCGGCTCTGACCACGGATCTTCCAGGATCCCCCCTTCAAAACTGATATGGAAGAGATTCCGGTCGGTGCTGTAAGGACGTTCCCGGGTAACGGAAACCGGAATGTCGTATCGCTTTGCGTAGGCGATCAGGGACTCCCGGGAGTTCAGGTCCCATTCCCGCCAAGGGGCCACGACCTGGATCCCGGGATTCAGGGCATACGCCGAAAGCTCGAAACGAACCTGGTCATTTCCTTTGCCCGTGGCGCCGTGGGCGATGGCGTCGGCTCCCTCCCGTTCCGCGATTTCGATCAACCGTTTGGAAATCAGGGGACGGGCCAGTGCGGTTCCCATCAGGTAGGCCCCTTCATACACGGCATTGGCCTGGAGGGCCGGGAAAACATAGTCACGCACGAATTCTTCCCTGAGGTCGGAGACCACGGCCTTGGAGGCCCCGGTCCTCTTCGCCTTCTCCTCGATCCCGTCGAGCTCTTCACCCTGCCCCAGATCGGCGGTAAAAGTAATGACCTCACATTGATAGGTCTCCTTGATCCACCGAACAATAACCGATGTGTCGAGTCCTCCGGAATAGGCGACCACCACCCTGTGAATCGTTTTCTTCAATCTCCGTCTCCCATCAAAAACTCCATGATCGCCTTCTGCGTATGGAGTCTGTTCTCCGCCTCATCGACCACAATGGAGTGAGGGCCGTCAATAATCCCACCCTCGACCTCCTCCCCCCTGTGCGCCGGAAGACAGTGCATGAAAAAATAGTCCGGTTCGGCATGGCGCACCAGTTCTGAATTGACCTGATAGCCCTGGAAATCACGCAGTCGTTTCGCCCTTTCTTCCTCCTGGCCCATGCTGGTCCAGACGTCGGTACAGATGATCCGCGCCCGTTCCACGGCCTCCTTCGGATCCCGCGTGATGAGAATCTTCGATCCGCTCTCCCGGGCTGTTTCCAACGCCTGTCCCGTCACCGTCCGGTCCGGTTCGTAACCGTCCGGACAGGCGATCGCAAGGTCGATCCCGAGTTTGGAGGCACCATACAGCCACGAATTGGCCATATTGTTCCCATCCCCGATATAGGCCACCTTCACCCCATCCAGCGATCCGACTCTCTCCTGTATGGTGAAAAGATCCGTCAGGATCTGACAGGGATGAAGCAGATCCGTCAGGCCGTTGATCACCGGAACATCGGCCATCGCGGCCAGTTCCTCCACGTCGGACTGCTTGTAAGTCCGGATCATGATTCCGTCGATGTACCTGGACAGGACCTGCGCCGTATCGGAAATGGTTTCTCCACGCCCGAGCTGGATGTCCCTGGAACTCAGAAAGAGCGCATATCCCCCTAACTGATAGATCCCCACCTCAAAGGAGACCCGGGTCCGGGTGGACGATTTCGCGAAAATCATCCCCAGGGTTTTCCCGGTAAGCGGCTGATAGGAAATTCCTGATTTCTGTTTCTTTTTCAGGTCCGCGGCACGGGCCAGAATCAGCTCGATCTCTTCCCGGGTCAGGTCATTGAGGGAGAGAAGGTCTTTTTTCATAAGTTCCATCCAGTATCAATATTAGCACTCAACCGAGATGATCTTTTCCAGACATCCAAATCCTCAAATCTCATCCTGCACCCTGCCCCCCTGACAACTGCCCCCTTTTACGGCAGAACCTGATCCAGTACCGCAACCAGAGCATCGATCTCTTCATTGGAAATAATCAGGGGCGGCAGAAACCGGAGGACCTTTTCCATAGTACAGTTGATCAGGAATCCCCGGTCCATACAGGTTGAGACGATCTCACCACACTCGATATCCAGCTCCACACCGATCATCAATCCCAAACTCCGGATTTCGCGGATTACCGGGTGGTGTTCTGCGAGTTCCTTCAGTCCGTCCGTGAAATAGGTCGCTTTTTCCTGAACGGACTCCAAAAACCCGGGGCTGACCAGGGTCTCCATCACCGCGACACCGGCCGCGCAGGCAAGGGGATTGCCACCGAAGGTGGAGGCGTGAGTTCCGGGGGAAAAGCTTTCCGCCACTTTCTCCGTGGCCAGCATCGCCCCGATCGGTACACCGCCCCCCAGAGATTTGGCCAGTGTCATGATGTCCGGCGGGACCCCGTAGTGTTCGTAGGCGAAAAGCCTTCCGGTCCTTCCCATTCCGCACTGGACCTCGTCAAAGATCAGAAGGGCGCCCCGCGCGTCACAGATTTCCCGAAGAGTCTGAAGGTACCCCTTCTCAGCGGGATGGACTCCTCCCTCCCCCTGAACCGGCTCCACCAGGACGGCGCAGGTCTTCCCGGTCACCGCCTCCCGGGCGGCCCGGATGTCATTGAAGGGAACATAACGAAAACCGGGCACAAGGGGATCAAATCCCTGGTGAAACCTCTCCTGTCCAGTCGCCGTAATCGTCGCAAGGGTCCGGCCATGGAAAGACCGCTTCATGCTGATAATCTCGAATCGGTCGGGTTCTCCCCGGTCCTTGGCGTATTTCCGCGCCAGTTTCAGGGCCGCCTCGTTCGCTTCGGCCCCACTGTTGGCGAAAAAGACCTTGTCTGAAAAAGAATGCTCCACCAGGAGCCGCGCCAGTTCGGCCTGGGGAGCGATATGGTACAGGTTGGAGACATGAAGCAGCCTCTCCGACTGCGCCCGGATCGCCCGAATCAGCGCCGGATGAGAATGCCCCAGCCCATTGACCCCGATCCCCGAAAGAAAATCGACATACTCTCTTCCCTCGGCGTCCCGGACGCGGCTTCCCCGTCCCTCGACCAACACCACAGGATACCGGGCATAGGTCTTCATGACATATTTTTCAGAGGTCTCGATGATCCGATCCGTCAGGGAATCCGTCATGCCGCTTCTCCTTTCCGCGCAACGATCTCCGTACCCACGCCTCCCCGGGTAAAGATCTCCAGAAGAACGGCGTGCCGGATCCGGCCGTCAATGATGTGGGTCTTCGCGACCCCCCCTTCCAGGGCATGGAAACAGGCCGTCACCTTGGGAAGCATCCCCGATGTAATCACCCCTTCCTTCTTCATCCGTTCGATATCTTCCCGGGAAGCGGTATGAACCAGCTCCCCCTGCCGGTCCAGGATCCCCTCCACATCGGTGAGCAGAATCAACTTTTCCGCTTGGAGGGCCGCGGCCAGGCTGCCCGCCACCAGGTCGGCATTGATATTATACGAATCTCCGTTTTCCCCCTCGCCGACCGGCGCGATCACCGGAATACACCCCGCTTCTTCAATGGTATGGATAATTTCCGGATGAATCTCCGCCACCTCTCCCACCTTTCCGAGATCGAGTATCTCCGGCACGCCGGTCTCGGCAGAGGGCCCATGCACCACCAGCTTTCTGGCCCGGATCATCCGTCCGTCCTTGCCGGTCAATCCCACGGCGGTCCCTCCGTTTTGGTTGATCAGCGAGACGATCTCCTTGTTGACCTTCCCGCCTAAGACCATCTGTACAATGTCCATGGTCTCTTCATCGGTCACCCGCTGCCCCTGAACAAAGCGCGAAGGCTTGCCCATCCGGTCCATGGTGCGCCCGATTTGGGGTCCTCCGCCGTGAACCACGACCGGGTGAATTCCAACCGATTTCATGAGGATGACATCCAGAGCGAAAACCCGCTTCAGTTCCTCATCCACCATGGCATTCCCGCCATACTTGATCACAATGGTCTTCCCTTCGAATGTGCGGATATAAGGGAGGGCCTCGATCAGGACTTCCGCGGTCCGGAGTCGTTTCTCCATTTCTTCCTCATGCCGCCGAGTGCTGACGGCTGATCGCTGAATGCCTACAGGATGTATTTCGAAAGGTCCTCGTTTTCAACAATGTCTTTCAGAGTCTCCCGGACATAGTTCCGGTCGATCACGGCCTCTTTGATCTCGGCGTCCGGGGCCTCAAATGAAATCGTGGAGAGAAGGCGTTCCAGAATGGTGTAGAGCCTCCTGGCCCCGATGTTCTCGGACTGTTCGTTCATCTGCGTGGCGACCACCGCGATCTCCTCGATCCCGTCATCGGAGAAACTGAGGTGAAACCCCTCCGTCTCCAGCATGGCCGTATACTGCCGGATCAGGGCATTCTTCGGCTCGGTCAGGATCCGGATGAACTCCTCCTTGCCCAGCGATTCGAGCTCCACGCGGATCGGGAATCGTCCCTGGAGCTCCGGGATCAAATCGGACGGACTGGAGACGTGAAAGGCACCGGCCGAAATAAAAAGGATATGGTCCGTCTTCACCATGCCATACTTGGTCGTGACAGTGGACCCCTCCACAATGGGAAGAATATCCCGCTGCACCCCTTCCCGGGAGACGGAGGGACCCTCTCCACCCCCTTCCCGACCGGAGATCTTGTCGATCTCATCGATGAAGACCATGCCCGATTCCTGCACCCTTTGCAAGGCCTGTTCCTTGACTTTTTCCATATCCACCAGGCGTTGGGCTTCCTCCTCTTCAAGGATCTTCCGGGCCTCCCGGATGGTGACGCGCCGTCTTTTTTTCTGTTTCGGGAAAAAACTGCCGAGCATATCCTTGATATTGAACTCCTCGATCCCGGAACCGGAGAAAATTTCGATCATGGGCGCTCCACTCGACTGGCTCATTTCCACATCCACCATTCGGGTATCCAGTTTGCCTTGTCGCAGTTTTTCTCTCAGTTTTTCCCGGGTCCTTCTCATCTGATCTTTTTCATCGATCTTTCCTGCGATCTCGATCTTTCCGTCCCCGCTCTCTCCGGAACCCTGCAAAGGAGGAAGAAGCAGATCAAGGATCTTCTCTTCGGCGTTCGCGGCCGCCTTTCCACGAACCTGTTCCGCCATCTCCGCCTTGACCATGTTGACGGCGATCTCGGTCAGGTCGCGGATCATCGACTCCACGTCCCGCCCCACATAACCCACCTCGGTGTACTTCGATGCCTCCACCTTGATAAAGGGGGCCTGCGTCAGGCTGGCCAGCCTCCGGGAAATTTCGGTCTTCCCCACACCGGTCGGCCCGATCATGATGATGTTCTTGGGGAGCACCTCCTCCCGAAGGTCTTCGGGGAGTTTGAGACGCCTCCACCTGTCCCGGATCGCGATCGCCACGGCCCGTTTCGCCTCATCCTGGCCGATGATATATTTATCCAGTTCCTCAACAATCTTGCGTGGTGTCAGTTCCTTCATCGACCGTTTACAGCTCCTCGATACTGATCTCGTGGTTGGTGTAAATACAGATACCCGCGGCAATCGACATAGCCTCGGAGACAATATCACGGACCGGAAGATCCGTTTTCCGGATCAGCGCCCGCGCCGCGGCCTGGGCGTATCCGCCGCCCGACCCGATGGCCACGATCCCGTCATCCGGTTCCACAACATCCCCGGTTCCGGACAGGATCAGGGAATGTTCCCGATCCACGGCGATCAGCATCGCTTCCAGGCGCCGCAGAATCTTGTCGGTCCTCCAGTCCTTGGCCAGTTCCACGGCGGAGCGGGTCAGGTTTCCGCTGTACTGTTCCAATTTTGCTTCAAACTTCTCAAAGAGGGTGAAGGCGTCGGCCGTGGACCCGGCGAAACCGACCAGGATCCGGTCGTTGTAAAGACGCCGGATCTTCCGGGCCTTCTGTTTCATCACCGTATCGCCGAGCGTTACCTGTCCATCTCCTCCCAGGGCCACCTGCCCGTCTTTTCGAACCGAAAGTATGGTCGTTCCCTTCAAGATCCTCTCCTTTTTCCGCCCCGCTTCGGGACATTTCGGGCACATCCGGAAAGAATATATTTTACAGGTTTTGAATAAAAAGTCAATGCGCGTCACACCAGTTTTTCGCAATCCCGACATCGACCACGAGAGGCACCTTCAGGGAAACAACCTTTTCCATTCCCTCCCTGAGGATCCTGCGCGCCTCCTCCACCTCCGATTCCGGTGCCTCCAGGACCAGTTCGTCATGGATCTGGAGGATCAGACGGGAAGCCATTCTGTTGCCCCGCAGGAACTCGTGGATCCGGATCATCGCAACCTTGATGATATCGGCGGCACTCCCCTGAATCGGCGTATTGATGGCGGTCCGCTCCCCCTGGGCGGCCTGGTTCCGGTTGGAGCTGGAAAGTTCCGGAATCGGACGTTTGCGGTTCATGATCGTCGTGACAAAGCCGTTCTTCCGGGCGTCGTCGAGAAGCTGCTCCTGGTACCTCCGGACCCCGGGGTACCGGTCGAAATAACTCCGGATATAGCGTTCCGCCGCCGGGACCGGAATCTGAAGCTGACGGGCCAGGCCGTAAGCACCCATCCCGTAAATGATGCCGAAATTGACCACCTTGGCGTCACGGCGCATCTCCGGAGTGATCTTCTCCAATGGAAGGCCGAAGATCTCGGCCGCGGTCCGGGTATGGATATCTTCATTCCTTTCAAAGGCGGAAATCAGTGTGGGGTCACCGGAAAGATGGGCAAGAATCCTCAGTTCCACCTGGGAGTAATCGGCGGAAATCAAAAGATGCCCCGGTTCCGCCACAAAGGCCTCCCGGATCTTCTTCCCGAGTGGGGTCCGGATCGGGATATTCTGCAGGTTCGGATCAGAACTGGAGAGTCTCCCCGTGGCCGTAGCGGTCTGGTTAAAGGAGGTATGGACCCTCCCGGTCTCCGGGTGAATCAGCTTCGGCAATGAATCGATGTAGGTGGACTTCAGCTTGGAAAGACTTCGATACTCCAGGATCTCCCGCGGCAGTTCATGCTCCAGAGACAATTTCTGGAGCACCTCGAAATTGGTGGAATAGCCGGTCTTGGTCTTCCTGACCGGCTTGATCGCAAGCTTCTCAAAAAGAATCCTGGCAAGCTGCTGTGTGGAGTTGACGTTAAACTCTTCCCCGGCCAGGTCATAGATGCGGCTGCGGAGCCGGTCCAACTGCTCCCCGATCTCGTCGGACATGGAGGCCAAAAAATCGCCGTCGATCTTCACCCCGGTCCGCTCCATCCCGGCCAGGACGGGGATCAGGGGTATTTCGATTTCGTGGAAGAGGGTTTCAAGATTGTTCTCACGAAGCTTCGGCGCCAGACGTTGATAGAGGGAGTAGGTGATCTCTGCGTCCTCCGCGGCATAGGCCGTGGCCTGATCGACAGGGACCTCGGCAAAACCGATCGCCTTCTTCCCCTTGCCCGTCACCTCCTGATAGGTAATCATCTTGTGGTTGAGGTAGGTCAGGGCGAGATCGTTCAGGTTGTGTGTCGTCCGGGAGGGATTGATCAGGTAAGAAGCGACCATGGTATCGAAATAGAGTCCGGACAGCTCCACACCGGCGTTCGTGAGAACCAGAAGATCATACTTGATATTCTGCCCGATCTTCCGAACCGAAGGATCACGAAGAATCGGTGACAATGATTTCAGAACCTCCTTCAGCGAGAGCTGCTCCGGCACATCGTCACCGGTGTGCGCCACGGGAATATAGACCCCCTCATCCTCCTGCACGGAGAGCGAGATCCCGACGATCTTCGCCCGCATCGGGTCGAGGGACGTCGTCTCCAGATCGATGGCAACCTCCCCTGCCTTCCGGACCCGGTCGAGAAATCGATCGAGTTCCGTTTTGTCAAGGATGGTCCGGTACTCCTTTTCTTCCTTTTTTTCTCCCCCTGAAAATTCCTGAAGAAGGCTTGTAAACTCCAGTTCACGGAGGAGATCCATGAGCCCCTCTAACTGCGGCTCGGCATAGCGGAAGGCCTCCAGATCGAGCTGCAGCGGCAGGTCCGTATCAATCGTGACGAGCCTGCGGCTGATCCGGGCCAGTTCCGCGTTTGCCCGAATTTTCTCCCCCATCTTTCCCTTGATGCCGCCGGCATGGGCCAGAACCCCTTCGACGTCATGGTATTCCCGGATCAGCTTGATTGCCGTTTTCGGTCCCACCCCGGGAAGACCCGGAATATTGTCCGACGTGTCCCCCATCAGCGCCATCACCTCGATCACCCGGGCGGGCTCGACACCAAACTTTTCCTTCACCTCCGCTTCACCGAAGATCTTATCTTTCATGGTGTCGTAGACACAGACCTTCGAAGTAACCAGTTGCAGGAAATCCTTGTCTCCTGTCACCAGAACCACAGAAAGACCGATCTCCTCCCCCCGACGGGCCAGGGTCCCCAGGATATCGTCGGCCTCGACCCCCTGCCTTTCGATCATGGGAATCGAAAACCCCTCCACCACCCGTTTGATATAAGGGATCTGAGGCTGCAGGTCTTCGGGCATGGAGGGGCGGTTCGCCTTATACTCGGGATAGATGTCGTGACGGAACGTAGGGCCGCGGCTATCGAAGGCAACCGCCACATAGTCGGGCTTCTTCTCGGCAATCACCTTCATCAGCATCCGGGTGAAACCGTAGACGGCGTTCGTCGGCATACCCTTCGAGTTGGAGAGGTTCCGGATGGCGTAGAAGGCCCGGTAGATGTAGGAACTCCCGTCGATCAGGTAGAGGGTCTCGGACTTGGACATGACTCTTTGTTCCCATGAATGCATCGGGGTTCGCGCCGGATAGGCAGAAGATATCGGAACCCCTGCCGATTTTCAAGGAGAATCCGGCTTGGACGAAAGAGCCCCTTCTCCCCCTCCGGGGAGAAGGCCGGGATGAGGGGGAAGCCGGTTTCCGGCCGTACGCTGAATGCTGGAACAGACCTTCCCCGTCCGAAACAATTCCGGAATTCTTTTTTTTCTATAACAATTGAATGAAATCGTAAGGAAGCGGCGTTCCGTCACTCCCGACACGGCCCTTCGCCTGGAGCGCGTTCTTGGAATGCCGGCCGATTTCTGGCTCGGTCTGCAACAGGACTGGGACCTGTGGCATGCCGCGCACGGCCCCGGATCAAAGGAGATCTCCCGCCTCAAACCGATTTCCGTCGAGGGTTAGAAGGGAAACCGGGGCCGAAGAAGAAGCAATTAGGTATGGTGTCCCCTAAATAAATCTTGCAAATTAGAAGTATAAGTTCTATAATGCAGGCATGATTGAGCGCCGATTTGCAGAACGTCTTCGCAGGTTGTTGAAGACCTTCCCCGTCGTCTGTGTCCTCGGACCGAGGCAGTGCGGCAAGACCACCTTTATCAAGACGGCCCTTCCCGAATGGGAATACCTCGACCTGGAGAAGCCCTCCGACCTGGCGCGAGTTTCCCAGGATCCGGAAGATGCCCTCCACAGATTGCAAAGACGCTTCATCCTCGACGAGGCCCAGCAATGTCCGGAGCTCTTTCCCGTCCTGCGGAGCTTCGTCGATGAACAGCGAACCGCCAAAGGGAGGCTGGCGCTGTTGGGTTCCGCCTCGCCTACCTTGATCCGTCAGATCTCCGAGAGCCTGGCGGGACGGGCGGGGTTTTTGGACATGACCCCATTTTTGTGGATGGAAGTGAAGAGGCGGGGAAGGCGTTCTGCGCTGGAAACCTTATGGTATCGGGGCGGATTCCCGGACGCCTATCTGCAATCCTCCAACACCGGGCGGATCGACTGGTTCGACGCCTATACCCGCACCTTCATTGAAAGGGATCTTTCGGCGCTGGGTATCCGGATATCGGCGCCGAGGATGAGAACGCTCTGGACCATGCTCGCCCATGCGCACGGCGGCGTCTGGAGCGCATCTCGGCTGGCCGCCTCCCTCGGCGTCAGCTACCATACCGTCAACCACTACACCGACATCCTGGAGCAGACCTTCCTCGTCCGGAAACTCCCTCCTTACCACGCCAACATCGGGAAGCGGATGGTCAAGAGCCCCAAGATCTATCTCAGGGACTCGGGTCTGTTGCACTATTTCCTCGGCATCCATGACCCGAAGAGACTGCATGTCCACCCATCCCGCGGCGCGAGCTGGGAGGGGTTCGTCATCGAACAGCTCATATCCGCCTTTCAGCTCCATGCACCGGGGAGCCAGGCCTTCTTTTGGCGGACGTCCGGGGGAGCGGAGGTGGACCTCCTCGTTGCGAAGGGAGACCGGTTGATCCCCTTCGAGATCAAGCTCCACTCGGCCCCGAAGAGGAGCGACGCACGCGGCCTGATCTCCTGCATGGAGGACCTGCGCCTCTCCAGGGGGTATGTTCTCTACCCCGGCGGCGAGGATTACTCCCTCGGCGATGGGATTCGGGCGCTCTCCACGGAGAAGATCCTGGGCGATCCCCTGCGTCTCATGAAACTCTGATCAGACATTGCCTGATCCCGCCGCGAAGAACCCTCTTGACGCGGGAAGGATATATAAGTACACTTAATTAACATTTTTGTTAAGGAAGTATATTTATGTCCCTTCGCCGGCTTCGTACAATCGGATCGCTCTATTTCACCTACCGGGATGTGGCGGACCTTTTGAAGATCACACCGCAGTCGGCCGTGGTGGCCTGCTCCCGGTATGTCCGGTCCGGAGACCTGATCCGGCTCAAGAGAAATTGTTATATCCTGCGAGAGAAGTGGAAGGGGCTGAAAGAGGATCAGCTCTTTGTGCTCGCCAACCTTGAATTCCCGAAGACTCCTGGAGCCCCTCGTCTTCGGCGGCGGGACCATGCTCCGGCTCTGCCATGATCTCAACCGGTACTCGTCGGTCCTCGATTTTTGGTTCGTGATGGAGAGGGACATCTCCGCCTATCACAAGGAGATGAAGTCCTTCCTGAACGAGCGTTACCAGGTATCGGATGCTCACAATAAGCGATATACCCTGATTTACGAATTCCGGGCCGCCGGTTATCCCAGGCATCTGAAGATCGAGATCCGCAAAGAGATCCGGAAGTGCAAATGGAAAGAGACGATCGCTTTCTCTAAATACTCGAATCACCAGGTGCTCCTCAAGGCCATGACGCTGGAGCAGATGATGGAAAACAAGATCGAGGCCTTCCTGGACCGTAAAGAAATCCGGGACTGTTTCGATATGGAATTCCTGCTTCGAAAGGGGGTCTCTATCCAGGCATCAAAAGAAGAATTGGAGGAATTACGGCGGGGGATCCTGCAATTCAAGGCCCGGGATTATTCCGTGACGCTGGGATCTCTCCTTGAACGGGAGATCCGGGAGTATTACAAGAAGAATCGTTTCGAATACCTTCTTGAGACCGTCAATCGCATGCTGTCCGGCTAACACAGGCCGCCCTAACGATCCTCATCCGGCGGGGTCAACATTCGATATGCAGTCCGTATATTGAAATTTTATTTGACATTGGAGACTCTTAGATATATATATCTATCAGATATATATCTACAGGAGACAACCATGTCGCTGAAATATGCCGTCCTCGGCCTTCTGCACGAAAGACCGATGCACGGC
>CAYZZU010000026.1:0-35178 GCA_964483105.1 uncultured Nitrospirota bacterium
GCCCTCATCCTCTCTTTACCCTATAGTATAACCGGCCTTCATGAACAATGGATTGGTCCCCGTGATCCCAGATGGAGGTATTGTCAGATGGCCAGGGCGGGAACGCTCGTCAGACCGTGCTTCTTCAGATCCCGTCTGCGCCATTTCTCATAGTCCGCCTTTCCAGCCCTCCTTGAGACGGACGATATTCGTCGCCGAAAGCCCTTTCGCCTGAGGTCCCAGGATCGCCCCTCCAGGGCCTCCGTGAAATCGCCCGTGGAAACGCCTCGAAGGTAAAGCGCCGGGATCAGGGCGTCTATACTGGGAAGCCGGCGCAGGTAAGGGGGCAGGATCCGTCTGGTGAACCGATGACCGTCTCTCTGATCATGCACACGGGGCTGGCGGATCCGTACCTTGCCAATCCCCGTGATGAGCTCTCTTTCGGGAAGCGAGCCGTTTCGGACAACCTGGCGGTGGCCCTTCTCATCCAATACATGGGCATGTTGATCAATATATTCAGAAATCTCGTTTTCTATCGCCTGTTGAAGCATCTGCCGCGCTCCTTCCCGGAGCAGTTCTTCCAGTCCCAATCGGGCTTCATTCTTCAGTTGATCAATCTCCGCTTTACGTATAGTATGCTTCCTGAGCGTATCCTTATCTCCCTGCAATCACAGGGTCTTGGGTTTTTGGAGAAGAACTCCAAGAGGATACGCTCTTTTTTTGTCATCCACAACTTTTGATTATATCTCTCTTTTTTTTGCCTGGCACACAATCCCGCTAATTTTGTTTTGTGAGGGAAAGGAGATGGACTTTAACGGATCCTTGAAGAGCAGACAGGTTATAACCTCCTTCCAGGACGGAGATTAATCTGCCTTCACAGAGTTCATCGGCAAACTGAACAAGAGTATCGGTCATGAAACCGAAGCCTCTTTCGGTCAGACACATCCCAGCCAGCGGATCATTCACGTGGCCGTCAAAACCCGCGGAAACGAGGATCAGGTCAGGGGCATAAGCCCTGACTGCCGGAACCAGCGCTTCTTGAAAGACCTGGCGATACTCCCTGTCGCCACTCCCCTCCGGAAGGGGGAAATTCCGTGTATACCCGACCCCCATTCCCTCTCCCTGCTCCTCCCGGCGTCCGGTTCCCGGGTAATGGGGATACTGATGGATGCTGAAATAAAAAACCGTCGGGTCGGCATAGAAGACATGCTGGGTTCCGTTTCCGTGGTGCACATCCCAATCCACGATGAAGATTTTCTCAAGGGCATGCTTCTGTTGCGCGTATCGGGCCGCAACTGCGATATTGTTGAAGAGGCAGAATCCCATGGCACGGTCCCTTTCGGCATGGTGACCGGGAGGACGCACCGCACAAAAGGCATTTCGGATCCTGCCTTCCACCACGGCATCCACCGCGGAGAGGATTCCGCCCGCGGCAAACCGGGCTTCTTCATAGGATCTCGCTGAGATCACCGTATCGGGATCGAGAGCGGGAATTCCTGCTTCTACGGATTCCCGCACCTGATAAATATATTGACGGTCATGAATTTCGCAGAGTTCATCAATCTCCGCCTCCCGGGCCGGGATGAAGATCAGGTAGGGTTTCAACTCCGGCAAGGCATACACTGCCTCAATTACCCGCAATCGATCCGCATGCTCCGGATGATTTCCTGTGTCGTGGTTAAATCCCGAAAGTACGAACCCCGTCTTTTGCATTGGATCTCCCTGAGCCTGCACGCTTCCTGAGGGGGTAGACCAAACCCGATCCCGCCATACTCTACCCCTGAGCCGAAAACCTGTCAATTTGGATTGTAAGATTCATGAGATCCTGCTATCCTCCAAGTTCACTCGACCCGAAGGAGGCACACAATGTCTGGTTCAGGAAACAATTATGCGAGGGCCCTGCTGACGGCACGGGAGACATCTTTTTCCTCTCTGGAAGAGAAAAACCTGAAGGAGGTGGCGTTCAAAAGCGGTGCTGTCTTCGAGGATCCGATCCTGAAACTGCCCTTCCTGAATAGGATGACCGTGGTAGACGTGAAACAAAGACGGATACGGATCGACACGGAAGAGATGGAAATCAGAACCGCTATTCTGATACTCCATTACCTTCTCCGGGCCTCCGGAAAACCCCTGACCGGAAGATTAATCGGCTTTAAGGAGGCACCCCAGGGGGGACTTTATTTCCAGCCCTTTCGGAACCGCGTGGTCCTGCCTGTCCTCGGGCTCCTGGAGAAAAAACCGGAGATTGTAA
This sequence comes from uncultured Nitrospirota bacterium, assembly GCA_964483105.1. Taxonomy (GTDB): domain Bacteria; phylum CG2-30-53-67; class CG2-30-53-67; order CG2-30-53-67; family CG2-30-53-67; genus CAYZZU01. The sequence goes on from CAYZZU010000026.1 coordinate 2,231, forward strand.
GGCGTCGTATCCAGGAGTTGGGCGGCAAATGGCTGGACGAAGCAGACTTGGGATTCCGCCTTCAGATCTTCCCTTACGTCATCCTCCAGTACCGTTTTTATCGGGGAGAAGAGGGAATCCCTCCGGACCTGAATATCCTTTTTGACTCCTCCATCCCGGAATATCTCTCCACGGAAGACATCGTGGTGTTGTGCGAAACAACCAATCGGGCACTGAAAAGCGGCTTACCGAAGAGCTTCGCACCCTGATCAATGAATCTCCAGGGCATTGAAGAAGTATGCGATCTCAAAAGCGGCGGTTTCCGGCGCATCGGAACCATGCACGGCATTCTGTTCGATATTCGTGGCAAAATCCTTTCGCAGCGTCCCGGGCGCAGCCTCTTCCGGATTCGTCGCCCCCATCAGTTCCCGGTTCTTCTGAATGACCCCCTCCCCTTCCAGTACCATCACCACACAGGGCCCTGATGACATGAAATCGGTGAGACTGTCAAAGAAAGGACGTTCCCGGTGAACAGCGTAGAAACCCTGGGCCTGTTTCTTGGACAGATGGATCATTTTGATGGCTGCGATACGGATTCCAGCCTCCTGGAATCTGCGGATTACCTCACCAAGAATCCCCTTTTTGACCCCGTCCGGTTTGACGATCGACAATGTGCGTTCCATTGAAAAACTCCTTCTTCTCATTTCTGATGTTCCAAAATGGCAAGACACATCTTTTCAGTATCATGACACAGCCTTGTTACAAAGGCGAATGTTTATCACGATCCATTACGCAAGTCAAATTTTTCCTGGAATTTCTGCAAAAGGGTTGATGAGGAGAGGAAAGTTTTATCGCCTCGCGTCTTTCAGACGTTTCGCCTCTTCAAACCCCAAGCGAAGGGCCGTCAGGTTGAGATCCTCCGTTCCACGGGGCACTCGGGAGAGAACCGCCTCTTCAATCGCGGATTTCGAAACCACCTCCGTTAATCCGACTACGACACCCAGGGCGATCATGTTGGCCACGATCCGTTTGCCGATCTTCTCCCGGGCCAGTTCAAAGATCGGAACACGGTACACCCCGAAATCCCCTTCCGGAATCTTTGTGACCTCATGAATGTCCACAATCAATGCCCCATCTTTTCGGAGATCGGGGACATACTTGTCACAGGCCACCTGCGTCAAGGCCAGCAAGATATCAATATGAGTGGCTCTCGGATAATCGATATCCCCATCACTGATAATCACCTCGGCCTTGCTCGCCCCCCCACGGGCCTCCGGACCATACGATTGGCTCTGGACAACGTTCTTGTCATCATAGATGGCGGCTGCCTCGGCCAGGATCACACCCGCCAGAATAATCCCCTGCCCGCCGGACCCGCTGAATCTCACCTCCACCCGATCGGACATATTCGTCTCCTCCCCGGTAGTACATTATTCGGAAATTGCGCCACCTGATTCCGTATTTCGGATCATCAACCGGTTCAAACCGTTGAAACGGGTTCAACAACCTGAAGGTCAGTCTCCAACCTCTCCCTTCGGAACACTCCCCTTGATATACCGTCTCTCAAGCCCGTCCTGCGCCCGTTTCCTCAGCAACGCGTACCGCTCCACAAAACCCGGGACGGAACGGTCCACAAAGACCCCGGTGATGATCTTTCCCGTCAGCCCTTCCGGGCTCATCTTTTCCGCCTTGGCCAAGGGAACACTGTTCTTTTTATAATGTTCCATAAAGGTAATCGGACTGGGAGAACGGTTTCTCCTTCCGAAAACCGTGGGGCAGTCGGTGACCGCCTCCACCAAGGAGAATCCGCTCTTTCCCAACGCTCTGTGAATATACCCCTCCAGTTGGACGGCATGATAAACAGTGCTCCGGGCCACGAAGGCCGCTCCGGCTCCCTCCGCCAGTTTCGGGATATCGAAATTCGGTTCAATCTGACCGTATGGAGCGGTGCTCGCCATCATCCCTTCCGGGGTGGCCGGGGAGTATTGGCCGCCGGTCATGGCATAAATCGAGTTATTAAAAAGGATCACCGTAAGATCCATGTTGCGGCGGGCCGCATGAATCAGATGGTTCCCCCCGATGGCAAGGGCGTCCCCGTCACCGGTAACCACGATGACTTTCAATTCGGGATTCACAATCTTGATCCCGGTGGCAAAGGCGATGGCCCGACCGTGCGTGGTATGCAGCGTATTGAAGTCCAGATACCCGGAGGTACGGCTTGAGCATCCGATGCCGGACACCAGAACCACCTCATCCCGGGACCAGCCCATCTTATGGATCGCTCGAACCATGGCCTTGACCACAATCCCGTTCCCGCATCCGGGACACCAGATGTGCGGAAAGGTTCCGGAACGAATGTAGGGTTCATAATCAAAAGCCATTTTGAATCCCTTCTTCCTCTTGGCTCTCCTTACGTCCGGACTCACGCAGGATCGCTTTTGAAATGTCGTCGGGAGAGATCGGGAGGCCATCGGCACGGTTCACCTGCACCACTTCGACGCCACCGGGAAGACACTTCCTCACCTCTCCCGCCATCTGGCCGTAGTTCATCTCCGCCACGATGACTCTTCGAAGTCCGCCGGTTCGTCGTCTCAATTCCTCTTCCGGGAAGGGCCAGACCGTAATCGGACGGAAGAACCCGATATCCATCCCCTCTTCCCTGGCCTCGAGGACCGCGTGTTTCGCGGACCTGGCCGTGGATCCGAAGGAAACCACCAGGACATTCGGCTTCTCACCAAGGGTCTCTACACGCTGGATGATGCCGGAGCCCCGCTCAATCTTTCCGAGCAGACGTTCTATCTGAACCCGCACCTTCTCCGGCGCACCCGTAGGGAATCCAGTCTCATCATGGTAGAGGCCGGTGATATGATATCGATATCCTTCTCCAAAAGGTGCGAGGGGGGTCACGTCGACATCATTGGCGTAGGGACGATATTCTTCGGGAGAACATGTGGGACGCATCCGGTCAATCACTTCATACTCCGAGCCATCCGGAAGCAATACCTTTTCCCGCATGTGGGCCAGGATTTCATCCATCAGCAGGATCACCGGCACACGGAACCGTTCGGAGAGGTTGAAGGCCCGGATGGTTTCGGTAAACACTTCCAGCACGGAGGCAGGCGCCAGGACAATGACCGGATGATCGCCGTGGGTTCCCCAACGGCACTGCATCAGGTCCCCCTGCGAAGGTCCGGTGGGAAACCCCGTGGAAGGACCGCCACGCATGACATTCACGATCACACAGGGGATCTCGGCCATGGCGGCGAATCCGATATTCTCCTGCTTGAGCGAAAAACCCGGCCCGCTGGTCGCGGTCATCGACTTGACCCCGGCGATCGAGGCACCGATCACGGCGGCGATGGAGGCGATCTCATCCTCCATCTGGATAAAATTCCCACCCAATTGGGGCAGACGCAGCGCCAGGAGCTCCGCGATTTCCGAAGAAGGAGTAATGGGATACCCCGCAAAAAAGCGACACCCCGCGGCAATCGCCCCTTCCGCGCATGCTTCATTCCCCTGCATCAGACGGACCTGTTGTCCCGATCTCTCCCGCGCTCTTTTTGTCTCAGCCCGCACGCCACTCATCTTCCCTCCCGGTCCCCGGCTTTTCCCGCTTGTGCGGCCCCCGCCACATCCCCATGTTTCTTTTCCACCGGCCCGGATCCTTCCTTAGGATTACAGAGGATCGCAAAGTCCGGGCAATGCATCTCGCACATCAGGCAGCCGATACAATCATGGAGACGGGCCACCCGACACTGAACTTCCGGATATTGCAGTTCCAGGACCTGTTTCGGGCAGAGAGCGACACAGATTCCACACCCCTTACACCGTTTCAGGTCAACCTGAATGTCGAATTCCTTTTTCTTTTTCTCAGTCATGGGTCGTCCCGGATAAAACCGCAGCCATCACCTTTCCGATCTCCGCCGGATGTTCCGCCACGAAGACGCCGGCATACCCCAGGGCCTCAATTTTTTCCCGAGCCGTACCCCGGCCTCCCGCGACGATCGCCCCGGCATGGCCCATTCTTTTCCCCGGGGGTGCCGCAACACCGGCGATATAGGCCACAACCGGTTTGGGAAAAAACCGCCGGATGTATTCCGCCGCCTCCTCTTCGGCCCTCCCCCCGATCTCACCGATCAGGACCACACCGTCCGTGTCCGGATCCTCATTGAAGAGTTCCAGGAGATCCACAAAGGTGCTTCCCACGATGGGATCGCCGCCGATACCGATACAGGTGCTCTGTCCCAGTCCGGCCCCGGTAATCTGATGCACCGCCTCATAGGTCAGAGTTCCGCTCCGTGAGAGCACCCCCACCCTTCCCGGAGAATGGATATCGTCCGGCATGATCCCGATCTTGCAGGCCCCTGGTGTGATCACTCCCGGACAGTTCGGCCCGATCAGCCGACACGTCTTCCCCTTGAGAAACCGCATCACATCCACCATATCCAGTACCGGAATCCCTTCGGTAATACAGACAATCAGGGGAATCCCGGCATCCGCCGCCTCCAAAACGGCATCCGCCGCAAACGGAGCCGGAACCATGATCATGGAGGCGTCGATCTCATGTCGCTGAAGGGCCCGTTCCACTGTATTATAGATCGGGATCCCGTCCAGGGTCTTTCCTTCCTTGCCCGGTGTCACTCCCGCCACAATCCGGGTTCCATAGGCCGCACACTGACGCGTATGGTATGCCCCCTCCCTCCCGGTGATTCCCTGAACCAGAACCCGGGTCCCGCTGTGAACCAGTATACTCATAGCTTCACATATCCGTAATCAGTCGGATTGTATTTTCACTGTCCCACCCTTCCAAACGTCACGATCCGGGCCGCATCCATCATGTCGGACGCCGTCTCAACCCTCAGCCCGGATTTTCGGAAGATCTTCCGCCCCTCCTCCACGTTGGTCCCCTCCAGACGGACCACAAGGGGAAGCGTGCAATCCAACCGAGTCGCGGCATCCACCACCCCGGCGGCCACGATGTCACACCGTACGATTCCACCAAAGATATTGATCAGCACGGCCCGGACTCGTTGATCCGCAAGCAGGATGCGGAAGGCCGTGTCGATCCGCGCCACGTCCGCTCCTCCGCCCACATCCAGGAAATTCGCAGGTCTCCCGCCCACATACCGGATCATATCCATCGTGGCCATGGCCAGCCCCGCCCCATTGACCATGCACCCGATATCCCCCTCCATCCGGACATAACTCAGATGAGCCTCCGACGCCTCACGCTCCAGCGCATCCTCCTCGGACCGGTCTTCCATCGCCAGTATCCCGGGCTGTCGGAAGAGCGAGTTGTCATCAATCACCATTTTGGCGTCGAGGGCCAGCATTGTATGATCCCTCGTCACGGCAAGGGGATTGATCTCCAACAGCGAGCAGTCTTTCGCGATCAAGGTACTGTAGAGATTGACGGCAATCTGCGACAGGGAGGGAAGGAGCTGTTTCCCGATCCTGAGGACCTCAGCAATCCGTCGCACGTGATAGGGTCTCAGCCCCAGGGCCGGATCCACAGAAAACCGGTGAATCCTTCCGGGCGCGCGGGCCGCCAATTCTTCGATCTCCATCCCACCCGAATCAGAGGCGAGGACAACCGGAACCGCCCTGTCCCGGTCGACCGTCACTGCGAGATAGAGTTCTTTCTGAATCGAGACGGATCGTTCCACCAGGACCTTCCGGACCTCGATACCTTCCGGACCGGTCTGGGGAGTCATCAGGCGGCTGCCCAGGAGCCGGGACGCCTGGATCCCGGCCTCGGGAGGATCTCCGGCAACCCGGACACCACCCCCTTTTCCTCTTCCGCCCGCATGGACCTGGGCCTTGATCACGGAGGGACCGCCGATTTTCCGGGCAATTCTCTCGGCTTCATCAGGGGAGGAGGCCTCATGCCCGAAAGGCACCGGAACACCGAACTCCTGGAGGATCCGTTTGGCCTGATACTCATGAAGCTTCATCCCATGGAGTCCTTACTTCTTCCGAAACCTGGAAAAAAGGATCGCCTTCTTGAGTTCAGCGATGGCGGCCGTAACATGAATCTTTTTGGGACAGGTCTCTACACAGTTAAAGATGGTATGGCATTTATAGGGACCGGTCCGGTCGTTCAGTATCGCAAGCCTCTCCTCCCCCGCCTGATCCCGTGAATCGAAGACAAACCGGGCGGCCTTGAGCAGGGCCGCGGGCCCCAGATAGGCCGGGTCGAACCAGTAGGTGGGACAGGCCGAGGTACAGGAGCCGCAGAGGATGCATCGGGTCGCCTCGTCGATCCTCTCCCGTTCCTCCGGACTCTGAAGCCGCTCCTTCTCAGGCGGCGGAGTTTCATTGACAAACCAGGGTTTCACCGAATCGTTCCGCTCAAAGAAAGCATCCATATCCACGACCAGATCCCGGATCACGGGAAATCCCTTTAAAGGTTCCACACGAATCCGATCGGTCCGTTGGATGTCCCGAATCAGGGTCTGACAGGCCAGACGGTTCTCTCCGTTGATCATCATCGCATCCGAGCCGCAGACACCGTGCGCACAGGAACGTCGAAATGTGAGACTCCCGTCAAGCTTCCACTTGATCTCGTTCAGGCAATCCAGAATCCGCCAGGAAGACTCAACCCGGATCGTGTACTCCTGATCATAGGGCCGTGCGTCGCCCTCCGGGTCGAATCGAAGGATGGAAAATATCACATCCATATCAGTACTTCCTTTCTTTCGGTTGAAAACGGGTGATCCGGACCGGTTTATAACTCAGAATCGGGCCCTCCGGCCCCTTCCGCGCCAGGGTATGTTTCAGAAAGCGGGCATCGTCCCGATCCGGAAAATCCTCACGGAAGTGGGCGCCCCGGCTCTCCCTGCGCCCCCGGGCGGAACAAACGATGGTCCCGGCAAGATCAATCAGGGAACGGAGTTCCAGAGCTTCCACCAGATCGGTATTGCAGACCCGGCTCCTGTCCACGACGCGCAGAAGAGAATACCGATCACGGATCCTCTGGAGATCCCGCACCGCCTCACCAAGCAACTGCTCATTCCTGAAAACAGAACACCGAACCATCATGACCGACTGCAGGCGTTCCCGGATGGAACCGGCGCTCTCATCACCCAGCCCGTCCAACAGACCCTCGATCCTGCGATTCGCCTGATCCGCCGCGTCCCCCGCGGGAGAAGGAATCCCGATCCCACGGATATCCCGCAGCATCCGGCGTCCGGACCTTCTGCCGAAGACCATGATGTCGAGCAGGGAGTTACACCCAAGCCGGTTTCCACCATGCACGGAGACACAGGCGCATTCTCCGGCCGCATAGAGACCCGGCATGACCTGCTCCCGGTCATCCATCACGACACGACCCTCGACATCGGTGGGGATCCCTCCCATGGCGTAATGGGCGGTAGGCTGGACCGGTATCGGCTCCCGGACGGCATCCACACCGAGGTAGGTCAAGGCAAATCCATGGATATCCGGAAGTTTTTCCAGGATCTTCTTCTTGCCCAACCCGCGGATATCCAGAAGGACATAGTCCTTTCCATCGATTCCTCTCCCTTCCCGAATCTCCGTGTAGATCGCCCTCGACACCACATCCCTCGGAGCGATGTCCTTCATGGATGGGGCGTACCGCTCCATGAACCGCTCGTAATTCCGGTTCAGGAGAATCCCTCCTTCCCCCCTCGCCGCCTCGGTGATCAGGATCCCCAACTTGTAAATTCCGGTAGGATGGAACTGCACGAACTCCATATCCTCCAGAGGCACACCGGCTTCATAGGCCAGGGCCATTCCGTCGCCGGTATTGGCGTGGGCGTTTGAAGTCGTCTTGTAAATCCGCCCGTACCCTCCCGTGGCCAGAAGCACCGCCCTGGCGTGAAAGAGATGGAGACCTCCGTGGAGGATATCCCAGGCTACAAGCCCCTGGACCCGATCCTCCTCCACAATCAATGAAAGGACATAAAATTCCGAGTAGAAACGAACCTTCTTCCTGAGACAATGCTCATACAGGGTATGGAGGATCACATGTCCCGTCCGGTCCGCGGCATGACAGGCCCGGGTGGCGGAGTGCCCACCGAAGGGTCGCTGAGAAATCCGGCCGTCTTCAATCCGGCTGAAAGGAACCCCCATATGCTCCAGTTCGTACACAATTTCCGGGGCCTCGCGACAGAGAATTTCGATGGCGTCCTGATCTCCGAGATAGTCACTTCCCTTGACCGTATCGAACATGTGACTTTCCCAGGAGTCTTCATCCCGGTTTCCGAGGGAGGCCGCGATCCCCCCCTGGGCCGCGCCCGTATGAGAACGTGTGGGGAAAACCTTGCTGATCACGGCCACGTCGGCCCCCTCCGCGGCCTCCAGCGCCGCGCGGAGCCCCGCGCCTCCAGCGCCCACGATCACAATATCATGCCGATGGACAGGATATTCGGAAGAGGTTGTCATCAGTCGCCCACACACTCTCGATCACGATTGGACGGTAAATTCCAGAATGGATACACCACCGATGCCCAGGAAGAGAAACCCTCCCAAAAGGATCAGGTAGAGACAGAGCCGTTGTGTCTTTTCGTGATGCACATATTCATTGACCACCGTCCACAGACCGTTGAGCCCATGAAATACGGCCAGAATCAAAAATGTCAGGTCAAAGGCCTTCCACAACGGCGAGGCCAGGCGGGCCGCGACCTTGTCATAGGTAACAAAGCCCTCCCCGGCGTAATGCAGAAAGTAGAAGTGGGCCAGGAGCAAAACCAGAAGCCCCAGCGCGGAGAGCCGCTGCAGAAACCACAGGAGAATCCCGCCGTGCCGCCTTTCCTCCACGAATGCCATACCCTCTCCTATCCGGGGAATGTCTTCCCCAGGAGGTAAAGGATCGGCAAACCGCCGATCCCCAGCAGTACTGCCCCGATCCCGGCCAGGAGAAAAAAAAGTCCCTTCTGATGACGAACCCCCCAGCCCGTGTCAATGAGAAGAAGCCGGATTCCATTGAGCGAATGGTACAGAACGGTCCCCAGGAGCCCCACCTCGAAGAGAATGAAAATCGGGGTCTGGACCGTCGCCATGACCCGGTTGAATCCTTCAGGCCCCTGATTGATGGTGCGAACCACCCAGATATGGATCAACAGGTAGAGTGAAAGGAGGACACCGGTGATACGATGGAGAAGCCATGCAACCGAACCCGTATGCCACCGGTATCTTTGAAGGACCATCTACACGCCTCGTCCGCGCGACCTATCCCGCAATGATCAGCGTTCTTTAATTCTTTCGGAATTTTTTTCACTATACACAAGATCACGGAAATTTTCAATCGCATTTATTAAGAAAACCCGGGGATGGCGCCCACCCCCGGGTTTTCCGTCTTTTTATCGCGGGTCATGAGACCGGTCCGTCCCTTCCGCGGACAAACGAATTCTCGGTTTAATCTTCTCAAAAAGTCGGTCCCCGATTCCCTTGACCTCCTTTAATTCCTCCACGGAGGTAAAGCCTCCCTTCTCCGTTCTGTACTCCAGGATCGCTTCCGCCTTTTTCTCCCCGATCCCCGGAAGAGTGCTGAGCTGGTCCAGCGAGGCGGAGTTCAAGTCGATCTGTTTCAGTTTCGGGTGGACCGACATGACCGGATCTTCGGCCCGTGCGGTACCCACCGCTGTACCGAGAACGAGGATCAACACGGCCAGAAAAACACGTCCCGCTCCCTTCGGCTTTTTCATGACATTTCCTCCTTGGAAAAATGGTTGGATGAGACAGTCCCCGAAAAGTCGCGGCTTGAACGCACGGATCCCCCCTGGAAATCCTTCGGGGACGTTTTCAAAAATGAGGCTTAGCAACGCGAGAGGTGCAGAATCAGGTTATTCTGCCTTAGCGGAAAGAATACCAACAAAGTGTAGACGTGTGACATCTACCACAACTTCCGGGAGGAGTCAAGAAGAATCAATCAGGTGTTGACGAATCCGGACATCCCTGCTAAGTTCCTTCCCGTTGGGGTTCCGGTCCGCGGTTCTCCATGGAAGCCGTTCACATCCTATCAAGAGGCGGAGGGCGCCGGATGACAAGATTGTCGATATGGATCGTCTTGATTCTTTCTCTGTTCCTGTGGATCAGTATCCTCCCGGTCCACGCGGAATACCCTTTCGTTGAAAATGAGATTATCGTCCGTTACAGACCGGGAGTCTCGGAGTCCTCCGTGATTCACTCCTTCAGCGCCCGGGGCGAATCCCGTTTCGGAGGAATCCCGAAGAGGAATCTCCACTTCGTGCGCCTGCCCAAGGGGACGGGGGTGAAGGAGTCTCTGGAAAAATACCGCAAAGATCCGGAGGTCCTCTACGCGGAGCCAAACTACAAAGTCCATGCCCTCGCCCAGAAATTCCCGAACGAGACAACTCTCTCGCCATCAAATTGGGACGAGCAGTGGGGGCTGCACAACACCGGCCAGACCTTCGGCCCCTCGGGCGGACTCAGCGGCACGAGCGACGACGATATCGACGCCCCGGAGGCCTGGAGCATCGAGACCGGATCCTCCGGCACGGTGATCGCCGTGCTCGATTCGGGAATCGACCTGGACCATCCGGACCTGCTCAACAGGATCTGGAGCAATCCCGGAGAGACCGCCGGCAATTCGATCGACGATGACGGAAATGGATATATCGACGACACACGGGGGTGGGATTTTGTCAACGGCGACAACGATCCGGATGACGATTACCACCATGGAACGCACGTCAGCGGCATTATCGGAGCCGAAGCCGACAACGGAACCGGGGTGGCCGGCATCAACTGGGATGTCCGGCTCATGCCGCTTAAGGTCCTGGACAGCGGGGGGATCGGCGCGCTGGACAAGATTCTCCTCGCCATCCAGTACGCCGTGGACAACGGGGCGGAGATCATCAACGCAAGTTGGGGTCTTGATCCCAAGACCACTACCTTCAGTCAGTCCCTCTACGACGCGATCGCCGACGCACGGGACCACGGGATCCTCTTTGTCTCGGCTGCCGGAAACAAGGGGGTTGTGGAATGGCCGGCACGGTTCAATCTGGATAATATCCTCTCCGTCACCGCCACCGATTACAACGACCAGCTCACGGATTTCGGTACCGGAACCCTGGCCGCCGTCGATGCCGAAGACGTGGATTTAGCCGCCCCGGGTGACACGATCTACAGCACCTTTATCGACGGATCCCAAAACGCGACTTACAACTACCTGGACGGAACCTCCCAGTCAGCCGCTTTTGTTTCGGGCGTCGCCGGGCTTCTTCTCTCACACAGCCCGACACTCACGGCGGATCAGATCAAGGCGAGGATCCTCGCGGGCGTCGATCCGGTCTCCGATTCCGACGTCACCCAGTCCACGGTGAGCGGAGGACGGCTCAACGCCGAGTCGGCCCTCTCTCCTCCCGTGGTCATCGTTCCCTTCGACACAAGCCTGAACGTGGGGGAAACCCGCCAATTCACCCTGGACGGCGCCACAGCCACAAGCTGGTCTTCGAGCGACACCAGCGTGGGTACGATCAGTTCCACCGGCCTGTTCACAGCCGTGAGCGCGGGGACCTGCACGGTCTCGGCCAACGGCGGGTCCTACAGCTCGGCCCCACTCCATGTGACCGGAATCACCATCAGTCCCGGCACCCTGTCACTCAAGAAACAGGGAACGGCCGCGCTGACGGCGACGGGTGGAACCGACCCGTACACCTGGACCAGCAACAATCCCTCCGTGCTCACGGTCGACAGCGGCGGGGTCGTCACCGGTCAAACAGCGGGCAGCGCCACCGTGACCGCCACGGATGCCCGGGGGTTCTTCGGAACCTCGAGTACCATCACGGTCTCCTCAACGCTGGCCGGAAAGACCAGCGGGAACTGCTTTATCGCGACCGCCGCCTACGGTTCCCCCTTCGAGCGGCATGTCCGGGTCTTGCGGAAATTCCGGGACCGGTATCTTTTAACCAACGGGCCGGGCCGCGCCTTCGTGCGTCTCTACTACCGGTACAGCCCGCCCTTGGCCGCCGTCATCGCGGCCCACCCCCTCCTGCGGGCCGTTGTCCGGCTCCTCCTCTGGCCGCTGGTTCTTCTCGGATCATTGATGGTCAAGACAGGAACCACCTGGAAGGCCCTTTTGATCACGATGCTTGCCACCACGGGTGGGATCGGCCTGCTACTGCGAAAGGTAGGAAGGGGCAAAGGGGCAGAAGCACAGAGACAGAAAGTTTAAAGCAAAGGCGAAAAGCTCTCCACCATAAAGATCATGAAGATCATAAAGAAAAACCAGAAGAGCATGAACCCTACAGAGAATTTGTGGCCATCGCGCAATTCGTGGCGGTGTTGCCGTATGTAGCGCCGGGGTTAATCCCTGGCGAGGGAAACAATCTTCGAAACCGCCTCCTCCACGGGGACCTTCGTTACCGCCCCGCTCTTGCGTTCCTTGATCTCGACCACACCTTCCTTCAGTCCCCTGTCCCCGACAACAACACGATAGGGGATGCCGATCAGATCCGCGTCCTTGAACTTAGAACCCGGACGTTCATTCCGGTCGTCAAGAAGGGTATCGATCCCCTGCCCGGTCAATCCGGCATGGATCGTCTCCGCCAGGGAGATCACTTCCCCGGACCGGACATTCAGGGGAAGCACGAGGACCGAGAAAGGAGCCAGCGGAAGGGGCCATCGGATTCCGTCCGCATCGTGATTCTGTTCGATGGCGGCCGCGGCGGTCCGGCCGACCCCGATGCCGTAACACCCCATGATCATCGGCCTGCTCTTACCCTGCTCATCCAGGAAAACGGCCCCCATCGCCTCGCTGTACTTGGTTCCGAGTTTGAAGATATGCCCCACCTCGATCCCCCGGATGATCCGGAGTAATCCCCGACAGCGGGGGCATCCGTCTCCTTCCCGGACGGCCCGGATATCGGCATAGAAGTCGGGCGTAAAGTCCCGGCCCGGATTGACATTGCGGAAATGTCGATCGAGACGGTTGGCGCCGGTTACCGCGTTTCTCATCGATTCCACCGCGTAATCCGCAATCAGGGGGACCCCATGGAGTCCGACCGGACCGGAAAAACCGGAAGGCCCGCCGGTCACCTTTCGTACCGTCTCTTCATCGGCCAGATCGATCGCACTCCAGCCGAGACGGTTCTTGAGTTTGATCTCGTTGAGTTCGTGGTCCCCCCGGACCAGGGCCGCCGCGGCCTGTCCCTCTCCATCACTGACGATCAGGGTCTTGATCAGGCAGGCTGGATTGGTCTTGAGGAAACGGGCCACATCCTCCACACTTTTCTGTCCGGGCGTTTCCACATCATTCAGGGATTCCCGCGGGACATTCGTCTGTTCCGCCTCGCCGCGCCGGATCTCGGCCCGTTCGGTGTTGGCGGCATAATCACAACGGTCGCAGCACGCCACGGCATCCTCCCCTGTCTCCGCGATCACCATGAACTCATGGGAGAAACTCCCCCCGATCGCGCCGGAATCCGCCTCGACCACGCGGAACTGCAAACCGCACCGTTCAAAGATCCGGCAGTAGGCCTCGTACATCTTCCGGTAACTCACTTCCACACCCGCATCATCCCGGTCGAAGCTGTAAGCGTCCTTCATGATGAATTCCCTGCCCCGCATAAGCCCGAAACGGGGGCGTATCTCATCCCGGAATTTGGTCTGGATCTGGTAGAGATTCAGAGGAAGGTCCCGATAGGAACGGACATTCATCCGCACCAGGTCGGTAATCACCTCCTCGTGAGTCGGTCCGATACAGAATTCGGTCTCCTTGCGGTCACGGAAACGGAGGAGTTCCTTGCCGTAATAGTCCCACCGGCCGCTTTCCCTCCAGAGGGTCGCGGGCTGCACCGCGGGCATCAGGAGTTCCTGCGCCCCGGCCCGGTTCATCTCTTCCCGAATGATTCTCTCCACCTTCCGGATCGTCCGGTACCCGAGGGGAAGATAGGTATAGATCCCCGCGGCGAGTTTCCGGATCATACCGGCCCGCATCATCAACCGGTGACTCACCACCTCGGCCTCGGCCGGGTCTTCTTTCAGTGTGGGTATCAGGAGCTGGGAATAACGCATGGATGCAATCCTTTGTGCCTGATGAGAAAGAGAGAAAGTAAGGATCTGCTAAACGATCCGGTGAGTATTCTTAACAGATGGAGGGGGTAATTTCAACCGAAATCTGTTCCGCTCTATCCCGAGAATGAGATAGGAGCATGGATGACCCTTTACATGCGCGTCTGCTGAAAGCCGTACCAGATCCGGACCATTTCGAACAGGGTCAGCGGTTTCGTGACGATCTCTGTTTGCCCGGCACGAATCGCCCGGAGTACGGACCGGGGATTCTTTTCGGCACGAATCCGGGTGGACGTCGTGTCGAATTGGCGGAGCATGTGCGTGTCCGATGAACCGACCAGTGGGATCCCGTGCCTCCGGCAGATCCGGACCGCCTTCCGGTTGAAATTGATCAAGGGATGATAGAAATGGGAGAACTCGACGGCGTCAAAGAGATCCCGGTTCTGCATGAACCGGCCGTTGAGGCAGGAAGACTTCGGGAAAAAAGGGTGGGGAGCAATGATAAGCAGACTCTCATCCTTTGCCGCCCGGAGGGCCTTGAAATCCCGGATCGATTGATGCTCCGGTCTTGCATTGATCAAAAGCACATGTTTCTGCTCGATCGGAAGCTCCACACCGGGCAGGAGAAGGATTCCCCGTCCCTCTGCGTACTCCCGCAGAGACTCATCAAAGGTAATCAACCCGTGATTGGTGATGGAAAGGACCTCGTAGCCCCGTTCCGCGGCCAGGTCGATCATTTCCCGATCGGTATGCCGTACGACATCCCTGGGATCGGAGGCGGTGTGGATATGGAAATCGCACTTGAGTTTCAAGGGGCACCTCAAGAATTATCTTATCATACTTTTCCGGTTGCGTGGAATGTGGGAAATCGAATTACGCCGGGAAGCCGGGAAAGACCGTCACCACCGCTTCCCCAACGTGGACATCGAATTCGGAACAGAGCAACACCAGTTCCGTATCCTCCAGGGGCATGTTGATCTCCAGGGCAATCGGTTTTTTCCCGGCATCGACCCGGTACTGATAGAGGTCTTTCGCTTCGACGAGACGTTCCGAGATGACCAGGGGCGCCAAATCAAAGATCCGTAATTGATCCCGCTGCATCCGGTTCCGGTAGTAGATCTGCACCACGTCCCGGAAAACGAGCTGGTGAGGAAGATAGGGATTGACCGTTCCGGAGTTGATCCGCAGCCAGTCCTGACAGCGCAGATGGATGAGAAGCTTCTCTGCATGAATATCGAAATCGACCTTCTCCACCTCGGCTTGATGGAAGGAGAAATCCTGCCGGAAGGTCTCGGAGTCGATCCGTCCCCCGGCAATGTCGGCCTCAACTTTTTCCAGGTATTCCCGGATCTGCTGGTCTGAATACTCTTCCGTCATTGACATCTTCTCCTTGACTTTGATTCCCCCGGTCGAAGGACGAAAGGCCGTCCCGGATCAACCGGGACGCTACAGGTTGGTTGAAAAACCTTGACTTCCTTGATCGGATTAACAGGATCTGCAGGATTGAAAAAGCAAAGACATGTTCCTCCTGCCTTCTTTTGCCTGTGACCTTATCCGCTCGATCCCGTTCATCCTGTCGAAAAGGTTTGATCTTTTGTTTCTGGTTTTACATCTTATATTCTTTTCCCCGTGACTCCCCGTGTTCCCCGCGCGCAGCGCAGGCGCTTGCGCCGCGTGTAGTGAATGCTTTTCGCCTTTGACTTGTTTTATTTTCTCTGCGTACTTCGCGACTCTGCGGTGAATGCCTTTCGCCTTCCATCTCTTTAATCCAGGCCCACCCGGTCGCAGTAGTCGTATATACGGCACTCC
Source organism: uncultured Nitrospirota bacterium (assembly GCA_964483105.1). Lineage (GTDB taxonomy): Bacteria > CG2-30-53-67 > CG2-30-53-67 > CG2-30-53-67 > CG2-30-53-67 > CAYZZU01. The sequence goes on from CAYZZU010000026.1 coordinate 18,017, forward strand.
CCGCACTTCGGTCCGATGGGGCGGCAGAGGTTCTGGCCGTAGGTGACAAGGAGGTCATTGATGATTTTCCAGTGTTTCTTCGGAAGCTTCTCCCGCAGGGCGAACTCGGTCTTCTCCGGGGTCGGGGTCGAAACATACCCCCACCGGTTGGTGATCCGGTGCACATGAGTATCCACGCAGATCCCGTACTTGTCATACCCGATGGTCACCACAAGGTTGGCGGTCTTACGTCCGACGCCGGGGAGGGTGAGAAGTTCCTCGATCGTGTCGGGGACCCGGGAATCAAAGTCTGCAATCAACCGCCGGGAAATCTCCCGGACATTCTTCGCCTTGACACGATAGAACCCGACGGGATAGATCAGCTTTTCGATTTTCTTGACGGGGACTTTTGCCAGGCTCGCCGGTGTTTTCGCCACGGCAAAGAGACGCTTTGACGCCCCGGCGGTCGTTCCGTCCTGGGTCCGGAGTGACAGGACACAGGAAATGAGGATCTGGAAAGGGTCCCGGGTCTTTTCCGCCACCACGCCCACGATGGGGACCTTCCACTGCTTGACTTCCTTTTTCAGGATGCGAACGACGGTATCGATCTGGCGTTCATCCATTGTATGCTTGATCTTCTTTCTTCATCATAATCTTAGTCCAAATAACGGCCGGCAATCAGCCGTCAGTTTTCAGCCGGAATCAACTTCCCCCCTCATCCCAACCTTCTCCCCCGAGGGGGATAAGGGAATCTGTTGATTTTTCCCCGTGACACCCCGTGTTCCCGGCGCGCAGCGCAGGCGCTTGCGCCGCGTGTGGTCAATGCTTTTCGCCTTTGTCTTTGATCTTGCCTTTTCTATTTCCCGCCTTTCTCCGTGTGCTCCGTGGTTCAATAGCTTTTGACTTTGCTCTGTGCCTATGCCCCTTTGTCCCTGTTTTTATCTTTCCCGATCTCCTCCATGAGGGCGTCTTCGAGTTCCTCTTCCCGGACTTTCCGGACTACTTCCCCTTTTCGGAAGACCAGGCCGACCCCTCTCCCCCCGGCGATCCCGAAATCGGCCTCCCGGGCCTCGCCCGGGCCGTTGACCACGCACCCCATCACCGCCACATGGAGCGGCCTTTTCAGGCTGGAAAGACGTTTCTCTATCTTTCCGGCAAGACCGATCAGATCGATTTCACATCTCCCGCAAGTCGGGCAGGAAATCAGAACCGGACCGGCCGACCGGAGCCCAAGAGATTTCAGAATCTCGATACCGACCCTCACCTCCTCCACAGGATCGGCTGTCAAAGAGACGCGCAGGGTGTCTCCGATCCCCTCGGAAAGCAGGACCGCAAGCCCCACAGAGGATTTCACCGTACCCGAAAAAAGGGTACCCGACTCGGTAATCCCGATGTGGAGGGGATAGTCGGACCTTTCGGCGAAGAGACGACAGGCCTCGACGGTCCTCCCCACGTCCGAGGCCTTCAGGGAGACCTTGATCCGGTCAAAGTCCAGCGACTCCAGGATCCGCACATGCCGAAGAGCGGATTCCACCATGGCTTCCGGCGTGGGGCCGCCGAAGCGTTCCCAGAGGTCCGGTTCCAGGGAACCCGCGTTAACCCCGACGCGGATCGGGATTCCCGAGTCCCGGGCCGCCCGAACCACGGCTTCCACCCGTTCGGCTTTTCCGATGTTTCCGGGGTTGATACGGATGGCGTCAACCCCGGAGGAAATTGCCTGAAGGGCCAACCTGTAATTGAAATGGATATCCGCGACCAGTGGAATCCGGATTGACCGGACGATCCGGGGAAGCGCGTCGGCCGCCTTCTCATCCGGAACGGCTACCCGCACAATCTCGCAGCCGGCCTCCTCCAATTTGCGGATCTGTCCAACGGTCGCCTCCACATCCCGGGTATCGGTATTACACATGGACTGCACCGAAACCGGGGCGCCCCCTCCCACGGCAACGGAACCCACCTGAATCGTCCGGGTGGTTTTTCGTTCTATCTTCATCGGAGACACCTCACGTCCGGAGCCTGACCTTCTTTCAAACGACTTCCTTCCGATTGGAAGGGAACTCCGCATCCCATCCGGGAAATGCCGTTCATCTTATTCAAAGACACGGATCAGATCATTGTAAAAGGCGAAGATCATGAGAGAGATCAGGAGAAAAAGACCGACCTGCTGGGCAATTTCCCGCTTCCGCATGCTGAGAGGACGTCCCATGATCCCTTCAATCGCGAAGAAGAGAAGATGCCCGCCGTCCAGGATCGGTATGGGAAGAAGGTTCAGAATCCCCAGGTTGATGCTGATCAGTGCGATAAACTTGAACAGCTCCAGGAAACCGTACTGAATCTGCCGTCCGGCAAGCTGGGCGATCAGGATGGGTCCTCCGATGGTTGTGGCCGGTATGACATGCTGGATCAGCTTCACCAGGCTCACAAAAATCAACCCCGTGATTTCCCAGGTCATGGCCAGCCCCTTGTAAAGGGCCTTGAACGGATTGTAGCGAACCAGCAGGGTAGGCCCGGGCCGGGGTTGATAGGCGCTGAGAATCCCGATCTTCCCGGTGGTAATTTTGTTGCCCAGGTCATCCTTCCCGACCGTTGGCTCGGGAGTGACGGTCAGGGACAACCGTTTCCCCTCCCGGATCACGCTCAATGGAGTCGGAACTCCGGGTTTCGAAGAGATCAGATCCTGCAGCCCGGCAAAACTCCGGATCCGGTGTCCGTCGGCCTCAACAATGCGGTCTCCCGCCCGGATTCCGGCCCGCTCCGCGGGTGAAGAGGGAGTCACCTCCTTGACGAAGAGCTCCGAAGGAAGGAGGCCCAGGATCTGCATGGTCCGGTCCGGATCATGAAGGAGAAGTTCCCGTTCAGGGGGGGTCAACTCCAGGGTGATGGAAAGGTGCTGATCCTCCCGCTCGACCTTGAACTGGAGCGTACCCCCGAGATTGCCGGAGACCGCCCGTTCCAGTTCAGGATAACTCCCGACCGTCTTGCCGTTGACGGACCGGACCTGATCGCCGGTTTTGAATCCGCTTCGACCGGCCGGTGAGGCGGGGTCCGAAATACCGACTACGGGCGCGAGGGTAAGGTGCCGGATACCGATCACGGACTGCTTCTCGTATTCACCGAAGAGGTTCTTTCTTTCCCGGGCGCTGGGCCGGACCGTCATTCTCAGGCTTTCATCCTCCCGTCGGATCGTAAACGCAAGGGGTTTCCCCTTCGACTTCCGGATCATGCCGACAAGATCTTCCCACAGCCGAACGGACTTTTCGTTCACCGATTCGATCTTGTCCCCCGCCCGGATCCCCGCGACCCAGGCCGGCGAACCCACCTCCACCTGCCCGACCGTCGTATCATCAGAAGGATAGCCGGTCATGAACATCCCCATAAAGATCAGCACCGCGAAGAGCATGTTGAATACCGGCCCCGCCGCCACGATCAGGAAACGCTTGAAGAGCGCCTGGTGGTTGAAGGCCCGGACCTGATCCTCGGGAGACAACTCCTCCTGGGGGTCCTCCCCCAGCATCTTCACATATCCCCCCAGTGGAATGGCCGAAATCACGTATTCGGTCTCGCCGATCCGTTTTCCAACCACGGTCGGCCCGAAACCGAGAGAGAACTTTTCAACCCCCACCCGAAACTTTTTGGCAATCAGGAAATGTCCCAGCTCATGGACAAAGATCAGGATTCCCAGAACCAGGACAAAGGCAACGATGTTGATTAACATTTTTTGCAACCTCTTTCTGAATCATCGGGAATCGGTGGCGCCCCGATCCACGATGCTCCGTCATGATACAGAGCAACCGATTGAACGGTTCCGTATCCACGATGTCCAAAGACCGGACCGCCCGGTCTGTTTCCACGGTAACACAACCTATGGCAAATCACAAACAGGATTTGATCGTAAGGAAAAACCGCGGCAACACCTCCGGAAGGAAGGGGAATTTCCGGATCAAAGCTCATTTCCGGGTTTCGGAAATCAATTCCCGGACGAATTTTCTGACATTCAGATCCTTTCTGAGCACATCATCCACGGTGGAATACTCCGGGGCCTTGAAGCGGCTCATGGCCTCCCGGATCAGTTGCGGGATACGGAGAAAGGAGATCCTCCGCTTCAGAAAGGCCCCGACAGCCACCTCGTTCGCGGCATTCATCACGGCAGGCATAAGCCCCCCCATCCGCAACGCCTCATAGGCCAGGTCCAGACAGGGAAAACGGGAACGATCCGGTTTTTCAAAGGTCAGGGATTCCTGTTTCGGAAGATCGAGCGGAGCCAGTCCGGTATCCAGCCGTTCCGGATAACCGAGCGCGTAAGCGATCGGTCCCCTCATGTCCGGAATCCCCATCTGGGCCAGGACCGATCCGTCCGCAAGCTCCACCATGGAATGAACGATACTCTGAGGGTGCACGACAATGTCAATCCGATCCTCAGGGAGATGAAAAAACCAGCGGGCCTCGATCACTTCCAGTCCCTTGTTCATCAGGGTCGCGGAATCAATGGTGATCTTTTCACCCATCTCCCATCGCGGGTGACGCAGGGCGTCCTCCGGCCGGACTCTCTCCATGGCCGCAAGATCAAAACCGAGAAAGGGTCCTCCCGAAGCGGTCAGAATCACCCGGTGGACCGAAGCGGGGTCCACGCCCCGCATGCACTGGTGGATGGCACTGTGCTCACTGTCGACAGGGAGGATTTCAGCCCCGGACCTCGCGGCCTCCTCCATAACCAGCCGACCGGCCATGACCAGGGTCTCCTTGTTGGCGAGAGCGACCCGTTTTCCCTCCCGCACGGCCGCGATGGTGGGAACCAGTCCGGCCGCTCCCACGATCGCCGACACCACGATATCCGCATCCGGGAGCGTCGCCACCCGGATCAGATCTTCCATACCGGACCCGATCCGGATGGACGAATCCGGTAGCAGACTGGAAAGCCGTTCCGCTTCCTTCCCGGTTCCAACGCAGACCATTCCGCATTGAAACCGGCGGGACTGCTCCGCGAGAAGCTCCACGTTCCGGTACGCTGTCAGCCCGATCACCTCAAACAGGTCGGGGAAGCGCTGAATCACTTTCAGCGTGTTCACCCCGATCGAACCGGTGGACCCTAAAATGACAATCTTCTTTTTACGAAAAGAAGCTCCGCTCATCGATTCTCACCCCGGCAATCGAAATTCCACGCGGCGTTTTCCCTCAAACCGTCCGGAACGCGGTTCACCCGCCCAGGACCACTCCCAGGGTAATCAGGTAGTAAAGAATCGGAGCGGCAAAAAGAATCCCGTCGAAACGGTCCAACACCCCTCCATGTCCTGGCAGCAGCGATCCGGAATCCTTGGTTCCGGAACACCTCTTTAAAAGCGACTCCGCAAGATCCCCCAACTGGCCGATCACCCCCAGTCCCCCACCCAGGGGGAGCAGAATCGACAGAGACGCCGACGGGAAGAGAACCTTCCACCCAACTGTGGCGGCGATCAGGGCGCAGGCGACCCCGCCCAATGCCCCTTCACAGGTCTTTTTCGGACTGATCTTCGGATAGAGTTTGTGCCTGCCCAGGTAGGTCCCGAGATAGTAAGCCCCGGTGTCCCCCGCCCAGACAGTGAGAAACAGGAAGAAGATCCATTCCCGTCCCGAGGCCTCACCTCGAAGCAGAATCAGATAGCCCATGAGGTAACAGACGTAAAATACACCGAAGAAGGTGATACCGATCTCGGTGATGGCCTGATTTACTTCCCGAGAGGAGAAGACACGAAAGAGAAGGACCAGGAGAATCGACGAGGCCACAACCCCGGCCACCAGACCGCCGTTTCCGGCGTAAAACCCGACCAGGAGAAGAGATCCCAGCAACAACCCCAGAAATCTCTGGACCTTCAGTCCTCCCCCCCCTAATAGATGGTAAAATTCATCCAATCCGATTAAGGCTACGATCAGGACGGCGAGAAAAAACAGAAGGGTAGAGCCGTGAAAAACCAGAAGGACCAGAACCGGGAGACCGACCAGCGCAGTCAGAACCCGTTTAGAAGGCATCTTCCTTCCCCTTTGCAGTCTTTCTCTGATCACCGGTCAGGCCGAACCGCCTCTCCCGTTTTTGAAAGTCGAGCAGGGCCTCCAGGAACTCCTTGCGTTTAAAATCCGGCCAGAGGGTCGTTGTAAAGTAGAGTTCCGTGTAAACCGATTGCCAGGTCAGAAAATTACTGATCCGTTGCTCCCCGCTGGTCCGGATCATCAGATCCGGATCCGGCAGACCTGCTGTATACATCCGTTCGGACAGTCGCGTTTCATCGATCTGGGACGGCCGGATCTTCCCGTCAAGCAGATCACGAGACAAGGCGCGGACGGCGTCCACGATCTCGGTCCTTCCACCATAACTCAACGCGAGGTTCATCGTGAGCCCCTGGTTCCGGACCGTTTCCTCTTCGGCCCGCCTCAGACAGCCCTGGACCTCTTCGGGAAGGTCTGAAATTCTTCCGACGGCACGGAAACGAATTTGATTCCGCTGCATCTCCGGAAGTTTCTTGACAATATACTCCTTGAGGAGCCCCATGAGCGCCCGGATCTCGAGCTGGGGACGGCGCCAGTTTTCCATGGAAAAGGCGTACAGAGTCAGGACGGAAACACCGACTTCCCGGGCGCAGGCGACTACCTCGTCCACCGAATGGACTCCCTCCCGATGTCCCCGAATCCGCGGGAAGGCCCTCGCGTTTGCCCAGCGGCCGTTTCCGTCCATGATGATGGCGACATGACGTGGAACCGCGGCGGGATCAATCCGGTGGAAAAGATCCGGATAAAGTTTTTCCGTACGGTCCCGCTCTTCAACCAGAGGGATGTTCTTTTTCATGACACTGTCCGTGTTTACAGAACTCCACCCTGAAGATTTCATCCCGGATTCCCGCGGGAGCCTCGAACGCCTCCCGCTGAAGCCATCCCTTCAGACACCGGGAGAAACTTCGAAGCATATCTACCGGAAACCCCGGGAGTGATCTAAACCGTCATAACTTCTTCTTCCTTCTTCTTCAAGATCTGATCCGCCTTCTTGACGTATTGATCGGTCAGCTTTTGAATCTCGTCCTGGATTTTCCGGTGCTCATCTTCGGTGATTTCCTTTTCTTTCTCCAACCTTTTCAGCTGATCCTTCCCTTCTTTTCTGGAATGGCGGATGGCGACGCGGCAGTCCTCCGTCATGTTCCGGATCACCTTGACAATCTCGCGTCTTCGTTCCTCCGTCAGCTCCGGGATCGTGATCCGGATCATCTTTCCGTCATTAGAGGGAGTCAACGCCAGATCCGATTTTAAAATGGCCTTCTCAATCGCGGGCAGAGTGGAAATATCCCAGGGCTGGATGGTAATCATCCGGCTCTCCGGAACAGCGAGAGTGGCCATCTGGTTCAGACGGGTGGGGGTCCCGTAATAATCCACCAAGACATGATCCAGGATTCCAGTGGATGCCCTTCCGGTACGGACCCTGGCGAACTCGCTCTTCAGAGCAGAAATGGACTTTTCCATCTTCTCCCGGATCCGGGTCATGAGTTCCTTGGTCATGGTCAGCCTCCTTGTACTTTCGTCCCGATTTTCTCTCCCAAAAGGACTCTCCGGATATTCCCCTTCCGCGTCATCCTGAAGACGATAATCGGCAGGGCGTTGTCCATGCACAGAGAGATGGCAGTGGAATCCATTACCTTAAGGCGCTGCTGCAACACCTCCAGGTAGGTTACCTCGGACAGCATCCTGGCATCCTTCACCTTCACCGGGTCCGCCGTATAGACACCATCCACCTTGGTCGCCTTCAGGATCACATCGGCGCCGATTTCCATGGCACGCAGGGCGGCGGCCGTGTCCGTGGTGAAGAAGGGATTGCCGGTCCCCCCTCCGAAGATCACAACACGCCCCTTTTCCAGGTGCCGCGTGGCTCGTCTTCGGATGTACGGCTCCGCCAGGGACTTCATCTCCAGGGCGGAAAGGACGCGCGTCTTGACCCCCTCCTGTTCCAGGGCGCTCTGAAGGGCCAGGGCGTTCAGCATAGTCGCCAACATTCCCATGTAGTCCCCCGTGGCGCGTTCCATCCCCTGAGCCACCCCGGAGATTCCCCGGAAGATATTCCCGCCACCGATCACAATGGCGATCTGAATGTGCAGATCCTGCACGTCCCGTAATTCAGAGGCGATTTCCTGAAGGACACCGGGATCAATCCCGTACTCCCTCGGTCCCATGAGCGCCTCACCACTCAACTTCAGAAGAACCCTTTTGTAGGTCAATACGTTACCCCGTCGAACACCTCTTCACGGCTTTTCAGTAAAAACCAGACTCAAATGACGGATCTTCACAGTAAAGATCCCTACCCCTTAAGCTGCGCCTGGATCTCTTCCGCAAAGTTTTCCTTTTTCTTTTCGATCCCCTCTCCGAGTTCGTAACGCGTAAAACGTCGGATCTGGATGTTTTCTCCGATCTTGGCGATACTGTTGGTAATCAGGTCCGAGATCGATAGGTCCGTGTCCTTGACAAAGGTCTGTTCCATCAGACAGACCTCGCCGAAAAATTTCCCCATCCGTCCTTCCACAATCTTGTCCAGGATCTTCTCCGGCTTCCCGGATTCACGCGCCTGTTCCAGGTATACCTTCCGCTCCCTCTCCACCACATCGGTCGGAACATCCTCTCTCTTCAGATAGAGGGGACGCGCAGCAGCGATATGCATGGCGATATCCCGGACCAGGTTCTGGAAATCCTCGTTGCGGGCGACAAAATCGGTCTCGCAATTCACCTCAACCAGCACACCGATCTTGCCGCCGGCATGAATATAAGAACTGACCAATCCTTCCGAGGCAACCCTCCCGGCCTTCCTGGCCGCCGCGGAAAGTCCTTTTTTCCGAAGAAAGTCGATCGCGGCTTCCATATCGCCCTGGGTTTCTCCAAGGGCCTTTTTACAATCCATGATCCCGGCGCCGGTTCTTGCCCGTAGCTCCTTCACCTGATCGGCTGTGATACTGCTCATTCTTTTCCTCCTTGAACATGCATGACGGCTCAATAAAAAATCTGTCTGCGGGGTATGCCGGCTCGCCGCTGCGGCATCCGATAACACGCTGGATTCCTATTCCTGCGCTTCCCCTGCCACGGCGGTGGGGGCCTTCACCTCCGCCTCTTCGGATGGAACCTCAGAGGCCGCCGCCTTCAACATTTCCTCTTCAACGTCCGGGACCTTTTCATTCCGTACCTCCAGGACGGCGTTGGCGATCTTGGACGCGATGAGTCGAATGGAACGGATGGCATCGTCGTTTCCGGGGATGATGTAATCGATTTCATCGGGATCACAATTGCTGTCCACAATGGCAATGATCGGAATGCCCATGATCCTGGCTTCGTGGACGGCGATTCGTTCCTTCTTCGGATCGACTATAAAGAGAGCGCCGGGAAGTCCGTTCATTTCCTTGATCCCCCCCAAATACTTCTCCAGCTTGAGCCGCTCCTTCTCAAACCGTAAGACCTCTTTCTTGTGAAAGCTGTCGTATGTCCCATCCTCTTTCATCTTTTCAAAGCGCTTCAGTTTCGCGATACTGTTCTTGATGGTGTTGTAATTGGTCAGAGTCCCTCCCAGCCATCTTTGATTCATGTAATACATACCACAACGGGTGGCCTCCTCGGAGATCGACTCCTGTGCCTGTTTCTTGGTCCCGACAAACAGGATGGAGCGCCCTTCGGAGACGATGTCCTTAATCACCCTGTGGATGGCCTTGATATTGCGCAGTGTTTTCTGAAGATCAAGGATATAGATCCCGTTCCGTTCTCCGAAGATAAATTTCTTCATCTTCGGGTTCCAACGATTGGTCTGGTGCCCGAAATGGACCCCCGCTTCCAGCAATTCTTTCATGGTTACGATCGGCATAGATATTCCTCCTTACCCATTGGTTCAACCTCCATACCCTTCATTTCCGCAGACACGCGATCTCCGCGCACCGAGCCTGTCGGATCCGGATATGTGTGTGATGTTTTTCCCGGAAACCGGAAGAACGGTGAAGGCACCTCCTCCCCGGGAACCCTCTGCAAACGAAACGGCCTGATCAAAAGGAAAGACCCCCCGCCTCCTTACCTCCCGAATAACGCTATCCCCACGCACACCTCAACTTCCACATCGGTTTTACGCACTGAGCGTTCAGGCATACCGTGAATAACCCGTATCGATCAACCGATCTTCGGGACAGGCCATAGGGCCGAATTCGAATTTAGAAAATTATCATATCACATATTTTGTTGCAAGGAAAAACCTTTCAAACTGTAATGATAGCCAACAAGATTTTATTGACAACATTTTGTCTCTTTGATATTTTTGGAAATATCTTGTTTCCCATGCTGAAAATCATCGAATGATATCCCATTACACCCTATTCCGTATCGCATCCTTTTACGATGGGAAGAATCCATGAGAAAGTGGATCGGCAGCTCCGTTTTTCTCCATATTTTTTCTATAACATTTTGTTTCTCCCTCTTTATTTTTCTTTCCTCTCCCGTTCTTGCCGAGAACACGGAAACCGTTTTCTCCCTTCTCCAGCGGGGGAAGAAACTACAGGAGGAGGGGCGTCACATCCAGGCCCTTGAATTTTTCCGCAAGGCCACAACAAAAAAAGAAAACTTCGCAGACGCCTACTTCGCGATGGGAATCTCCTACTATAAGCTTCACCGGCTGAAAAGCAGCATCAGGTCATTTGAAAAGGTCCTCTCCATCAACCCGGAATCCACGGCAACCCATAATAACCTGGCGGTAATCTACGCGGAACTCGGAAATTACCGGGACGCCCTCGAAGAAGTCAAGACAACGATCCGTCTGAACTCAAAATACAAACAGGGCCATTTGAATCTCGCCGATCTTTACCTTTCCCGGTCGATCCAGGAATACCTGGAGGTCATTCGCGACAATCCCGAAAAAAACCGGAAAGTCCGGAACCGGCTGCGCCATCTCCTGGAATCCGATCCGGAAAATCCCGAATTCCAGTATCAACTCGGCATCCTGTCCCGCATCGAGGGACACAACGAAGAGGCAGTGAAGAGATTTCAATCCGCCCTCCGGCTCGATCCATCCTACAGTGACCGAGCCTACCTCGCACTGGGAGACCTGTTCGAGAAGCAGGGGAAACTCAAGAAGGCCTTCATCGCCTACAAGACCCTTCTCGACAGAAGCCCGGAGAACGATGCGGCCGCCTTCGCCGCAGGCCGTATCAAAAACCGGGACCGGGACTATGCCACAGCCGAGGACCTTCTGAAAAGAGCGGCGTCGCTTCATCCTACTCCGGACGTGGACTATGAACTGGGACAGGCCCAGCAGGGACTCGGGAAAAATCAGGAAGCCATCGCCTCTTATCAACGGTCCCTCCGGTTGAAGGATCGTCCGGAAACCCGTTTCGCCCTCGGACAGGCCTTGAAATCAGACATGAAATACCCGCAGGCCATCAAGGAGTTCGAATCGATTCTTAAGACCTACCCGAACCGGGAACGGATCAAAAAAGAGATTCTGGAGATTACCCAGGCCAGGCTCACACAATCGGCTACCAAGAAGACGGCAACCAGAGGCCGGGAATCGCGACAGATCCCCGCTCCGCTGGTCAGATTGAAAGGAAATCAGGATTACGCCCTGCTTGTGGACAAATCCACCCAGATGCTCCGTCTGTACCGGGAACAGAAAGAACGAATCGTTCTGCTTCAATCCTTTGCCTGCTCTACCGGTGAAAACCACGGCGAGAAACACCGACCAGGAGACAAGAAAACACCGGAAGGAATCTACCGCTTCACTGGGATCCGGACCGGGAGGGACCTTCCCCCCCGATACGGGAAACTGGCCTTTCCACTGGACTATCCCAACCTGTTCGACCGGAAGAAAGGCAGGGACGGAAACGGTATCTGGCTTCACGCCACCAACGAACCACTCCGCGCCTATCTGCCGAACAAGACCCTCGGCTGTATCGTAATCAGCAACAAAGACATTCAGACACTCGCCCGGATCATCCGCCCCAATGACACCCCGATCATCATCTACGACAAAATCCCCCTTGCACGCATCGATGAACAGACGAAACTCCGGAAGCGGATCCTGAATTTTGTTTCCGCCTGGAAGAAAAGCTGGGAGGACCGGGACCTCGACCGATTCATCGGATTTTACGCCTCCGGATTCACACACAAGGGGAGAGGGATCAAGGCATGGAGGACCTACAAGCGGAAGATTTTCAAGAGAAGCGGAAAGATTTCAATCCGACTGACACCCTACCGGATCCTCCGGTACAAGGAATATCTTACCGTCTCGTTCCTCCAGAAGTACCGGTCCGAAAGACATGCGGACAAAGGAATCAAACGGCTTTTCCTGATCCAGGAAAAGAACCAATGGCGAATTGCCGGTGAGGAATGGCGCCCCATCTGATTGCAATCGAACGATGATTGACAAGCCCTGCGTCCGGTCCGACAGCAAAGCCGATCCGGACTCCTTGACTGCGTTTCATCGCCGTCCTCCTCAATCGTCCAGGAAGCGGCCGAAGAGTCCCCCGCGCTGCTCACCGGTATCTCTGCCGCGGCCTGCCATAATGCGGTCCACCAGGCGCGAAAGCGGAAGGCTCTGCAGATACACCTTCCCGGGACCCGTGAGCTTTGCCAGGAAGAGCCCCTCCCCGCCGAAAAGCGCGTTCTTGAACCCCCCGACCATCTGGATATCATAGTCCACGCCGGGCGCCAGACCGACGAGACAACCGGTATCGACCCGCACGGACTCACCCGGCGCCAGATCACGCTCGATAATCGTCCCGCCGGCATGGATGAAAACCATCCCGGCGCCCTGGAGCTTCTGGAGGATAAACCCCTCCCCCCCGAAAAAACCGGCTCCGAACCTCCTGGTAAAAGCCACCTCAATCTCGATGCCCTGGGCCGCGCACAGGAAGGCGTCCTTCTGACAGAGAAATCCCCCCCCGAACCTCCCGAGGTCGAGAGGAATGATCTTACCGGGATAGGGCGCGCCGAAGGCCACGTGTTTTTTACCCTTTCCCCGATGGGTAAACGAAGTTATAAAAAAGCTCTCCCCCGTGACCATGCGCTTGAGCCCCCCCAGCAGGCCGCCCGAAGCCGAAGTCTGCATCTCGATCCCGTCCTCCATGAACATCATGGCGCCCGCCTCGGCGCGTACCGTCTCGCCCGGGTCGAGTTCCACCTCGACAATCTGCATGTCGTCACCATGAATCTTGTAATCGATCACATCGACCATATCAGACCTCCTGCGCGGATTCCCCCAATTGAATTTACGAACCATCATGACGAACGATGAGATATTTGGGCCTCAGTATTTTCACATTGGGAAGGTTATATTGAATTGGAATCCTTTCCTTTTCAGTCTTTCCAAAGCGCCTACCGAACCAGCGTGATTTTTCAACAAGACTGTACGTCTCTCTGATTCTCGTAACCCTGAATTCCATCGCAGTCTTCCTTGGGGCAGGCCCGCTCCCCTTTCCCCTGCCAGGCATCGGGGATACCGGCGCCTCTTCCATTTCAGGAGGATTCCCTCAAGCTGAATATCATGTCGCCCACTGTTGCCAAAATCGTACAGGTACTCACAGGACTCTCCAGGCTGTTTGAAATAATCCTGAATCGATATTTCCCATCCAGGGAAAATATCCAGTTCGTCAAAATCGTCATCGGGAATGCCGATTCTCATCAATACTTTCTAACGCGAGGATTTATAAATCGGAATTCATGGAGATGGCAATCCAGTCAACCCATGGCATCCTGGATCGCGACATGGAGATCCCAGAAGGAATTTTGCAGGCACCTGGATTCTTCGCCAGATCGCCGGTTCGATTCCGTAAAGCGTGGTCTTGGACTGGTAAACGAGATTGTCATGCTTCACATCGATGGTCCATTCATCGTTAACAATTGAAAGATCAGTCCACCCCCAGGCGCTTTGCCACATCCCGGTATTCCGGCACCTCGCCATAGATCCTCTCAAGATCAGCCCGGGCGCGGGCCTTCTGCCCCAGATCCTCGTAGGTCAGGACCCGCTCGTACCGGAGGGCATGGAGCAGTTCCCCGGGCCGATCCTTCTTCCGGCGCAGGGCGGCGGTCAACGTATCCCGGGCGGCAGTGGCAAGGCCGAGTTGACGGAGAGCCCTTGCCTTGTAAAGCATGAGGGCGGCATGGAGAGGGGATTCGTTCTCGACCCCCTCGGCCAACTGAACCACCTTTTGGCAGGCCGATTTCTCATTCCGTCGGGCGTCAAGAAGGAGTTCCGCAAGGGAAAGCTTGACCACCACGTCATCAGGTTCGAGCCTTCTCAACCGTTTCAGCGCCGCAATGGCATCTTCCCCTCTCGCAAGTCGCTGGTAAGTTTCCACCAGGAAGGGTCTTTGTATAAAAGAGCCCCGTTCCCGGAATGCCCACCGTGGCCCGTTTGCCCCGGGAACCGACGGTGAACTTCGCACCCCGGGGCCCGAACGAGAAAGACCCGCCCGACTTGCTCAGATTCAGCGTCACACCGGGGGCGATCTTGATTCTTCTCCAGAAACGGAAGCTCATTTCAGCCTGCCTCTTTCCTATAGGTATCCTGTGCCCTTGACCACTAGCGGGGTTTCAAAATCTGAAATCATAGATGGCACTTCCGGAAGACCTCCCAGAACATTGGAATGGGAAATCCTTGGAAGACTTCCTCTCCCTCCCCGGGATTGAGGTGAGGGGGAAATTTGACACAGGGGCCGGAATTAATAACAGCCGAACAACCACCAGTCTGGGACCGCAAGTACGTGCTCTGTGATTTTTTTTATCCTCTCACCCGGATAAATGATGAAGCCATTTTCCGTGTCCGATTGACTCGATAAAAACGAATGCAATCCCGACGCATCTCTGCGGGAGGGGTTGGCGGACCATTTTACTTCAAAAGGAATGATTCCACCCGTTGTTGACAATATAATGTCAACCTCAGCTCCATCCTGGGTTCTCCAGGTGAAACATTCGCCATGGACATCGTAATTTGCCAGGGTCTTCTTGATCTCGTTAAAGACAAAGGTCTCATAAAGAGGTCCGATAAGCCCGCGGTCGATTGCGGATTGGAGAGAAAAGTTTGTCCCAAGAGGTTGATGCAACAAAAGGGGGTCAGTCACATAGAGCTTTGCCTGTTTCACCAGACGTCTCATCGGGCTCCTGAAAAAAACATTGACCAGATCGACAACCATCATTGCCTGCAACTGGCGCGTGTAGTCGGCCGCGGTCGGCTGGCTCACTCCAATAAATTGGGCTAATCTGCTGGCATTAAAGAATTGTCCATTCTGGGTGAAGAGGATTTGTGCGGCTTGCTCAAAGGCCGTCACGTCACGAATCCTGAACTGTTCAACCACCAAGGGAAGAATATAGGTCCGGATATAATCGCTGCTCCAGATCATGCGAGCATCCCTGTCGGCAAGCAGCGACGGGGTGGGATAACCTCCCCAAAGCATTCTCTCTTGCCTGAGCCGGTTTGTCTCTACCAACGAGGAAGGAGGGGAAATTCCAGAAGGCAGACCATGGTTGATCATTGTCACAAGACCCGGGTCTTGATTGTAGCCGGCCAACTCCTGCCAGGAAAAAGGATAGATGGATAGAAGACTAACCCTACCGGCGAGCGACTCTCTGATCCTACGGAGTAACAGATAGTTTCCTGAGTTGGCAAGGCAGATCCCCGTCGGCTCCGGATCATAGCGATCAACAAGGATTTTGACGGCGCTGAAAATTTCCGGCACCCTGGCCGCTTCATCAATAAACAGAAAGTGTCCGGGCTGATAGCGATCTTCCAGATACCTCAGCGGGTCCTTTGCCGCCTCTACTCGCTCAAGGGGATCATCCAAGGAGAGAAGAGTGCCCGGATGGTGTTTGAGGATCTCTTTTAAAAGATAGGATTTACCGACCTGCCGGGAACCCAAAAGGGCAACCGAACGCCATGTGCCAAGACGGGAGAGGAGTGTTTTTTCTATCTGTCTTTTCATATATTCATAATATTCCATAGTATACCTTGGAAATCAAGCTTAATTTCCAAGGTATACTATGGATCACTAATAAACCGGAACCACTTCTCGGTTCCCATCTCTTTTTCCCTTTTCCCTTTTCCATCCCGCTGTTGACTCCGCCGCAGGCGCAAGACTCGATACGGGTGGGTGGCTACCCCTTGCCCGACAGGGACTTCCACCCCGCAAGATACGCCGAGCTTGCCTCAGCACGACAACGACCAAACTCACCTGCCGCTATGAAGCGCAGCGGAATAGCGATCAGGTGCAGCGCATTGTTCATTGTTAGCCATTATTTTTTAATGATTCTAAAGCGTTAATAAACTCTCGTGGCTCAAATACTGGCAGTTGAGATCTTTTAAAATCTATGCTGTTTCTTGTTACAATATATTCCACTCCTGCATGAATAGCTGACTCATGAAGAACTGCGTCCTCAAAATCTTTGAATTTTGATTTTGCAGCCCCTTCAAGAACCAAACGATTTACAGGAGCTATAACAAAGAGAGCCAAAAGTGCATCTACGTGACGCGAGGCAGCGTTGGCACCCAAGGCTTTAGTGGCGAGATCATGGATTGTTGTTACTGTTGTTGCGCAAACAAACCCTGTTATTTCAGATAGTTCTACTTTTGACAACAAGTATACTGCATCATTAACAAAGGGCTCTCGGTCTAAAAGAACATCCAATATCACATTGATATCAAAGAGGACTTTCATAAATATTTCTCTTCCAGATGTTCTTTATAATCTTTTTCGTAAACTCCCTTTCCTTTTAGAGCCCCCTTGAGAGAACGTACTGTTGGGGGAAGCTCAATATCATTTTTTATCTTTTCATTTTTAATAATTTCAAATAAATCCGCAACGATACGAGATACCGACTTGCCTGTTTTGGCCGAATATTCTTTTGCAGATTCAATTAATTTATCATCTAGCCTGAGTGTTAATTTGGTATTCATGACTTACCCCCCCCTTTTTGCTTCTGACGTATGACTTCAAATAAAGAATACGCCCAAGAACACCGGGAGTCAAGCAAAAGTCTCCACCATGGGCCAACCCATTGTACTTGCGTTATTTATTTTGGCTAACGGCTGAGCCGTGCGGCCGCCGACGTTGCCGCACGGGAATAAGAAACCGAAAACTTCCGGTCGGCAATTCCGAAAATCAACGCTCGGGTCGGCGGTCCGCACGAGCGACTGGTTCAAGTAAGCCGCTACGCGGCAGCAA
>CAYZZU010000027.1:0-33676 GCA_964483105.1 uncultured Nitrospirota bacterium
GAGGCACCACGATATCTTTCAATTATAATTTTCTTACCGATGAATTAGGTGCATTCGAAGCGCCTGTCCCTGTCGTAAATGATTACTTCGGAGCAGGCTTGCTCCCCGCCGCCGGCGGCGACCCCTTGGAGGTGTATTACATTGCAGACGTCTTGACTTCCAGTTTCAGCCTCATTCATGGAGGGACGGGCGCCACCGGACCTCACGGTTCATTCTTTACCTGGGAAACAGGCGTTCTGTCGGGTTCCGTCGACATCTCTCCGACCTATCAAGGGCAGGAGGCGGTCCTTGCCTTTGCGGTATTTGATTTAGAGGACCCGTTTGTAGATTCGGGCGTGTTGATCGACAATATCGTTGGGTTACCGAATGGTGATTTTACCGGCGGGCTTCTCGGAACTGGAGGTTTTATCGGCCAGGATAAGGACGGCTGGGATCTGTATGGAGGGAATGTTCATCTCCTGCCGGACGGTTCCTTGAGCGGGGTGGATACGACCGGATTTTCCGGCAATTACGCCTATCTTTCCACCGGCCCTGAGGCCATGACGGCGGTTCCGGAACCCGGCCCACTGCTCCTTCTCGGCTCCGGTCTGTCAGGACTTGTCGTATACAGAATGAGGCTGAAAGGTTGAGCGGGGTTTGGAACCGTGCGCTATCATTTTGTCAAATCTTTCAATATCCATGGAATCTTGACAAGTCTTCATCAAAGCGACAAAGTAGTTGCTGAAATCCGTGCTTGACACTACCCGGTTTGTCCCTCGCATTTCCCACCCGTGTTCTGCGGCTCTGTCCGCTCTCTCCTGGTGCCGGAAACCAGGGCGGTGATATCGCCGAGGATGGGCAGGAGCTTCACTCTGCCCGGCACAGCAAGGAAACAGGGTTCCCACACCGGATGAAATTTCTCCTTGTACCGCCGCAAACCGGCAAAATTATAAAAATGCTGGCCGTGCTGAAAGACAAAGGCACCCACCCGGTTCCAGAGCGGCGCCAGGGGATGATTTACAATCCCGGAAAGGGGTGCCATGCCGAGATTGAACCACTGATATCCCCGTTCTCTGCCCCAGAGCATGAGATGCAGGAAGAGAAAATCCATGAGGCCGTGGCCTTCTTCCGGACGGTACCGCATGAGGTCTATGGAAAGTTCACCGCCTGCGGGAGCCTGCCACAGGTTTGCAAAGGCGCAGATCTTTTCATTCTTCCTTACCAGGGCGACCGGAAAACGGGCAAGATAGGCCGGCTTGAAAAAGCCCAGGGAAAACCCTTTTTCCCGGGTATTCTTACTGGCAAGCCAGGCGTTGGAAACCTCACTTAGGACTTGCAGCAAATCCGGGACCTTTTCCCGAGGCAGGACGGAAAACCGGAACCCATCCTTTTCAAGCCGGTGCAAAGTGTAACGAAACCCCTTTGCCGATCGTCCCGCAAGGGAAAAGTTGGTAAGGGGTACCCTGGCCTTCTCGCCAAGCTTGAAGAATATGAGGCCGATGTCAACATAATACCTGAGATATCTGTGCCCCACCTCGTAGAATACCGGCCATCCGCTATGAAGGTCACTCAACTCCTGAAACCGCCAGATCAGTTCGGGCCATTCATCCACCGGTCCGACCGGGTCGCCCATGGCAACCCAGCTCCTTCCCCTGACCCCGTACATGATAAAAGATCCACCGCTGCGGCTGAACAGAAAGCGTTTATCACCAAGCAGGGCAAGATGGGCGTTCGAGTTGAATGAGAGACTGACGAGTCTTTCCACCCGCGTTATATCCACTGCTTCCCGGGCCGAATCCAGAGGAGGCCTTGGCCGCAACAACCTGGCCAGTGCGAAGAAACCGACAACCGCAGCCGCCCCTACCATGGCCCGCAACGAACGTGGCGCGTCAGCCATAAAGGCAAAGCGCCACCAAAGCGCCTCGGAATACTCCACATGTTTATACGAAAAGAAGACCATCCAGGCGGTGGCTGCCAGCACGAGCATGATCGAAATGATCCAGCCTACAGTGAAAGGCTGACTCAGGAGGGCCGCCCTGCGGTAGAAGTATCTTCGACAGGGGAGCAGGGCTGTAAGTATAACGGTCAGCACGAGGGCCTCCTCATAATCGAGCCCCTTCATGAGCGACAAAACGATCCCGGCTCCGAGTAGAAACAGGGTCAGTACGTATGCCCCGTCCAGGCGGCGTTGCAGACCACGAGCCAGCAGGAGAAGACCAGCCCCGGCGAGACTGGCGAGAAAATGGGAGACCTCAGCCACCGCCAGGGGCAGAAAATGTTCAAGCAGGGCAAGACGCCGTGAGATTGCCGGAGTGGCGCCGGAAAACAGCAGAATGACACCCCCACCGAAGGCGACCAGGGAAAACAGCCAGGGGATCAGCAGGGAGACTCCGCTGTCAATGGTCTGGAGCACCCCCTGTATCTTTCTCCTGTGGCGAACTATTCCCACCCCTCCGAGCAGCACCGCGGCAAGCAGCAGCGGCAGTAGATAGTAGGTCAACCGGTAAATCACCAGGGAACCCAGGATTGCCGGGGCTGGGGAAAAGGGTTTGAGCAGCAGGAGCACCGCGCTTTCGAAGACCCCGATCCCACCCGGAACCTGGCTTGCCAGCCCGGCCAGTTGGGCAAGCAGAAAGATGACGAGAAAAGCCGCATAGGAAAGCGCGGAACCGGTCGGCAACAACACATAGAGCACCCCCCCGGCTATAGTCCAGTCCAGCACGGCCAGCACGATCTGGGGCACCACGAAGCGTGGCGTGGGGAGATGGATCTTGCGACCGGATAGGGCCAGCGGTTTCCGGTGTCGGACACAGAGCAGAATGTAGCCGGTCACGATGAGTAAAAATCCCAGCCCCAGTAGTCTGAAGGAATAAGAAGCCAGATGAAGCCCGGTGGGAATCGCCCCCGCCTCCGCGACGAACAATCCACCGCAGAGGGAGCAAAAACCGAGCCAAAGGGTGAGAGTACAGAACACCACGACCTTGCCGATCTCGGACGGACTCAGGCCCCAGGCCGAATAGAGGGTATACCGGACCGAGGCTCCTGC
Source organism: uncultured Nitrospirota bacterium (assembly GCA_964483105.1). Taxonomy (GTDB): domain Bacteria; phylum CG2-30-53-67; class CG2-30-53-67; order CG2-30-53-67; family CG2-30-53-67; genus CAYZZU01. The sequence goes on from CAYZZU010000027.1 coordinate 3,026, forward strand.
CAGCATGGACAGACCCATGTTATTACTGAAGGCATAACCGATAAAAGAGGCCAAGGTCACCTTGCGATACGGAAGGGGGTGGTGGATGGAACGCAGGGCCAGGATGTCGTAGCCGGACATGACGAGGTAGCTGACCAGGGTCAGTGACACGGCGGAGACCATGGCATTCAGAGGAACGGCATGGAGATATCGCCGGACATCGGCAAGATGGTACAGGGCCAGTTCATGGTGCAGGACCCACAGGGCGCCGCCAAAGAGAACCATGCCGACAACCGGTGGCAGCACCCGGATTATTTTTCTCTCCATTCCAACTTCCTGACACACGGCTTACTTCAATCAGTCTTCTTCCGGTTTTTTTGTCCGACCTCAGGTATCCTCCATCCCGTTTCAGGGGGTTGGGAATAGTAGTGCAGTCCACACCAAACCATTTCCGTGTGGAATGGATCATCGACATTTGAAGATGCGGGTCTTAAAGGTTGGATGCGGTTTTTCCCTTCTGGTGGCATTTCACCGGTCCTTCGAACACGTTGCGCAGGCAGAGGTTGCAGGAAATACAGCGGGCGGGGGCCGAATCTCCTTCTTTCCATCTCCGGAGCAGCCCCGGCTCCCGGATGAAGGGGCGGCTCATGGAGACCATCTGCGCGACGCCCGATTCCAGGATTGCATTGATCCGTTCCGGCGAACGGATACCACCGACCAGGATGAGAGGGATCTTCGTCTCCTTCCTGAGCCGTTCCGCGTTTGTCAGGAAGTACGCCTCGTTTTCGTGTGCCTTGATTTTGGGCCGTGTCGAAAGGGCCGTTTCGTAGATCCCGCCGCTGATCTCAATGGCGGCAAACCCCTTGGTGTCCAAGAGTTTGACCACCCGTGCGGCTTCTTCCAGGTCCAGGCCGTTGAGAAGCCCTTCCTCGGAGTTGAGTTTGATCAGTTGGGGGAATTCCTTCCCGCAACGGGCCTGGATCCGATCGAAGATTTCCAGCACAATCCGTGTCCGTTTTTCGGTCGAACCTCCGTATGAATCGGTTCGCGTGTTGGCGAAGGGCGAGAGGAAGTTGCTGAGCAGATACCCGTGGGCTGCGTGCAACTGGATCCCGTCGAAGCCGGCTTTCTGCGCCCGTTCTGCGGCGGCGACAAAGGCCTCGATCACCTCACGGATTTCTGGGGTCGACATCCCTTTCGGTGTGTATTTCATGGCCCGGGAATAGACGGCCGATGGGGCGACTGCCTCCCGGCCGCCGATCAGGTCCGGCACGGTCTGTCGTCCCCCGTGGGAGAGCTGGACCACGCAACGGTTCCCCTTCTCATGCAGCGTCTCTGCCAGACGGGTCAGGCCGGGGAGGTGCTCATCGCTATAGATCCCCAGTGCGTTCGGAGCCGTCAATCCCCAGGGATGGACCATGGCATTGCCGGTGATGATCATACCGATCTCCCCCGCGGCTAATTCCCGGTAAAAGCGGATCATCTCTTCCGTTACCTTGCCTTCCCCGTTACAGCGGTTTTCATAGGTTGCCGACCGGACGACCCGGTTCGGAAGGCGCATTCCGCCCAGTGTGATCGGATCAAATAGTGTGGCCATGTTTTCCACTCCCTGGTTAAGCTGTTTCTCCGAATGCACGCATGGAATCACTTATATCATAGACGACCCACAGAAGGAATCGGAAAAATAGTCTTGGAGTTCCGGAAATGAGGCGACGAGCCTCCACGTGTCCTGACGGGTGTGAGAAGATCCGGAGGTCTTTTACGGAGCCGATATGCACATTTCTACCGCCGGAAGGTATCCCGGAGAGACCGGAAAGATACGATTTTTCAACACGATATGTACCGGAGGATTTCTCTCTCCAGAAAAAACTTGACATCACTAAATATTGTGGTAAAGTCATGACCCATATACAACATTATGCGTTTCTGTGGAAATCCTGTGTGAATGCTGTGCATGGATGAGCGGATTTCTGTGCGAAAGTTGTGATTCGTTGAAGGCCGTTTTTGCTGCATGCCGGATAGAAGGGTGGCGAAAAGAGAGCTGAAGGAGGGGCAAGATGGCTGGTAGAATGGCGATGGAGTCGGGCGGAGAGGTTTTGAACGGAAGATCCACTGAGATTCCGTTTTTCTGGGACAGGAACTTTTTCAAGAGCGCCCTGATCCGGGAAAACCATGGGAATGTGGAGATGGCGGATATGATCAGCCGGGATATTGAGGAAGAGTTCTCCATGTTCAAAGACAAACCCCTGACTTATCCGGTGATGGAAAAGATGATCGAGGCCAAGCTCCTGAAATACGGGATCAAAAAGGTCCCTCCGAGAGTTTTTCCCGTTCCGGAAGTCGATAAGGAAGAGTCCCTGAAGTTGACTCCGAACGCCGTGCGGGTCCTGGAACGGAGATATTTGAAAAAGGATGAGACGGGGAAGCCTGTCGAGACGCCCCGGGACATGTTTCTTCGGGTGGCGAGAAATATCGCCCAGGCCGAAATGAACTACGACAAGGACGCGAATGTGCCGGAGACGGCCCGCAGATTTTATCGTCTGATGGCGAGCCGGGAATTTTTGCCGAACTCACCGACCCTGATGAATGCCGGAAGGGAGCTGCAGCAGCTTTCCGCATGTTTTGTTCTTCCCGTGGAGGACTCCATGGAAGGGATCTTTGATTCGTTGAAACATGCGGCCCTGATTCATAAATCGGGGGGAGGGACGGGGTTCTCATTCTCCAGGATCCGGCGCAAAAATTCGCAGGTCGGGTCCACCGGAGGGGTGGCTTCAGGGCCGGTATCGTTTATGAGGATCTTCAATACCGCTACGGAACAGGTGAAACAGGGAGGGACGCGACGCGGGGCCAATATGGGAATCCTGCGGATTGATCATCCGGACATCCTGGAATTTATCCATGCCAAGGAGAAGGATGGGAGCCTGAACAATTTCAACCTTTCCGTCGGGATCACCGAATCCTTCATGCAGGCGGTCAGGGAGGGCAAGGACTACGAACTGGTGGATCCCTGTAACCGGGAGGTGACCGGGACCTTGCCGGCGCGGGAGGTTTTTGATCAGATTGTGTCTTTATCCTGGAAGAGCGGGGATCCCGGGATTGTCTTTCTCGATCGGCTGAACCGGGACAACCCGACGCCGAAACTCGGAGAAATCGAATCGACCAATCCCTGCGGTGAGCAGCCTCTGCTTCCCTATGAGGCCTGTAACCTCGGTTCCATCAATCTGTCCAGGATGGTCAAGTATACCGATGGTTTCCCGGAGGTGGATTATGACCGGCTGGAGCGGGTAATCCGTACCTCCGTGAATTTCCTGGATAATGTCATTGATATGTCGAAATTCCCCATGGAAAAGATCACCGAAATGGTAAAGGGGAATCGGAAGATCGGGCTCGGTGTGATGGGGTGGGCCGATCTGCTGGTGACCCTGCGGATTCCTTACAATTCCGAACAGGCCATTCAACTGGCCGAGAAACTCATGGGATTTATCCAGGAAAAGGCACGTTCCGCTTCGGTGGAACTGGCGAAGAAACGGGGGGTTTTCCCGAACTTCAAACAGAGCGTCTACAACCGGAAGGGAATGCCGAAGGTGAGGAATGCCACAACCACGACCATCGCTCCGACCGGGACCCTTTCGATTATTGCCGACTGTTCGTCGGGGATCGAGCCCCTCTTCGCCCTCTCGTATTACCGGAATGTCATGGACCATGACAAACTGATCGAGGTGAACGAGGCCTTTCGTCAGGAGGCCGTCCGGCGTGGTTTTTATTCCGAGGAATTGATGGAGAAAATCGCGAAGGAAGGCACGATTCAGGGGATGCCGGAAATTCCCAGGGAAGTGCGCGATGTGTTTATTACGGCCCATGACATCAGTCCTGAGTGGCACGTCCGGATGCAGGCGGCCTTTCAGCGATTCACGGATAATGCGGTGAGCAAGACCGTGAACTTTGCCCATCAGGCTACTGCAAAGGATGTGGAACAGGTCTATCTTCTGGCCTTCGAGTCGGGCTGCAAGGGGGTGACTATCTACCGGGACGGGAGTAAGGCGGAACAGGTTTTGAACCTGGGAGAGAAGAAAGGGGAGGAGAAGGAGGAATCCCTGAGTGTGGATCCCTCCCATGCCGGGACTCCGGCTTCCGAACAGTCACAATCGATTCCTTTGCTCCAGAAACCTCTGGTCCGTCCGGAGGTGCTGGAGGGATTCACCGCCAAGATGAAACTGGGACACGGAACGCTTTACATTACGGTGAACGAACTCGACGGACGTCCCATGGAACTCTTCGCCACGTTCGGGAAATCCGGGCAATCCACCATGGCCAAGACCGAGGCGATCGGACGGCTGGTCTCTCTGCTGCTCCGTCATGGAGTGCCTGTCCGAAGTATTGTGGGGCAGCTCAAGGGAATCGGGGGGGATTATCCCGTCTTTCAGAAGGACGGTCTGGTCCGTTCCATCCCCGATGCCATTGCCAGGATTCTGGAGAGACGGTACCTGAAGAATAACGGAGGGAATGGGGTTTCCTCCGGGATGGATCGTCTTTCTTTGAAGAAGGACGTCTGTCCGGAATGCGGCGGCACCGATACACTGGAAAGGGAAAGCGGTTGCGTGGTTTGTCATTCCTGCGGATATTCCAAATGCGCATGACCTGAGATCAGGCGGGTTGGCTCAGGACAGGGGACCTTCTCCCGGGAAGGCCCCCATTTTTTTGCGGAAAGTGTACCGGTTACGTCTTGAAAAGGAGAATCTTTTATGATAGGGTCTCTCTTATGAAAGAAAACAGGGTGTTAACCGGACTGCTGACATGGGAAAGGGTGGACGAACTGATCGAGAAGGTCCGATCGCTGGGGCCTTGGTATATCCACGCCCCGGAACAGGGGAAAGAGAGTCTTTTTACGGCGGAGGGTGATGAGGCCGCCTTCTTCCTCTCTGAGCGAACCCGGGAGCTGAAGACCCGCCCGCATGGTCCCGGATGGATCTATGTGCATACCCCGGATTCTCCCTCGTGGATCAAGATTTACGATCCTTGCAAGTGCGGTTCCTCCTGCAGTATGACCACCCCGAAAGCCTGGTGGGAGATGGAACTCGAAGATCCCTCGGAGAGTTTGGACCGGCACACTTCCCGGGAGGATCCAAAAAATCTGCGTGGCTGGTGGAAGGGCCGGAAGGCCTGTGGTAAAAAAGTCTGATATTCTTTCCTTATAAAATCTACTTTTCTCCAATAGATTCTTTATTCAGGTTGTTTTTTGGTGTATTATATTAAAAAAGGTTATGTTCTGTTCATTTGATCTGGATTCCAAGTTTTATAAACAGAATATGCAGAATAAGGACGGATTGCAACAGTCCATAGGTGGTTCGCCTGATGAAACGGAGGACAGGAGAGACGGATCGGACCGCAGGAGACGTCCGACCCCGATAATCAGCCGGTACACGTTTCTGGGGAGACGGAGGCATAACCGGAGAAGCTCAAGCCCCCAGTTCAACTACTACGTGGACCTCTACGACACCAGACTGCTGGTCGTTCTTCTCCTGATCGTGCTCCTCTCTCTCGCGGATTCCGTCCTGACCTACCGTTATGTCTCCATGGGAGGCCACGAGGCCAACCCGGTGATGAAGATTTTGCTCGAGGTGGGGGATAAGGCTTTCTTTTCCTATAAGTTCGTGATGACGGCCATGGGAATTTTTGTGCTCTGTCTCCACAAAAATTTTACATTCGTTCGGAGCATGATCACCCTGATCCTGATCTTGTACGTGCTCATCATGTTTGATCACGTGGGGATCCTGCTTGCCTTTTGATTTCTTTCCGTATTGACTTCATCGGATAAGTTCATTATAGTAGAAAAAACTTGGAGTTGAGGTTTTTGGAGTCTTTCCCTTCCGATGGGACAGTGCGGACAACCGTTCAGAGATCCGGCCGATGCAATCCTTCCACAATGTTGTCAAGGAGATTGAATCCTGCCTGACGGTGAATCAACTGCTCGAAATTTCTTTTGATCATTCGAGGTTTCTGGAAGAGTACCGGAGCCGGATGGAACAATTCCTTTCCGATGGGATTGCGATTGCCATGCCCACAAAACTTCGGGTACCCGTGCATACCCATTGTTGGGTCTATTACGTTTACAAAGGGCAGCGATACGGTTTTGAATCGACGGTGACGGGATACGCCCGGGACAATGTCGCCCTCATGATTCTTGCCAGGCCTTCCGAGATTCTCCGCCTGCAGAGGCGGAAGTTCTTCCGGGTTCCCGTAACGCTTCCCGTAACGGCGTTCGCCCCCGGGCAGGGTGAGGAGCGGTCCAGACGTGTCATTTCAGGCGAGATTCTGAATATCAGTTCGGGGGGGATCCTGATGTCGACGGAGGAGGAGTTGCCACTGGGGTCTGAGCTTCTCCTGTTTTTTGTTCTTTCCGAGGAGATAGACCTGGAGGACATCCCGGCCCGGGTTGTCCGCGGGGGGGTGATCGAGAAGCGGAAAAGAGGGGGAGAGTATGAATACGGCATTGAATTTGTCGATATTCACACCCGCCTTCGGGATTCAATCATGCGGTTTGTCTTCAAACGGCAGATTGATTTGGAACGTTTAAAGAGGCAGTGATTCGAGCTTCACCCTGTTTGATTTGCCCCCCATGGAAGATGGCTTCGTAAGAAGTCCGGCTTGCTCCTTCGATGCTTCGATATACTCAGCACAGGCCCTTCGACACACTCAGGAGAGCCTTGCTCAGGGAGAACGGTGTAACCTCTCGATATTCCGTTCGCGCGGTTCGGCAGGCTCACCCTGCTCTGAAGCTTGTCGAAGCATGAACGAGCGGTATAAAACAGTTTTTTACGAATCCATCATGAGAGGGCCCGTGTTGGAAGGTGTATCTCCGCTGCTTTCTGATCCGAACCGGTGATGGGAGGATTGTGATGAAACAGCGCGCTGGAAATTTTACCTTTGTTCTGCATTGCCATCTCCCCTATGTACTATCCCACGGGGTATGGCCCCATGGAATGGACTGGTTGCATGAAGCCGCCGTGGGGACCTATCTCCCGATTCTGGATCTGCTTCACCGGCTGATCCGGGAGGGGCACTCCCCCCGCCTGACGCTTGGATTGACGCCGGTGCTGACGGAACAACTCGCGTCCGCCGAGTTTGCGGCCACCTTCCCGGAGTATGTCAGGAACAGGATCGACGCGTCCCGGAAGGACCAGGAGGAGTTCGCCCGAACCGGGGAAGGGCGTCTCCGGGAGATCGCGTTGCACTGGGAGACGATCTACCGCGACCGACTTACCGCTTTCAACGATGTGTACGGCCGGGATCTTGTCGGAGCCTTCCGTGAGTTACAGGAGCAGGGGGCCATTGAGATCATCACCTGTGCGGCAACCCACGGTTATCTTCCGCTTCTCGGGCGGGATGAATGCGTTCAGGCGCAGATCCGGCAGGCGGTTCTCTCCTACGAGCGTTATTTTCAGCGGCGACCGAGAGGGATCTGGCTTCCGGAATGTGCTTATCGGCCCCGTTATGAGTGGAAGAGGCCTCTTTCGATCTACAAGCAGGAACCTGCGTGTCTCCGCAAAGGAATCGAGGAGTTTCTGGGGGAAGAGGGGATTGATTTTTTTATTATCGATTCCCACCTCCTGCGGGGTGGAAAGGCGGTGGGTGTTTATCTGGACCGGTTTGAAACCCTCCAGCGTCTCTGGGGGCGATTCGAGGATCAATATCCCGCCGTTCGGGAGAACGAGGAACGCTCGCCGTATCAGGTCTATGGAGTCGGCACTTTCGGGGTGGAGAAAAAACGTCCGGTCTGTGTCCTGACCCGGGACCCGAAGACCGGCGTTCAGGTCTGGAGCGGGAAGCACGGTTATCCCGGAAATCCCTGGTATCTGGACTTCCATAAAAAACATTTCCCGGGCGGGAACCGTTACTGGCGCGTGACGGATTCCGAAGCCGATCTGTCCGGCAAGGAGATATACGAACCGGAAAGAATTGAGGGAATTGTAAGAGAGCAGGCGGAACATTTTACAGGTCTCGTCCGGGAGGTTTTAGCGGATGCCCGATCCCGGGGAGTCGACAACCCGCTGCTGACCGCCCCATACGACGCCGAGCTTTTCGGGCATTGGTGGTTTGAAGGGCCCGAATGGCTCTACGAGGTTTTAAAGAGAATGGATGAAGATCCGATGATCCACCTGACCACAGGGTCCCGCCATCTCTCGGAATCTTCCGGCGCCACTGTGATCACCCTTCCCGAGGGATCCTGGGGGGAGGGAGGGTTTCACTGGATCTGGTTGAACGAATGGACCGAATGGGTCTGGAAGAGAATCTACGAGGCCGAAGACAGGATGGTCGAACTGGCGCGAGAGTTCCGGGGGTGCCGGGATCCCCTTCCGGTCCGGATCCTGAATCAACTCGGACGGGAACTGCTTCTCCTCGAAAGTTCGGATTGGCCCTTCCTGATCAGCACCTGGAGCGCGAGGGACTATGCTGAGATTCGGGTGTCCGGACATGTGGAGGCCTTCAGGCGACTGGCCCTGCTGGTCGGGAAGGCGGCCCAAAACGGAGAAATCAGTGCCGATGACGAGGAATTCGTGACACGCTGTGAAAGGCGGGACGGGATCTTCCCGGATCTGGATTTCCGCTGGTGGGCCGAAGTGGATTTCCCGGTCTCATCGGTTTGAGTCAGGCAAGGAGGGAATGATGTCTGGTGAAGAGAAAAAGAGTAAGGGCTTTGTTTTCGTGGACAAGAGAAAGACCCATGAGGGGGAGGAGAAGGCCGACCGGAAGGTTCCCGAATCATCAATCGGACGGGAGGACGAGAAAAAGGCGCCTGAAACGGAGAGGACCCGGCGGGAAAGCCCCGGGGCACTGCCTGAGATCGACTTCAATTCCTTTATCCTTTCTCTGAGCAGCTCGGCCATGATGCATCTGGGGGTGATCCCGAGTCCGATTTCCAAGAAGACCGAGAAAAACCTGCCCCTGGCGAAACAGACCGTGGATATTATCTCCCTGCTGGAAAAGAAGACTCGGGGCAATCTGGCTCCGGAAGAGAAACAATTCATCGAGGCCGTTCTTTATGACCTCCGGATGAAGTATGTTGAGGTCAGCAAGGGGGAAGGGTAGCCTGCGGCTCCGCGCCCGGGATTCAAGACGTAAGGAAAACCGGTATGAAAAAGATCCTGATCGTGTCGGTGGGGCTTTTCACGGTTCTGGCGATCTTCCTGGGAGGACTCGTTGCGCTGTCGCCGTTTTTTCTCAATCGGTATAAGGATCCTCTTCTGGCGGGTATAAGCCAATCTATCCATCGGAAGGTGACTCTGGGGGATTTGCGCCTGACCCTCTTTACCGGAATCGGACTTCGGTTGTCCGATGTGTCGGTCGCCAACGCCGAAGGATTTCGTCCGGAACCCATGATGACTCTGAAGAGTCTTCAGATCCGGGTCAAATTCTTTCCTCTGCTTCGGAAGCGGATCGAGGTAGACCGGGTGATTCTCCGGGAGCCCCGTCTTTTGATCGAGAAGAACCCCGAAGGGGTATTCAATTTCAGTGATCTTCTCCAAAGGACCGATGAGGCCGGTGTGGGACAGACCCCCCGGAAAGCAAAGGAAGAAGAAGTTGCTCCTCTCCCCTCGATCCTTTCGGGCTTTCTGGTTTCAAGGTTGATCCTGACCGGGGGGACTCTGACCTATGTCGATGCCAAAGCCCGCCCTGCCGGGAGAGAAATCCGGATTCATGGGTTGAATCTTTCGGTGAAAGACCTCTCTCTTTCAAGTCCGATCCCCTTTACACTTTCTTTTGGACTGAGCCGGGATACGGAAGATGTGGAGATGAGCGGCACCATCGGTCCCGTCGGAGAAGGATTGAAGCTTTCGGAGATCCCCATGACCGTGAACCTGGCGGTTCCGAATTCTCCTCTTTCCGGGATCGCGAAGCTTCTGGATGGGGCTCTCCCCTTTACCGTCCGGCAGGGTGACCTGTCGCTGATATGGGATATTTCCGGGGACCTTGCCGGGGGGTTGAGAGTCGCGGGACGAGTTCGGCTTTCAGATCTGACTCTGCATGATACGGAGACCGGGAAAAATCCGGTCAGGAACCTGACCGGATCACTCCGCCAGGATGTCACCTTCAACCTGGAGCGGGAGAGGCTGGACATCAAGAAGGCGGACCTGACCCTGGGAGAGGGGAACCTTTCGGTCAACGGTTGGATATCCGGACTTCTCAAGGGGCCGAAGTTGTCGCTTACGCTCCGGAGCGATCCCTTCCCTCTCTCCGGTTGGGGCCGTTATCTGCCCGCACTGGAAGGGAAGGATCTGGCCGGTTCCATCCAGATGGACGGCCGGGTCTCGGGAGAGGTTTCCGGGAAGATGAAGATGGTTCTGCGTTGGACCTCTCCGAATTTCGGAGAACAGGGGAAAATGACTACGGATCTGAAGATCGATCTCGGGCCGAAGCGGCCGGCTTATCAGGGGGAGGTCCGGGTAACTCGGGTGGATCTTACAAAACTTCAGCGTCTGTTCGATACCGGTGAGAAGAAGACCGAAGGGGAGTTTTACGCTCATCTGCTGCTCAGAGGTTCCGGGTTGAAAGGCGACTCTGTTCGGAAAAACCTGACCGGGAACGGGGATTTCAGGATTGAGAAAGGGGCCTTGACGAATGTCAATCTGGAGGCTGAGATTCTTTCAGCCTTGAGCTCCCGGTACGGTCTTTCCCCTACGGCGCTGGCGCGGGCACTCGGGGTCTCCATGGCTGAACGGGATCGAACTCCGTTCGAGGAATTCAAAGGTCTCTTCCGGATCGGTTCCGGAAGGGCCCGGATTCTGGATGCGGTGATCACGTCGAAGAATCACGGCTTTTCCGCCTCCGGGGAGGTGGATTGGGACCGTAACCTGGATTTAAAGGCCCGGATGATTCTTCGGAAGACGGGGGAATCCCGAAAGAAGAGATTCACTTATTATCTGATCGATTCAAAGGGAAGGAAGGTGATTCCTTTCCGGGTGACGGGGAACGTCTCCCATCCCAAAGTGACCGTAGACCTCCAGGCCCTGGTCAGGGGGCAGATCGGGCAGACCGTCGAGAAAAAGAAAGAGAAGCTCAAACTCGACCTGAAAAAGAAACTGGGTCCCGGAGCAGAGGAACTCCTGAAACCACTGGAGAAACTCTTCCGTTTCAGGTAAGGGGGGATGTCATGTCCATGGAAGTTCGTCTGGAAGAGAAATACCGTTTCGTCGCTGAAACCGGTCGGCATCAGGTGGTCATTGATCAACCGGTCTCCGAAGGAGGGACCGGTCGGGGAATGGACCCGGTGGAACTGTTCGTCGCCTCCCTGGCAGGTTGCGCGGCCTATTACGCGGTTCATTACATGGAGAGGAACCAGATCCCGACCCGTGGGTTCCGAGTGGAGGCGGACTGGGAGGTTGAAAAGAAGCCCTATCGTATCGGAACGGTCCGAATGACCCTCCATCTTCCCGACGGATTCCCGGAAGACAAAGAGGAGCCGCTTCTGGCCGTCTGCAGGGGCTGTACCCTTCACCATACTCTGGACCATCATCCGGTGCTGGAGTACACGATGACTCGAGGATAGAACTGTCGATATCCTCCTTCCTGACCGCCGTCGCGAGATACATGCCCTGCCGGATCGGAAGCGTATTTTCCGGAACCGCTTATGCTGTCGAACACGTCTTCGGAAGAAATTCTCGTGTTTCTGGATTCCCTGAACATTCCGGTGTTGATGCTGGATGCGAGAGACCGGGTGGTTTCAACCAATGATTCCGCCTGTCGTCTTTTCCAGTACACTCGGGACGATCTGTCGGGGAAGGGCCTTTGCGATATCATGACGACGCAGGGGGGGACCCCTGTGATGGGAGGCGTTTACAGTCCGTCGGTTCCGCCCGCTTCCTCCGGAATGGGGAACGCGGTGGAAGGGCTCTCCGAGATGACCGGCAGAAAGAAAAACGGGGATCGCTTCGTCGCCGGTGTTTCCGTTGTTCCCTCGAAGGAAGGCGGTTTCAAACTGGCGGTCATCCAGGATGTTTCCGACCGGAAACGGCTGCAGCTCCGAGCGTCGCAGCGGACCAAGGAACTCTCCATCTTTAATACCTTCGCCGGGATTCTGAATAAGAATTTCAATCGGGATACGATCATCCGTGAATCGATCGAGACCCTTCCCTCTATGATGGGAGGGGAGATGGCATTGATCCATCTCCGGGATGCACGAACCGGCAATCTCTATCTGAAGGCCCATGCCGGTTGCAGCCGGGAGGATCTCCGGGAGATTGAAACCCTGCGATCCGGTGAAGGGCTGAGCGGACGGGTCTTAAGCTCAGGCAGGCCGCTTCTGGTGGATCGGGCTTCCGAGGATCCGCGGGTGACGAATCTGAGAGCCGAACTTTTAGGGATTGAGAGCATTGCCGCCGTTCCGATTTCTTCGAAAGGGGTGGTCCGGGGAGTATTCGCTGTCGCCAGCCGTGCTCCCTCCAGGTTTACTTCCATGGATATGCAGCTTTTCTCCACTTTGGGCAGCCAGCTGGGGGTGGCCATTGAAAACTCGGAGTTGATCAAGGAACTGCAGGAGAAGATGCGCCAGATCGAGTTGACCAATGAGTTGAGCAGCATGATCAATTCGAGCCTGAGTATCGGTACGGTCTTCCGGATCATGGTCTCCGAGATCCGTCATTTTGTAAAATATGACCGGGCCAGTCTTCTTCTTTATGATGAGAAAGAGGACTGTCTGACAATCTTTGCTCTGGATACCCAGATGGAAACGGTATTGCCCAAGGGAATCCGCGCGCCGATCGAGGGAACCAGCGCGGGATGGGTGGTGAGACACAACCGTCCCTGGATCAATCGGGATCTGGGGGAAGAGATCCGGTTCCGGCATGATCGGAAGCTGCGTGACGACGGGATTCGTTCGACGGTGAGCATCCCCCTGTACAAGGACCGGATGCTCGGGGTTTTTAATCTCGACAGTACTCAGCGGGATAAATATTCCGAGCGGGATCTTCAGTTCTTACGCCCGGTGGCGAAGCATATCTCCATCGCCCTGGAGAATGCCCTCCTCTTCGAGGAAATTTCCAAAGAGAAGAAGGAGTGGGAAAGGACTTTTGACGCCATTACGGACATGGTGTGGATTGAGGATCTCAAACAACAGGTGATCCGGGCCAATCGGGCTCTTCTCAAGTACGCCGGCCTTTCCTTGCCGGAGGTAACGGGGGAACGATGTGCAAAACTGCTGAAGCGGATCGGTATTCCTACTGCGGGATGCCTCTGCGGCGAGACTCTACTGACCAGGCGGCAGACCTTTCTGGAGCTCAAAGGGGAGGATGGGAGCATCTTTCATTTCTGGGCCTATCCGTTAATTGATGAAGAGGGCAGGTTGTACGCCATTGTCCATTATCTGAAGGATGTTACGACCCGGAAAAGACTGGAAGAGCAACTGGTCCGGGCCGACAAGCTCGCTTCTCTCGGAACTCTGGTGGCGGGGATTGCCCATGAGATCAATAATCCCCTCGGAATTATTGCGGGATACGCCGAGGCGCTCCTGGACCGCGCCAAGGATCGGGATCTCCTCAACGTCAGGGAATTTGAGGATTTCCCGGAATATCTGGAGACCATCCATCAGGAGATCTTCCGGTGCAAGGAGATCCTTGGAAGCCTCCTGGAGTTTTCCGGACCACACCGGGTCAAGGCCAGGGAACTGGATGTGAATGAACTGATCAAGGAGGTTATCCTCCTGGTGAACCATAAGGCCAAACGACTTCACCACCATATCAAACCCAGGTTGAAACGGGATATCCCGAAGATTTACGCCGAACCGGGCAGTCTCCGCCAGCTTTTCATGAATATCATCATCAACTCCATGTATCATACTCCGGAGGGAGGCAGCATTGAAATTATCTCCGGACTGGATGAGACGGAAGGAGGGCGGGAGGACAGGAGGATTCAGGTTGTGATTCGCGACAACGGTTCCGGGATTCCTCCGGAGATTATCGGCAGGATTTTTGATCCTTTTTTCACTACGAAACCGATCGGGGAAGGGACGGGACTGGGACTGGCGATCTGTCACAAGATTGCCGAGGAGCACGGTGGAATGATCGATGTGAAGAGTACCGTGGGGGAAGGAACGACGTTTATCATCAAACTTCCGGCGAAGGGAGCACATGGCCAGATTGCTTGTTGTGGATGACGAAGAGCCTTTCCGCAGGCTTCTGAAGAAGGAACTGACGCGGAAAGGGTTTGACGTGGAGGTGGCCGCGGAAGGGAATGAGGCTCTCCGGATGCTGCGGGAGAACAACTATCATGTTGTTCTTCTGGACATTCTCATGCCGGGGCTCGACGGGGTCTCGGTCATGAAGACTCTTCAGAAGGATCCGTCGGCGCCTCCGGTGATTGTCCTGACCGGAAAGGCCACGATCGAGACCGCGGTGGAGGCCATGAAGAACGGGGCCTATGACTATCTCACGAAACCGTACAAGCTGGACGAACTGGAGATCGTCATCAACCGTGCCTGTGAATACGGGAAACTTCGTTTCAAGAATCGGCTTTTGCAACAGGGGTTGATCCGCAAGGAATCTCCGGTCAAGCTGCGCGGCGGAAGCCGGCAGATCCGGGAGCTTCTGACCCTGATCCGCAAGATCGCCCCGACGGATTCCACGGTCCTGATTCAGGGAGAGAGCGGCACGGGCAAGGAGCTTGTAGCCAACACGATCTGGCAGCACAGCCTGAGGCAATCCCTTCCTTTTATCGCCTTGAATTGCGCGACCCTTTCGGAAAATTTAATGGAGTCGGAGCTTTTCGGCCATGAGAAGGGTGCCTTTACCAACGCCCATCAGGCGAAGTACGGAATCGTCGAGGTGGCGGACAAAGGGACCCTTTTTCTCGACGAGATTGCGGAGATGCCGATCGGGTTGCAGGCGAAACTGCTTCGTTTCCTTGATTCCGGTGAATTCCGCCGTGTGGGAGGGAACAAGACCCTCAAGGTGGATGTCCGGGTGATCGCGGCAACCAACCGTGATCTCAAGGAACATGTCGAAGGGGGGAAATTCCGGGAGGATCTCTTTTATCGTCTGAATGTGATCAATATCAACGTTCCTCCGTTGCGGGAGAGGAGAAAGGACATCGCGGAACTGGCGCGGTTCTTTGTTGAGAAATATTCCCAAAAGGTCGCCAAGCCAGTCTCGGGCATCCGGGAGGAGGCTCTGAAGTTTCTCCGGAGTTATGTATGGCCCGGTAACGTCCGGGAACTGGAGAACGAGATGGAGCGTGCCGTGATCCTTTGTGATTCAGAGGAGATCGGGCCCGAGGACCTTTCCATCATCAGCGGGAAGGCCCCGGTGCCGGAGAATTCTTTCCCGATGCTTGAAGAGATGGAAAAGAACTATATCGAGAAGGTGCTGCGGGAAACGAACGGCAATCAGACCCGGGCCAGCCAGATCCTGGGAATCAATCGCAAGACCCTCTATCTGAAACTCAAGAAGTATCATATCGAGTGGACGCCTGAATCGTGATGCTTCTTTCTTTCCCGCTTCTCCCGGACGACAGGGAGTCCCTTCTGCAGGACCGTGCCGGTCCGATGCCGTGAGTCTGAGTAATTTTTCCCCTCCACGTGGGGGATTATTACACCATCCTACCATGAATCCTGCTGCTTCATTCTGATTCAGCCCCATATATCAGGGGAGACCCCTCCAGTACGACAATGGCACGGGATTTGCTTATTGTCTGGACATGAACGCAATTCTTGTTTGTACAGACGACCCGATCCTGATGAAATCTCTTTCCGGTGTCCTGCGGGAGGATGGCTTCACCGTGGATCCGGTGGAGCATACGGCGCTCGCCGTACAGATGGCCTTCCGGAAACGGTATGCCGTGGTGATCATCGATTCGGAATGTATCGGCCTTTCCGCCATGGCTGCCGCCCGGATGATCAACAGCGTCGCGGCCGATACCGAGGTACTCCTTGTGGGTGAGCCTGCGGGTTCGGAGAACACGGTCACGGTCGGGAAGCCCCTCGACCTGGAGGAGGTTCGTCGGGTGATTCGGAATATTCAGGAATTCAAAACCACAGAAAGGAGAGTCTGATGCCAATGACACCCAGGGAAATGATCATCGAGGCCTTCAAGGGGGGGAAGCCTGAGCGGGTTCCCGTAACACTGTTCGGAGGCGGGATGTGGAGCATCAAGGATTATGGTTCTTCTTTCGAAGAACTGTCCCGGGACGCTGCAAGGATGACCGATATGTTGGTGGCCTCGGCTGAAAGATTGCTCTGCGATATCGTGTATGCCGGGTCGGGTTACAACAACTTCCATGCCTCCGCATTGGGCGGGGCCATCAAGTTCCGGGAGATGGGTGCACCCGACCTCAGAGAGCACCTGGTCGACGGTCCGGAGGATCTGGAAAAGCTGGAGTTATCATACCTGGACCGGGACGAGGTCATCGGTGTGGTTCGGGAAGCGGTGAGACAGACCCGGGAGAAGATTGGTGATGAATACGTGGTGACGATGACGGCCTGGGGGCCTTTTACCCTGGCCGCGAGGCTGGTCGGCGAAGAGACCATGATGAAGGCTACCTTCAAGAAACCGGATTTTGTTTTTCAGACGATTGATTTTGTCACGGATCTTCTGATCCATCTTTATAAACCGCTGGTGGAGGATCAGGTTCTGGAGGTGATTACTCTGGCCGACCCGACGGCGTCGGGGGATCTGATTTCAAAGAAACAGTTTGAAAAGTTCGCCGTACCCGCCCTGAAAAAATTCACAAACTGGGCCAAAGCCGCGGGGGCGTACACTTTAGTTCATATCTGTGGAAACACGAGTGACCGTCTTGAACTCATGCCCGCGACCGGAGCCGACTGCATCAGTCTGGACCATAAAACCGATATCGCGAAGGCCAAGGCGATCCTTCACGGCAAGATGTGTTTCGCGGGGAATGTGGACCCGGTGGGGGTCCTGCTCCAGGGGTCGGTCCGGCAGGTCGAAGAAGCTTGCCGGAACGTGATCGAGACCGCGGGTACCGATGGGGGGTTCATTCTGATGCCCGGTTGTGATATTCCGCCCACTGTACCCTATGAAAACGTCCGGAAGTTTATCCAGGTCGCAAGAGAGTGGACGCTTTGATGAGGAAGAAAGGAGGTGATTGGACGCGATGAGTCTCCGGGGTCGACCGCCGGGCGTTTGGGTGAGGAGAGTGTCATGGGAAGTTTCTGGGAAGAACTGAAAAAAATGTTTGTTCGGACCTCGAATTCCGGAGGCGCCGGACGGCAAGGGAGGAGAGCCGCCATGTCTGAAGAAAAAAAGATGACCGTCGAAGAAGTCAACCGGTATATGGAAGAAAAGTGCGGATTTGTCCCCAGGATGTTCAAGATCATCAATACCGTGACGCCGGAGCCGGGGAAGACCTTCGCCGATTTTTATGCGTCGATCTTCGGAGACGGCGCGCTTTCCAAGGCGGTGAAGGAATTGATGTTCATGTCAGGCGGAGTCGCATACTGTTCGCCGCGTTGTATCGTCCATGTGGTTCCCGCGATCAATGCCGGGGCGACTTCCGAGCAGGTTTTTGAAGCCGCGGCGGTTGGGATGATTCTGGCCGGTTTTGTGCCCGGCGGGCCGGGGATTCCCTATGCGTTCGAGTATGCCCTGAAATGTATTGATATCGACGCCAAATTCCGGAAGGGGGAGGAATGGGAGTATCTGCCGCAACCCCGATTTGATCATGGCGTTTACTGACTAAGACCGGCCGGATGGGGGGGTATCCCCCCCATCCTCCTGGGAAGATGCGCCTTGAATCTTGAGGGGTCCTTCAGGATGAGGCCTGAAAAATGGGAGCAATGAATGTTTCAGTTCACGACAGAGCAGAAGGTATTTCAGATCGGAGGATTTCAGGTAGGGGGACAACCGGGTGAGCGTCCGCCGCTCCTGATTGCCTCCATGTTTCACAACAAGGACCGCGTCCTGAAGGACCGGAAGGGAAACTTCGACCGGGGAAAGGCCGCGGAGCTCATCAGAACACAGGAGGAATTAAGCCTTGCGACGGGAATTCCCTCCATGGTGGCCATGGTGGCGAACACACCGGAAGAGGCGAAGATCTATATCGATTTTTATCTGGAGACGACCGATATGCCCTTCGGGATTGATATGTGGGTCGCCGAAAAAAGGGCCAAGGCCACCGAATATGTAGCCCGACTCGGATTGCAGGACAAGTTTCTATACAACAGTATCACACCCTGGGACAAGGACATCAAGGGGCAGGTGCAGAGGCTGCAGGATCTCGGGATTCGGCACGTGATCCTGCAGGCCTTTGATGACAACGATCAGAGTCCGAAGGGTCGGCTGACCTCTCTGGAACGTCTTCTGGATCAGGGGGCCGGGGAGTTTGAGTCCGTGCTGGTGGACACGTCGGTCATGAACCTTCCATCCACTTCCTTTTCCCTGATTGCCAATCGGTTGATCAAGGAAAAACTGGGTCTGGCGTGCGGCAGCGCATATTCCAATGGAACACACATGTGGAAGGAAGCGAAGACTGCCTGGGGACTGGCCGGTTTTCAATCCATGGATGCGGTGGCGCAGGGTATGTCATCGGCCCTCTGGAGCGATTTCAATCTGTACGGTCCGATCGTAACGGCGCCGAGGATTTTCCCCGCCGTGGCGACCGCTCACATACTCCTCTCCACCCTGGTTTACGATGAAACGGGCCGGATTGCGGAAAATGAAAATCTCCCCATCCGGAAACATTTCCCGGATTTCATCGAGAAAGTCGTGACCGGCGGTGCGAGAAAAAAGTCCGTGGCAAAGTAACGTGGGAGATGAAAATTTTGCGTGAAAGGAGAAAACGTTTTGGGTGAAACAATGACTTCAAAGGAAAGGGTCCTGAAACTCTTCCGGGGAGAGAAGACGGATCGGCCCGCGTGTTTCAGCGGGATGGGGAATATTACCACCCAGGGTCTGGAAAAGCTGGGATACAAGTTTGCCCAGGTGCATCTGGACGCGAAACAGATGGCCGAAACCGCGGCTACGACGCCGGAACTTTTCGGTTTCGACTGCTGTGTGCTCCCCTTTGATCTGTGCGTGGAAGCGGAGGCGCTTGGTTGCAGGATCAATACCTACGCGCACTCCGACGGGTTGCTCTACCCGACCATCAAGGAGAAACTGATCCATAACGAGGACGAGATGGAGATTGCCATCCCCGGGGACCTGATCGGGCGGGGACGGATCCCGCTCATGCGGGAGGCGATCGGGCTGGCCAGAGAGATCGTCCAGGACCGGGTCCCTGTGGGGTCCTACCTGCTTGGGCCGTTTACCCTGGCGGGGCAGATCATGGAATTGAACGACCTCTTGAAACTTTCTTTCAAGAAACCGGACAAGGTGTCGAAACTCCTGCAGGATCTGACCTGCGTTATCGTGGCGGTCGCGGCGGAGTATGAAAGGGCCGGAGTGGATTACCTGACAGTCCGGGAGATGGGCGCCACGTCGGATGTTCTGAGCCCGAGGCTCTTTAAAAAGCTGATTTTCCCGCCGTTAAAGAGTGTTTTTGATCAGATTCATGTCCCGAGTGTCCTGCATATCTGTGGAAAGACCAACGATATTGCGGGTTTTATGACTGAAACCGGAGCCGGTGCCATCAGCGTGGATCAGAAAAACGATGTGGTGGAGACCCGGAAGAAGCTCGGGAGCGATACGCTGATCTTTGGCAATTATGATCCCTACAATGTGCTGGTTTCGGGAGATGTGGAAACGGTCCGTGAGACGATGAAACAATGCCTGGATGACGGGGTCAGCGCGGTCTGGCCCGGTTGTGACATCTGGCCGACGGTCCCGCCTGAAAATTTCAAGGCGATGATGGATACAATTCGAGAGTATAGGGGGTAAAAATGGCATCCGAAGAAAAGACGAAGGAGATCCTGGAGAAACTCAGGAGCGCAGTGATCGAGTATGATGAAGACGCGGCCAAGGAGGGCGCCCAGGAAGCCCTGGATGAGGGGGTGAACCCCAACGACGCCATTTTTGATGGTCTGGTCAGCGGGATGCAGGAGGTCGGTCGGCTTTTTGAAGCGCAGGAATATTTTGTTCCGGAACTGCTGATGTGCGCGGATGCCCTCTATGCCGGTCTGGACATCCTGAAACCCCATGTTCAGAAGATCGATATGGGCGTGAAGGGGGCCGTCGTGATCGGTACGGTGGAAGGAGACGTTCATGATATCGGGAAGAATATCGTGAAAATGATGTTTGACGTGGCCGGGTTTACCGTCTATGACCTCGGACGCGATGTGCCTCTGGACAAGTTTGTGGAGGAACAGCTCAAGACCGACTCCGATCTGGTCTGTCTGTCGGCCATGATGACCACAACGATGGTGGGGATGCAGAAGGTCATCCAGGATATCCGGGCGAAGAATCCCAATGTCAAGATCATGATCGGTGGTGCGCCGGTATCGCAGGATGCGGCCGACAAGTGGGGGGCCGACGGTTATGCCGATGACGCGACGAACGCGCTTGCGGACGCGATCAATATGATCGGAGCTTTGAAGAAGCTGAAGGAAGAGGCCGAGGCCAATCAGGAATAATGGAATCCATTCTAAGGGAAAGCCTGTTGAAGGCGGGTGCGACGGTTGTGGGGTTTGCCTCCGTTGAAGATTCCGTGGAGGGGGAGATCCGTCATTTGTCCCGCGCCCTTTCCATCGGGATCCGTGGAAAGCTCAGAGGGGATGTCCTGCTTGAATTGAAAGGTCTTCAGAAGCGGGCTGCCTTGTTTTTAAAACGGAGAGGTTACCGATATCTCTGTATACCACCGGATTCGGACCGGATCCGGGATACCTTCATCTCCCGGCTGTATCCGCTTCTGAACCACAAAATGGCGGCGACGTGCGCGGGGATTGGCTGGATCGGAAGGAATGGACTCCTGATCAGCAGGAAGTATGGCCCCCGTCTTGCTCTGGCCACGGTTCTGACGGACGCGCCTTTGCGACCGGATTCTCCCGTGATGCGGAGCCGATGCGGGCAGTGCAGCCTCTGTGTTCAACACTGTCCCGCCGGGGCCATTACCGGTGAATCCTGGTCGAGAAGCGATCCCTTTCCGGATCTGATTCATACCGATCGCTGCCGGAAGTACAAACGGCGGACCCGATCGGTGAGCGGAAGACCCAACTGTGGCCTTTGTATCAATATCTGTCCCTATGGACGGGAAAAGTGGAGGAAATTGGATGAGTGTGAAACACAGAGTAATCTTTCAGCCGTCGGGGAGCCGGGGTGAAATTGATGAGGGGAAGACCCTTCTGGAGGCGGCTCAGCGGCTGGGCGTGGATCTGGAGTCGATCTGTGGTGGTAAGGGAACGTGCGGGAAATGCAAGGTCCGGATCGAGGAGGGATACTTCGAGAAGGATGCCATGGAATCGAGGATGGCCCATCTCACTCCCCTCTCCGAGGTGGAAAGGAAGTTCATCAAGCCGGAAGACGGGCCGCAGATCCGCCTGGCCTGCGCCGCCAGGGTGCTGGGGGACGTGAAGGTTTTTGTGCCGGAGAAATCGAGAGCCGGAAAACAGATTGTTCGAAAGGCCGCCCGGGATATCCGGATCGATCTGGATCCCGCCGTGAAGAAATATTGTGTGGAGCTTCAAAAACCCACGCTTCACGATCTTTCCAAAGGGGATTGGGAACGATTGCGGGAGTCTTTGAGGAAAGAGTACGGTCTGGAAGGACTCGAAATCGATTATGAGGTGTTACGGGGTCTTCAGGACAGATTCCGGGAGGGGGAGTGGAAGGTGACCGTCTCCGTCTGGAACGGGAAAGAGGTCGTCAAGGTGGAACCCGGCTTTGTGGATGTATCGTACGGGATCGCCGTTGACGTGGGAACGACCACCGTGGCCGCCTATCTCTGCGATCTGAACACAGGCAAGGTCGTGAACACCGAATCGATGATGAACCCCCAGGTCCCTTATGGTGAGGACGTGATGTCCAGGATTACCTACGCCATGACGCAGAAAGACGGATTGGCCGTCATGCAGAAGGCCCTGATCCAGGGATTGAATGAACTGATCGACAAGATCACGGCGGATATCCGGACGAATGGCGGACCCGGCGGCGAGTCGCTCGTGGATATGACGGTGGTCTTCAACACCGCCATGCACCATATTTTCCTCGGTTTTAATCCGGTCTATATCGGGCGTTCACCCTTTATCCCGGCCGTCCAGGAACCGTTGGACGTGAAGGCTCGGGACATGGGAGTTTTGATCAACCCGGGTTCCTATATCCATGTGCTTCCTCTGGAGGCGGGTTTTGTGGGAGCCGATAATGTCGGGGTCCTGATCGCGGAGGAACCCTACCATTCGGAAGATCATGTCCTGATCATCGATATCGGAACCAACGGGGAACTTCTCCTGGGAAACCGGGACGCGGTTTATTCCACATCCTGTGCGACAGGTCCCGCCTTTGAAGGGGCCCAGATCAAATTCGGTATGCGGGCGGCTCCCGGTGCCATTGAAAAGGTGCGGATCGATCCGGAGACCAAGGAACCGATGTACAAGGTCATCGGAAAGGCCGACTGGCATACCCATGTCGAAAATGTGAACGCGAAGGGGCTTTGCGGATCCGGCATCATCGATGGAATCGCCGAGCTGTTCAAGGCGGGTATCATCGATCGATCCGGCAAGTTTGTCAAGGATCTGGAGACCCCGCGGGTTCGCATGGATGCCGATGGAAAACCGGAGTATGTGCTGGCCTGGTCCGATGAGACCTCGATCGGTACGGATATCACCATTACGCAGGGGGATGTACGCGCCCTGCAGTTGGCCAAGGGCGCGCTTTATGCGGGCGCCAAGCTGATGATGGAAAAAATCGGAATTGAAAAACTCGACCGGGTGGTTCTGGCCGGAGCGTTCGGCAGTTATATCGACCGGGAATCCGCCCTGGTCCTGGGGATGTTTCCGGACTGTGATTTAGACCGGGTCTATGCCGTGGGGAATGCTGCGGGCGACGGCGCGCGGATGGCCCTTCTGAATCGGGGAAAAAGGGAAGAGGCGCGTGAGAAGGCGAGATGGGTCCGGTTTGTGGAGATCGCCGTGGAACCCGCCTTCGAGAAGGAGTTCATGAAGGCCATGCACTTTCCGCACATGAAAGACCCGTTTCCCCATCTGAAAAACCGGATGGAAGAAGAGCGGGTTCCGGTGAAGATCAGAGGATGACGACGTTAATCATCAATCCCGGGGTTTGCGGGCTCTCCACCAAAGTGGTCGTTTCCCGAAAAGACCGGAGGAACTTCTCTCTGGTAGTGGAGTCGCAATGTGAGATGGTGCGGCGTCTGGGTACGGAACTCCCTGGTGTGACCTTGATGGATGCCTTCAAGCGGATTGTGGATAATCCGGTCTACCGGAAGGCGTCCGCGGTTTTGAAGCATGTCTCCTGTCCCGTGCCCGCGGGAATCCTCAAGACCCTTGAGGTGGAGGCGGGACTGGCCGTTCCGAAAGATGTACACATGGAGTTCCTGGATGGGCTCCGGTTCGACTGAACGGTCGGCGCGGAGAGGTGGCTTCTGAATCTCATGGGGACCGCGGGGGATGGTGGACCGGGTCGCCATGGGGATTCTCACCGGATCGGATGATCCAACGGAAGCGGACGGAGATGAAAGACTATACACTAAAATGTCGAAACTGCGGCGCCCGGATCGCGGAGGGTACCTCCCCGATGAATGAACACTGCCGGGACGCCCTGCTGGTTACGGAATATGAGGATTCCTTCCGGGAATCCGGTTCGGAGGGAATCTGGAGATTTAACTGGCTTCCCGTGCGGCGTCCGGGTGTTGCAGTGTCCGGTCCCGTGGTATATCGTTCCCGTGGTCTGGGACCCAGGCTGGGCCTTTCAAACCTCTACATCGCCTTTAACGGCTACCGGCCTGAAATCGGCGCCCGGATTCCAACCTGCACCTTCAAGGAATTTGAGGCGGCCATGGTCCTGCAGAATGCGAAAGAAAGCGGATGCGAGGGGCTCGTGGTGGCTTCGGCCGGCAATACGGCCCGGGCTTTCGCCCATCTGTCGGCCCGGACCGGGTTTCCGGTGATCATCGTTGTCCCGCTCATGTGTATACGGGATATGTGGTATCTGGAATCTTCCGCCGGTGTTCCTACCGTGATCATTCGGGATGGGGATTATGCCGATGCCATCGACCTGGCTCGTCGGATTTCCAGAACCGTGGGACTGCCCTTTGAAGGAGGGGCGAAGAATGTTGCGAAACGGGACGGACTCGGGGTGGTTCTTCTTGAATCGGTTTCAGCAATCGGGAATCTGCCGGACCATTATATTCAGGCTGTGGGAAGTGGAACCGGAGCGATTGCCGCCTGGGAAATGTCGGAACGGTTCTTGAAGGATGGACGGTTCGGGGAAAAACTCCCCCGGCTGCATCTGGCACAGAACCTCCCTTTCGCCCCCATGCTCCGTGCCTGGAGCAGGGGAGAGAGGGCGCTCTCTCCCGAGGATCTTACCCCTGACCTGGTTCGGGAGGTTGCCACCCGGGTCCTTTCCAACCGGTATCCCGCCTATTCCATACAGGGAGGGGTTTTCGATGCCCTGCAGACCACCCGGGGAAGCATGCACGGGGTTACCAACCGGGAGATTTCGGAGGCGGAGCGTCTCTTTGAAGGGGCGGAAGGAATCGACATCGTGCCTGCCGCGGCCGTCGCCGTGGCGGCGCTTGTCCATGCAGTTCAGGATCAGGAAATCTCTCCGGAAGAGGTCGTGTTGCTGAATATCTCCGGGGGTGGGGAAAAGGGAATCCGGAAGGAGGGACGGGCCCATCCGGTAAGTGGTAAGACCGTCTCCAAGGAGATTTCTGAAAAAGAGATCGAGGAGTTGTTGTGCGTTGCCCGGAAGAAAATTTCATTGACGTCCTGAAACGGTCCGGTTGCGATCTTCTCTGTACGCTTCCCTGTGGGAAGGTCAGGAACCTGATCGCACTTGCCGACCGGCATTTTTTCAGAATTCCCCTGACGCGTGAGGAAGAGGGGGTGGGGATCTGCGCCGGAGCCGCCCTGGCCGGACTGAGGCCGGCCATGATCATTCAGAGTTCCGGTGTCGGAAACCTGATGAACGCCCTGCTTTCACTGACCGGATTCTACGGGTTGCCGTTGGCTCTGTTTGTGAGCCGGAGGGGCGTCTACAAGGAGGGTATCGACGCGCAGGTGCCCATGGGGAAGGCCCTTCCTTCCATCCTTTCGGCATCCGGGATCGGGTATACCGTGATTGGGGGACCGGAGGATCTGGATCAGGTTGACCTGGAACTGACCGCTGCCTACCGAGAGAACCGGATCCATGCCTTCCTTTTGAGTCCGGCCACGTGGGAGGGCTCGGAGGTGAAAGTGGATTCCGTGGTTCGGCGGCCCCGGTGTGGTACCATTCAGGTGGAATCAGGCCGGAGAAATCCGGAACCGGTCCTGACCCGGTACGAAATTCTGGAGGTTCTGCGTCCCCTGCTGGAAGGGAATATCGTAGTCAGTAACCTGGGGATTCCCTCCAAGGAACTTCATCAGATTCTTCCCCAGCCCTCCAACTTCTATATGCTCGGCAGCATGGGGATGGCCACGCCGATCGGGCTGGGAATTGCCCTTTCCACGAACCGGCAGGTCTTTGTGGTGGACGGAGACGGGAGTCTGTTGATGAATCCGGGGACCCTGGCCACCGTAGCGACAGTACGGCCGGAGAACCTGACGATTCTGGCTGTTGATAATGCGTCCTACGGATCGACCGGGGATCAACCCACCCTGACCGGAACCTGCGTGGATCTGGAACTGGTCGCGCGGGGATTCGGGATCCGGGAAACCGTGAAGGTGGCCACACCCGATGAATTACTCCAGGCACTCCGGCAACCCCACAAGTCTCCCCTCTTCGTTCATATCCTGGCTCTTCCCGGGAATGCGGATGTACCCAACATCCCAATCGATTCCCTGGAGATCAAGCGGAAGTTTCAGAAGTTTCTGCAGTCGTAAATGCATCGCCCGTCCGGAGTTCAAACCGAACACCAGAGTGGTTACAAATCATCCTTTTGACCTTTCTGATTAGATCCATCACGCTCGGGAGAGTTTTCAGCCTTGAGAAATTCGTGTTGAGAAGTCGATGAGGTCAGGAAATGTCCGGGAGCCGGATTTCCTGCAGTTCCGTTCCGAGGATGACGAGACGGTTCGTCCTGACCGGGTGAGGGTAGGGGTTGCAGTCGATTCCGTGAGGGGAGAGATCGAAGCGGAAGTTGCCGCGGTCGGTCTCTGCCAGGGCCTTGGCCCGCAGGACCATGCCGTAGCGCCCCGCCTTCAGGTCGGTAAAAAGTTTTTTCAGCAAAGCCTGGGAAATCCCGGGAGAGATTTGCAGGGAAAGGGTTTCACAGGCGAAGGGGTGTCCCCCGTACGGGGGGAGGGTCTTCTGCTGTGCGGCAAGGGAGGGGAAATCCGGAGGGAAATCCCTCAATACCCCCCTCGTCGTCGACAGGATGAACGCCTGCGGATTGAGAGTTCTGAGCAGTTTCCGGGTTTCACGAAGCCGTTCCTCATTTGCCAGATCGATCTTGTTGATCAGGAGGAGATCGGAGGTGACGACCTGATCCAGGAAAAACGTACCGTACATCCCTGAGGCATGGGCCTCGAGAAATTCCGTGACATCGATGATCCCCACCACCGTGACCGGCTGCAGGTGGAGTGTTTCGAGGGCTTCCACGACTCCGGAGGGGGAGGCGATCCCGCTCGGTTCGATCAGAAGATGGTCCGGTTCCCATTCGCGGAGGATCTTTTCGAGGGTGGTGATCAGGTCGAATTTCAGGGTGCAGCAGACACATCCGCTGGGGAGTTCCTTGACTTGGATTCCGCCGACGGAGAGGATCTCCCCGTCGATGCCGATCCGGCCGAAGTCGTTTACCAGCACAACGGTCTTGTCGCTCCGTCGGGAGAGCTGGTTCTGGATGAAGCTGGTCTTCCCGGCACCGAGCATGCCGCAGACAATGGTGCTCTTCATGATGGTTTCTTCGGTGCGATGATCCCGATCCCGCCGGGTGTGCGCCAGCGGTGAAACGGCTCACATCCGTCCCGTCTGTTCGTAATCTCTCACGTACAATTGGATCGCCCTCGCGACCACCCAGTTGACGCTCACATTGTTTTCAGAGGCGATCCGGATCAACCGGTCCAGGGTCTTCCGATCGAAAGAGGTCTGCCTTTCCTCCATGTCCCCTCCGGTGGTACCCGCGCCTGGATTCTCTGCTGCCGGGGGAGGAGGTGCCGAACTTTTGGACCGCTCCGCGTGCTCGCGCTTGAGGAGTTCAATCAGCTGTCCGACATTGCCGGATTGGGAGGCTTCCTGTACATCGCCGGGAACGGCCTGAGAATCCGAGGTTTCCTGCTTCCTGTTCTCTTCCGGAGTCGCAGTCCCGGGAGGCGCCATCCCGGTCAGGTTTATCATCAGCCTTGCAAGGTTCTTTGCCTGTTCGTTGTCCTGAAACCTCTGTTCCAGGTAGGAATCGAGCTTTCCCTCCGCCGTAGCCTGGATCATCCCGTCTGCGGTGAGAGGTTCGGGTTTGCGAAATTTCCGGAACCGCTTTTTCGGACTGAACGGGGAATCCGGCGGCGCAGGCAGCGGCTTTTTCTTTTCGGACATCGGGATCCTCCTTGAATATTTGTACTGTTTTCCCATCCTCCTCACGCCGTTACGGGGTCCGCTTTCCGTAGTGGTCTCCGGGGCCGTGTACCTTCCGGATCCAAGTGAGGTCAAAGATTTCATCACGGGAAGGGGACCGGTCCGTGTAGCCCAGTTCCCGCAACGTTCTGATGAACCGCAGGGTCGAAGCGATGTACCCTTCCGTAAGCTGAGCGCAATAGCAGGGGGAAACATTCAGGGTTTCGAGGACAAAGGCCTGGTCCACGAAGCCCACGTACCTGGAAATGATCCGGGCCGCGGAAACCGGGTCTTCTCTCAGAAGGGATGTGGCCCTTTCGTGCAGGGTCAGGAACCGCACTACCAGATCTTCCTCCTTTTCCGGGAAAGAACGATGGACCAGGATACCATAACTGGGATTCTGCGGCCAGAGCCTGCGGGGTGGACAGAGCTGTTTCGCTCCGGCATACCATTTCAGGGCCACGGCGAGGGCCGGGGTTCCGAATGCCGCGGCGATCCCGCCCTGAATGATCTCGTCGATGATCTGATCCGCCCACCGGAAATGGACCACCTCGATTTCTTCCGCCAACCGGAAACTCTTCAAACAGTCGGTCAGGATCACATCGTGAATGGAACCTCGGCCCGGGACCCCGATTTTCCGTCCCCGGTACTGGCTCAGGATACGAAACAGATCCTCGGTCTCCGGCATTCCATGATCTTCCGGACCGCCGATGATTACTGTCCCCTCCATGTGCCCCCCCGCGATACATGTTATCGGGACCCCGGAGGCGATGCCGATGATGGCCGGAGGAAGACCGATATAGGCCAAGTCGAGTTCGCCCCGTCGGAAGGCCTCTACCATGGCCGGACCGGTGCCGAAGAGTTTCCACTCCGGTTCCGCGCCGAGGCGGTCCGGTGTTTTCCTGTCCGCCATCAGGATGACAGCGGTGTGATAAAAGGTGGAAAGGTGTCCGATTCTGATCCGCATGATCCTCCTTACGGGAATTCTCACGGAGACAATTGGTATTTAATTTGCATTCACATTACCATAAAAGAGTTTCGGGCGCCATGTTGTGAGTGTCTGCTCAGGAGAAGTACGCGGACGACTCGTTTCAAGTTGGGTGCATGATTCATGCCGTGGTTTTCTGTTACTCTTCTCTTCAGATGGATCGAGCGACGAATCAAGCGGTTATGGAAGGGGATGCATGATCCAGCCCCTTGATGGCGCTGGATCGGCAGGGGATTTCCACCGTTGAAGGGGGCTTCCGCCCGTAACAAGACAGACGGGAAGTTTCGGACCCATGGGCCGGATGAATGGGTAATTATACCCCGTCCCATGGGGCATATTCTCCCTGAAACGAACACCACAGAAAGAACCCTGAACCGACTCAGGCCGAAACATTCAATGAGCGTGTATTCTTTCACCAACGTGAGCATTGGATATGACAGATAGAATCACGATTTCGGAGTGGGATGCCCTGGACTTTCCGGAGGTCCTGCGGGAACTGGAAAAACAGAATAAAATGCTTTCCATCCTGTATGAGGTCGCCCTGACGGTCGGTAAATCGCTGGATTTGAAGACCATCCTGGATGACGCACTGGAGAAGATCATTGCCTTCATGGAAGCGGATTCGGGGGTGATCTACGTGATCCATAATGAAACACTCGAAATGATCCCGGTCTCCTTTCAGAATCTTTCCGAGGAGGTGATTCGGGATCTCACGGAGAACCGGGTCCGGGTGGGGGAGTGTATGTGCGGGACGATCGCGCAATATGCCAGGGAAATTCTGATCCCGGAGAAGGCGTCTTCCGATCCGAGATTTACCCGGGATACCCTGAAACGGGAAGGAATGGAGTTTTACGCCGGGCTTCCGTTGATTTCCAAGGGAAATGTTGTCGGTGTCCTATGCGTAATCACCCATGCTCCTTACAAGCCGGACCCTGAACTGCTGGAACTTCTGCGGACTGTGACGGTCCCCGTGAGTCTGGCGATCGAGAACGCCCAGCTCTTTGAAGACACCCGCAGAAAGGTGGAACAGGAATCCCGGTATGATGACTTTCATGGGATTATCACCGACAGCGCAAAGATGAAGAAAATCCTCTCACTGGTCAGGAAGATTACGGATGTCCCCAGTAGTATCCTCATTTTCGGGGAGAGCGGAACGGGTAAGGAACTGATCGCCCGTGCTATCCATTTTAACAGCAACCGGAGGAATAAACCCTTTGTTACCATCAATTGTGCCGCGATTCCGGAGCCCCTCCTGGAGTCGGAATTTTTCGGTTACGTCAAGGGCGCCTTCACCGGGGCCTGTGGAGACAAGCAAGGACTCCTGGAATCGGCGGACGGAGGCTCGATCTTTCTCGATGAGGTCGAGGCCATGAGCAAGAACCTCCAGGCCAAACTGCTCCGGGCCTTACAAAACGGTACCTTCTTTAAAGTGGGCGGGACGAAGTCGATTTGTGTGGATGTGAGGATCATCGCCGCGACGAATCGGCAGCTCCAGGAACTCGTCAAGGCTGGACAGTTTCGTGAAGATCTTTATTACCGATTAAATGTGATCCGGATCGATTTGCCCCCCCTGCGGGAGAAGGTGGAAGATATCCCCTTGCTGGTGAGGCACTTCCTGACGAGATTTTCGAGAAAAATCGGCAAAAAGATTCGAAGGGTGTCGGATGAGGCCATGGAGGCGCTCATGCACTATTCATGGCCCGGTAACGTGAGGGAACTGGAGAACGCCATTGAAAGGGCGGTGGCCGTGTCGGAGACTGAAATCATCCGGAAGGAAGACTTGCCCTTTGAATTGTCCATGCTTAAGACCTGCCATGAGCGTGCCTGGACACTCGCGTATATCGAAACAGAGCACATCAAGAAGGTCCTGAACATCACTCATGGCAATAAAAAGAAGGCCGCCCGGCTTCTCGGTATCGATACGACGACACTGTGGCGGAAATTGAACCGGATGGGCAAATAAATCCAAATCATCAATCTTCATTTGCAGGGGGTACTGATCATGAGTAAGGCAAGGTCAGGAAAATTCATCTATTCCGTGGCACTGGCGGTCATTTTCTTTTCATTTACCCCGTCGCTTTTCGCGGAGGGGCGATACGA